>CAZBED010000006.1:70473-160535 GCA_964490845.1 uncultured Chitinophagales bacterium | reverse complement strand
CCGATGCAGAAATCTTATTAAAAGGTTCCCGTGGCATGAAGATGGAGAAAGTGGTAGAATAAGAAGACTAATTCCCCGGTTGTGGCGGTGGCATTCCACCCGGAGGCGGCATCAGCATAAAATCTTTCGGCTTAGTATCTTCGGTTTTTGCACTTGCTCCGCTTTTTTTCAGCGTATAGGTAATGGTCCCCATGAAATACCGTTGCAATGCATTGGAACGAACATCTTCTGTGTAAACTTCCGTTACATTTCGTGTGATATTTCGATTTTGATTTAGAATGTCATTTGCACCGAATTTTACTTCCAGGCTTTCATCTTTCAGGAATTTATACGCTAACGAAGCATTCAACAACCAGAAGCTGGTATTAAAAGAGGCCGAGCCGCCTGCATTCAGGTTATTGGAAACAGAAGTATTCAATACAAATCCCTTCCAGAACTGATAATTAATTTTTGCAGAAGCGATGTGCGTAAAATAATTGGAATTATTTTGCTGCTGCAGCGAATTGCGCACAAAGGAATAATTTCCGTTATACGAAACTGTAAAATCAATTTTTTTGCTGATGTTGCTGCTGAGTGAAAATCCTGCGTTTAATGCATACGTATTGGCATTGTTGCGTACGTCATTAATCAAAGCAGGTATTCTGGTATAAACAAAACCGCCGTTGATATTCATATTGCATTTTATTTTCGTAATCGGAAAACCATACGTAATAAACGAGCGGACATTCCAGTACCCGTTTAGGTTTACCGGCCGGACGAGCTGAGAACCAGACGTCGCAGATATATCATTCAGCAGGGTATCCCGCTGAAAAAAAGTCGTGGCATTAGAAATATAATTTATAGTATTGGACGCATTGGCAAACACAAAAAGATTAGTCGCTTTATCAGTATTTGTTCTGCCCACCCGCAATCCGATGTTTTGGGTAAACGTCTGTTTCAAATCAGGGTTACCGGAAGTCAGCATCAGGGAATTGCTGTTGTCTATAACATCCTGCAGCTGGGTAATGGATGGAGGGTTGGTGGATGTACGGTAGAAAAAGCGCAGATTATCCGTCTTAGAGAGTTTATAATTAAATTCCACATTCGGTAAAACCGACCAGAAACTTTTATTTACAGAAAATATTTCGGGAAATGTTTGATTGCTTTGCAGCAACGCATGCTGTCCGCCGACCCCAATTGTCCAGTTGATTTTTTTATTGTTATAGCGATAGGCTATTCCCAGTTTATTGGTGATATAATGATTTATGAAACGATTGCTCAAAGTAGTATCCAAATCTGTGTAGTCTCCGGTTAATGTATCAAAATTATTAGTAGTCCGGTCAGAGATAGATTTGGTAAATGATGGCGTATAGGTAATGGAAAATTGTCCGAATTTTTTAACGGGTTCGGTATATACCACGCTGCCGGAAATCGTATACCCGATAGATTTTACAACAGCCTTTTGGTCTATCGAATCTGTAAGGATAATGGAATCCGGTTGTGATGTATTCATGGTAAACAAATCTGCTGCTGACTTCCTGGTATTTACCGAAGTCGTAAGGTTTACTGAAATCGTTCTGCCTTTTTTAAGAAACTTGTGCTGATATAAGATATCATTCGAGAAATTAATACCGGTATGCCTGACGCTTTGATTCGTTGAGGTACTGCTGACTGTCTCCGTATTTTTAATATTGGCTGCATCGAGCGCTGAGGTAGATTTATTATTCTGTGTGCTTAACGAGGGCGTTACTATCAGCGTATTATTGGAGTCAATGGCATATTCAATACGCATATTCAGACGGTTGTTGAAGTTCTTGCTGTTTGTCTCTTTTGTTTCATCATACACCAATCCACTGTCGGATGTGGAAATATAATTTCTGGTACTGGTGCTGATATTATCATTCAATGTCGCATTAAAAAAATATGAACCGGACACAGACACCTTCTTTTGTTTTCCAATCTTATCCGCATAATTCAGCCCGAGCGCGGTAGTAGTGGAAATACCATTTTGCTGGCCTATCAGAAAATTATTAACCGGATTATTTCTTCCCATCCTGCCCTGTCCGCCACCGCCTCTGTTTCCGGAAGTACCCGTAGCCCCTACTAAATCCTGAATATTAAAATTCTGCTGATTGATATTATTACTCATACCTAAAAGCGATACCCGGCGGTCGCCATTGAAGGCATTCACATTAAAACCAACATTAAAGCGATTGCCCGGTCCGCCATACCCTGCATAGAATTTCCCGAGTTTAGAAGCGGCTAATCCGTTTTTGGTTAAGATATTTATCGTTTTCTGGGAATTCCCATCGTCAAATCCAGTAAATGCTGCCTGGTCGCTCATTCGGTCGAAGACCTGTATCTTATCGATGATTTCCGCCGGTAAGTTCTGAATAGCTGCACGGGGGTCATCACCAAAAAATGGTTTGCCATTCACGAGGATTTTTTTCACTTCTTCGCCGTTCACTTTTACCGTTCCATTGTCGGAAGTCACACCCGGCATTTTTAGCAGCAAGTCTTCCGTACTGGCATCTTTATTGACTTTAAAAGCATCTGCATTAAACTGCGAAGTATCTCCCAATTGCTGAACACGTATCTGCTTGGCCTCCACCACTACTTCTTTCAGTAATTTGCTGTCTTCAGTTAACATCAGATTTTCCAGTTCAACCGGCGCGTCTTTTACCGAAAGCTTTTTTTCAACTGTTTTATAACTGATGTACGAGATATTCAGAATGTATTGGCCATTCATGATACCATCCAGGCGAAAGTAGCCGTCGGCATCCGTGCTGGTGCCTTTATTCGAGGCAGAATCCAGCGGGTTGACTAATAAAATATTAACTCCGATTAGCGGCGCATTGTCTTTTGTGTCCAGCACCTTTCCTGAAACTGAATACGGCTGAGAAAATGTAGTTAATCCAATGAAAAGAAAAAAGAAAAACGGTGCAATGTGTTTATTCATAACTATAACTATCCAATCTGCAATAGATGGTTAAAAATAAAGAAGGTTTAAGCGGAAAGTGCAGCATTAACCAAAATTAACGTGCATATAATAATTTTAATTAAAGCTTATAATGACGTATAACACGACACGAGCGTCATTCAGAGCGCAGCGATGAATCACAAAATGAATCAGAAAGGCCGAATTGGGAGGGTGCTTTGCATATTCGGGATTTCTCCTCGTTCCATATTTTCCAAGCAGAGTCTCTCACAGAGGACTCTGCGTCAAGCTTTTTACGCAGAGCCCTGTCTGCCGACAGGCAGGCCTTACAGGAGACTCTGCTAAGAAAGTAATCAACTTAAAAACCATTAATCCCTGACACAACGCACACTAAAACCATTTTTTTTAAATGCTCCATTACCACTGAAAATATCCTCTTCATTGTTGTAATATAGAATACGGGCATAGGCTGCAGTAGATAAATAATCTGTAGAAGACCAAAAGCACCCCCTGTATCCCGGAGACAAGAAGGTGCCGTCAAAATAACGATACCCTGCAGGAAGCCCCGTAAACCCGCTGCTGTTAGTGTTGGTTATTCCTGAAACTGGCACCCAAAAATTTGTTGATTTCATTTTGTTGGGTGCATCGCTTTCACCGCCTAAAAAGGCAACCAACGTTGTCCATTCCGAATCGGCAGGCACATGCCACCCTGAAGGAGCCAGTTTTCCCGTATGCACTGCATACCAGTTGTATAATTTTCCATACCTGGTATTATTTGAATCTGCATTATCAGTAACAGCAAATGCTCCGATAGAATCCGCTGCCCATGCTGAATTATCTAAACCGGTGGGTATCGCTGTTCCATCATTGTATTTAGAGGTTTTTAGATTTTCAACTGTCCAGCATTGGCTGCCAAAGCTTATGGTATGATATGTGTTACCATCAATATCCTTGATAGTATCCCCACAAACAAAAGGAGTCGTATTGTTTTTTGTACAGGACATAATAAATAGCATCCCTGTCATTAATAGCATAAACTGGTTTTTCATAAGAATGGTTTTAAAATAAAAATATTGCTTGCAAATTATTTACACGAAAATAGTATTATTAAATGTACTATTTTACTTAAAAGAAAACCAACATAAGATGAAAATTGTTTTTGTTTAGTTCAGCCGCATCCACTCCCGCATCCAGCGTTCCGGGATTTCATTATTCAGGGCAGTCAGATAATCTTTATACGTACAAGGTACTAAAATATGTTTCTGAATATCCAGTTTATCATACAGTATTTTCATCCACCAGCGGTCACTCTTTTTACTTTTCATAAATACAAAATCATTCTCCGCATCATCTATCTGTACAATGTAAACATTGAAATCATTTTCATCTACAATCGGGTAATCGCTTCTGCGCAGGCTTACTCCTTCCATAAAATACCACACCATCTGCGCCAGCTGTTTGGCTGTGATATGGCTTTTATCCCAGTCTGGATTAAAGTCATAAAATCCGATACTCATCAGCTGGTCGCTCATGCCCGCATACCGTGCCAGTGCGCAGGCCTCATCCCCAAACAGGCCATTCGGCGACGGGTCAATCTGGCCAGGTGCATCCGAATACCGGATAGCATTAATATTGTATGTAACCATTGCCGCCTCCCGCAAATAAGGCTCCGCTTCAAAAACATGTTCCCGTACTCTGCCAACCCTCAACATATCATGGTTTTTACTGCTTAGAAAAGATAGCTGCTTTTCCTGCATGAAATAGGACTGATAGGCCACCAGGTTATATTTACGCAGATAAGAGCTCAGTAAAAAATCTTTCAGGTAGGTTTTATGAATATCCACATCGCTGTTCTCCCATACCACCTTAGAAGCTATCTGTGAAACGGTCATTTCATTTTCAAAAATTTCATGTGCCTTGAATTGCGCGGAAGCCAATGCTGCATCACCGCCAATGATTACCGTAATAATATTATGCCTGAACAATTCGCGCAGGGTTTCTACCAATGCCACCAGCGTGTCTACATAAGTTGCTCCGGCTTTTATGTTCCCCATATCAAGAAGCTGCATGCCATTCGTAAATGCCGAGCACTGGTACAACTGTCTGCGGACTTCATCCGGCGCTTTCTCTGTACCCCTGTTGGCAAGATAACCCCTGAAGTCCTCCACGCCCAAAATGGCTACCGAATAATTCTCCAGTGTTTGTTTATCCTGATACAGATGAATATATTCTCTCACATAACTATTCGTCAGGTAATAATCCTGCACAAACTGAGCGCTAACCGGCTGAAGAAAATCACTTAACATGAATAGGTATTTGAGCAAATATATGACTATACATTAACATACCCCGATGAATTACTCAACGAGTGTTAATTAAAAATCATTGCCGCAGGCTAAGTTACCTGCGGCAATGAAGGAACTAAACTGCATAAAGTGATATGGGTTCACCAATGCTTCAAAAAAAGAGTCTTATGGTTTTTGTTTATTAATTCCTGTGACTATGTGTTTAACATAAATGCTATGGTTATGCCGCCCAGCTTTCTCTGTCCAGACTCCTGAACTGAATCGCCTCTGCCAGATGCTCTGCCTGAATATTTTCATGCTTTGCCAAATCCGCTATTGTTCTCGCTACCCGTATAATGCGCTCATATGCACGTGCCGACAGTCCCAACCTTTTCATAGCTGTATTCAATAGTTCCTGAGATGCATTATCCAGCGGGCAAATATCCCTGGTCAACTTTGTGCTCATCTGTGCATTGCAATGGATATCATCTTCCTTAAACCGTTCCACCTGGATTTGCCTTGCCTCCACTACCCGTCTGCGTATTTCATCGCTGCTTTCCGATGTTCGTTTAGATGACAAATCCTGCAGGTTCACCGGTGTCACCTCCACGTGTAAATCAATTCGGTCTAAGAGCGGACCGGATATTTTATTTAAATATTTATGAACCACACCCGGCCCACATACGCAGTCTTTTTCAGGATGGTTATAATATCCGCAGGGACATGGATTCATACTCGCCACCAGCATAAAATTGGCAGGATAGTCAATAGAAAAACGGGCACGGGAGATATTAACTTTCCGCTCCTCCATCGGCTGCCGCATGACTTCCAGCACCGTTCGTTTAAATTCCGGCAATTCATCCAGAAACAAGACTCCGTTGTGTGCCAATGATATCTCGCCGGGCTGCGGGTGCCCGCCCCCACCAACCAGCGCGACATCAGAAACGGTATGGTGCGGGGAGCGAAATGGCCGCTGATACAGCAACGAGGCATCTTTCTTTAATTTTCCCGCAACTGAATGAATCTTGGTGGTTTCCAGCGCTTCCTGTAAAGACAAAGGAGGAAGGATGGTAGGCATCCGCTTGGCAAGCATGGTCTTTCCAGCTCCGGGCGGACCGATCAGAATTACATTATGCCCTCCCGCAGCCGCAATCTCGAGCGCCCGCTTGATATTCTCCTGTCCCTTGACGTCTGCAAAATCAAACGCAGCCTGTTGAATATTTGCATAAAACTCATCGCGGGTTTTTACAATGGTGGGTTCCAATGTTTTCTTATCTGACAGGAAATCCACTACCTCATCCAGATGTTCTACACCATACACTTTCAGACCGGCAACGATAGCTGCCTCCCGGGCATTTTGCTTCGGTAAAATAAAACCTTCAAAGCCTTCTTTCTGTGCCTGAATGGCGATAGGAAGCGCACCTTTGATGGGTTGCAGTTTTCCGTCTAAAGAAAGTTCACCCATAATAATATAATTAGCAATTTTGCCGGCATTTAACTGTTCAGAAGCTGCCAGAATACCAATAGCAATGGGCAAATCATAAGCGGACCCTTCCTTTCGGATATCTGCCGGCGCCAGATTCACAATAATCTTGATACGAGGCATGTGGTATTTATTGACCCGCAATGCGCTCTCAACACGGCTCCAGCTTTCCTTAACGGCAGAGTCAGGCAGGCCCACCAAAAAATATTCTTTTCCTGAACATACATTCACTTCAACGGTAATAGTGGTAGCATCTACGCCAAACACTGCACTTCCAAACGTTTTTACTAACATAATCTGACTCTTTTACTCATTGAGAGACAAAAGAGCACCGGATTCCATAAAAAAAGTTGATTTTTTTTAACCCAGATTTTATGCACAAAAAAACGGAGGATAAATCCTCCGTTTTATAAATTGAATATTTTTTGAGAAAATAAGATATTACTTTGCTCCCATCGCAATCGGAATATCGGGAATGGCATTGTAAGCACCGTCAATAACCTTCAAGGTTTTGAAATCGGAACTTAAGTTCAACCGTACCCAACCATAGTGAAACCTGTGGGATAAAGGGTTTATTATCAGGATAGCAATATATTTATCCCCGGCACCGGCAAAACCATATACAGTAGTATTAGCCTTATAGGCGAAAAAGCTATATAGTCCCGCCCATAATATTTTACCCGGAGTAACAACTGGCGGGGCTTGGTTTTTAGCCAACGGATTATCCATATATATGGGAAGACCCGGCGCAGGAGGGACAGCTCCAATATTATAAGTAGAATCTATATGATATGCAATATTGCTTGACATCAGTAAACATATAGCAGAATCCAGCGTAGGCGCTATTTTAGTACGAAACATTAAATCCACTTTTGAATCCTGATTCAGGTCTATTGAGTCTATCTTAATCGCTGCTCCTGGAACCGTTGTAAAGGTTTTGTTATAAGTGTTGTAAATAATATTTTCAACATTCGGTTCTTTAGTGCAAGAAGAAGACAAGAGGACAGTAACCAGACTTACCGAAAGCATCAGGTAAAATGAGTATGTATTAACTATATTTTTCATTTCTAATTTTTTAATTTCCAAAAATGGTTTATTCAATTATTTTTTTCCCATACCAATAGGAACGTCCGGTATAAAATTATAGGCACCGTCAATAATCTGAAGTGTCTTTAAATCGCTGCTCAGACTAATCCTAACCCAGCCATAATTGTATTTAGAGGTAATCGGGTTTTCAATGGCAAGCGGGATATACTTTTCCCCGGCACCCGCCACACCTACGGTAACTCCACTAACTCTGGAAGCAAAGAATGCCCTCTTCGACCATTCAGTCTTTGCGGGATTCAATGATACAGGAATCTGATTCTTCCCTAAAGGTATAGATAATAATAATGACCCGAAATGCTGAGTAGAGTCAACCAGCGAGGAACTGTTATCCCTTCCAATCAGACCGCATATGGCCGAATCTGAACTCGCGCTCCAATAGATTATGAAGGCAGCATCCACATATGCATCCCCATTGATATCCAAAGAGTCAACAAGAAACCCCCCGGTAGTATTGGTCACGGTTCGGTTAAAGGTACGAAGCAGTATATTCTCATCATCCTCTACCTTGCCACAAGAAGAAAAAAATGCGGAAACTATTACTGTTGCAGCAATCAGTTGAATTGTTTTATTTAAGAACGATATTTTCATGATTATTAATTTATACTAAAAATAGTGTAAGTTTGAATAATATGCAATTTATGATGAGTATTTGGGAGAAACAAATTAGAATCCGGGCGCTTATTTTGAAATAAAATCCAAAAACCCTACATTTATTTTGTTAAATCAGCCATGAAATCATTTTTTCTTTTTCTCCTCATTTCTATATTCAGTAAAACTTTCGCACAATTTCATCCGGGTATATTAGATTCTGTGATGGTATTTGTGAAAGGTGGCAGTTTTCAAATGGGCAGTAATGACGGCAAAAAAGATGAACTTCCTGTACACCGTGTTATTTTGAATGATTTTTACATCAGCAGGTATGAAGTGACACAAAGCCTTTGGGTGGATGTACTCGGAACCACCAACGGCATGAAAAGCGACTGTCCGCTATGCCCAGTATACGACGTAAGCTGGGAAAGTATTCAAACATTTTTAAATCAGTTAAATACACTGACAGGACGCCACTACCGGCTTCCTACCGAAGCAGAATGGGAATATGCCGCTGCAGGTGGTAGCCACAGCAAAGGATATAAGTATAGTGGCAGTAATCTTCCTGACGATGTTGCCTGGTATGAACCCAATGCCTCGCAAAAAACCCATCCAGTGGGACAAAAGCAACCCAATGAACTGGGCATCTATGATATGAGCGGTAATGTGTGGGAATTATGCAGCGACTGGTATGATAAATCCTATTATACTAAGAGTACTGCCAGTAATCCGTGTAACACCTCTCCTTCCGCTTATCGTGTATCACGTGGCGGATCGTGGCGCAGTCCTGAACAACGCTGCCAGGTGCATGCCCGCAACCGCGACATACGCGACCACCATATCGGTAACGGAGGTTTCCGGTTAGTGATGGAAACTATAAAAGAGTAGCAAAGTGGTTGGCCATTAAGGTTGTTCTGTTTTTACAGCCTTGCATTTTCCTGGAATAGTATAGGTAAAGCCAATCAACCAAGAAAACCGATGCGATTGTGCAACATATCTGTCATCGGGAGAATTTGTGGTATTCCCGCTGTTATTTGTTGTCGTAAAACTGTTAGTCTGTGTACTTCTAAAATATTGGTATCCCAAGGAAGCATTCACTGCAATCTGACTGGAAATAAAATAATTGACACCCACCATTACCTCCGCCAAACCACCAATCTTCTTTTTAGGTGTGTTCGCTTTAAATGTACTGGTTATTTCTCCGGCAGCGTTAAAATACGTTTGCTTCAGAATATAATACATATCAAAGAATACACCACCGCCTACTTGTCCGTAAAACTTTAGCTTATCTTTTTTACAAGGGAAATAATACCTTATAAACGGTGACAACTCAAATAAACCATAAGAATTTATTGTCTCCAGGTCTTTTATTCCTGATGAATTGATTCTTTTATCCTTTGAGTGGGTTATGGAAAATCCTACGGTACTGCCTATCGCTAAGTTATTTATCACAAAATAGGCTGCTCTCGGATAAACGCTGAAATAAACACTTTGTGATTGAGTTTTTGTGGTAATACTGTCAATGTTTGAATGATTATTGGATTTAGTGACGTTAAAATTACCGATATTTCCTTCTATCAGCCAGTTACCTTTTTGAGTTTGAGCGATAGTTGTCTGTGCACAAGAAAAAATTAGAACGATTAAAACTACTGGAAAATTTATCTTTTTCATGGTATATATTTACTCTTATAAAGTTAAACACTTAAAATGATTTATGTGTAAATAAACCACCAATATATCTTTATAAAAACTCAACGAAAAAAATCAGCGCGGGTTTTATAATACTAAATTAAAAAATACAGGAGATTGGATAAAAAAGCGTAACTTTTAGGAATGAATGTAAAATCTATAGAAAGCAAACCGGTCAGGAAAGGTATTTTTAAGCAAAAGAAAGTAAGTACGCTTGGCCAATATTCCGGCTATACAACGGCAGATTACAGAGGTTTTGACTATCACTCAGAATATCTGGTGATGCGTGACGGCACGAAACTTGCCGCGGATATATTTTTGCCCAAGAAACTGGAGGCTGATAAAAAAATACCGGCTGTGTTGTATCTCACGCGCTATGTGAGAAGTTTTGAAACTAAGTTTCCTTTCAGTCTGTTATCAAAAACTCTTTTCGGTCAAATCACTAAAAAAGAAATTGAGTTCTTTACCTCCTATGGTTATGCCGTTATAGTGGTAGATGTACGAGGAACGGGCGCATCATTTGGCACCCGCCACATGGAGTTCAGTCCGGAAGAAGTGGAAGACGGCCGTGAAATTGTGGACTGGATTATCAGCCGGCCATGGAGCAACCGTAAAGTAGGTTCTACCGGTATTTCATATCTGGGCACCACGGCGGAGATGTTATTGGTGAATCAGCACCCCAATGTAAGAGCCTGTATCCCGCGCAGCAGTATCTTTGATTTGTATAACGACATCGCCTTTCCCGGCGGCGTGCGGCACGGAAAGTTCATCGAGGTTTGGCGGGACACAACGTTATCTCTGGATAAAAATAATCTGAAATATATCGGAGCAGTCGCTCATGCTGTTATAAAAAATCCGAAACCTGTGAAAGAAGATAAAAAGGCAGAACAATATAAAACGGCACATGCCCAGCATCAGAGTAACTTTGACATCTTTACCGGCATGTACAAGATTACATTCCGAAACGACATCCATCCGGACTTAGGAAGAAGCATCAATGAATTTTCGGTACATTACTATAAAAACAAAATTGAGAAATCAAAGACACCCGTCTATCGTATCGGAGGATGGTATGACGGTGCGCTCGCCAACTCCGCGATTAAAGGATTTTTAAGCACCAAAAATTCAGTAAAATTATTAGTCGGCCCTTGGGATCATGGCCCCGCACAACATATCTCGCCGTTTATCTATTCCAATAAAAAAACATTTTCCATCTGGACGGAGATGCTTCGGTTTTTTGATTATCACCTTAAAGATATTGACAACGGCATCATGGACGAGCCTCCTATTAGTTATTATGCCATGGGCAAAGAGCAATGGCGGCATGTATACGAATGGATGCCGAAGGAATCAAAATACAAAACGTATTACTGCTCCTCCGATAATAGCCTTTCTGAAAAAGAAAACCAAAAGACGGAAGGGTGCCTGCATTATCCAATCGATTATTCATTCGGTACGGGAGGCGGCGCACGCTGGAACAGCCTGACCATAAAATACCGGTACAAAAGACGCATTGCCTATAACGACTGGACAAGGCGCACCAAAAAATTACTGCATTTCACTTCAGAACCGCTCACGAAAAACATGGAACTTACAGGACATGCCACCGCGGAGATTTATCTCAGCTCCGATGCAAAAGATGTACAGTTGTTTGTGTATATTTCGTCCGTGGATAAATTTGGCAGGGTAACCCATATCACAGAGGGACAATTCAGAGGACTACACCGGAAAGAGTCGAATAAAAAGTCGCCGGTACCCACCTTTGCTCCACACCATACTTTTCTCAAAGAAGATGCAGAGGAATGGATTCCCAACAAAGTGGAGAAAATACATTTTGAATTAATCCCCACCTCGCACCTGATTAAAAAAGGAGACCGGATCCGTGTATCGATTGGCGGTGCCGATGCAGACCATTTTGACAATATCGACGAAACTGCATGCAATCCGACATCCATGCAGATTTTCTGTACACGGGAATTCCCGTCTTCCGTTCATTTACCATTAATGGTTGTATAAAAACACGAGCAATGAAAACATCAATACCACTGACAGGGCTGGCTAAAGAAGAAATAGTACGAAAATGGGAGGAATATACCGAACATGACATGAACTGGAAAGAAGGGAAATTCTTTGGATATGTCTATTATCCCGGTGATGAATATTACAGCGTCATCAAAGAAGCCTACACCCGGTTTTCTGCTACCAATGCATTGAATCCCGCTGTTTTTCCGAGTCTGAAGCAAATGGAAAATGAGGTTGTCAGCATGGCGGCTTCTCTGCTGCACGGCGATGAAAATGTGAGCGGCAGCATGACATCCGGCGGTACGGAAAGTATTTTCATGGCCGTAAAGACAGCGAAGGAATGGGCAAAAAAACATAAAAAAACGCATATCCCGCATATGCTGCTCGCAGAAACCGCACATCCTGCCTTTTGCAAAGCGGCCGATACGATTGAACTGAATTACACTATTATCAAGGTAAATCAAAACTTTGAACTGGATATTGAAGACTTAAAGAGCAAAGTGAATTCAGATACTGTCCTGATTGTCGGTTCTGCGCCATCCTACCCGCAAGGCATTATCGACCCCATTGAAGAAATCGCGCATATCGCCAAACAACAACGTTGCCTCTTTCACGTAGATGCCTGTGTGGGTGGCTTTATTTTACCCTTCTTAAAAATGGAAGGTATCAGCATCCCGAATTTTGATTTTGAAATTGATGGGGTTACCTCTATGTCTGCTGACGTGCACAAATACGGCTACTCTTCCAAGGGTGCTTCCGTAGTCTTGTATAAAAACGCGGACCTGCGCAAAGGGCAATTTTATATAAAGACAGACTGGAGCGGCGGCATCTACGGATCGCCTTCCTTTATGGGCACCCGTGGCGGCGGTCCAATCGCAGCAGCATGGACTGCCTTAACCCACATCGGGATAGAAGGATACCGGAGAATGGCAAAAGCAACCTATGAAGAAACCATATACATAAAAAGCCGCATTCAGCAGGAAATCCCGGAACTGAAAATACTGGGCAACCCCATAGCCACTTTATTTGCGTTTTCATCCGATTCTATCGATGTATATGAAGTAGCTGACGAACTGGCAGAATTAGGCTGGACTATTAACCGGCAGCAACTGCCGGCCAGTTTGCATGTACTGCTCAACAATATTCATGTCGGAAAAGGTGAATTGTTTATCAGAGACCTGAAAACAGCCGTTCAGAAAGCAAAAAGTTTTTCTCTTGGACATTTAAAAAACAACTTACAATTAAGTGCAGTAAAGGGATTAAAAAAACTGCTCAATGAAAAACAATTCTCTGCACTGACTCAAAGGTTTTCCGGCGCAGAAAACCCTGAAAGCAAACGTAAGGCCGCAATGTATGGTATGATGAGTGAATTATCGGGCAGCGGCTCTTTAAAAGACCTGGTGATAGATTATTTGGACAAACTGTATCAACCAGACCATAAAAAAGAGTAGTTTTGCTCCGTATGAAAAAACATATTCCAAATTCATTAACGCTGTTAAATTTATTTTTCGGGTGTTTGGGAATAGTTGCCTGCTTTAAACATGAATATATACTTGTCGCGATGTTTGTCGCGATGGCTTTAGTCGCTGATTTCCTCGATGGCTTTGTTGCACGTGCCCTTCAGGTAAAATCTGATTTGGGCGGACAACTGGATTCACTGGCCGATATGGTCACCTTTGGCATATTACCGGGCATGATGTTGTTTGCCATCATCACTACCAAATCTAACCTGATGGGTATTGGCGCCGCAGTACATCAGTCGTATTCATTTTCAGATAATTATATCGGATTTGCAGGTTTTGTATACACCCTCTTCGCCTGCCTGCGATTAGCCAAATTCAACTTAGATACGCGTCAAACGGAAAATTTCATCGGCTTAGCCACACCGGCCGGCGCCATTTTCGTATTGGGCTTTTATATGCAGTACTTTCTAATCTGGCAATATAAAACCAACTGGGATTATGTTATCTATGCACATCTTGCTGCCATCATTATTCCGTTTATTCTGGCGTTCCTGATGATTGCAGAAATAGAAATTTTCAGCTTAAAAGGCAACCTGTTCAGCTGGAAGACAAATAAATTCAGGGTACTATTTTTATTATCCTCTGTTCCGCAACTGATTTTCCTGAAGTGGCTGTCATTAAGCAGCATCATTGTGAGTTATATCATCTTTGCATTGTTACATAATGCATTTAAGAAGAAGGAAGAAATTTCCTGCTGAGTTATCTATAGAATCCTTTAAATACGTAGCATGAGTTCCTAACTTTTATTCCGGTGTACTGCCTGTTTGCTCGTTCAGATAATGTAATGCCAGTTCCTTCTGATTTTCACTCACCATCAATTCAAAATTGGCAATACCAAATTGAAGCTGTGCTACGTGTTCATTTTTCAGAAAACAATAAATGTCGTTTTCTTCCAGTTTCAGCTTTGCCAGTTCCGCATCAAACTGATTATAATACGTGGCAATCTTTACAAGTCTGGTGTTTTCCATGTTCGTTAAAATAAGGTACCGCTTTGCATGGGGGGAACTTTGCCGATATGCTGGTAAGCTTTCGCGGTCGCTTCGCGACCGCGCGGTGTTCTCTTCAGGTATCCTTCCTGAATTAAAAAAGGCTCGTATACCTCTTCAATCGTTCCCGGCTCCTCTCCTACGGCTGTAGCAATGGTAGTGATACCCACAGGACCGCCTGCAAATTTTTCTATAATCGCCGACAGGATTTTATTGTCCATCTCATCCAGTCCGTGTTCATCCACATTCAATGCCGCCAAAGCATATTTAGCAATTTCCAAATCTATTTTCCCTGAACCTTTTATCTGTGCGAAATCCCTGACGCGGCGCAGCAAGGCATTTGCAATACGGGGTGTACCTCTGCTTCGTTTCGCAATTTCCGTGGCTCCCTTTTCATCTATCTCCGTGTTCAGTATGTTTGCAGAACGTTTGATGATTTTTTTAAGCACCTCCGTATTGTAATATTCTAAACGAAAGGTTATACCAAACCGGGAACGCAGCGGCGAAGTCAGTAATCCGGAGCGGGTGGTGGCACCAATCAGCGTAAACGGATTCAATGTAATCTGTATGCTTCGGGCGCTTGGGCCGCTGTCAATCATGATATCAATCTTATAATCTTCCATCGCGGAATACAGATATTCTTCGATAGTCGTATTCAGGCGGTGTATTTCATCGATAAACAATACATCATTTGGTTGCAGATTGGTGAGCAATCCCGCCAGGTCACCCGGTTTTTCCAGTACAGGGCCTGATGTTGTTTTCATCTCTACACCCAGCTCATTAGCGATGATATTAGATAAAGTGGTCTTACCCAGTCCCGGAGGGCCGTGCAGCAGTACATGATCCAGTGCTTCATCCCGTTGTTTGGCCGCTTTAATAAAAATATCCAGATTCTCAATAATCTGAGGCTGGCCAGAAAATTGTTCAAAAGCCTGTGGGCGCAATACCTTCTCCAACTCCTTTTCGGTTTTGGATAAGAAATCACCGGTGGCATCTAGATTGGGGTTCTGCATGACACAAAGGTAACTAAAAATCGTAAAAGGATTTTTTAAGATTTAACACACTATAACTGATTTATGACTTAAATCAGAAAAACAAAAGAGCGATTCTATATGTTTGAAGGTCAGTATTGATTATATTTGTATCGTTAAAAATATACTTATGTCAGCAGAAAAAATTACGATGAAAGACGGGCACCTCAATGTGCCAAATGAACCGATGATACCTTTTATTGAAGGAGACGGAACCGGGCCGGATATCTGGAAAGCATCCGTTCGGGTGCTGGATGCCGCAGTAGAAAAGGCTTATGGCGGAACAAGAAAAATACACTGGAAAGAAGTATTAGCCGGTGAGAAAGCATACAAACAAACTGGTTCGTGGCTGCCGGATGAGACATTAAAAGTGATTGAAGAACATTTAATCGCCATTAAAGGGCCGCTCACCACGCCTGTCGGAGGTGGCATACGTTCTCTGAACGTGGCATTGCGTCAACTTCTCGATTTATACGCTTGTGTCCGCCCCGTACGTTATTTTCAGGGAGTTCCTTCCAACTCAAAAGTTCCGGAACTGGTGGACATGGTTATTTTTCGTGAAAACACAGAAGATATTTATGCCGGTATTGAATGGCTGCAGGGAACAGAGGAGTGCAAAAAACTCCTGAACTTCCTTCAAACAGAAATGAATGTTGGCGATAAGATTCGTTTCCCGGAAACTTCTTCTTTAGGCATCAAACCGGTTTCGCTGGATGGCTCAGAACGGTTGATACGTTCAGCCATCAATTATGCACTGGCACACAACAGAAAGAGCGTTACACTCGTTCACAAAGGAAACATCATGAAATTTACCGAAGGTAAATTCAAAGAATGGGGATATAAACTGGCGGAAAGAGAATACGGAGATAAAGTATTTACCTGGACACAATATGACAGAATCCTGGCGGAAGACGGTTCTGAAGCAGCAAATGCCGCTCAGAAAAAAGCGATAGAGGATGGTAAATTAATCATCAAGGATGCCATTGCTGATAACTTCCTGCAACAAATTATCCTTAGGCCGGATGAATATGATGTCGTTGCAACATTAAACTTAAACGGCGACTACATTTCAGATGCCTTGGCAGCTTTAGTAGGCGGTATCGGTATCGCACCGGGCGCCAATATAAACTACCTGACCGGTATGGCTATTTTTGAAGCTACACATGGCACCGCACCAAAATATGCTAATCAGGATAAGGTTAATCCAAGCTCGGTCATACTGAGCGGTGTAATGATGCTTGAATTCATGGGATGGATTGAAGCAGCTAATTTGATTGTAAAAGGAATGGAGCAGGCTATAGCCAAAAAAACTGTCACCTATGACTTTGAGCGATTGATGGAAGGCGCCACCTTGTTGAAATGTTCTGAATTCGGAGATGCCATTATCAAAAATATGGCTTAATATCCGGTCCTACTAAAAAATATCTTACGGGCTTGCAGTCGACTGCAAGCCTTTTTTTGTACTTTTATTCAAACAATTTTTATGATACGGTCCCTGTTTATATTGATTTTCTCGGCCATTATTTTTTCCTGTTCAAAATCTTCGGATATTAATATCACAGATGACAGTTGTACAGTGGAAATTGTGAGCAAGTTGCGTAATCCTTATACACAAACCGGTGAACCCTCCCTGCTGGCACATCCCACACACCAGTATGTAAAATTTAAAATATACAATATTGAGCAATACCGGTATCTGGAAGCACAAGGTGTTTTTCTGTTAGACCACCCGTTTGACGCAATACCGGATAAAGACCTGAATTATCCTGCAATCAGAACACATCAGTATGGAATTTACTACGGTGTGGTTCCGTCAGGCGTGAATCTAAAATCACTGGATGCCGAATTAATTTCCGGGTTATATATGCCGGAAAAAGGTACAACCGGAAAAATTACGGATGAAACTGCTAAAGAGTTTAACGGTACACTTACTTTCTTTGATCCGATTGACAGCGCCTTGGTTCCGCTGGAGGGAGCTAAAATCATCATCCGGGAAGGTACCAAAACCGCCTTCGGCATCAGTGATAAAGATGGGAATTTCCATATTTCCACCTCTCAATTATTATCCGACACACTGGAAGTGCTCATCAAATTTGACAATGACTATCTGGAAATCCACACGCTGGATTTGGCAAATATCTCCGCCGTATTTGGCACCAATATTTATTCCCTTGGGTATAAAAAAACATGTGCGTTGACCAACCTGCATATTGAGATTGGCAGACAAATGAACAATGCGGCCCTGCATCACTCGTGCGCCGCATTGTATGCATTGAATAAGTTTAAGGAGTTCGCCAAAGCATATAACTTTCTGATGCCGGATAAAAAATTTTTGTTCTGGATAGGAAGGGAAGCACCTATCAGCACGTCGTATGCCACTCCGATGCTGCGCAATATGGCAACGCAAAACATCAGCAATCCGCAGCTGCTGCTGACCAATTTACTCGGTGTTCCGGCTGATCTGGCGGGAATCTTAGCCGTTGTCATTAAAGACCAGCTGCCGGATATATATGCACCTTATTACGCCCGATATTCCACAGCCGCAAGAGTTTCATTTATTGAAACCATGTTTCACGAATTAGGCCATGCCAGTCAGTATGCACAAGTAGGGCCGTCCTACTGGCTGCCATATGTGGAGCTTATCTACAACAACGGCGGGTACGGCGACCCCACATTACCCAATGCAGGAATTGTCGGATTGTCGGAAGCATGGGCGGAAGATATTTCTAATATCTGCGCCTATTATGTGTACCATAAACAAAAATACTTAGACCTCAATGAAGAACCTTTTGAAGACTGGATTCCGTACGGTATTTACCACGACCTGTATGACGAAGGCAGTAATGAAGATTTTGATGCAGTAAGCGGATTTTCCTTTACACAACTCTACAGCTTTCTTACTACCGATACCCGAAGCTTAGCCGCGCTGAAGACAAAGTTAAAAAATGCCAGCCCTGCACAGCAAAGCGCAATAGATACGCTGTTCAGCCACTACGGATATTAGTTATGATAATTATTTTTAACCACTCAGGCACACAAATTGTATTAAATTTGACGAACGTAACTCATGATCAGGAAATCGGCAATCGTACTTATTTTTAGTTTATTAGAATTCAGGGCTATGGCTTCCTTCATCCTGATTCCTATGGATGAGGTACAAACCAATCACCTCAAGGCCTATGGAATTGCCTATTGGGTATTGTCGAAAAATACGCCTGTGGACTGGCTCCTTAATTATCGGGGCGGCAGTTTTGCTTTTCCTTACAGTAAAGACTACGAAAAGGAATGTTTAATACGCAATGTGAAGTTTGAGACCATTGCGGACGCTGCGATGAGTAAGACACTCGAAGACATTGCCAACCCGGAGGTAAACATGGATGCGGTACGACTTGAAAAACCGCCTCGTGTAGCAGTGTATTCACCGAAGGCAAATAATCCCTGGGATGATGCCGTCACCTTAGTGCTTACCTATGCAGAAATCCCTTACAAGGTGATTTACGATGAAGAAATACTCGATGATGAACTTCATCTGTATGATTGGCTGCATCTGCACCACGAAGATTTCACCGGACAATACGGTAAATTCTGGTCGGCCTACCAAAATGCGGACTGGTATAAAAAACAAGTACAGGATTACGAGTCGCGGGCGAAAGCATTGGGATTCTCCAAAGTTTCACAGGAGAAACTGGCCGTTGCCAAAAAAATACGCGATTTTGTGATGGGAGGCGGTTATATGTTTGCCATGTGTTCCGCCACTGACTCCTATGATATCGCTCTGGCAGCAGAAGGAATCGATATCTGCCCGGCACAATTTGACGGTGATGCGATGGACCCGAACGCGCAAAATAAAATTGATTACAACAAAGGCTTTGCATTTTATAATTATCAGATTAGTACTAATCCGTATGAATACGAATTTTCCACGATAGATGTACCGGGAATCCGTCCGATTGCGGCCACCATTGACTTTTTCAGCCTTTTTGATTTTTCCGCTAAATGGGATCAGATTCCGGCCATGCTCACACAAAACCACGAGAAAATTGTGAAAGGTTTCATGGGGCAGACTACAGCCTTTAAAAAATCCGTCATTAAACCGGAAGTGTTGATTATGGGCGAAAATAAAAGCCTGAACGAAGCCAAATACATTCATGGCATCTACGGCAAAGGCACCTGGACATTTTACGGCGGCCACGACCCTGAGGACTACCAGCACCGCGTCGGCGATCCTCCTACAGATTTAAATCTACACCCCAACTCACCGGGGTACCGTTTGATATTGAACAATATCCTTTTCCCCGCTGCAAAAAAGAAACCGCAGAAGACATAATCATATTTATTAAACAGATTTTACAATAAACTGCAGAATCTATTGAAATTGTCAAAAACGACAGTAGCACGTCATTCCGAACGAAGAGAGGAATCCCGATATTAATAAGAATTGCTGAATTAACAAGCGTTGCATTTTCGGGATTTCTCCTCGTGCCTCGTCGAAATGACGTGGAAAACAAAATGAGTATCGTCATTCCGAGCGTAGGGAGGAATCCCGACATGAATTAGATTACCCCAAAAATATAAAAACTATATATCCTCACTATCACTCAAGTCATTCCATTGAGGATTCATTGAATTAATTAAATCTTCTTTCTTCTCACGTCGCCATTTTTTTATTTCTTTTTCACGAGCAATGGCTTCTTCAATCCTTGAAAAAAATTCATAGTAAATCAAATAATGCAAATTATATTTATAACTAAAACTATTTTTATTTAAACTACTTTTATGTTCTTGTATTCTGCCAAATAAATTTGCTGTAACTCCTACATATAAAGTAGTTTTATTCTTATTGGTTAATATGTACATACAACCACCTCTCTGAATTTAATAAAAATAATAGAAATATCGGAAAGTGCGTTGTATTATCGGGATTTCTTTTTTGTATAACACATCTATTATCGGAATATCCCTGTACGGCAAGAAATAAAGCAAAACAAAACGATTGTCATCATTCCATGTTTGAATCAAAACCGTTCACGCAATAATGTAATCCATTCATTTTTATTATTCCTTCCTAATTTGTAATTTGTTGAATTATTACACATGTCCGTTTCCAATTTCAATATACAAGGATTAACTGATGAGCAGGTCGCGGAAGCAAGAAATTTACATGGCGAAAATCAATTAAGCCATCATGAAGAATCTGGCATCCTGCACAGCATTCTCAGCATTTTAAAAGAACCGATGATACTATTGCTGCTGGCAGCAGCCACCATTTATTTCATCACCGGTAATTTGGAAGACGGCATTTTCATGACTTTAGCCATTGTTCTGGTAGCCGCCATTTCCCTATATCAGGAGTCAAAGAGCAGAAACGCTTTAAGAGCTTTAAGAACGCTCACGCAACCGAAAAGCAAAGTAATCCGAAATGGCATTTTAACGGATATCAGCAGTACTGATATCGTTTTAGGCGATATCGTCGTCGTGGAAGAAGGCACTTCCATTCCGGCTGACGGCATCATCCTGCAGGCAAATGATTTTGTAGTGAACGAGTCAATACTTACCGGCGAGTCACTGCCAGTAGAAAAGAACGAGCACTCAGCAGATAAGTTTGTATTTCAGGGCACCTGGGTATCCGGAGGTCTGGCGATTTGCAGTGTTACTGCCATCGGAAATCAGACAAAACTTGGAAAAATCGGGAAGAGCCTGGAAAGTATTGAAGAAGAGGAAACACCGCTCCAGCAGCAAATCAATCATTTTGTACGGTTGATGGCTTTTACAGGTATTTTCATCTTTCTTATTGTCTGGGGGATTAACTATTTGCGCTCAAGAGAACTATTTGACAGCCTGCTCAAAGCCCTTACATTGGCCATGAGTATCTTACCCGAAGAAATACCGGTTGCATTCACCACCTTTATGGCGCTGGGCGCCTGGCGGCTGATGAAGATGGGCATCATCGTCAAACAAACCAAAACGGTAGAAACCTTAGGCAGCGCCACCGTCATTTGCACAGATAAAACCGGCACTATTACAGAAAACAAAATGTCGCTTGCTAAAGTATTCAACTGGGACAGCCAGAAAATAATTTCAGGAAAAGAATTATTTTCATCCGAAGCCGAAGCCATCATTCAATCCGGCATGTGGGCGAGCGAGCCGATTCCGTTCGACCCGATGGAAGTGGCATTACATGAAGCCTATACAAAACTAAACGGCCTGGATGAACGGCCCAACTACAGTATGCGGCATGAATATCCTTTGGGCGGGCATCCGCCGATGATGACACATATTTTTGAAAACACCGCAGGACAACGCATCATTGCGGCAAAAGGCGCACCGGAAGCCATCATGCAGGTCGCACATTTGTCAGAAACGGATAAAACCATCATCACTGAGCAGGTTCATGCCTTTGCAGCAGAAGGATATCGTGTACTGGGAGTTGGTGTCGCAGAATATACCGGTGCTAATTTTCCGGAAAAACAACAGTCCATCCGCTTTGACTTTAAAGGTCTCATCGCATTTTACGACCCTCCTAAAAAAAATATGGGATCGGTGCTGAATGCTTTTTACCAGGCAGGTATCGACGTTAAAATCGTCACCGGCGACAATGCCGCCACTACTACTACCATTGCCCGCCAGATAGATTTTAAAGGAGCGGAATACACCTTAAACGGCCAGGATCTGATGGATATGCCCGATGAAATGCTGAAAGAAAAAGTAAAAGACATCTATATTTTCAGCCGGATGTTTCCGGATGCTAAATTAAAAATCATCAACGCGCTGAAAACCAACGGCGAAATTGTGGCGATGACCGGCGATGGTGTCAACGACGGCCCGGCGCTGAAAGCCGCTCATATCGGTATTGCCATGGGGAAAAAAGGCAGTGAAATAGCAAAGCAGGCTTCTTCACTTATCCTGGTGGATGACGACCTTGGCAGAATGGTAGATGCCATTGCCATGGGCAGAAAAATTTATGTCAACCTGAAAAAAGCGATTCAGTACATTATTTCCATACACATTCCCATTATCCTGACGGTATTTATTCCCTTAGCGCTCAACTGGAAATATCCAAGCATCTTCACTCCCGTACATATTATTTTTCTGGAACTGATTATGGGGCCTACCTGTTCCATCATCTACGAGAACGAGCCTATAGAAAAGAATCTGATGTACCAAAAACCCAGGCCTTTCACCACCACCTTTTTTAATTTGCGTGAACTCACCACCAGTATACTTCAGGGATGTATGATTACAGCCGGCACATTGTTTATTTACCAGTTTGCCGTTCAATCAGGTTTTAATGAGTCGCTGACCAGGACCATGGTATTCACGACTCTCATCACCGCCAATATTTTTCTGACACTGGTAAATCGTTCTTTCCTCTATTCTGTTCTAACAACCGCTACCTATAAAAATAACCTGATCCCCGCTGTCATCGTTCTCACCATTCTGCTAACGGCGTCTTTATTATTTTTTCCGCCATTCACCCGTTTCTTTCAGTTTGAAAGTATACCACCCGCGGAATTGGCCATCAGTATGGTAACCGGATTTTTTTCCGTTATCTGGTATGAAGGGGTAAAATGGATAAAACGAAGAAAGATAGTTTCGGGATAATTCTACGATTATTCAGCAGGGCTTATTCATGCACCACAAATTCAAAATATTCCATAACAGGATTATGCAATAATTTTTTGGAGGCCTCTTCCGCTTTCTGCTCCGCTTCCTGTTTAGAATCCGCTTCTATTTTCAGCGTAATGTGTTTTCCGATGCGCACGTTAGACATTTGGAATCCTAAATTATGCAGGCCGTGTTCCACTGCTTTTCCCTGCGGGTCCAGCAATTCTTTCAACGGCATGACGTTTATTTCGGCGGTATATATCATAGGTATAAGGAATAAAATTTAATGTATCAAAAATAAGAAATAAAATTTTAAATCTTACAGTTATATTTTCCTGATATGATGTTGCATAACGAAGGTGCCACATTAATCCGGACGCTTAACCCAACATTTTTATTTCCTTTAAATATTTAGTAATATTGATTCAAATTTCCGGATGTCGTTTCTCAGAAGTATACTGCTCTCCCTGCTCCTTGCCTGCCTCACACACTGTCAGAAAGAAGAAACTTCGTCCGGATGTTTCCATGAACATCAACGAACCGCATTACTGCATGAACTTGAACCGCTGACACACGACAGCATTCAGTTAACCGACGACGAACGCCGGCTGATGAACGACATCCATGATCTTGCCAATGACTTGGCTCCGCTTTCCAATGCTGTAGATACCGGTATCTCCATTCAGGAAAGTTATAACCGGATAAAAGCGAATTTCCTGCAGCATGCGGTATTAGCGGAACAGAAAGCGAACCTTTTTTATAAAGGTTCGGAAGCTTCTGTTATTTTGGCCAAAAACGCATTTGTGCTAATGAGTTACGATGCCCTGCAGCGCAAATATCCCGAATTCATGTGGACGCGGCTGGGCGTATTCGCCGCCAACGAAGTGCGTTCAGGATTAGTGGCCGCGCTGTTTTTGCGTTATACTCTTCTGATAAACAATGTGCATATACCGATGGATAATACCGGAAAAGAAATAACCGATGCCCTGCTGGAAACCTGTCAGATTCTGATACAGGGGCAATTGGATGTGCTGACCGATATCGGCTCACTTGGTATCCTGAACAGCATCACCGGTGCAGGCAGAATTAAAAGTGAGACCTGGCTGACTGCTGAAGCCCGGGAGGGATTCCGGTTACAGGAACAGGCGGAAAATGCTTTGAAAACAGGCAACTGCAACGACTTTCAGGATATACAGACAGAAGCTGCCATACAGTTTGGCGCACACGAACAGATTTACATTTTACAACCGATGTGGAACAAACCAATGATGCAGCAATTTGCTGCGCTGGATAAACTGATGATACAACTGACAGGCCATCAATTTGTATTCTTCGGCGATATCTTTATCGGAACGAATAAGACTGGTGAGGCGGGGAAAGGCCATACCGTAAAACTACCGGCGAATGTGAATGACTTGGCAAATGCGCAGCAACGGGTGCAGGTGGCGATGAATGGATTCCATACGCTGAATACACTTCGCAAAGACACTCAATGGGACCATTGGATAGATTACTCCATGATTAAGATAGGTTATTTCTACGATGTGTATTTGCCGGGGGTACCACTGTAACTGGCAATTGCTAATTGATTTCTAAGCACAACACATTATTAACCATGTTTCAATAATAGTATCAATGCGCGTCCATCGGATTCTGATTCATCTTGTAGGTTTTGGCAAATAATACCAACGGTACGGATACCAGAATAAAGATTGTCATGTAGTGGAAGATGTCGATATAGCTCAGAATTGCCGCCTGCTTGTTGATAGAATAATCCAGAAACGCCAATGCTTGTTTGCCTGCCTTATCGGCATCTGAAGTGGCGCTCATCAGCCCGGCCTTCATTCCATTCAGGCGTTCATTCAGCAAAGGGTTGTCGGGTGTTACATGCTCCAGGATATTCGCCCGGTGCTCAGCGCTCAATGTTTCATTCAGTACGCCTAAAATCGCCACACTCATCGAACCGCCGATTTGCCGTATCATATTGGAAATACCGGATGCCTGCCCTACATCCTTGCCATTTAATCCGCCAAGTGTAAGACCGGATAAGGGAACAAATAGAAATGCCATTCCCAAACCACGCACTATCAACGGCCAGAACATCGCCTCTGTTCCGGTATTGGTGGTGAAAATAAATGACGACCAGAAAACAAAAATGCCGGTAACCATAAAGCCGCCCATGATCATAAACTTGGGGGGCGTCCCTTTTGACAACAGGGTTCCAACTACCGGCATCAGCATACCGCTCAGCAAGGCGCCGGGTATAAACATGGAGCCTGACAGTTGTGCTGTAAAGCCCAGGAACCGTTGCATATAAATCGGATAGATGAATACACTGCCGAATAAGATAAATCCTAAAATAAAATTCATGATTGTACCGATGGCGACATTGCCTTTCCCCAATACGCGCAAATCCACAATTGGATTTTCTGTCGTTAATTCCCGCACAACAAACCCAATGATACCGACGACAGCCAACATCGTAAACGTCAGGATATACCTTGATTCAAACCAGTCATTGCGCTCTCCCTGTTCCAGTACCAGCTGAAGGGAACCGATTCCGAGAATCAATAAAAAGATGCCCAGCCAGTCGATGCCGGTATCTGATTTTTTATCAAACGGGTTATCACGTATGTAAGTCAGTGTGAGGAAGACAGCCAGGATTCCAATCGGAATATTGACATAAAAAATCACCGGCCAGGAATAGTTGTAAACAAGATAACCGCCGAGGTAGGGGCCAATGGTTGGTCCAACAATCACACCCATTCCAAACATCGCCATCGCCATGCCTATTTTTTCCGGCGGATAAATTTCCTTTAAGATGGTTTGTGAAGTTGCAAATAAGGCGCCGCCGCCGATGCCTTGCACAAAACGCCAGAATACGAGTGTCCAAATGGAATCGGACAAGCCGCACATAAGTGAGGAAAAAGTGAACAAGGCAACAGATGAGGCAAAATAGATTCTACGGCCGAACTGCGCCGATAACCAGCCGCTCATCGGCACGATGATTACATTAGCAATAGCATAAGCGGCAATCACCCAGCTGACTTCGGAGATGGTAGCTCCCAGATTTCCCATCAGAGTATTTGTCGCTACATTCACCACTGTGGTATCAATCAGCTCCAGCAAAGTACACAACACTACAGTCACCGTGATGATGTACCGGCGTGCTCCGTATTCTATCAGGCTGTTGGTTTGTTCTTGAGTCATATGATAGTAGTAAGTAAAAAAGTATAAAGTAATAAGAAAAAAGATCTCAGCAGTTAAAGGATTCGATTATTTAAAAAGTGGCGCCAATACAGTTATTCATTATTTCACTTTCACTGCTACTGTTACATTCATGCCGGCACGCAGGTCGTAGGTATCGGTCTTGTCATCGAGCAGGGCAACACGGACCGGTATGCGTTGTACGACTTTCACGAAGTTGCCGGTGGCGTTGTCTGCAGGCAACAAGGAAAACTTAGAACCTGTAGCGGCCTGCATGGATTCGATCTTTCCTTCAAATACTTTGCCGGGATAGGCATCCACTTTCACTTCCACTGCTTGTCCCTGTTTCATGTGCTCAATCTGTGTCTCTTTGAAATTGGCCGTAATCCACAACTGGCTGTCATCCACGATACTCATGAGGTTTTGTCCTACATTTACTAACTGGCCGGGCTGTACATTCTTCTTGGCGATGAAGCCATCGCACGGCGCAATCAGGTAAGCATACGACAGTTGTAGTTTTGCAAATTCCACATCAGCTTCACGCTGCTGTATGCCTACTTCCGCCAGATTCACCTGAGTACCTACGCCATTGGCCTGTGTACGGGATGCTGCTGACTGCTGTTGTGCTGCCTTCAATTGTGCTTCGGCCACCAGTACCTGCTTTTCCGCCACCTGTACCTGTCTCTCTGCCGATTGTTTTTCAGCCAATGCCGCGTCATACTGCGCCTGTGTGGCTGAAGTCTGATTGTATAATTGTTCGTATCGCTTGAAATTTTCGGTGGCGTTCCATACCCGTACCTTCGCGGCTTCCACATTGGCTTTCGCTGTCTCCACACTAGCTTGAGCTGTCAAAATGGTTGTAGACACAGCGCTTGCAGAAGCATCAGCTGACGTCACATTGCTTTTCACTACATTCACGTTGGCGCCGGCACTCTTTGCATTGATCAATGCTTGTTCAAGTTTTATTTTAAGATCTCTGTCATCGAGCTTCAGGATCGTATCACCTTTATGGACACGCTGGTTCTCGATCACATATACTTTATCTACATACCCGGAAACACGCGGTGCAACGGGCACGATGTTACATTCAATCTGTGAGTTTTCCGTATCCTCATTATGCATGGCATAGCTGATTTTTTTGTAAGCAAAAACGACAGCACCAATCAGAAGCAATCCGCCTACCAGCGGCGCGATTACTTTTCGTTTGGATTTTCCTTCTTTTTCAGAGATAGTGTTTGTTGTATTTTCCATTTGATGATAATTATAAGTTATTTATTTTTTTTCAGATTTCTTTGTTCCTCGCAATGATCCATATTACTGCTTTATTGTTCCCAAACTTCGTTGAAGTTTATAATTAGCGATAGCGGCATCTGCCTGTACATTCAATAGATTTGTCTGCGCTTGTAACAACAATTGGTCGGCCTCCAGCACATCGCTCAATAAGGCTACCTGCGCTACAAAACGATTGTCTAGAATGCGTTTATTTTCCTTTGCCTGCGCAATCGCTTTTTGTGCCAGTTCTATCTTCATCTGTGCCACTTTAAGCGCTTCGTAATTGGCATTCACTTCCATGGAAATGCCCTCTTTGATCGCTTCAGTTGCCTTCAGAAGTTGTGCTTTCTGATTCTTCGCTTCCCCGACGACCGAACGTGCCGAGTAGAGTTGCATAATGTTCCAGCTTACACTCACTCCCACATCCCAGGTAGCTTTAAATTTTGATTCCAGTGGAAATACGCGTTGATTCGGGTTGCTATACACACCATTCCCTACCGCGCTGATTGTTGGCATATAGGCACTTCTGGAAGCCTTGACGATATAATCGGCAGCTTTCCCCCTGTATGCCTGTGCTTTTATCTCTGCTCTGTCAGTGAGAGATGCTGCCACTAAAGTCTCAACGGTAGATGCGTCCACATCAACAGCAGCCGGGCTTTCCACTTCGACTTTTGTATCGGGAGCTAATCCCAGCATGACACACATATTATATGACATCACACCGATAGCGCTCTCAACGTCTGCTTTAGAAACGAGTAAATTCGTTTTCTGTAACTCCGCGCGCATTACATCGTTGTTCAAAGCCAGTCCGGCATCTTTGAATTTAGTTACATCTTCCACACGCACCTGCGTTTGTGCAATATTGGAGTCCAGCAAAACTTTTGCCCGTTGCAATTTGTACAAAGTATAATAAGCCTGTACCACACTCAGTTTATTGTCCTGTACATCCTTCTGAGTATCCATGCCTGTAGCCAGTTTTTGCTGATCAATGGCTTTCATGGTATTCCAGTTTTTCAGCCCCTGAAAGATTGGTTGTTGCAGAGTCGCACGATTACCATACTGATTAGGTATATTTGTTTTTATCTCAAAACTTCCCATACCCGGAACAGTAATCAAAAAAGGATCAATATTATCACTTAATCTGGCATAGCTGGCCGTTACACTTACGACCGGCAGCATGGCATTCTGCGCCTGTTTCTTCTTATAATCCAAGGCCTGAAGCTTAAGGCTGTCCAATTGTATTTGTTTACTGTTCTGTACCGACAGTACCAGGGCTTCTTTTAGTGTCAATCGTTTCATATCCTGGCCTGCAACACTGCCTGCCAACAGCAGGCATACCACATAACTAATCGCTCGTTTCATACTATTTTGATTCTATTCCTAAATGATTACTCAATACTTCCCGTAAATGCTTTCTCAGACGGTTCTTATATTTGGTATCGAAAGCATCTTCCGCTCTCTCCAGATGCAGTGTGCGGCATGCCATCAGACCTGAGGTCGTGTACGTTTTTATAATCGCCACTACTGACATGGCAGTCAGTTCCGCATCTATCTTATTAAACTCTTTATTTTTAATTCCTTTCTGAATTATGTCAATAATGAGGGAAAAATTCTTGTGCACCTGCGTCACAATGGTTTCCGTCATGGCACTTCGCTGATTCATGGCCATTTCCCTGAAAATGATGTTCTGAAACTGCCGGCTTTCAAACAGGCGGTTCAGATAGATATCAACCACCGCAAACAACTTTTCGGCGCTTGTTTCATATTTTTCTATTTCATTGCGCACCACATCCGGAATGATGAGTTTTCTTCGAATGACTTCTTCATATAGTTTTTCCTTAGAACCAAAATAATACGAAACCATTGCAATATTAATATCAGCGGCTTTGGATATTTCCCTGATACTAACGGCTTCGAATCCCTGTTCGGCAAATAATTGCTCGGCGATATTTAGAATATCCTCGCGTTTGTCCTGCAGTTTATTTTCTTCCATTTTTAATTAAACGTTTGTTTAATGACACAAATTTAATTAAACGTTTGTTTAATACGCAAGTTAAGTTTATGTATCTTGTAAATTCTTGACACAGGTCAAGAATAAGACGTAGCATTTACATAAAATGAGGTTTAAAAGCAGATGCGTATATTTGCATTTCAATTGTTGACATGTCAAGAGAAACGGAAATAAAATTTAAGATAACGCTGGATGACCAGAACCTGCCGGACAAAATCACCTGGACGGCGACAGACGGCCCGCAAGGCGATGGAGATGAGTGTAAAAGCATGATGGTGGGTATGTGGGACGGCAATGAGAAAAACACCATGCGTTTCGACCTCTGGACTAAAGACATGCAGGTAGATGAAATGCACACTCACTTCTTTCAGTTATTACTAAGTCTGGGCGATACTTACCACCGTGCGACGCAAAATCCTTTTGTACAGGAGGATATCAAAAAATTCTGTATGGATCTGGCCGATAAAACCAGAGCATGGGAAGAAAGTAAATCTTCCTGATGGCTTATGAATTCCATCTATTTTGAATGACACTTTCAGCAAGGGATTATTTCAGGTTAATTTTACCTTTTTGACCTATAATCAAATCGTGGATTGTTTTCTTCTTAAAGATGAAAGTTAATTCTTCTCTATGTTTTTTAAAATGCTGATGCATAGGACAGGGCTTCTTTTCAGAACAATCCTTCAAACCCAGCACACATCTTTCAAAGAAATCTGAACCGTCAATAGCTTCCACTACCTGATAAATAGAAACCGGCGGCTGTTTGTGGTCAATATAAAACCCTCCATTTGGACCCTTTATGGATGCAATAATTCTTTTTCTGGCCAATTGTTGTAAAATCTTTGCGGTAAACGGTTCGGGAGACTCAATTGCTCTCGCAATCTCTTTCACGCCAATATTCACGTTGTCACTGCTTTTCTGACAAACATAAATTACGGCACGTAACGCATATTCACAACTCTTGGAAAACAACATATCTGGATTCTACTTAGTGGGTAAAATTAATAAAATTATACTTCTACGCGTAAAAAATATGACAAATATCAGTTTGAAATATGCTTTTTGTCATTTACTCAGGAGAAAATGAATTTTAATTTTAGGATATAAATATCTTTTTATATTTTAAATTAATCTTATGTATTACCAATCAATAAAGAGTGCCGTCCTACTTTGTATGGTGGCTCTCAGTTTTCCTTTACATGCACAGCATAAATTTGAATTAAGCGGTGAATTTCGTCCGCGGATGGAACAACGGCACGGATACCGGAATCTGGCTCCATTAAAGAGCAAAAGCGCTTTTTTTATATCGGAAAGAGTCCGGCTAAGTACGATGTACTCCTATAAGTTTGTAAAATTTTATGTTACTCTTCAGGATTACCGGGTATGGGGCAATGAAGAACAGGTGAAAAACTATGGTAGTTTTGGCCTGCACGAAGGATGGGCTGAATTTAATATTAAGGATATCGCCTCCGTAAAGTTGGGAAGGCAGGAACTGGTGTATGAAGACCATCGTTTGTTAGGCAACCTTGATTGGGCACAAGTGGGCAGAAGCCACGATGCCGTGGTGGTTAAAATCCAGAAGAAGAACTCAACACTGCATGTCGGAGGCAGTTTTAATCAGCCCAGCGAACAACTGGTGGGAACCGTATACAAACTGAACAATTACAAAGCACTGGTTTATGGCTGGTTTAACCAGAAAATGGATAGCGGCCGCGCCTCTATCTCTCTTTATGCCATTGCCGACGGAATACCAAGCAAAGACAGCATTCCGGTAACGTATTTCCGCTTTACTGGTGGCCCTTACGCCTCCTTTAAATACAATCATTTCAACGGAAATGTATCAGCCTATGTACAAACAGGTAAAACGATCAGCAAACAGGTGATACTGGCTTATTTTGCATCGCTGTACGGGGAATATACATCCGCAAAAATCAATGCGGGAATAGGCTATGATTACGCTTCCGGAAACAACGCCTCCAAGAGCGGAGATACCAAATACCATGCATTCAATACCCTTTATGCCACCAATCACAAATTTTACGGCCACATGGATTATTTCCTGGATCTGCCGGCAGACACCAAAACAGGCGGCCTTCAGGATTTATATGTTCGACTGAACTATAAACCTAAACCAAGAGGAATGCTGGGCTTTGACGCACACTATTTCTTTCTGGGAAATAAAGTCGCGGATGTGGCAAATCCGGGTAAGTACCTGAAACTGCCGCTGGGTTTTGAGATGGATGTGTATGGCTCCTACAAGCCATTGGATTTTCTGACCATCAATGCCGGTTACTCCTTCATGATTGCGACACCTTCTATGGAAGCGATAAAAGGAGGCAGCCGGAAAGCCTACAACGGCTGGAGTTTTGTCATGGTGACGTTAAAACCATCCTTATTCAAATACGAAAAAAATCCTGAAACTAAATAATACATCATTCTTAATTTCTAAAATCAATCTTATGAAAACGGAAAATCAATTTTTAAAAGTATTGCATCATTGCCTGCTTTTACTTTTTATTCCATTACTGTTTACATCCTGTAAACAAGCCGGCACCAATGACAATAAAAGTGTTTGGTCGGCAGAACCAACAGAAAAGATAGTGGGTGAGGAAAAGGCCGTCTTAACCGATCCCCCTATGGTACCTCCCGCCATTACCCGTAAACATGCAACCAAAGTAATCGTAGAACTGGAAGTCATCGAAAAGGAAATGGAGATCATGGAAGGTGTCAAATACACATTTTGGACATTTGGCGGCACAGTCCCCGGTAAGTTCATACGTGTACGCGAAGGCGACTTAGTTGAATTCCACTTAAAGAATCATCCGGACAACAAGTTACCGCATAATATAGACCTGCATGCAGTAACAGGTCAGGGTGGAGGAGCATCTTCCACGTTCACCCCTCCAGGACATGAAACAGTATTTTCATTCACGGCCATCAACAAAGGATTGTTTATATACCACTGTGCTACCGCTCCGGTTGGTATGCATATTGCAAATGGTATGTATGGTTTAATTTTAGTAGAACCAAAAGAAGGATTGCCGAAAGTTGATAAAGAATTCTATGTATGTCAGGGTGATTTTTATACCAAAGGTGCTTACGGCGAATCAGGATTACAACCTTTTGACATGTCCAAAGCATTAACGGAAACACCTGATTATGTCTTATTCAATGGTAAAGTAGGTTCGTTAACTGGTGACAATGCGATGAAAGCAACAGCAGGAGATAAAGTACGTTTATTCGTAGGTAATGGTGGTCCCAATCTAGTATCCAGTTTCCACGTCATTGGTGAAATATTTGATAATGTGTATGTGGAAGGGGGTGAATTAATCAATCATAATTTACAAACCACGCTGATTCCTGCCGGTGGTTCTGCGATAACTGAATTCAGATGTGAAATTCCTGGCAATTTTATTTTAGTTGACCACTCCATCTTCCGAACTTTCAATAAAGGAACATTGGGCATTTTAAAGGTAGAGGGAAAAGAAAATAAAGCAATCTATTCGGGACAACTCGATGATAGAATTTATCAAAGTGAAGGCGGTGCCATACAAAATATGCCTCAGGAAGCAAAAGCCCCTGCAAAACAACTCACTAAAGATGAACGAATAGCTGCAGGAAAAAGCATCTATGCTTCTGTCTGTCAGGCTTGTCACCAGGCAGACGGAAAAGGCATACCGGGTGCCTTCCCTCCATTGGCCGGCTCTGATTATTTCAAAGGTAATCCGTCTAAAGTGGCTAGTGCCATTACTCATGGTTTATCCGGCAGTATCACTGTAAATGGTAAAGTTTATAATGGTGTGATGCCAACTCAGACTTTGGGTGATGAGGAAGTGGCAAATGTTGTTACATTTGTCATGAATAACTTAGGAAACGGCGGCGGAGAGATTACTCCTGCTCAGGTTTCTGCAATACGAAAAACAGGCGCACCATCAGCAGCTAAATAATGAGAATAGTAATTGCAATATGTTTATCTGGTCTTTTCATTTTGTCATTGGGACAAGTTCCTAAAAACATGGTTTACATTGAGAGCGGCACGTATGTGCCGCTCTATTCTTTGGATTCAGGCAAAGTGAAGGTGAAGGCATTTTATATGGATATCTTTCCGGTTACGAACGCGGACTTTGAAAAATTTGTGGCGCAATATCCGGAATGGCAGAAAGGGAATGTCAAAGCCATTTTTGCAGACAGGAAATACCTGCAGCACTGGCAGTATAAAGACAAGATCGGCAAAGATTCAACAGCGATAAAAAAGAGCCCAGTGGTGAATGTTTCATGGTTTGCCGCAAAAAAATATTGTGAATGTCAGGGGAAACGGCTTCCAACCGTCAATGAATGGGAATATGTGGCGCTGGCAAATGAGACAAAAAAAAATGCCTCCAAAGACAATGGATTTTACCAAAAGATACTGGATTGGTACGGCAAGCCCACCACATCCGCTTTAGCGAATGTTGGAAAAGGTTTCAGGAATGTTTATGGCATATACGATATGCACGGACTGGTTTGGGAATGGAATCTGGATTTCATTTCCGCGTTAGCCACGAAAGACTCCAGGGACGGGAACAATCTGGATAAAAATGAATTTTGCGGAGCCGGCTCCAAAGGCTCGAAAACACCCGGGAATTATGCCGCTTTCATGCGCTATGCGATGCGTTCCAGCTTAAAAGCCAGTTACAATATTCAAAATGTAGGATTCCGGTGTGTGAAGACCGCTAAATAATTAATTCTAAAAAATGGATACCATGAAAAATAAATTCTTATACCTTGGCTTGTGCATTTTACTTTTTGCGGCCTGCAAAAACAATAAGACTGAAGAAAAGAAAGAATGCTGCAAAAAACCGGAGTCGTCCGCATCATCCACCTACAATGGCGATGTCACTTTGCATGACATTAGTTCTGCCTGGACTACCCAAGACAACAAAACGCTCCTATTAAAGGATATCCAATCAAAAGTAATTGTGGCGGCCATGATATTTACAAACTGTCAGGGTGCCTGCCCAAGAATTACGGCTGATTTACAACGTATTGAGAAGGTAATACCTGCAGATAAACTAAAGGAAGTAATCTTTTTACTTATTTCTATGGACCCGGAACGTGATACGCCTGAACAACTAACCGGATTTGCAAACGAACATCAGCTGGATTTGAAACGATGGATACTATTAACCGGCAGCGAATCGGATGTACTGGAAATAAGCAATGTATTAAATGTGCGTATAAAGAAAAATGATGACGGTACATTTGACCATTCCAATATCATACACATCATCAACGGTAAAGGAAATATCGTCCATCAGCAAGTGGGATTAGCGATGGAACCAACGGAAAGCTTAGAGAAAATCAATGAGCTGCTAGCTGAATAAACATAAGCATTAAACAGCTTTACGTTCATGGTTAATTCGCATTTTATACCGTACACAATTTGGTGATAGACGACATGTAATATATTGCCTATTAATAGTTTATTAATAGTATCTACATTTGTGGCTGCAAAACTTATCTTTAAAAAAAGTAATTTTGCGGCATGTTACAAGCCTCTAACCTTTCTATCATTTTCGGAAGCCGGATTTTATTCGACAATGTCACCTTTACCATCCAGCCAAGGGACAGGATAGGATTGGTAGGACGCAATGGCGTTGGCAAATCCACACTATTAAAAGCCATTAACGGCGAACTATCACCGCAGGAAGGGACCATTTCCAAACCGGGTGGCTACACCATAGGTTTTCTGAAACAGGAAATCCGGGGACAGAATGAACCAACCGTATGGCTGGAAGCACAAACGGCGTTTAAAGAAATCAATGTATTGCAGGAAGAACTGGATAAAATACAGCATCAGCTGGAAACCCGCACCGATTACGATACGGATGACTACATGAACCTGTCACAACTTTTCTGTGATATCAATGACCGTTTGGTGCACCTGGATATTGACGATAAGGATAAAAAAACGGAACTGGTATTATTAGGGCTTGGATACCAGCGGGAAGATTTCGAAAAATCACCGCATACCTTTTCCGGTGGCTGGGCCATGCGGCTGGAACTGGCTAAACTGTTATTACAGAATCCTGATTTATTAATGCTCGATGAGCCTACCAATCACCTCGACATCGAGTCCATTATCTGGCTGGAGGAATTCTTTCAGAAATATGAAGGCGCAATTATACTCGTATCGCACGATAAATCATTCCTCGACAATGTGTGTAACAAAACCATTGAGCTCGAGCTGGGCAAAATGTATGAATACAAAGCAAATTATTCCAAATACCTCATTTTGAAAGAAGAACGGCGGGAAAAGCAGTTGCAGACTTTCAAAAACCAGCAGGACCAGATCAAGCAGATTGAACGTAATATTGAACGGTTTAAGGCGAAAGCCAGCAAAGCGAGCATGGCACAAAGCTTGGTGAAGAAGCTGGACAAGATGGATATCGTGGAAGTGGAGCAGGACGACGTTCGCTCCATGCGTTTTCAGTTTCCGATGGGACAGCAAAGCGGAAAAGTGGTCGTATTGGCAAAGAACCTGGCAAAGAGCTATGGCGAGAAACAGGTTTTTCATGATGTCAATCTGGAAATAGAGCGCGGCGACAAAGTGGCTTTCATAGGCAAGAATGGAATGGGTAAAACAACGATGGCGAAAATCATCGCGAAAGAAATAGATTACTCTTCAGGAGAATTAACAGTCGGGCATAATGTAAACATAGCCTTCTTTGCACAGCACCATGCGGAGCAATTGCCAAAGGAGCTGACCATCCTGCAATACATGGAAGATACCGCGCCGAATGAAATTCGAGCACAGGTACGGAATATTCTGGGCGCATTCATGTTCAGCGGTGACGACGCCACCAAGAAAATTTCCGTATTGAGTGGAGGCGAACGCGCACGTGTCTGCCTGGCGCATTTATTACTGAATCCGAGCAATGTCCTGATTCTGGATGAGCCGACCAATCACTTAGACCTTCGTGCAAAAGACGTATTAAAAGATGCCATTTCCAAATATCCGGGAACAGTGATTGTGGTATCACACGACCGGGATTTTCTGGTAGGCATGACGAACAAGGTATTTGAATTCAATAACGGTGTGGTAAAAGAACATGCAGGCGATGTTAACGACTTCTTCGAAGAACGTCGATTAGCCAGTTTCAGAGAAGTGGAGCTGAGTCCACAAACAACGGTAAATAGCCCTGCAAAAAGAGAAGAAATTAAACCAACATTCAACAAAGAAGACAAGCAACTCAAAAATAAAATCTCCAAACTCGAAGAAGAAATTTCCATCAAGGAATTTGACATCAAAAAGATAGAAGAAAAGATAGAGCAACTATCCGAAGATGGCAAATACGATGCAACTGTTATAGAACAATTAGGTGCAGAAAAGAAGGCATTGGAAAAACTGATGCAGGAATGGGAAGGGTTACAGAGTTAGCTATTATCCGGTTATTATTTTTTGCTTGTTACTTCTTCAATTATCTGTTATTTACTTCCCATCTGGTTCCTGCTGCTACAATCACGCCTTTTTGAGTTCCATCTGTTCAATGGATGTAATATTACAGTACGTTCAGCTTCATGGTATTAAAATATTGTGTAATTTAGACAAGTAAACTGCTCTTTACTCATCAATTGCATCCCAATGAAAAAATCTTTACCTGTTTTCATTTTTTCAATACTAGCTATTACAGCCTTGTATGCTCAGCCTGCTGATTATACCAATCGTTCCGCACTGGATTCATCTCTGGCACCATTTTATCACGGGGTGGCGTCCGGTGACCCGACGACGAATGCGGTGATTATATGGACCCGTGTAACGCCGGATCTACCGAGCGTTGTGAATGGTACTTGGCAACTGGCCACAGATACCTTATTTACTAATGTGATAGAACATGGAATATTCACCACAGACAGTAACAAAGATTATACAGTAAAGATTGATGTGGGCGGTTTACAACCCAATACATGGTATTTTTATGAGTTCTCTACCGGCGGCAGAAACTCCCTGACAGGCCGCACAAAGACGGCACCTGTCGGCGGCAGCGGACAGCTTCGCTTTGCCTTTGTTTCCTGCGCGGATTATCCTGCGGGCTATTACAATGCTTATGAAGCCATCAGGAAGCGCAACGATATTGACGCCGTGTTGCATTTAGGCGATTATATCTATGAATATAAGGACGGAGTAGTGGGGACGATACGTGAACAGCTGCCTGACCATGAAATTATACGTCTGGCAGATTACCGACTACGGTATTCCACCATTAAACTTGACCCTATGCTGATGCGTCTTCATCAGCAATTTCCGTTTATCACTGTTTGGGACGACCATGAATCGGCTAATAACTCATACAGAGATGGAGCAGGAAATCATACACCGGGTACAGAAGGGCTTTGGACTGACCGTAAAGCCGCGGCACAACAAGCGTATGATGAATGGATGCCCATACGCTTGCCGGAACCGGGCAACGAGAATAAAATTTTCCGCAAGTTCAGTTATGGCAACCTGGCGGATATCTTCATGCTGGACACCCGTCTTTATGCACGCACTAAACAGAGCAACAGCCCTGATGATACCTCCAAGCATATTATCGGAGATGAGCAATTAGACTGGCTGAAAAATGAACTAATCCATTCTACGGCAACATGGAAAATTCTGGGACAGCAGGTAATGATGGGACAACTCACGCCTTTCGGCATTACGCTAAACAGCGACCAGTGGGATGGGTATACTGCCGACCGGAAAAAATTATACGATATCATACTGAACAACAATATTCAAAATGTGATTGTGCTGACCGGGGATATACATACTGCCTGGGCTATGGACCTGCCCTATAAAACGAGTACCTATAATCCTGCAACAGGAGCAGGTTCGGTGGGTGTGGAATTCGTCTGCACAAGTATCACGACACAGTCCTCCCCTGTACCTCTCGACCCTGTCTATGACCTGATTAAAACACTCCTGCCCCACATAAAATATGTGGACTTGTATAAGAAAGGGTTTGGTATACTTGACCTTACTGACACTAAGGCACAAGGAAATTTCTTTTCTGTTAACCGCATAGACCGCATAGATACGGTGAATCGTTTTGAGACAGGTTTTTATACCCTGCCCGGTACACGATGGCTGAAAAAAGCAACTGCCGAATCCCCTTTCAGCGGTATCAGACAGTATTTAGCGCCATTTGATCCAAGAACGAATATCAGCACCGGTATTTATAGTAATCCGAAAAACATGGTTATGGTGAGCGCTTATCCCAATCCGTTTATCGACAAGATCTTCCTACAATATAATATTTTCCAGGCATCTGCTGTTACGTTTGAGCTATATGATATAACAGGAAAACTGGTCAGGCGAATCAGTCCGGGCACTCAGTCAAAAGGCCTGCATATAGAGTCGCTGGACTACAGCGATATTGCCCGAGGAAGCTATAAATTAGTAATGCGCACCAATAATGACTGGATAGAAAGAAGCATCCAAAAATTTTAAACAATTCATTAAAGCTGGAAGGCGGCAAGGGAATTGATGAATTTATTCGATAATTCATTATGCTGAAAAAGCACGATTTTTTGATTGGCAAATACGTGTTTTATGGTATGTTCAAAAATTAAAAAACAAGCTATTTTAGCAATACAAAAGCGTAAGTTTAAATTGCTCCATTAATAAATTAAGCTATGAAAAAAATCCTATCCGCGCTGATTTTCATTCTACCCGTTTACCTAAGTTCAGGGCAGCCCTATAAAATGCAGTTAGACGAAGTCAATAACTACTTAAAGACATTCGACAACGGCTACTACGGCTATCTTGAAATTAAAGACGGTTATTTATATGACCGGTTTAAAGACGGAACAAATTACTGCAAGGCTAAAGTAACAGAACTAGATTACGCGTTTGAAAAGGAAAAAAATCTTAAAGTGGATATTGCCTGCAAAGGATCCGGTAATTGTGTGTATTCCACCTATACCAATCAGAACTACAGCAGTTTTACGTTCTCTCAATCGAGCAATTTTAATACCTCTCAATTGATTTCGTTATTCAACAACTTAATTGCTGCCTGTAATCAACCCGGCACCACAAAAAACACTGAATCAACTGTCAATTTTGATAAATACAAATCCAATATTGATATTATGAGCAGTAGTTCATCTTCTACTGAGAGCAGTTCAGCAGGAGGCTATCAAACCGCGCTTAAAAAGCTCAACGACTATCTTAAAACATTTGACAACGGGTACTATGGATATTTCGAGGTAAAAGACGGATATATCTACGACCGCTTTAAAGCGGGAAAATACAACAAATTTAAAATGGAAGATATGGAAGGTGCCGTTATGCAAGAACAATATTCACGTGTAATCTTTAAATGCAAAGGTGATAATAAATGTATTTCCACTGACTGGAAAGAAAATGGCAAAGAAGAATATTCCCAGTTTTTAAGCAATGGTTCTTTTAACTATCAGGAATTGGCCGCTTTGCTGAATAATTTCAGAGATGCTTATTTAGGGAAGAAACCGATTTCAACAAGCAGCAGTATCACAGCACCGTCAACACAAAAACCAAATTCTGGCAGTACTTCCGTTGCAGAAGCTTTAAAGCAAGTAAATGATTATTTAAAGACTTTTGACGGCGACCGTTATCAGGGATTGGATATAACAGATGGATATATTTACAGTCGCTACAAAAACAACAACTACTCCAAAGCAAAAATTGAGGATATTGATAACGTATTTGTAAACAAGGAATATAAATACATAAAGCTAACCTGCAAAAATGAAAATAAATGCATCTATTCCAGTATTACAGGTAGTTATCATGATTATTTTAATTTTCAAACAACGACAGGTAAAGACATCAATAAGATGTCAGACTTGTTAACCAATTTCTTGGCTGCGCTAAAAGGTACCGCTATAACGGGTTCATCGGGCAGTACATCCAATACTGTGCCTGCAAGAGACCAGAAAGCGAAAGAACGCCAAAAAATAAATTCCACGAAAAACGATGTAGATGAAGACTGGGATGAGCTTGAAGCTACTGCCGTAACCTTAAATAATTCAATTAAAGATAGTAAAACGGTTACAGCAACTGCTAAAAAATATCAAGTTCCATTACAGAAGCTAAACGAATACCTAAAAACATTTAATCCCGGAACTTATAAAGGAATTGAAGTAAAAGACGGAAAAGTTTATTTCAATTTTTACGTTTATGGTGCAGTTTACAACTCATACATAAATATTAATGAACTGGCGAATAACACGATCATTATAAAAGGGAAATCAGCAGGCTCAATCAATGATGAAGAGATTAAAATATTCTGCAAAGGCGATTCTAAATGCTTTTACTCTACCTATAACAACAGCAATGCTGACCATTTCAGATTTTACAGTAATACCGTAAAAGACTTATCAAAGATGAAACAACTGGTAGAAGAGTTTGTAAATTCTTTAAAGTAGAACAACGCTAATGCACCCCCATTTTTACGGGTATTTCTGGCACCACATTATATGCAGCATCAATGATTTTGAGTGTAGTAAAGTCTGCACTCACATTTATGCGCACCCATCCATAATGATTTTTATTGGTCAATAAATTGCGTAATACAACCGGAACAAATTTATCTCCTGCTCCGGCAACTCCGTAAATATCTGTTCCAAATTTTGCACCCAAAAAAGCAGCGCGGTTCCATCTTTTAGCTGTACTAACCAGTTCGGGAGCCTCATTTTTTGACAAAGGTTTCACATCATAAGCGATCCCTAAATGTCTGGTAGAATCAATATAACATACCTGAACATCAACTCCGGTCATATAACAGACAATAGTGTCACCCGTCGATGACCTCCCGGCCAGAATTCCAAAATCGGTCCTGGTATCCAAATTGATGTCAAAGGAATCGATTTTGGTTGGATTGCTTGCTGTAATTGTCTTATTAATGGCAGCGTAAATGACGTTTGGGTCATCTGTATCTTTATTACAGGAAATGGCCAATGCCAATACAAATGTGCTGATTACTGTGAGGTTTCGAATCGGTTTCATAAAAAACAGTTTACAATCAAATATACCGAAAAAGTCAGAAAAAAGCAATCATATACAATATTGTAACTGTTATAATTCTTGTAACAGAGTATTAAAATAGACGGCTTTCTCACTGTATTTTGAGCCTACCATTTCTGAAAATACCTTATGGTGTTCATTCAGAAATAATTTATACGCAAATACATCTTTGAAAAAAATCTGAAAAGTGAAGGTAACACCTTCGGTATCGTTCAATACTTTAAATAATTTGTATTTCATCGGCAACTGTGTTTCCAAAGCAAATTGCAAAACCTCCTCTTTCATCCATAGCAGCCATTCGTCTGCGATATCTTCATCGACATTAGCCGTAATGGTGTAGACAATAGCCTCAGATTGTTTTTCTTTACTCATCTTTAAATCCGCATTTCTTATGTGTTCCGTCACAGTAAGGTTTATTCGACGATTGTCCGCAACGGCAAAGGTATACTTCTTTTTGTGATTCCTGTTTGCCGTCTTTGTGTTTAATAGAGAGACTTCCTTTTACCATAATCGGGCCGTTTTTCAGCACAACGATTTCCGTTTTGACTTCTTTCGTCAAATCTGATGACTCGTTCTTCTGTTGTTCTTTGATACTTAGTGCGCCGCTCGGGCACTTAAAAATCTGTTCTATGATTTCTTCGGAGTTGACATTATCCAAATTAATCCATGGCTTTTCAGAGGGTTTAAATGCTTTAGGCAATCCTCGCCAGCATTTTGTCGAATGGATACATTTTTGCGGCTGCCATACCACCGTAACTTCACCGTTTGTGTATTCCTTAATTGTTTCTTCCATGCTTGATAATTTTTTGTGTTAATGGCTAAATAAGTTTTTTCCGTTGTTCGTCATTAAACAGTGTCTTTAATCAAAATATTTTACATCTGTTAATTAAATTGGCTGTTTACCTGTGTCGGCTCAATCTCTCCAAACATCAGCGTATTCAGGTGTTTTTTTAAATACAGCATTTGCATAAGGGCATTGCGGTATAACTTTATAACCATTTTTTCTGGCAAATTGCACAACAGCATCTACCAATTTTTTTCCTACTCCCTGACCTTCAAGCTGTTTTTTCACCTCCGTATGCTGTATAAGCACAGAGGAATCTTCTATCAACAAATAAGTCAATACGGCAATTTTGTGGTGAAACTCATCTAAAACAAAAAATTCGCCATTAGTCAAATGATGCTGATGCTGTATTTCCATATAATCTATTTAAAAATACTATTTTGGAATGATTTGCGTTGATTTTTTTTCAAACCATCTATTTACCACATCAAGAATACCGAAAACTGCATACATCTCTATTTTCTCTCTATTGTCACTGATTTAATTAGTTACATTTGAAAGTCTTGTACATACAATTGTCGATGTAAAAATTTAGTGCCTGATTCTGTCTAAAATATCATTGAATTGTTTCAACTCCTTTTGTGTAATCTTGGAAAAATGCGATGGCGGCATATTTTTCATCATTTCATTATCTATATCTGACAGTAACTTGAGTCCGTTACGGGTGATATGAATATCGACCTGCCTGCGGCTAATGCTATTCTGTTCTCTGGTTACCAGCCCTTTTTGTTTTAGTTTATCCACTAAACGTGTGGCATTAGACATCTTATCTATCATCCTGTCAGTAATCTGATTCAGCATCACCGGTTCAGGATGCTGACCTCTCAATATTCTTAACACATTAAACTGCTGATGGGAAATGCCGTAATGCTTAAAAAAACGTGTATATATATTTTGCAGCCACCCGGCCGTATATAATATATTTACGTCCGTTTTAACATAAATATTCGGAAACTTCTTCTGCTTGATTTCTTCTTCAATGGTTTTCATGCGTACATCATGCTTGCGTTGTCGGATTTCCAAAATTCAACGGCAGCGCCACCTGCTCAAACTCCTTTATTTCGCCGTGTATCTGTTCAAACTTTCTGACATTGTCATTCAGCGCCATCATCAGTCTCTTGGCGTGTTGCGGAGTCAGGATAATCCGGGATTTTACTTTAGCTTTCGGAACACCCGGCGCCAGACGGACAAAGTCAATAACAAATTCCTGATTGGAATGTGTAATAATCGCAAGGTTCGCGTATTCACCGTCCGCGATATCTTCCGGCAATTCTATATTAATCTGATTTTGATTGTTGTTTTCCATGAATGTATTTTACTATGATTAATTAAAATTAGACAAAAAAAATCAAATAAAAAGTCCCGGCTATGCCGGGACTTGATTTATTGATTAAGGATAAATTATTCCTCATCATCTTCAATCATCGCTTTCTTCGCCATCATGCGTTCATATTCTTTCTTAGAACCTACCATGATATTCTCAAATTCTCGTACCCCGGTACCTGCCGGAATTCTATGTCCAACGATGACGTTTTCTTTCAGACCTCTCATCAAGTCAACAGAGCCATTGATAGCCGCCTGATTCAATACCTTGGTGGTTTCCTGGAAGGATGCCGCAGAAATCCAGCTGTGTGTTCCCAATGATGCACGGGTGATACCTTGCAACAACGGACTGGCTGTAGCAGGCACCGCATCTCTGAATTCTACCGGTTTTCTGTCATTGCGTTTCAGGAACGAATTTTCTTCACGAATCTGGCGCATGGTAACAATCTGACCGGCAACCAGTTGCTCGGAATCGCCGGCATCCGTAATTACCTTCTTATCAAAAATGTAATCATTCTGTTCGATGAAGTCAAATTTATCTACCGTCTCATTTTCCAGAAACTTGGTATCTCCGGCATCGCTGATCAGAACATCGCTCATCATCTGTTTTACAATCACTTCGATGTGTTTATCATTGATACGCACCCCTTGTAAACGGTAAACCTCCTGGATTTCATTTACTAAGTAAGATTGTAAAGCGGATGGACCTTTGATTTTCAGGATATCGCTCGGTGTAATCGCACCATCAGACAACGGCATACCTGCTTTCACAAAGTCGCCATCCTGTACCAGGATATGCTTGGTCAAAGGAACAAGATATTTCTTTTGCACACCGTCTTTAGATGTGATAGTCACCTCACGATTACCGCGTTTGACTTTTCCAAAAGTAGCTTGTCCGTCAATTTCAGAAACTTTTGCAGGGTTTGATGGGTTACGTGCTTCAAACAATTCCTGTACACGCGGTAAACCACCCGTGATATCCCGAACTTTGCTTAGGATTCGAGGAATCTTCACGATGATAGTACCCGGCACAACCGCTTGTCCGTCTTCGACGGAAATATGCGCACCCACCGGTACGGAGTAAGAATACAGTTCTTTTCCTTTTTCATCAACGATTAACAGGGACGGAGACTTTTTCTTGTCTCTGGATTCTATCGTCACTTTTTCGCGGTGTCCGGTTTGTTCCTCCACCTCTTCGCGGTAGGTTACCCCTTCGATGACGTGTTCATATTTAATAGAACCCTTGAACTCTGATATGATGACGTTGTTGAACGGGTCCCATGAACAGATGATATCCCCTTTCTTCACTTTTTGTCCGTTCTTAACCGCCAATGTAGCACCATAAGGAATGTTATTGGTGATTAATACTCTCTCAGTTGTTTCGTCAATAATATTAATCTCACCGGTTCTGCCGATAACCACCAGTTTCACTTCACCGTCTTCACCATCCTGCTTCACTGTTTTAACACTGTCGAATTCCAGCTTACCGTCAAATTTCGCCGGCATTTGAGATTCCGTAGCCACTGATGCTGCTGTACCACCCGTGTGGAATGTACGCAAAGTCAACTGTGTACCCGGCTCACCGATGGATTGTGCTGCCACAATTCCTACCGCATCACCGTATTGTGCAGGCCTGTTGTTGGTAAGGTTTCGGCCATAACATTTAGCACAAACGCCACGTCTCATTTCGCATGTCAATACAGAACGAATTTCCACACTTTCAATTGGTGATTCTTCGATAATTTTTGCAGCAGCCTCAAGTATCATTTCACCCTCTTTCACTATCACTTCACCTGTCAGCGGATGAATTACATCCAGCAATGCTGTACGACCTACGATTCTGTCAAACAAAGATTCGATTACCTCCTCATTTTCTTTTAATGCAGCAGTATTCAAACCTCTTAATGTACCGCAATCTTCGCCATTAATTACAACGTCCTGCGCCACGTCCACCAAACGACGAGTCAAATAACCTGCATCAGCCGTTTTTAATGCCGTATCCGCCAAACCTTTACGGGCACCGTGTGTAGAGATAAAATACTCCAATACGTTCAAACCATCTTTAAAGTTGGAAAGAATCGGATTTTCAATAATCTCCCCGCCGGTAGAACCCGATTTACGAGGTTTTGCCATCAGACCTCGAATACCGGCCAACTGTTTAATTTGCTGTTTGGAACCCCGCGCTCCGGAATCCAACATCATATACACAGAGTTGAACCCTTGTTTATGTGTAGAAATCTCTTTCATCAGGGTTTCGGTAATTCTCGTATCTACACGTGTCCAGATATCAATAATCTGGTTATATCGTTCGTTATTGGTGATTAAACCGCCGTTAAAGTTCTGCCATACTTCGTCCACTTCTTCCGTCGCACCGGTCAGCAATTTTTGTTTGATATCCGGAATAATCAAATCATCGATATTAAATGACAATCCGCCTTTGAACGCCTGACGATAGCCTAACTCTTTAATATCATCCAGGAATTTCACCGTCGTAGGAATATTAGTATTGACCAAAACATCCCCGATTACATTCTTCAAATTCTTTTTGGTCAGCAAATCATTCACATAGCCGCATTCCTGAGGAACTACTTCATTGAACAGCAAGCGTCCGACGGTAGTGTCAATCAGTTTTGTTTTGAATTCTTTGCCCTCTTTTACCCGTACTTTACATTTTACGTGAGCGTGTAAATCTACCTGCTTTTCGTTCAGGGCGATAATCGCTTCTTCCGCTGAGTAAAACACTTTCCCTTCGCCGCGTACTTTTTCCTCTTTGGTTGATTTCTTGCCTTTTGTCAAATAGTACAGACCCAATACCATGTCCTGAGATGGGATGGTAATAGGGGTACCGTTTTGCGGGTTGAGGATATTGTGTGAAGCGAGCATTAATATCTGAGCTTCCAATACCGCCGCGTTACTTAAGGGAACGTGAACAGCCATCTGGTCACCGTCAAAGTCGGCGTTGAACGCCGTACACACCAACGGGTGCAGCTGTATTGCTTTTCCTTCAATTAATTTCGGCTGGAATGCCTGAATTGACAAACGGTGTAATGTCGGGGCACGGTTTAATAAAACCGGATGTCCTTTCATTACATTTTCTAAAATATCCCAGATAACCGCTTCTTTTTTGTCTACTAATTTTTTAGCGGATTTTACCGTTTTTACGATACCTCGTTCCAATAATTTACGGATGATAAACGGTTTGAATAACTCGGCTGCCATATCTTTTGGCAAACCGCATTCGTGCAGTTTCAATTCCGGGCCAACCACGATTACGGAACGACCGGAGTAGTCTACCCGTTTTCCTAATAAGTTCTGACGGAAACGTCCTTGTTTACCTTTCAGCACATCAGACAAGGATTTCAACGCACGGCCACCTTCCGCTTTTACCGCGTTTGATTTACGTGAGTTGTCAAACAAGGAATCAACAGCCTCCTGTAGCATACGCTTTTCGTTGCGTAAGATAACCTCTGGCGCTTTGATTTCTATTAATCGTTTCAGACGGTTGTTACGAATAATCACACGACGGTACAAGTCGTTCAAATCCGAAGAGGCAAAACGGCCACCATCCAACGGAACCAACGGGCGCAATTCAGGCGGCACTACCGGTAAGTATTGAACCACCATCCATTCTGGCCTGTTTTCGATATGCTCATTTGCTTCACGGAATGCTTCCACCACGCTCAGACGTTTTAACGCCTCCGATTTACGTTGCTGGGAAGATTCGTGAGACGCTTTATGGCGTAATTCACCGGATAATTTTTTCAAATCTATTCTTGCCAGCAAATCGCGAACCGCTTCACCACCCATTTTAGCGATAAATTTATTCGGATCTTCATCAGACAATAACTGATTGTCTTTTGGCAATGCGTCTAAGATATCCAGATATTCCTCTTCCGTAATTAAATCGAGATATTTGGTGGTTTTACGCTCTCCGTTTACCGGAACACCTTCTTCTGTAATACCCGGCTGAACCACTACATATCGTTCGTAATAAACGATAGACTCCACATTTTTGGAAGACAATCCCAGCATGTAGCCGGTTTTATTCGGCAGGGATTTGAAATACCAGATGTGTACAACAGGAACTACCAGTTTGATATGGCCCATACGTTCGCGGCGGACTTTTTTCTCAGTCACTTCCACACCGCAGCGATCGCAGACAATGCCTTTATAACGGATACGTTTGTATTTACCGCAAAAGCATTCATAATCTTTGGTAGGGCCGAAAATACGCTCACAGAACAAACCTTCCATTTCAGGCTTGTACGTCCTGTAGTTGATGGTTTCCGGTTTTTTGACTTCGCCATAAGAGCGCTCCAGAATAGAATCCGGAGACGCGAGTTTTAACGTAATCGTTTTAAACTCCAGGTTGATTTTGTTATCCTTTTTGAAAGGCATATTTGTTTATTTTTAATTACTAAAAATTAAATTCTAAATTCCGGTTACGGATTAATCAAAATCCAGATCCAGCGCTAATCCGCGTAATTCATGTACCAATACATTGAATGATTCAGGAATACCCGGCTCCGGAAGGTTATCGCCTTTAACGATAGCCTCGTATGTCTTCGCTCTTCCCTGGATATCATCAGATTTCACCGTCAGCAATTCCTGTAAAATATTGGATGCACCATAAGCTTCCAATGCCCAAACTTCCATCTCGCCTAAACGCTGACCACCGAATTGTGCTTTACCGCCCAATGGCTGTTGTGTAATCAGTGAGTATGGACCGATAGAACGTGCGTGCATCTTATCATCCACCATGTGGGATAATTTCAGGATATAGATAACACCAACAGTTGTTTTCTGGTCGAAACGTTGTCCGGTTTCACCATCGTACAGATAAGTGCTACCTAAACGAGGCAGGTTGGCTTTTTCGATATATTCTTCAATCTCATCTACAGTAGCACCATCAAAGATTGGAGTAGAGAATCTCATGCCGAGTGTCTTACCAGCTAAGCCAAGTACAGACTCGTAAATCTGGCCGATATTCATACGGGAAGGTACGCCTAACGGGTTCAACACCACGTCAACCGGAGTACCATCTTCGAGGAATGGCATGTCTTCATCACGAACGATTTTCGCTACGATACCTTTGTTACCGTGACGCCCCGCCATCTTATCTCCTACTCTCAGCTTACGCTTCTGAGCGATGTACACTTTAGCCAGTTTCAACACACCGGACGGTAATTCATCTCCAACGGTGATAGCGTATTTATCGCGAAGGAAACGTCCTTTTTCTTCGTTGAAACGAATGTTGAAGTTATGAATCAATCGTTTGATTAACTCATTCGTTTCTTCTTCTTTCGTCCAGTCAGAAGTATCTAAATTCTGATAGTTTAATCCGCCCAATAATTTCTCCGAGAATTTAGTGCCTTTCGGAACCACTTCTTCCCCAAAGATATTTTTAACGCCTGTAGTTGTTTTACCGCCTACCAACTGCATCAGCTTAGACACCAGTACTTTTTTGATATCTTCTAAATTCTGCAGATGCACTTTTTCCGCTTTTTCCAACTCCACTTTTTCTCTAACCTTAGAGTTTTTGTCTTTCTTCGCTTTTTGGAAAAGTTTAGTAATCACTACAATACCTTCCGTAGATGGCGGCGCTTTGTAAGAGGCATCTTTGACATCACCTGCTTTATCACCGAAGATGGCACGTAATAATTTCTCTTCCGGCGTCGGATCTGTTTCTCCTTTCGGTGTAATTTTTCCGATTAAGATATCGCCTTCCTTGATTTTCGCGCCAACACGGATGATACCGTTTTCATCCAGATTACGGGTAGCATCTTCACTCACATTCGGAATATCATTCGTTAATTCTTCCTCACCCAGTTTGGTGTCACGCACGTCCATTTCATACTCTTCAATATGAATGGAAGTGAAGATATCTTCGCGCACCACTTTTTCAGAGATTACGATAGCATCCTCAAAGTTGAAACCCTTCCATGGCATGAACGCCACCAAAAGGTTTTTACCCAACGCTAATTCGCCATTCTGAGTAGCGTATCCTTCGCACAATATCTGTCCTTTGGTAACCTTATCTCCTTTACGAACGATAGGACGTAAGTTGATACAGGTAGCCTGGTTGGTTCGTACATATTTTGTAAGCTTATACACTTTCACGTCATCTTCAAAGCTCACCAGCTTTTCGTTATCCGTACGGTCGTAACGGATACGGATTTCGTTGGCATCCACATATTCCACAACACCTGAACGTTCGGCATTGATCAGCACGTTGGAATCTTTGGCAACTCTGGCTTCAATACCCGTTCCTACGATAGGCGCTTCGCAACGCATCAACGGAACAGCCTGACGCTGCATGTTAGAGCCCATCAATGCACGGTTCGCGTCATCATTTTCCAGGAATGGAATCAGGGATGCGGAAACACCTACAATCTGATTCGGGGCCACGTCCATATTCTGTACGCTTGCCATATCATCTGTTTCCGTATCTAAAATTGGGAAATCACCCTGATAGCGGCATTTCACCTTTTTATCGGTGAATGTTCCTTTATCATCGATGATAACGTTGGACTGTGCAATGGTTCTTTCATCTTCTTCTTCCGCTGTCAGGTATTCTACCTTTCCTTCCACTTTACCCTTGCTCACTTTTCTGTAAGGCGTTTCAATGAAACCCATTTCATTCACTTTTGCATGAACGCAAAGCGTAGAAATCAAACCGATATTCGGTCCTTCCGGTGTTTCAATCGTACACAAACGGCCGTAGTGGGAGTAGTGAACGTCACGCACCTCAAAACCAGCGCGCTCACGAGATAAACCGCCGGGCCCGAGTGCGGAAATACGACGTTTGTGCGTGATTTCCGACAGTGGGTTCGTTTGGTCTAAAAACTGTGACAATTGCGAAGTTCCGAAGAAAGAGTTGATAACGGAGGATAATGTTCTTGCATTGATTAAGTCGATAGGCGTGAATACCTCATTATCACGAACATTCATACGTTCGCGGATGGTACGGGCCATACGGGCTAAACCAACACCAAACTGAGCATACAACTGCTCGCCTACCGTTCTTACACGTCTGTTGCTCAAGTGGTCGATATCATCAATCTCCGCTTTTTGATTCACCAATTTTATCAGGTATTTAACGATAGAAACGATATCTTCTTTCGTTAATACGATATTCTTAGGATCTATACCCAGAGATAATTTTTTGTTGATTTTGTAACGTCCAACAAAACCTAAGTCATAACGTTTGTCGGAGAAGAACAATTTTTCAATAATACCGCGTGCCGTATCATCATCCGGCGGGTCGGAACCACGCAACTGACGATAGATATGCTGCAATGCTTCTATTTCTGAGTTAGAAGTATCTTTTTGCAGGGTATTAAAGATGATAGAATAATCTTCTTCCGTACTTTCTTTTTGCAGGATGATGGATTTTACGCCGGTTTCCAGAATCAGCGGTATATTATCTTCATCCAGGTATGTATCACGCTCGAGAATCACTTCATTTCGTTCGATAGAAACCACCTCACCGGTATCTTCATCCACAAAATCTTCCATCCATGATTTCAATACTCTCGCAGCTAAACGTCTGCCAATATTTTTTTCCAGTGTCTTTTTGCTGACTTCGATTTCATCGGATAACCCGAACAATTTCAGGATGTCTTTATCCGAATCGAAACCGATGGCGCGCAGCAATGTAGTTACCGGGAATTTCTTTTTACGGTCGATGTATGCGTACATGACATTATTGATGTCTGTGGCAAACTCCATCCATGCACCTTTAAACGGGATTACTCTTGCGGAGAAAATCTTGGTTCCGTTCGGGTGGTAGCTCATACCGAAGAACACACCCGGTGAGCGGTGTAACTGAGAAACGACTACGCGCTCAGCACCATTGATAATGAACGTACCTTTGTCGGTCATGTAAGGAATATTTCCGAGGAAAACATCCTGTACGATAGTTTGGAAGTCGATATGCTCCTCATCGTTACAAGACAGGCGCAATTTTGCTTTCAAAGGAACGCTGTATGTCAGTCCTCTTTCAATACACTCGTCTACGGTGTAACGGGGAGGATCGACATAATAATCCAAAAATTCGAGCAAGAAAATGTTTCTCGCATCTGTGATTGGAAAATTTTCTGCAAATACTTTGTATAATCCCTCTTTAGAGCGTTTGTCCGGAGTTGTTTCCAACTGCAAGAATTCCTGAAAGGATTTTACCTGAATATCCAATAAGTTAGGATAATCATAAGGATGGCTTATTTTACTGAAGTTGATTCTGCCAGTAGAAGTTAGCCCTGAAGTTTTTTCTGTTTTTTTGGACATGCAACCGAATTAAATTTAATAAAAACAGTAAAAAGTGTCACGGCAGTTTCAATTGCTGCCGGACACTTTAATTATTTGATTATGAATGAATTACTTCAATTCAATAGAGGCACCGGCTTCTTCCAATTTAGCTTTGATAGACTCCGCTTCATCTTTAGAAACACCTTCTTTAACCGGTTTTGGTGCGCCATCTACCAGGTCTTTAGCTTCTTTCAAGCCAAGTCCGGTAATTTCTTTCACCACTTTTACTACGCCCAGTTTTTGTGCGCCAGCATCTTTTAAGATAACATCAAAAGATGTTTTTTCTTCAGCAGCAGCTCCTGCTCCTGCGCCACCGCTTGGTGCCGCTACCGCTACTGCAGCTGCAGCCGGTTCGATACCGTAATCAGCTTTCAAAATTTCCGCTAATTCGTTAACTTCTTTAACTGTCAAGTTAACTAATTGCTCTGCAAATGCTTTTAAATCAGCCATTGTTTTAATAATTTAGATTGTTTAAAATTAATTTTCTCTTTCTTGTAATGTTTTCACGATTCCGGCCAGTTTGCCACCGCTTGATTTAAGGGCAGAAACCACGTTTTTAGCAGGAGATTGCAACAAGGCAACGATATCGCCTATCAGCTCTTGTTTAGATTTCACATTGATTAATGCTTCTAACTGGCTTTCTCCGATATAAACGGCAGAGTCGATATACGCTGCTTTTAAGGCAGGTTTATTGCCGTCTGCGCGGAATTGTTTAATTACTTTTGCGGGCACGTTTCCGGTTTCGGTAAACATGATGGCTGTAGGTCCGCTTAATACCGGATCCAGGTCATCAGAAAATTTACCGCCGGCAACCAATGCCTTTTTGATTAATGTGTTCTTCGCAACTTGTAAGCTGATGCCTTTTCCAAAGCAAATTCTTCTCAACGCGTTTATTTTCTCTACAGAAAGACCGGAGGTATCTGTGAAATAGAAAAAGGACGCATTAGAGAATTGCTCCGTCAGGCTTTCAATGGTTGCTTGTTTTTCAGCTTTAGTCATTTTTTTTTGTTTTAAAGGCTGAATAATTAGATTCCCGGAATTGATTTTACATCCACTTCAATGGAAGGACTCATTGTAGTAGCCATGAAAATGCTTTTAAAATAAGTTCCCTTTGCAGAAGATGGTTTCATTTTAGCCAACGTTGTGATCATTTCTTTTGCATTGTCCAGCAACTGAGTTGGATTAAATGATACACGACCTACCGAAGTATGGATAATACCGAACTTGTCGATTTTGAAAGATATCTTACCTTTCTTCACTTCACGAACGGCATCTGCCACGTTTTCTGTTACGGTACCGGATTTAGGGTTAGGCATTAAGTTACGAGGACCTAATATTTTACCTAATCTACCTAATTTGGGCATAACACTCGGTGTAGCGATGATTACATCGATATCCGTCCAACCGCCGTTAATTTTTTCCAGGTATTCATCCAAACCGACATAATCAGCACCGGCTTCTTTTGCCGCCGCTTCTTTATCAGCAGGGCAAAGTACCAGAACTGTTTTTGTTTTACCTGTGCCATGAGGAAGGCTAACCGTTCCTCTTAAAGCCTGGTCTGGTTTACGCGGATCAACACCTAAACGGATGTGAACATCGACAGAAGCATCAAACTTGGTGGTGTTTACTTCTTTTACTAAAGCAGTGGCTTGTTCCAGTGAGTAGGTTTTGCCTTTTTCGATTTTTCCATCGACTGCTTTTCTTTTCTTTACAACTTTCATTTTACCTAAAATTTGGTGAGATAATAGCGTTCCAAATAGAGTGGAACTCTCTCTGCTTAATCAGATTAAGCATTCCAAGGTGCCTCACCCGTAACAGTGATTCCCATGCTTCTTGCAGTACCTGCCACCATTTTCATGGCTGACTGAACCGTAAAACAGTTCAAGTCGGGCATTTTAATTTCTGCAATCTCCTTCACCTGATCCCAGGATACCGACCCTACCTTATTACGGTTTGGTACTTTTGAGCCTTGTTTGACTTTAGAGTACTCCAGCAATAAAGCGGAAGCAGGTGGCGTCTTGATGACGAACGTGAAAGATTTATCTTTATACACCGTAATTACACACGGTAATATTTTTCCCTGTTTATCTTGTGTTGCAGCGTTAAACTGTTTGCAAAATTCCATAATGTTCACCCCTTTGGAACCCAATGCAGGGCCGATTGGAGGTGCCGGATTTGCCTGACCGCCTTTTACCTGTAATTTGATAAACGTTTCGATTTCCTTTGCCATATTCTATTGTTTTTCAACTTGCATAAAATTCAACTCCACCGGAGTTTTTCTTCCAAAAATTTTAACCACCACTCTCAGTTTCTTCTTATCTTCCATAATCTCTTCAATCGTTCCGGTAAAGTCGTTGAACGGACCATCGGTGATTTTCACATCTTCCCCTACCAGGAATGGTTCATTGGTTACACCGCCTACTTCCTCCTGCTCATCCACTTTCCCGAGTATTCTGTTTACTTCGGCTTTTTTGAGCGGAATAGGCTTATTTCTTTCAATGAAACTGATCACATTGGTCATGTTCTGCAGATGCTGTACAATGTCCGCATTAAATTTTTTGGAATCAGCTTCCATCATAAGATAACCGGGGAAAAAGTTCTTTTCATGAATCACTTTCTTCCCGCCTTTTAGCTTATACACTTTTTCTGTCGGCACTATTACCTGAGGAATAATCTCAGACCAGCCGGAAAGTTTGATTTCCTTCTCGATAATATCGCGAAGTTTTTTCTCCTTCCCACTGATAACTCTCAGGACATACCATTTTTTATCTTCAGACATCTGTACCATTCTAAAAGTAGACTGTTAACCTGCTATTTTATAAATTATATCACTGAATAAAATATTTGAAACCATATCCATCAGTCCGATAATCAGCGCAATGATCAGAGCAGCTACCGCTACAATCACGGCATTAGCCTGCAAATCTTTCCAGGTTGGCCAAGTTACCTTGGTCGTTAACTCTTCGTAAGAGGCCTGCAGATATGATTTTATATTATCCATTTTCTTTTCCTTTGCACGGGTGGAGAGATTCGAACTCCCATCAACGGTTTTGGAGACCGCTATTCTACCCTTGAACTACACCCGTCTGTATAGTCATTAGCCACTAATACAACTGACTAATGACTAATGACGGATATACTGATTATTTAATAATTTCTGTAACCTGACCAGCTCCAACTGTTCTGCCACCTTCACGGATAGCGAATTTCAGACCTTTTTCCAATGCAACCGGGTAAATCAATTTTACCGTTAAGGTTACGTTGTCACCAGGCATCACCATTTCCACCCCTGCAGGCAATTCGATTTCACCTGTTACGTCTGTTGTTCTTAAGTAGAACTGAGGACGGTATTTGTTGAAGAATGGCGTATGACGTCCGCCTTCATCTTTACTCAGGATATACACCTCGCATTTGAATTCAGTGTGCGGCGTTACAGAACTCGGTTTGCAGATAACCATACCACGTTTGATATCGGTTTTCTCAATACCACGCAATAAGATACCTACGTTTTCACCGGCTTCACCGATATCCAATATTTTACGGAACATTTCAACCCCTGTACAAGTGGAAGACATTGATTTTTCCTGTAATCCGACGATTTCTACCGGTTCACCTGTTTTAACCACACCTCTTTCGATACGGCCTGTAGCCACTGTACCACGTCCTGTGATAGAGAACACGTCTTCTACCGGCATCAGGAACGGCTGATCAATTGGACGAGGAGGTAACGGAACCCACTCATCTACCGCTTTCATCAGCGCTTCGATTTGTGCTGTTCCTTCCGCATCATCTTGCAATGCTTTGATAGCAGAACCCTGGATGATTGGTGTATTGTCACCATCATAACCACGTTTAGTCAATTCTTCACGGATATCCATTTCCACCAACTCCAACAATTCCGGATCATCTACCAAATCCACTTTATTCATAAATACCACCATACGAGGTACACCTACCTGTGCAGCCAAGAGGATGTGTTCTTTTGTTTGAGGCATCGGTCCGTCTGTAGCAGCTACCACCAGGATAGCACCGTCCATCTGAGCAGCACCCGTGATCATATTTTTGATATAATCCGCGTGACCCGGACAGTCAACGTGAGCATAGTGACGAGTTTGCGTTGCATACTCTACGTGTGCCGTGTTGATGGTGATACCTCTTTCTTTTTCTTCCGGAGCAGCGTCGATTGAATCATAATCTTTCTTTTCTGCCAATCCTGATTTTGACAACACATACGTAATTGCAGCTGTCAAAGTGGTTTTGCCGTGGTCAACGTGACCGATGGTTCCGATGTTAACGTGCGGCTTATCCTTTACAAATTTTTCCTTAGCCATGATTTGTTTTTTTAACTATTTTAATAATTTATTTGAATTTAAAAATTTCATTTTTTGAGCCGATGAAGGGAATTGAACCCGCGACCTCTTCCTTACCAAGGAAGTGCTCTACCACTGAGCTACATCGGCGATAGAGTTTGAGTGCTTTGTTCGCTTCATCAAACTACATTTTATGAGCGGAAGACGAGGCTCGAACCCGCGACCTACAGCTTGGAAGGCTGTCGCTCTACCAACTGAGCTACTTCCGCATGATCACTTTGAAAATCTAACTGAGCCTGCCAGAAACGGGCTCCGCTTATTATTTTCAATTTTAAAGAACTCTTATATTGTCCTAGTCAATATGACTATTTCAATGTCATTTTTTGTGGGCAAGGATGGATTCGAACCACCGAACTCCGAAGAGGACAGATTTACAGTCTGTTGCCGTTGGCCACTTGGCTACTTACCCTGCTTTGCAACTGAGAGCCGATGGAGGGATTCGAACCCCCGACCCGCTGATTACAAATCAGCTGCTCTGGCCAACTGAGCTACATCGGCACAAAACTCATTTATTTTCAAGAACTTAATAGAAAAATGGCGAAACTTCCCCAATTTTCGGAGTGCAAATATACAATTAAAATCTGATTTTTTGCAATTGTAGATAAAATTGTTAAAGGTTTATGATAATTTAAAGTTTGAATGAATTTGGGGGTGAAATTAATTATGGACAGCTAAATTGACACCTCCATTGTTGGTGTTACGTTTGCTGAGTTTTAGCAGAGCTAATTTCACCAACAATAAGCATAAAAAAACTGTACAATAAGCGGCATAATAAATAGAAGTACATTGTCCATAGCAGATTTGCATTTATGAAGTCGTATAATTTATGGATAATTGCTGGCCAGAAAGGCCAATATCGGCGGCAGAAATCAGAAAGACCAAGTTTGTGCTATACTTTTTCGGGATTTACCTGCCTGACGGCAGACAGGTCTTCTTATTTTCCCAGCAGAGTCTCTCACAGAGGGCTCTGCGTCAGGCTTAATTTTACGCAGAGTCCCTGTCTGCCGACAGGCAGGCCTTGCAGGAGACTCTGCTGGGAAATTAAAACCCAATTCTGTTTAGCTGTCAGTTGGTTTATTGACCACTTATTTTCCCAGCAGAGTCTCTCACAGAGGACTCTGCGTCAGGCTTAATTTTACGCAGAGTCCCATTTAGGAGACTCTGCTGAGAAGTGAAGTTCAAAAAATCAACGGCTTTTACAAAAGAAACAATAAAAAAATGCGGCACAATGGCCGCATTTTTATTATTTCAGAGGTGAACTATTTATTCCTTACTTTTCGTTTTAATTTTTTCAATCTGTCGTTTTAGGGAATCTACCGCCATATCTATGGCCTGTTCAAATTTCTTGCTCTTTTCTTTTGCGACCAGCGTATTGCCGGGTATGTTCGTTTTGATGACGACTACTTTATCTTTTACCTGGGTATTCAGTTGTTCTAAACTTAAAATCACGTCCGAATCAATGATGCGATCATAGAAGGTTTCCAGCTTGGTCAGTTTCCTGTTGATGAACTCTTTCAGCGATTGGTCTGCATCGAAATGCAGCGATTGGATTTGAATTTTCATTGACATAATACAAAAATTTACAAAGTTTATAAATTGGGTTAGTAAATACTAATAGCAGAGTGAAGTCCCGTACTATTAACGCTTAAATTTTTAAAAAACTGTCATAGGCTTAAGCTTTTGGATGAGCGATTTTATAAATTTCTTTCAGTTGTTCTATCGTATTATGAGTATATACCTGTGTGGATGCCAGGCTTGCATGGCCCAGCAGTTCTTTAATATCGTTCAGTTTAGCGCCGTTATTGCTCATGTGGGTAGCAAAAGAATGGCGCAATACGTGCGGGCTTTTCTTTTCTACCGTGCTGCAATATCCGACATACTTCTTCACTAATCTGTAAACATGATTCGGATACAATTGGTTTCCGCTGTCTGTTAAAAAGACATAAGAAGAAAAGGGAATATTTTTCAGTTTCTCTTTTTGTAATTTTTGGAACAACTGCAGGGAACTGGTCAACTCTTTTCCAATGGGAACGATGCGTTGTTTATTTCCTTTACCGGTTACTTTCAACTGGCCGGTTACAAAATTAATATCGCTCCACTGTAAACTAATCAGCTCCTGACGGCGCATACCTGTGGAGTACAGAACGTCTACTATCAGTTTATCCTGCAAGCCATCAAAAGTATCCGGGAAGAATTTTTCAGACGTTTCGAGCAGGTCACTCATTTTACTTTGCTCCACAAATTTGGGCAGGCGTTCCGGCAGTTTGGGTGTGTTGATTTTACCGGCAGGATTCGCGGTGATTGCTCCTTTTTTCTGGCAGTATTTATAAAAGGATTTGAGCGCAGAAATTTTTCGTTTGATACTGGCCGGCTTGATTTTAGCAGTAACCAGCTCCACCACCCATGCCCTCACCTGATTGTTTCTGACAAGCAGCGGGCTGTCCAGTTCAAACTCATTTTTTATAAATAAAAAAAACTGCAGAATATCTGTTTTATAAGACTCTACAGTTTTAGCGGAATATCGTTTTTCGTATTGAAGATAATTAAGGAAGGCCTCTGTCATTTTCGCTTCTGTTAATCTTTTCCTTTAACGGGAAGATTAAATTAGGCAAAAAAAATGAATTGCGCAACTATTAATCCTCTACGCTGCGAAGTTTCTCGATGTAAACGGCTTTTTTAACGGTGGTTCTTCTTTTTACGGAAGGCAACGTAAATGCCTGACGTGCACGGAGTTGTTTCACAACACCTGCTTTTTCAAATTTCTTTTTAAATACCTTCAGCGCTCTGTCTAAAGATTCTGATTCTCTTGCGTCAACGATTAACATAGTTCAATACCTCTTTTATTGTTAAGATTTGGAATGCAAAGATAGGCTTTAATTTGAAAATTTGAAAATTTGAAAATGATTAAATGCTGATTTACTGTAATTTAATTTGATTTTAACATCAAAAAATAGAAAATAAGCTCATTTATTAAATATTACCTTTCAAAATTTCTCTGCTGATAACTAATTTCTGAATTTCTGAGGTTCCCTCACCAATCGTACATAATTTGGCATCCCGGTAGAATTTTTCTACCGGAAAGTCCTTGATATAGCCGTAGCCACCCAAGATCTGAACGGCCTCATTGGACACCTTACAGGCTATTTCGGATGCATAATATTTGGCAAAAGCGGACTGTTTCGTCATTTTCTCGCCACGTATCATCATGTCAGCAGCCTGAAAAGTCAGGAGCTTAGCTGCCTCGATTTGTGTGGCCATGTCCGCCAGTTTAAACCCGATTGCCTGAAACTCAGAAATCGGCTTCCCGAACTGTTCCCGCTCTTTCGCGTATTTCACCGCCGCTTCATACGCTCCCACAGCAATACTGATACTCAGCGCAGCTATTGAAATTCTTCCGCCGTCCAGTATTTTCATTGCCTGAACGAAACCATCGCCCACTTTTCCTAACACATTTTCTTTAGGAATACGGCAATTGTCAAATATCATTTCTGCCGTTTCAGAGCAGCGCATACCGAGTTTATTTTCTTTCTTGCCTCCGCTAAATCCGGGTGTGCCACGCTCTACCACAAAAGCCGTCATTCCATGGCTGTCCAGCAATTCTCCCGTGCGGGCAATCACTACTGCCACATGGCCGCTCCTGCCGTGTGTAATGAAATTCTTAGTACCGTTGATGATCCAGTTGTCCCCATCCTGATGGGCTACACATTTCATTCTTCCCGCATCCGAACCGGTATTGGGTTCCGTCAAGCCCCAGGCGCCTATCCATTCTCCGGAAGCCAGTTTTGGAATCCAGCGTTTGCGCTGTTCATCACTACCGAATTTATAAATATGATTGGTACAAAGTGAATTGTGGGCGGCAACCGACAGACACAGTGCGCTGTCTACTTTTCCAATTTCAATGAGCGCCGTGATGTACTCATTATACCCTAATCCCGCGCCACCGTACTCTTCCGGAATCAAAATGCCCATCAAGCCCAATTCACCTAATTTTTGCAGGGTTTCGATTGGAAAATGCTGGGTCTCATCCCATTCCATCACAAACGGGCGGATATGTTTTTCGGCAAAATCCCTTACCGTCTGTGCTATCATCTGCTGGTTCTCAGAGTATTCGAAATTCATCTTTTACATTTTGTGCAAAGATACATTTTTACGATGATTTGAATACAAGAAACACGGATGAAAGTTTATTCTACATCAACGTAGGGTTGTAATTTTGCAAATTGCTCAGGATGATCTTTCACATAGTACAGATTCTTTATATCGTCGGGGGTGGTAAATGGTTTTACTTTGGTACGATAGCCGATAATTTGTTTAGCAATGGTAGAAAAGAAATACGGATTGGCGGTCAATTCTTCATAGGTGGCGCTGTTTATATGCACCTTTCGGATTTTTGCGGGTTTGATGGCCAGGTTCTTTTTGAATTTCTGAAAAATGCTGTCTTGTATACCCCAAACGTCTTTCAGCTGCTCAACAGAATAAAACCCGCCCAGTTTATCCCTGAAGTCTACAATCCGCTGAGACAAGACCTTTCCAATTCCGTACAGTTTTTCAAAATCAGCAGCGGAAGCGGCATTTACTTCTATTTTAAAATCTTTATGCTGATACTCAGCGGGTTTATTATTTGAATAGGCATTTTCTTTTTCGCTCCTATTGTATTCGGGATTCTTTATCCTGTTGAATGTAAAACTATCTCTGGCCGTATCTATCTGCTGCTGAAGCCCGGCAATCTTCTGTTTATCTTCAATTGTCAAGGGGTGGTCTTCCGCAAACAGTTGTACCACATATTTCTTCAGTACTATACTTAGTATAATAAAGAGGCACAAGAAAATAATCCCGTTGCGTTCATAGCGCGAAAATCCTTTTTGCTGAAAATTATTCACTGAAAACAAATATAAAAAAAGGGCTGCAAATTGCAGCCCTTTCCGTTTATTTAGCTAAAATTTATTTGAACAACAAATTAAATTCAACTCTTCTGTTTTGTGCTTTACCAGCAGCTGTTTTATTATCTGCAACCGGTTTTGTCTCGCCATAACCTGCGGATACCAATCTGTTGGCAGGAATTCCTTTTCCTACTAAATAAGCTACTGCTGCCGCTGCTCTGTCCTGAGACAATTTCAGGTTGAAATTGTCATCACCCACATTATCAGTATGGCCATCTACATTGACATCATAGTAAGAATATTCTTTCAGAATAGAAGCTACTTCATCCAGCACTTTGTAAGAAGCCGGTTTGATAACTGCTTTACCTGTTTCAAACTGGATAGCACGTGCTGCGAATGCTAATTTTTTCTTAGCTTCTTCTTTCACTTCAGGGCATCCTTTGTTAGAAGCCGGGCCAGGTACATCAGGGCATTTGTCATCAGCATCCTGAACGCCATCTCCGTCTCTGTCAGGGCAACCTTCAGCGGAGAAAACACCTGCCACATCCGGGCATTTATCTTTTTCGTTGATGATACCGTCACCATCTCTGTCCGGATCCGGGCAACCGCCATATTTAGCTATACCAGGTACATCCGGGCAAGCATCTTTCGCATCCGGAATTTTATCACCGTCTCTGTCCGGACATCCGTTAAACTCTGCTATACCTGGAATAGTAGGACAATCGTCTTTACTGTCTTCAATTCCGTCACCATCTGTATCAGGACATCCGTTGAACTGAGCTAAACCGGGAACAGTAGGACAAGCATCATCTAAATCGATAATACCATCACCATCTGTGTCAGCAGGAGGAGCAACAGGAGCCGGAGCCTCTTCTTTCTTTTTACCTTTTCCTAAGTCAGCCATCACGCCTGCACCAAAGAATATATGGTCATTATTATTTTTAATAGCGAAATTATATCCTCCGTTTACATTCAAGGCTACATTATCAGCAATTTTAAAATTGATTCCGAGACCAACAGGGATTCCAAAACCGATTACACTTTCTCTGGTAGCCGGAGTTTCAGCCCAAGAACCCTGTAATTTAGCAAAAATATACGGAGACACTGCTGCATCTTCCTTTAAGATATAGCCATTATTGAACTTATAAGCAAGAACCCCGGCAAATAACAAATTATAAGTATTGATTGCGGGAAGTGTCGGATCTTGTTTACCCGTAAAAATATGAGTTCCTAACTCTAAACCTATGGCAACTGAAGAATTTGGATTATACCAGCCGGTTATTCTAGGCCCGAATTTCACAGGATTTTTGAACGTAGAAAAATTTTTTAATGCCGGAGAATAATAATCAGCGATTTCCATTCCTATACCAATGCTGAATCTGTTGTTTCCAACAGCACTGTTACTGTTTTTAGGTGGTTTTTTTGCACCGAGTGCCACTGAACTTACCAAGATAAGCAATGCAGAAAATAATACGATACCTTTTTTCATAAAGACTTTGGTTTTAATTATTCGACAAAAGTAATGTTAATTTATATTAATTTGCAAATTTACACAACTTTTTTAGAATTTTAGTTCAAAATTATTTCCATTTAGCACCTGTTTTGTTGATAACACAACTGTATCTCCATTCCCGACTCAAAAATCAGGATGATTTCATTTACAATTCCAAATTTACTCACTGTTTACAGTTACCTGTGGTATAGTGTTTTATATTTCAAAACGATTAATAGCGGACTTTAGCACAACCGACTAACATTTTAGTACAATAGTAATGTCTCGGATTAGCATGTATCAACTAAAACCAAGAACTTTGTCTGTCGAAAAGAATAATTATGGATATAAAAGAGATATCTACCGTCACCTTAATCTTATTTGCCATTATTGATGTTTTGGGTTCTGTTCCTGTTATCCTGGATATTAAATCCAAAGTAGGGCATGTAGATGCGAAATACGCTACCATTGTTTCCGGATTTATTATGATTCTGTTCTTATTTACCGGAAATCAGATACTGAACCTGATTGGGATTGATGTGGCATCCTTTTCACTGGCCGGGTCTATCGTTATTTTTCTGGTGGGACTGGAAATGACACTCAACAGAGATATTTTCAAATCAGGCAATGCCTCTGTCAAAAGCACATCGGTAGTCCCGATAGCATTTCCAATGATTGCCGGTGCAGGTACACTGACAACACTTTTATCTCTTCGTTCCGAATATGATGTTTATGTAATCCTGATAGCCATTCTGATAAACCTGGGTATCATCTATTTTGTTATTCGTTTTATTCCCAAAATAGAACTCCTGATCGGAGATACGGGTATCAATATTTTACGAAAGGTTTTTGGCATCATTCTGTTATCTATCGCGATAAAATTATTTTCAAAAAATCTGGCTTTGTTGTTCCAGTTTTAAACCGTTTGCACTACGGTATTCATCGCTTTTCTTATGGCGGGATTAGGCTGGTCGCTTTCTATCAATCCGTCTCTCATTCTGACAATCCTATGGGTATAAGAGGCGATATCTTCCTCATGCGTGACGACAACAAGTGTATTTCCATGCGCATGGATATCTTCAAACAACTTCATAATTTCATAGGAAGTTTTAGAGTCCAGATTTCCGGTTGGTTCATCTGCCAGTATAAGGGACGGATTATTGACCAAAGCCCTTGCCACCGCCACACGCTGCCGCTGCCCTCCCGATAATTCATTTGGCCTATGTTTCATTCTGTCGCCTAACCCCACCTGTTCCAGCACCTGAATGGCACGTTCGTCTCTTTGTTTTTTACTCCAGCCGGCATAAATCAGGGGTAATGCCACATTTTCTATGGTCGTCAGCCTTGGAATTAAATTAAATGTCTGAAAAATAAATCCAATCTGATGATTCCGAACGGACGCCAATTCATTATCCGAAGACTGGCTGACATCCGTACCCTGAAGAAAATACTGCCCAGCCGTAGGCGTATCCAGGCAACCCAATATATTCATCAGCGTTGATTTGCCGGAACCTGAAGGCCCCATCAATGCAACATACTCATTCTTGTCAATCATCAGGTCAATCCCTTTCAACGCATAGATGACTTCATCCCCCAGATTAAATTCCCGGGTAATTCCTTTTAGACTAATAACAGGTTCCTGCATAGCAAAATATTGACTGCTGTTTGGTTCAATTTCAATTATATTTTGTTCCTTTTACAAATTTCGGAACTTTTATATAATCCTTATCTTTTATTGGGGCATTCATCAGCGCTTCTTCCTTCGTTATCGGATAATTCACCTCATCTTCCCTGAATACATTGGTATCTTCATTGATATATACCAAAGGTTCCACGCCGTCCGTATTAAGTTCATTCAGCTTCTCCATAAAACTCAATATCTTGGTAAGATCCTGCTTAATGGCTTCCGTTCCCTCCATATCAAATTCCAGTTTTGACAAATTTGCAAGTTTAGCGATTAATGCTTCATCTACTATCATGTATTATTAGTTACACTTTTTTGAAAAACATTACGAATATAAAAACAAAATGGTACAGAAAGTATATATGCCTCAACCTGTACCATTTTTATTTAGTCTTTCGGAAGTTTATTCCAGTTTAATCACTTGTCTGGTAACAGGCTGCCGTTCGTTGGTGACGATAAAATAGTATACTCCTTTAGACCATTGCTGTGTTTCGATTTTCCATTCGTTTAAACCGGTTTTCATCGTCTTAATTTCATTTTTCATCAACTGACCGATATCATTGTAAATCGTCAGCGTAATATCTACAGGCTCTTTGGAATACATGGTTATTACCGTATTGTCTGAAACCGGATTTGGATAAATACTAATGAGTTCAAATTTATCTTTATCAATTTTAGCATTTACAATATTTGTCAGATGGGTACGATTATCTGTATCCACTTCACGAACCTGATAATAATACATGACACCCGGCATTACATCATGATCGTCGAAGAAATAATTTTTAATCGTGTTTGAATTTCCTGCCCCAGCCACTTCACCTATTTTAGTAAAATGAATGGCATCCGTACTTCTCAATACCTCAAATACTTTTGTATTCATTTCGGATGCTGTCGCCCAGCTCACCTTTATATATTCATTATTGACAGGCTCGGCCTTTATGTAAATCAACTCAATTGGTAAAACTGTCGGGCAATCCGCCAGTTTCGCGCTGCTGACTTCACAACCTACAACACCAGTAACAACATTCTTAATATGGGCAAAGGTGAATATATCCTGGAAATTAGCAGTTGTCGCTGTCGTCCATGAGGTTCCTCCATTGTATGAATATTCCGCCACATAAGTGGCATTGCAACCCGTGCAGTTAGCATTAACGGAAACAGTCGGAGGTGATGCGGCACAGTTGATGGTAGGTGTTATACGGATTTGCGGAAACACATCCAATGGCCCGCAAATCATTTTTGTACAACCATATTGATCGGTATAACTGTATTGCAAAGAATAGGAAGAACCCGGATTTACACCGGCGGCATTGGTATTAATAGTTCCTGTACCATCTGTATTAAGGGTAATAGCACCTGCAACGGTTGCGCCGGTACAAGTCCTGTTATTTTCAAGTGTTACAGAAACACCTGTAGCAAATGTACCGATTGGTGTACCTAAATTAACATCCAGCTGACCAAACACGGATGCCGCCGGTCCTACACAATAAAGAGATGAACAAAATAAGTAATTCTTACTGAACAGCGTATCTACCGTACCATCTGCATGTACCTCTACAATTCGTATAAAGTTCAATGTATTTAAGCCTCCGTTATTGGTTGAACCACCTCCGGAGCCAAATCCATCATCATAGCCATCATAGAGCACAAACCTGAAAGGCCCGTCATTTGGGTTAATAGTAGCCGGCGTAGTAGTAGTGTTTGCGCCCACTGTCGTTCCGTAGCCTCCACCGGATGCCACAACCTGATTATTGCCATCATATATCAACCAGGAAACATCCTGCGGATATGAGTCGAAATCAAGTATCACTTTGTACTGCGAAAACAACGGAATAGGATTTGAAGTAGAAAAAGAAACTATTGAACTATCACAAACATTTGTATCTAGTACAACTGTACCTAAATTAGGTTTATTGTAAGTGCCGCCAATCTGGCTTTCACATCCGGCATTATCTACAAACCGGACACTCCACGTTTGTCCGTCCGCAACGGTAAATGGAGCGGAAACCTCACTTTCTCCCACGGGACGTGTAGGATAGCTAATAGTACCGGCAGCTCCTGAACCTATTACCGTAAAGGTATCAACAGACGGAACTGTGTTGTTGTTGAGAGTGATACTCCAACTGCTTAGTGTTCCTGCATCTCCGGTAGCATCATCAAAAATTTGCAGCTTCCATATACCTTCCATTGATGTTCCTAATAAGGTACTTAGAGTTCCTTCCGGAACCCTGTCTACTCCGGATAAACTACCGGTAGTATACGTATTGATATTTGTACCGGATGCTACAAAACATACATTTGTCAGGGATGCGCTGCTGATCGGCCCTACATCCGTCATCAACTGAATACAGCTACCATTAGGTGCCACCAGATACATGTCTACATCCTGCATCCAAGCATGATTCAACGTTACACAAACCTTAATATCATTGACAGAAGCCAATGCAGGTGTACCTGTAAATGCAGTACCGGGAACGGTAATCGTTCTTTCCGCATCCATGCCTGCTCCTGGAGTACAACTTCCTCCTGAGCCAACATTGGTTCCGTTATCCCATCCGGTGGCAGCTGTTGAATTCGTACCAGTGTAGGTTTCGGGTGGACCCGGAAGTCCCGGTAATCCTCCTGTTGGAGAAGTTACGGTTAAAGAGACACCATTACTGCCATCACCGGGAGCTGCACAGGTTGGGGTGAATGTTGGGGTGGTTACTTTCTCCAGCAACGTAATTTTTACCGGTGCACCATAGCTGTAACAGGTATAATCCGGAGTTAATGTACCGGTTGTTGCATCATAATCAACCATAGTCACAGGTGTCAGCCAGAACTGCTGTGGTCCATATTTAAACGGATCATTATTAATGATATTCAAATCACCGTGATGAGCATTATACGTACAATTACTATAGGTCTGGTCGTAGGTTAATTTTAAGGTAGAGCCATAATACCAGATGCCGTTAAAATCAGCATAGTTGTCACTGAACAATAACTGCCAGGTACCATTTAAAGGCACACCTACTAATCCGGCAAATGAATTTTCAGGTGTATAATTTCCACTCAGCGTTGACGGAGGAGATGTGCTGGCAGGACAAGACGTTGTGATGCTGGCGCCGGCTGCCTGATTGAGGCATACACTCCAGGCTCCGTCTCTGGTACCACAGTCATCATCCGCGAGTACAATGGTTGTACCGTTCGGAGCTCTGAGCCGGATATACATATTATCCATGTTTTCTGCAAAGAAATAAAAACATAATTCTATATTATTCGCACTTTGCAGGGTAGCGCCGGCAGGAAATCCGGATATGACGAGATTTTTAGTGATTGTTCCATCGAGTGTGCCGATATCTTGTTCATCGTTCACATCACTGGCATATTTATCAATTGTTCTGGTAGAAGTCCCTGTACAATTTCTGTCTATTTGCCCCACATAATATTCTTTTCCGGAATTAGAGGGGTCAAAAGGGTCTAAAGATGCACCTGTAGGCTGAGTGGAGGAGAACTGCCATCCGATAACCGGGTTACTCAACACATTTGAACCAAATATAATTGGATCGGCAGAAACCCCTAAAATAGTTTCTTCTCCATAGCAAAGTACTGTATCTCCTTTTTCCGTTATTCCTAAATCTGCGTTACAACAAACCTGTTTATTGTAAATTTTAAATTTATAGGTACATTCATTTCCGGCAAAACCATCGACGGCCACATAGTATTTCTGTCCTGCTGTCAGGTTTACGGTAACGCTGCCATCAAAGGTACCTGTGCTTACCGTTGAGTTTGGTACTGTCGTTAAAGAAGAACAGGTATTTCCCTGATAAATGGTAAACTGAATACCCGGCGCACCTACGTCTGATGATGAAGGAATGTAAGGTGTAACATGATTATCACCAATTGCCGCATGGCCGGCACATTCTACACCTTTGGAATCAAAATAAGAGAACGTGTAAGAACCTGTATAAGGGGCAACATAAATATACCATACGGTATTTTCAGTAGTGGCATTTGGAAAAACCGGGTCTTCATCACAAGGGGATGTAGCATCAATATTCATAGACTGATAACCGTTGCAGGCGATATTAGATATATCAGTTGCATTGAAACATTTATCATTTGAAGGCGGTGTAACATTTGGACCAATACTGTCTACATCAATGGAAAAATTCCCTGTCTGTGTGGAACCTGTTGTCTCATATCCATCCACCAAAACATAATATCTGTTTCCGGGTGTTAAATGCCTGAGATTAATAATTTCATTTCCCCCTGATCCATTGTTATCGGCACAATCAATTCCACGGGTATCCAGATTGGAATTGGTATTGGTAAATTCACTACAGCTGGCGCAATCATCCTCATCCAAATAAATGGAACCGCCTATATTAATTGTGTCCACTCCTTCAAATATATATACTACCGGATCAAAGTCATTTCCAACCCCAACATTGGTCACATTCACATCTACATTTCCCGATAATGGCGCGGTAAAATAAAACCATACTCCTTTTCCATAATTGTCACAGCCTAAATAGGAGAAGTCTTCTACCAAATTGTAAGCAGCACTCGTATTGTTTGTTGCAATGGGAGCGGCACCCATTGTCAAAGGCAGTGCATTGGCACAATTATCAGAAGATGGTGACGGACAGTTGTAGGTGTTGTTAATCGTCACATTACCGCAACCAGCAGGAACACCTAAATTATAAGGAGCAGCCCATGAAATAGTAACCGGAGTATAAGATCCGGAAGTACCCGTAGCCATAGGCCCCTGATTAAGTGTTCCCGTCGTTGTTACAGCGCCTGCACAACCTGAATTAATAGTTATGTTTTGTGAACAAGGCAATCCTGATATGGTGTATGTCGATGTAATGCTCGGATAGATGTTGAACGTACACGGATTCGTGGCACGTACACAATTTGCTGTTGCCGGTTGCGGCGCCGGATAACCGGGGGCAATGGTCGTTACACCGTTATCTGCTAAAATATATCCAACAAATGTATAAGTAGCCGGAGTACAGCCGGGATTAGGAAGGCCAACTCCCGGATTATAAACTACGTACGTGGCAGGATTATCCAAATCTATGGTACATGGCGTTCCAAATGTGCCCGATTTACAATATGCCCATCTCGTGCCGGGATTAGAAGTATAGTAGGTAACTCCCATAGTCGCATTTAAAGCGCCTCCGGCGCAGGCAGAGGATGTATTGCATGTTTGAGAAGATACATATGGACGTTTAACCTGAATATTAAAATTGCACTGAGCACCTGCATTTCCATCAATGACAAAATAGTAGGTTTGTCCGGCAACAGGCGTGAATGTCAACGACGTGGTACCATGACTAATAGGAGTTAGGGAAGCGCAGCTTCCTCTGAAAATACCAAACTGGATTCCAGTACTACCGTCTTCCCCGCTGGTGCAGGAAACGCCTGTAACCGTTAAGGTAACCTGACTGTTATTATTATTGGCTGGTGCAGTCCATTTATACCAAACATCATTTTCCAATGTCAATGCATCGACATATACCGGATCAGGATCCGTACATTCAGCTGTTGCTCCAATATTAGTACCTGCCTGCGGTACACACAGATTTAAATTTACTGCATTGGCACATTGATCATTGGAAGGAATTACATCAGGAGTGCCCACGATATCCGGACCGGGCGTAGGATTAGCTGTATTGGTTATGGTTTCAGTTACCTGTACGGTAAAGGTTGCCGTAGGCCTGAAAAGAGTCCCACTTACCCAAACGTAATAGGTTTGTCCAGGAATAACAAAAGTAAACAAGCGTTCTGTACCTCCTGTACCACCGTCATCATTACAACCCATCACTACATTGCTCTCGCCCAACTGAGAACAAGTCAAGTTACAATCATTGACACCCCCTTCAAGGCCGGCCATAGGGCCAATCAGGCTTATCTTCACATCAGAAGAGCCGTTAGGAACTACATTGACCTGTACCCTGCCGGAAGCAGGCGCGGTAAACTTATAATATACATCCTGATAGCCCGTACATCCTGCATCCAAATCCGAAGAGGCACCGGCATTGGTCCCTGCAATTGGTGCAGCATTCATGGTTAACGCGGTGGCATTACAAATGACATCATTTTGTACCATCGTCCAATAAGGCAGACAAATCCGGCTTAACCAGCAATCTGCTCCGGTAACAGTTATGGTTTTACAAACCTTATAGCTGGTTGAATTGTTTAGTCCATTATATATACCGGGTGAGGATGGAGTAAGCGCCGCTGACGCGCAGTTATCCCAAACCTGATAGGTGATGACCGCCGAATTAAGACAGGTGGTTGTATTCGCACCATTGGTAGTAACGATTTCATATCCGCGATTTATAGGAAACTGAACTGTTGTAAAAGGGGCGGGTACTGTAAAGTTACCACACACCGTCGCCGTTTTAACAGAAGCATAGCCAAAGTTAGAATGACAGGCACCATTGGCCGCCGTTTCATCAAAGGAATAATCATCGGGGCTGGCAAAGTAATATGACTTACAGTCTGCATCGTTACAAGTTGTACACTGATTGACACCAGCGCATGAGAATGTCGCTGTCGTTCCCGTTCCGGAACCGGGCGCACCACCGAAGAAATCGAGATAAAACCCTTCCTGCGTTCCGTCGTAGTTGTCTACCAGAAGATACAAGACCTGCCCGGCAGTAACCGTTATATTATTTGAAAATAAATTGCCGGATGCACCGTTTGAATTACCATTCGTAGTTCCCCTTATTCCTGTTGGGGATTTTGGAGCTGCAAAATTACATCTGTCCGGTAAGCCTAAAGCCGAACCTGTCGGACAAGCACCGCCAACTCCCATATTCCAAAGGGAGAAATCATAATCCGCCGTACCGTTGTATGGGCGAATCGTGAATTCTAACGTGCCCCCTGTTTGAATGACAATCTTAAACCATCTCGTATTCTTTTCTCCGGCCAGCATACATCCACAGCCGCCTGTGGGACATTCCTGTGTGCCCGGGCCATCGTCCAGTTGTTCGGCCAGCTGGTTGTTACAAACCTGAATCGCATTGGAACAATTATTGTTTAATTGAGCAAACAAACGTGACTCGACAAAAAGACAAGATATAAAAAGCAGCAGTTGTAAAAATCTCTTCATGAAATCCATCTTTACGGTTGTAATAATTTTCTGATATCCTCCAACTGCCGTTGTTTCGTAGCGATATCATAATTCGGGTTACTGCTATTCCTGCTGATTTCAGCCTGTAAATCGTCTGCTTCCTGTTGTAAATACAATCGTTTACTTTCAGAAATGCCCGGATGAGAAAAATCCTGTAGCGGATGTATATCCTGCTTCACTTGTCTTTGTTTGTAATTTACAGATACGGAAGGTTTCTCTGTTTTTCTTTCGGCATTGGTTACAACTGTTTGCTCTGGCAGTGTTTCTTTAAAATACTGGACACTGTTATCTGTGTAAGGTTCTGCAGCTGTTGGCTTCAGTTTTTCTGTTTCGGATATTGTCTTACTGTTCTTTAATGTCGCCAGCGAATCCATGTTTTTATACTGAATGGCATTCGCACTTTTAAATTCAACGGCTGTTTTTGGGATTTCTTTATTTACCGTCTCTGTTTCTCCTTTGTTTTTCAATACCGCTGTGTTTGGATTTTCTGTAATTGCCGGAACAACTCCTGCCTTCACAGTTTTTACCCTGTCCGTCTGTGCATTGGAAAGTGCCTGGACAAAAACAACGAACAATAAAAGAAATACACTTTGTAAAATTCTATTCATCTGTTTTGTTTTATGTAATAATCGACTTAACCCCCTGCAGACACGTAATACTCAAATAAGATGTCAATGTATGATACATTGCATATATTTCATATAAGTTGATTTAAGTCAACCCCTTAATTGCATTGTAAAAGTAAGCAATTTCTTTTTCATTAACAATATACCCGTTAATTAATTGTTTTTAATTGCGATTGCCTATAAAACAAGGCAGAAAGTACTGCTTTTAATTTATACTTTTGCCGTACAAATGATAAGATAAAATAGAGCCAATAATCATTTTATTTAACATTTTAAACTATACAGTAATGAGAGAACGAGTATTAAGTGGCGTCAGAAGCACCGGGAATCTGCATTTAGGCAATTATTTTGGGGCTGTGAAAAATTTTATTCAAATGCAGGAAAACTATGAATCTTACTTCTTCATAGCCAATCTGCATGCACTGACCACACATCCTGACCCTGAATTGTTAAAAAAATCAGTACGGGCAACTCTGGTTGAATATGTAGCCTGCGGTCTGGACCCGGAAAAAAGCACCATCTATGTGCAAAGTGATGTTCCCGAAATTTCAGAACTGTATACCTTGCTCAACATGCTCGCCTACAAAGGAGAATTGGAAAAATGCACTTCCTTCAAAGAAAAAATTAAAAAACACCATGAAAACATCAACGCCGGCCTGTTGACATATCCGGTACTGATGGCTTCTGATATTTTGATTCACCGCGCACACAAGGTACCGGTAGGAAAAGACCAGGAACAGCATCTGGAAATGACACGCAACTTCGCTGTTCGATTCAATCACCTGTATAATACGGATTTTTTCCCTGAACCTCAGGCCTTTGATATGAGCGGACAACTGGTAAAAGTTCCCGGGCTGGATGGAAGCGGCAAGATGGGAAAAAGTGAGAGCGAAGGAAATGCCATTTTCCTGCGGGAAGAACCGGAAGTTATCCGTAAAAAAGTGATGAAAGCCAAAACGGATTCCGGCCCGACACAACCCAACCAGGAAAAACCGGAAGAAATCAAAAACCTGTTTATGCTGATGAGCCTTGTATCTTCAAGCGATACTGTTCAGTTTTTTGAGGACACCTACAACAACTGCTCTATCCGCTACGGCGATATGAAAAAACAACTGGCGGAAGACATCATCCTTTTTACACAGCCTATGAAAGAGAAAATTACAGAACTGGAGAACAACCCCGCCTACCTCCGGAAAGTAGCGCAGGACGGAGCTGAGAAAGCAAGGATCAGCGCCCGTAAAACATTAGATGGCGTACAGGAAGTAATGGGGCTCAAAAGCATCTGGAAATAAAATCGGGATTGGTTTTCATTTTCTAACTGACCGATTCTCCCATTTATTTATCCACTTTTTTAAAAAATCATCTATGCCTGATTTTTTCAATGAAAAAAAAAGTATAGATTAGTTGTCCTTATACAAAAAATCATAACGTGGCCAAACAGAAAAAACAGCTCAAACATATTGCCGTTGCCGGAAATATCGGTTCCGGAAAAACAACACTTACGGAGAAATTAGCAAAACATTACGGATGGGAAGCACGATTCGAAGATGTAGAAAACAATCCTTACCTGAACGATTTCTATCAGGATATGCCTCGCTGGTCATTCAACCTGCAAATTTATTTCCTCAACAGCCGTTTGCGGCAACTGGTGGAGATTCAGGAAGGCGATAAGATTGTCATCCAGGACAGAACTATTTATGAAGACGCGCATATTTTTGCTCCCAACCTCCATGAAATGGGACTGATGAGCAACCGTGATTTTGAAAACTATATCAGTTTTTTCAGAACCATCTGCAAACAGGTGCAGCCCCCGAATTTACTGGTCTACCTGAAAGCGTCACTGGGAACATTAGTGGGCCAGATAGAACGCAGGGGTCGCGCGTATGAAGACAATATCAGGCTGGATTATTTAAAGCAACTGAATCAATATTACGACAACTGGATTGACAACTATAAAGAAGGTCCGTTGTTGGTCATCAATGTTGATGACCTGAATTATGCCGACAAAAAAGAAGATTTTGGAAAAGTCGTGGAAAAAATCGATGCTGAATTATTCGGTTTGTTTTAATTCACTCCGCGTGTACAAAAAAGAAAGAGGTGGTCAGATGACCACCTCTTCTTGTTACGGGCTCTCTCTGTGTCTATTTTCCGGTGATATATGCATTTTCGAAACCAGGTGTGCCTTTTACCTGCGGCAATACCGCTTCTGCTGCCGCGTGATTGGCAAATCCGGTAATCCAAACCACATGAATATTTTTTTCGTTCTTGTAGCTGATGACTTTTCCGTATTTCGAGAACTGATCAAACAGCTCCCATTTTGGTGCGCCGAATGCCCCTAATTGAATAGCTGTTGGGAATTTACTCAGCATCTCTTCTCTGGTTTTATTTCCATAAGACTCCACTCCGCTAATTTTACTCACATTTACAGAAGCGCTTGCCGCCGATGAAGTATTCATTGTCGCAGGCGCTGATTTCGGAGCGGCAGTATAGGTCTCCACTTTTGCTTTTTCCTGAACCGTTATCTGTTCATTCCTGTCTTTTACCATTCCATTTCCTGCTGGACTTTGAACAGGTGCCGCTGTAGAATTATCACCAATAGCGCCAAAATCATTATCGGTAGTTGTTCCTGTAGGTATTGCGGTAGAATTATCTCCTATCGCGGCTAAATCCTCTTTGCTTTTTTGTAAATTGACTGGCAATGGCTCGTCTGTTTTCTTGTCGGCAGCACTTTCTTCCAAATCCACCACTTTCAATGTCTTTAAATCCAGTTTTTTGATGATGCCGCCGGAAGAGTAGGTCAGCGTATATTCATTCAGCAATCCCGGATTGGATTCATTCTTCGCGGTATTAATGTTTTTGCCTAAATTTTTGGGCTTGCTCCATTTCCCGTTAGAATAATCAGCCGTGTACAAATCCAGTCCACCGATACTACCCGGAAAGGAAGCCACAAAAAATACTTTCTTGGTATCACCATTGTCAAGAATGGCCGGCTGTCCTGCCTTATAAGTACCCAATAAATTTTTATTGAGTGTATACGCCACCCATTTTTTATCTTTCCAAACAGCATGCAATACTTCAAACATCAGAGTTTCCTCTATGGATTTCACCTGCTCCGGTACCTTGTAAGTCGGAATATCATCGCTGTATAACTCAAATGTAATTTCCTGTAAAAAAGAATATTCATTCATTAGTCTTGCAGCAGCCCTCGATTGGAATCCGAAGAGCATGAAAGCAAAAGACAAGACAAGTATTTTTTTCATGATAAAGCTTTAAAAAAATTATACTAACAAAAGTGACACTAAATCGCTCTATTAATACGCAAAGTTTTCCACAATATTGTATTAAAACGAGGTTCAACTTTAATGCCAAAGGACAGGCATAAAGGCGAAGTTGAAACTGGAAACTATAAAAAATGTTATTTAAGATGTTGCTGAAGAAATGAAGCTATGTGTTCATTCGCCGTTTTACTGTGTGGGATAAACGGATGGTAGGTATGCCACACATGGATTCCTGTAGGCTCATGAAAATGAGTAACTGGAACGCCAGATGCTTTCAGCAATTCCACAAGTTGTTTCCCCTCTCCTTCCAGCGCATCCCTGCCTCCGGTATGAATCAGTATAGGCGTTAATGCATTAAAATCGCCATTTATCGGAGATATATAAGGATGCCTGATATCAATTTTTCCGGCGGTATACATAGAAACGGCAACATCCAGATCTTCTTTCTTCAGCATAATATCCTGATTAGTCTGATAGGTTTCGGACGAGTTCGTCAAATCCAGCCATGGGCAAATCAACACGGCACATTTCGGAAGTGCTATCGAATGGTCACGCAGATACAACATCAGCGCCAGTGACAAACCGCCACCTGCCGAATCTCCTGCAACGGCGACATCTTCGGGCTGGTATCCGTTATTCAACAAAAACTGATATGCGTTCACAGCATCTTCCATAGCTGCAGGAAAAGGATGCTCGGGAGCGAGACGGTAGTCAATCAGCAGTGCCTGAATACCGGCTGATTTTGCTAACGTGCTCACCAGGTTTTTATGAGTATGAGCAGAGCCGCAGACATAGGCTCCGCCATGCAGGTACAGCAGTACCTTCTTTCGTGCATGTTCCGGCTGGATATGCGTAGCTTTAAGGCCATCGATATCTGAAATGTTCACTTCCACCCCTTTAACGCGCCGCATAAAAAATTTTGCACCGTTATCCATACGCCTTCTGATTTTGTGAATATTCGTGAAACCGCCCCCCGCTCCTGATTTCAGGATAAATTCAAGTATATGTTCCGTCAGTGTCATTCTCTTTTTTAATTCATTAACAAATCGTTTAAAATTACAAGAATACATCGAATATCCGTATTTTTGCAGGATGGAAAATATCAGGAACTTCTGTATTATCGCACACATCGACCACGGCAAAAGCACGTTGGCGGACAGGCTGCTGGAAGTGACCAAAACGGTGTCTGAGCGTGACCTGCAGGCACAAACTTTAGACGATATGGATCTGGAGCGCGAGCGCGGCATCACTATTAAAAGCCACGCTATACAGATGGATTATACGCATAAAGATGGTAAACACTATATTTTCAATTTAATTGACACACCTGGGCATGTCGACTTTTCGTATGAAGTCTCCCGTTCCCTGGCTGCCTGCGAAGGCGCCCTGCTGCTGGTAGATGCCACTCAGGGAATACAGGCACAAACGATTTCAAATTTATACCTCGCCATTGAAAACGGGCTGGAGATTATTCCAGTCATTAATAAAGTGGACATGGATGGCGCTATGATAGAAGATGTGTCTGACCAGATTGTTGACCTGATTGGCTGCAAAGCGGAAGACATTATTCAGGCGAGCGGAAAAACCGGTATCGGTATCGACGACATTTTTGAAGCGGTTATCCAACGCATTCCTGCCCCTAAAGGTAATAAAGAAGAACCTTTGCAGGCGTTGGTATTCGACTCGGTATTTAACTCCTTCCGTGGCGTGATCGCTTATGTGAGAATCATGAACGGAAAACTGAAGAAGGGTGATAAAGTAAAATTCATGGCGACTGGTAAAGAATATTTTGCCGATGAAGTGGGTGTATTAAAGATGAACCTCGACCCGCGGGCTGAAATTGCCGCCGGTGATGTCGGGTATATTATCACCGGTTTAAAAGTTTCCAAAGAAATAAAAGTTGGCGATACACTGACGCTGGTGCAAAACCCGTGTAAAGATATCATCCACGGTTTTGAAGATGTAAAACCGATGGTATTCGCCGGTATCTATCCGATTGACAATGACGATTTCGAAGAGCTGAGGGATTCGCTGGAAAAACTACAGCTCAATGATGCCTCGCTGGTATGGGAACCGGAAACATCGCTGGCTCTGGGCTTCGGCTTCCGCTGTGGCTTTCTCGGATTACTTCATCTGGAAATTGTACAGGAGCGATTAGAACGAGAGTACGACATGACCATTATCACGACGGTTCCGAATGTTACCTATTATGCCTACAAAAAAGACGGTACCAGGCTGGTGGTGAACAATCCGTCGGACTTGCCTGAACCTACGATTCTGGATTATGTGGAAGAACCGTATATCAAAGCGCAAATCATTACGAAACCGGAATACATAGGTTCTATCATGAAACTATGTATGGACAAGCGTGCTATTCTAAAGAATCAGGTTTATTTATCGGAGTCTAAGATTGAACTGCAATTTGAAATGCCATTAGCGGAAATTGTATTTGATTTTTATGACCAGTTGAAATCCATTTCCAAAGGATATGCCAGTTTCGACTACCACATGGCTGACTTCAGGGAAAGTGATTTGGTGCGGTTGGATATCAAATTAAATGGAGAGAATGTGGACGCCTTCTCTGCGCTGATACACCGCAGCAAAGCCTATGCGTTCGGCAGCCGTTTATGCGAAAAACTGAAAGAACTGATTCCGCGGCAGCAATTTTTGATTGCGATACAGGCAGCCATCGGCGCGAAGATTATCGCCAGAGAAACTATTTCTGCCATGCGAAAAGATGTTACAGCAAAATGTTATGGCGGTGATATTTCCCGGAAGCGCAAGTTGCTGGAAAAGCAAAAGAAAGGGAAGAAACGCATGCGCCAGGTAGGCAATGTGGAAGTTCCGCAGCAAGCATTTATGGCCGTACTGAAACTAAATGACTAATTAACCGGTTTTTCAGTTTCTATATCTTTACATTCATTTTGACAAAGAATAAAAGACTTTCTTTTCTTTCCATTCCCTTTATCTTCTAACTATAAACTGCTTTTTTAAATACTGAAAGTCCGGTAATCGGTAAGTGTATTTATCAGAAACAAGAACAAAAGCTAAGAAGATGATTCCAAAAAGATGGATATTAAGATTGTTTAGTACCTCGCAATGACGGATTGCTAAATTACAATAACTCGTCGATAATTTTTTCCAGGCTTACACCTTCTGCTTCGGCTTTGAAATTGCGGATGATACGGTGACGCAAAATCGGTAATGCTACCGCCTGCACGTCTTCGATATCCGGAGAGAATTTTCCATGTATAGCGGCATGGCCTTTAGCGGCCATCACCATCGCCTGCGAGGCTCTCGGTCCTGCTCCCCAGGCAATGAATTCATTAACTATTTTGGCAGCATTCGGCGTATTCGGGCGTGTGGACGCAGCCAATTTCACTGCATATTCCACCACATTATCCGCTATGGGCATACGGCGAATCAGGTGCTGAAAGGCGATAATTTCTCTGGCGCCGATTACTTTCTGAACACTCGCCGGTGTATCCGTAGTGGTGGTTTTCACCACCTGTAATTCTTCTTCATACGATGGATAATCCAGCACAATATTGAACATAAAACGGTCCAGCTGTGCTTCCGGCAAAGGGTATGTTCCTTCCTGTTCAATCGGATTTTGTGTTGCGAGCACAAAAAACGGCAAGTCCAGTTTGTGCTGGGCTCCTGCCGCCGTCACCTGGCGTTCCTGCATGGCTTCCAGCAATGCCGACTGTGTTTTCGGTGGTGTGCGGTTGATTTCATCGGCTAAGATGATATGCGCGAAGATTGGTCCACGGTTAAAATGAAATTGCCTGTTTTCGTTCAGCACTTCTGCACCGATAATATCGGATGGCATTAAATCCGGGGTAAACTGGATACGTTTGAAATCGAGCTCCAACGCATCTGAAACGGTTTTGACCAGTAATGTTTTTGCCAGTCCGGGCACCCCTACCAGCAAACTGTGGCTGTCGCAGAAAATAGACAAGAGCACGTACTTCACCACTTCCTCCTGCCCGATGATTACCTTCCTGATTTCTGTCCGTAACTGTCCGTAAGAGGTGGCTAATTGTTGTATCCCTTCAATATCGTTGTTAAACTGGCTCATGTAATTTTATTTTTTTAAGACCGACTGCAATGCATCACAGGAAGCGTAATCGTCCGTAATCATCAGATACGTTTTCTTCATATTTTTAGCATACCAGCGCTGCAATATCTGCTCTTCTTTGTCCGATTTGGCAGCATTCTGCATCTTATCATAATCGACTTTTATATCCGCCACATGTGCTTCTGTTTTTGATACCACCTTAACAATACGAAATGCAGGAGTGCCATCCTCAGCCTGATACATAAGCGGCTTAGTAATAGACCCGACGGACAAGGTATCTATCAATAAATAGAGAGAAGGGTCTACTTTATTTACTTCAAGTATGGTTCCGCCGGACTCATTATTTAATATATAACCACCCACATTCCTGGATTGTTCATCCTGCGAGAATTCTTTTACCGCCTGGACATAGGTTAGTTTGCCATCGAGAATATCAGTGCGTATGGAATCCAGTTTCAACTGGGCGTATTCAGCATCTTTGGAGGTAGTCTGCGGCCTGATGAGTATATGCCGAACCTGTATCATATCGCCCCGGCGTTCTATCATCTGGATGATATGATAGCCAAAAGGCGTTTGTACTACATCACTGGTTTCTCCCGGTTTCAGTTTAAACGCGGCTGCTTCAAAATCTTTCACATAAGTACCTCTCGGCGCCCAATCCAGCAAGCCGCCTTCCTGAGCGGAAGATATATCTTCAGAATATAAACTGGCTAACAATTCAAAGTTCTCTCCTTTTTTGACTCTTTCCAGAATGGATGCAGCCTTATCTTTGGCAGATTGTTGCTGATAGTCGGAAACCTTCGGTTTCATCACGATTTGCTGCAATTCAACGGTGGCGTTAAAATAGGGTAAGCTGTCTTTTGCCAGATTATCGAAGAATGTCCGAATTTCAGAAGGCGTTACTTTGATATCCTGTAAAATTTTGTTGCGCATACGGGCAGCGAGCATCTGCTCCCTGATATCATCGCGGTAATCATCTTTAATTTGCTCTACTGTTTTGTGGTAATATTCTTCAAATGCTTCCTGTGAACCCGCCACGCTGATAAAGTAATTAATCTTTCGGTTCAGCTCGTCTTCCACTTCTTCATTGGCCAGAGGCAAACTGTCTTTGAGCGCCTGAGTGGTCAGCATCTTATTATAGACTAACTGTTCCATCAGCCGGCATCTGTTTTGGCCTTCTTCCGGACCACGCAAATTGAGCAAATCCAGCTGGTTCTCGATATCTGAACGAAGTATAATCTTGTCATCTACGATGGCATCTATTTTATCTAACAAAATAGTATTGGATCCGTAAGCTGTAAGAAGGGTTAAAACTGTACCGAAAAACAAAATAAATTTACGCATGAAAAGAATTGAAGTGCAAATGTACGAAAATGCTGCTTAGTTTGGCAGCAAATTGCCTCTTTTTATAGCATCCAGACAAATGTTAAGTTTTTTTAACCTGAACCATTATGAACCGGGGTATTATTTTTTTACCAGAGTTTCGAATACTTCTTTATTCACCGTTACAGGGTATTTCTTGCGAAGTTCTTCCATCCATTGTTTTTCAAGATATTCCTGATAGGCGGCCACTACATACCCTCTGCATTCTTCAAAAGCCCGTGGTTTTTCCGGCTGCAGATTGTACACTTGTGTGATGATATATTCATTACCTTTTTGCACAGGTTTACTCAGTGACTCTGTTGTAATATTAACGCTTGTTTTACCGCTTTCTGCAACTTCAGCGTTTATTTTAGGATTCTCAATACCGAGTGTTTTCATTTTGGCGGCCAGCATATCATCCGTCAGGCCGCGGTCAGCCTGCAGTATTTTACTCACAGATTTTGCCAACTGAGCGTTTTCAACGGTTATCGTCCTGACAGTAGCCCGTTTTCTTAATGTAAAATCCGATTTATGTTCATTATAGTATGTAATCAGTCCCAATGAATCTTCCGATGCCTTATTCCAGACATTCTTTTCGGACAAGGAGAAAATCATGATGCCATTTTTATACTCATCCATCAGCGCCTTGTATTCTTTATTGTTTTCTTTGATATCGTTTTTATAATAATCCAGAATAAATGTCTGTATGGTTTTATTGATTAACGCATCATTCTTATCCATGCCTTGCTTGGGAATCACCATATAGTATATTTCCTGAATCTTTTTCCCGAAATCATTTTCTGTATATGGCCTGTCACCTATTTTCAAAAGCACAGCAGCGGTCAGTGTATCTCTGTAGGTAAATGGAGACACCTGTGCAAAGCCTGATAGCCGTGTCTTAAAGGAAGGATATTTTTCCGGGAATTCTTTTACGTTGTATTTATCCCTTAGCTTTCCGACAAACTTATCCATTTCATACTGATACTGTGGCAGTGTGAGCAGTTTGGATTTAATGATGGGAGCTGCCGATTCCAGTGTCTGTGGTTTTCCCGTTTCTAGACGTTTAATGATATACCAGGCAGTGCTCGTTTTAAACGGAGCGGCAAGTTCACCGTCTTTCAGGGCATAAGCCGTTTCTTCAAATACTTTGGCATACACATTTATCCCAAACCAATCCAAAGCGCCATTTGTGTATTTAGTTGATTCGTCTTCGCTGTATCGAGCCACCATCTTCTCAAAAGATTCACCGCTTTTCAGTTTGGAATAGACATACTGAATGGTATCTTCCTGTGCTTTCTTAGCCTGAGCGGATGTATCTTTTATCGGGAAGAACCGTTTGATGATTGCTACTTTCAGCCTCGGTCGCGCAGGGCGGGTTTCATTCAATCTCAGAATATGATATCCTGCACGTGTCTTTACCGGAAGGGAAACCTCTCCGATTTTCATACTGTACACCGCCTCCTCCACTTCAGGTAGCGTAATCTGATAGCTGTTAAACCATCCTATTTTACCCCCTTTATCCGCAGACTGTTTATCCTGAGAAAATTTTACCGCTTCCTCAAAACTCAATCCTTTCTTAATCTGGTTATAAATATCCATCGCCTTCTCATATGCCGCAGTCCAGTTGTTTTCAAAAGGCTGAATAAATATATGGCTCACATTAACATCTGTCCTGGAACGTTCATATTCCTGTTTTATCAGTTTATCCATCATGTCTTTTTCGACATAAGAATCAACCAGTTGTTTTTCATAGGTATTCAATTCCTCTTTAAAGCGGTCATTTTTATCCAGTCCCTCCGCTACCGCCTCTTTTACTTTCAGCCGGAAATTGACATACAGGTTCAGATAATCTTCCAGTGACTTACGGCTGTAATCCGCCTTATTATTGAAGTTATTTTTCTGATAGATGTACTCAAATTCAGATGTGTTTACCTTTGTATCAGCTATGGTAAATAAGACATTGTCTTCAGCATGAATATTGGAAATACCGATAAAAAGAGCAATGGTAATTACATGTAAAAATTTAGGCATAAGGGTATCTGTTTTGTACAAAAATATTCAATTTTATGGTTCTTTTAACTGAATGTCATCCTGTTGCCGGATTTATTTAATTATTTTTAACAAGAATTTTGTTTTACATCGTATAATGGAAACTTTTAACGATAATTGCGCCCGATGAGAAAGAAAAAGAAAGCGGTGTACCCGATTATAGAAAACGTAGAAATCAGTTCTATTGCCTCGGAAGGAAAAGGGCTTGCCCGCGTTGATAATTTCGTTGTCTTTGTTGAGAAGGCTATCCCGGGTGATGTGGTGGATGCAAAAATCATTCGAAAAAAGAAAGATTACGCACTGACAGAAATTCATTCATTAAAGAAACCTTCCGACAAAAGAACCGAGCCCTTTTGTGTGCATTTCGGAACCTGTGGCGGCTGTAAGTGGCAACATGTACAATATGCCTCTCAAATGGAATTCAAGGAACAATTGGTGAAGGAAGCATTCCGGAGGATTGGAAAAACAGAACTTGAAAACAGCAATCCTATTCTGGGTTGTGAAGAAACCACATTCTACAGGAATAAATTAGAATTCACTTTTTCTGACAGAGTATGGCTGACACGGGAACAAATTGACAGCGGTGAATTATTTAACAGAAACGCGCTGGGATTTCATGCGGCAGGCAGTTTCTCTGCCGTGCTGCATATTACCGAATGCTATCTGCAGGATGAGCATGTAAACAGTATCCGTAATGCCGTATATCAGTTTGCCATGGATCATGCCTATTCATTTTACAATCTGAAATTTCATGAAGGATTGCTGCGCAACCTGATTTTCCGAAATACTACCACAGGCGAGTGGATGGTGACGGTATGTTTTGCAGAAGCGGACATGGACAAGATATATGCACTGATGCAGTTTCTGCATACAAACTATCCCTTCATTACTTCGCTGAACTACATCATCAACACTAAAAAGAACGATACCATATACGACCAAAATGTTGTTAACTACTCCGGCAGAGACCACATCATCGAACAACTGGAAAATATCCGTTATAAAATCAGTCCGAAATCTTTTTTTCAGACGAACAGCAAACAGGCTGGGCACCTCTACGATATAGTAAAAAAAATGGGTGGCTTTACCAAAGACGACCTTGTTTACGATTTATACTGCGGTACCGGCAGTATCGCCCTGTACATTGCTGACTCCTGCAGTAAAGTGGTGGGTATCGAGCAAATACCTGAAGCGATTGAGGATGCGGTATACAATGCTGCTTTAAACAATATTGAAAATTCAGTTTTCCATGCCGGCACCTGTGAAGATATACTAAAAGAAGAGTTTATCGCCGAATATGGCCTGCCGGATATTGTAGTCGTGGACCCGCCGCGCGCCGGGCTGCACGAAAAAGTGGTGCAGGTATTGATGCAGGCTGCTCCGAAGAAGATCGTCTATGTAAGCTGTAACCCTGCCACTCAGGCGCGGGATGTTTTATTATTTTCCGAAAAATACCATATCACGCAATGCCAGCCTGTAGATATGTTCCCGCATACCTTTCATATTGAGAATGTGGTACTGCTGGAGTTGAACTAAAAAATCAGTGGATCAGCTCCTTTAGCTTTTTTAGCATCCGTTGATTGTTCTCCTGAGCAAAGGCGTTTTTAATGTCCTGTTTTTCCAACGCGGTCAAATGCCAGCTCATTGCCGCTCTTTTGCGTTTTTTAGTTTGGTCATAATTAAAGTTCAGGACGCTAATACCTGTTTTACTGTCATTCTCCAGATAGGCAAGGCTCACATCAGAATTGTAGTCCTGCAGTAAAATAAAATTATTCAGAATGTTTCCGATTGGTGATAGCAGTTCGCTGATATACGATTCTTTTTCATTTACGTTAAAGTCTCGTTGTTTATTATCCACCCGGATAGAGATAAAGATGGCTCCTCCTGTATTTTCGTCTATCCAATCTTTAAATACACTGTAAAACCGAGTAGATACGGCAAATCCTGAATTCTCACGAATACCCGCATCCATTGCCTTGACTGCAGGATTAGTGGGCAAATATACAGCCGGCATAATATACGGATATGTGGCATTCGTTCTTAGTGCATCAATAAAATTTAGATTGTGTGCACCTTTCCCTTTAAAAAAACGCATATACTCCACGGCATCTGTAGAGAGGTCATCCTGATATTCATTCATTTCCTGTATATGCGGTTTAATGAGGTAAGAAACCGGTTGTGGTGAAAAAAACAAAAATCGCTGGTCATTGATAATCGTAGCACCTACTATCATCATAGGAATTTTCGATTGTTGTTCCGCGCGTTTATAATTCGACATCAACTTATCCATCATGTAATGCGTATTCTCATTCAATTGCTTGTCGAACATATATGCCCTGTCTTTTTTATACTTTAGTCCCTGATACTCGTATTGCTGCCACGGATATAAGATATCATTGGTGGCAATGGAAGTGGCTACACCGTTCAGCATATCCTGCCCGATGTCATCGAGATAGGTTTTGTGCAGATAATCCACTGCCTCGTGTTTTTTCTGCCTCCAATATAATTCACGGAAATAGGCGGCTCCGATCATACCTCCTGATGCGCCTGTCAGCAGGATAGTATGATCAAAAAGTTTTTTATCCAGTTCCTTTTCCAACTCCTGTAATACATGAAATGTCCAGTAAGTAGCCTTCAGTCCGCCGCCCGAAGTATTGATAAAAATTATTTTGGGTTTATCCTCCCCATATTTACCGGCAATCTTCTTTTTCCAGTTTGTTAAAATTGTTTTGGTATATGCAATATCATTATCGACCATTTGCCGGTTGACGGCATTGTTCACCTCTTCATTGTTGTATGTTATTTTCTCAGTAGTATAATCCAATCCGTACATCTTGTGCTTATACACCACCATATCGTATTTTGTCAGCACATTCAGTATAATGATAAGCACAACAATGGCTGCAGTCCGCCAGCCACGAAACAGGTAGGTGGCAAAAGACAGTAATACGACCGCTACAGAAAAAACAAGAAAAACAGACGCACCGGCAGGTAATCTGAAATACGGATACTCTATAAGTCTGCCAAAGGCGATTAACGCAACAATAGCTAAAATCTGTACGACAAATGCATTTCGGTGGTGCAATAGTAATATTCTGTCCACTAATTTATTGTGATAAAAATCTACTTTCCGTACCAGATGGACAGTAAACGGAAACCGCAAAAATGTTTCAACCCGCCACTGTGTCGTTTCATTCTGATGAATCTTCAATTTATCCAAAGGCACTTTCTTAAACAGCAGACTCGCCTTTGCCTTGTCGGATAATTTGGCGATGAAGGATTCTATATCCCGATTAAAAAAAACAAAAGAAATGCTGAACGAAAGTATCATCAATAAATTCCCCAACAGCAACGCCAGCACATTTTGTGCAATTGTGCCTGTGGCAATTAATCCTTCTGTATGCTGAAACTTAACCAGCTGTATGATATAGAGGATGGTGAAAGAAAGCGGCAATAAAGAATTATTTAAACAAAACTGCACAAATGGATTCACCAGTGATGCCAAAAACTGAAAGCGGTAACTGTTGATGATATAAAATGAGAGGTTCCATGCCATAACAAATCCGCCCATCGCGAATCCGACAATCAGGAAACTGATAAAGTTGACTTCTCCCAGATATTCAGGATCTAAGAACAAAGATGGAATACCGTAACTGGTGCCGAAGAATTGAGCAACAGCACTGAAAAGGATTATCCAGAAAATCAGAAAACCGGGGTGTTTTTTAATTTGCAACAGCAACAACTGAACAGGGAAGCTATAGAACACATAACGTGAATATTTTATCAACTTATCAGTCATATCCGATAATATCATTTATTAAACAGAAAGGTAAAGAATATGTTGGACAAAATGAGGGATTGTACCACTATTGAATTTCATAGGCACCTATATCCGGTGGATTGCTGCGGGAAAACCCCTCCAGATCAGTCACTACCGAAACCGGTATACCAAAATTACTACCCGGTGATGTAACTTTTAATTTGTAATTATTCCTCATGATATTTACAAATTGCGGGTCGTCTTTTTTGCACACTACAAAAACCGGAGGATTAAGCGTTTCTTTTGTTTTCAAAATACAGTGACTGAATGAAAGGTCTATCTTTTTGATGTTTTGTGTCGAACCCTCGGCAACAATCTCTTCATCCAGTGTACCGTATAATATACAGTTTACAAACGCTGCTCTGGATGAATCCGCATTAATAGACGGCTGCGTGATATCATAGCTGAAAAAATTATTCATATAAAATGCGGGCTCCTGGGTATGCGAAACGTAGGCGCTGCCACGCGTATAGAATGTACAATGAGTAAACTCATAATCGCCCCCGAAATATAAACCCACCACATTCTTTCCGCAATTATAGACGAGTGTATTTTCTGCTCGAATTTTCCCCATAAACCCAAAGATTCCGAAAAACGCATGATTGTAAATCATGGAATTTTTTATCGATACCTCCGGAGCAGAGCTAAGATTCAGACTTTGCAACTGCAAGATATTGTCTGCCGCGTTATCTGAAGTTTTGATATTTCCTACATTGATACCATAAGCGGAATTGCGCATCTTCAGGTAATTGAAATTGCCGGTACTGTTTCGCAAAAAGAAAACCCCCGCGTACTGTCCCGGAAAATCATCGTATGGCCTGTCGGCAACATCCTTATCCAGACGTACTCCCCTGAATGTAACCATATTGGAAGTATCCGTACCGTTGACATTCAGTGCGCCTTCCACCAACATTGCGGCACCGCCACCGAAATATACATTGCATCCCTTATTAATAGTCAGTGATGCACCTGGTTTGATTTGCAGATAATTCAAAATCACATAAGGCAGGTCATTATCCCACACGGCATTTGTTTCGATAGAATCGCCGTTAAAGAAATGCGCGTTTTGTCCGTACGTTTGAAGAATAACCTGCTGCTGTTTATCCTCCACCGTAAACTGAACGGAATCGAGAACTATAAAAGGCAGGTTGGCTGTATTCGGGTCAATGGTCACTTCCACAAATACATAAATGCTGTCTTTCGCCGGAATTTCTATATCTGTAAAAATCGTTCCAGCATCACCATCCACATTCATTCTGTATGATGTGGCTGTTCCTCCACCAATTTTAATATTGGAAATAGTGACCGGATGTTTCTGATTGTTTTTCACTGTAAAGAAACGGGTGGTCGAGCCGAGCGTTGTGAATAAAGTATCGAAGGTCAATGTATCCGTGGAGAACGACAAAACACCAGCCACATTCAGATTATCTTTTTTACAAGAAGGGAAAAAAATGGCTGATGAGCAAATCAATAGTAAAACTAAAACAGGAAAGCAGGTATTTTTCATGAATTGAAACTTATTGAGTTTTAACGGCGCCCATGGAATATCTGAACAATACTTCTCTTTAGTCGTTGTATTACTACATGGAAATTTCATCCGGTAAAAATACATCTTTTTGTCTTATTATTTGAATCCACACGCAATCGTGGCCACGCTCACCCGGCATCCTGCATCGTTTATCAGTGTATGTGCGCAAGCCTCCAGGGTAGCGCCGGTGGTAAGCACATCATCTATCAACAGTATATGCTTACCTTTCAGCACTGCCGGATTACGGACAGCAAATACCTCCCCTACGTTTTCCCAGCGCTCTGTTCTTGATTTGCGGGTTTGTGACTCGGTATTTACTTTTCGAAATAGATTATTCACAGACAACTTCAGTTGCAGTACCTCGTTCATCCCTTCTGCGAAAAGCGCACTTTGGTTATACCCGCGGATATGTTCTTTTTGAGGATGTAACGGTACCGGAAGTATTGTAGTAACGTCAGAGAGGTGTGTATTATTTTGCAGTCGTTCCCCGAAAATCCTACCTATAAATACTGCCAACTCTTTTTGTTCGTAGTATTTTATGTTATGCAGTATTTGCTGGACTTTCTCACCTTTGTGAAAAAACAATAAGGATGTGGCAAATTCCAGCGGCACACGTCCGTAAAAAAGCTTCTCCACCGGATTATCCTTCATAGATTCAAACTTCGTAAACGGCAATTCCAGGCGGCAGTGCAGGCAAAGATGCCGCTCCCCTTTTACCAGCGGCACCTCACAACCGCCGCAAATCCTCGGATAAAACAGGCGATAAAAATCAAGTGGGTATTCTGCTATTTTGGAAAACATGAAGTTAAGATAGATAATAGGTATTAATTAAAACATATTGCGAAACCTAGTCCGTCATTTGCAAAACCAAGTGAAACATTTTTTAAACTATCCAGATATATACTTCTATGGTGAATACCTAGTATTTCCAATGCAAAACCAACACCAATAATAGCAGAACCACTACAAATCATTGCTATGTAAATTACTTTGTGATTATGTAATGCAGCATTATAACTTTTAGTATTAAGATTGCCATTTTTATCAACGTATGATGCAGGTGATGGGGCTTTATTATTCTTATAATATATCCCCCCACCAATAACACCAAATCCGGATGGTATTAGAACACTTCCTGTTATAAAATCTGAACGGTAAATTCTTTTTAATGAGTCAAGTGAATTTTTATTTAAAGATTTTAATTCTTCATTTGATATATTATTGGGAAATAAAATACTGTTCTTCAATTTTGAATAATCTTGTTCATTAATTAATCCCTGATCTAAAAGGTTTTTATATTCTTTCAACTTTGATTCAGTACTATCTATTGATTGTGCCAAAGACTGAAACGAAAAAAACATCAATATAATATATAGGTATTTATTCATAAGCATAATTTCGATACAAAATAATAAAAAATAAATTAAAAAAGAATATCTATCAAATCCCAAATAGTTTTTTCAGACCGTTTTTAAAAAGCCATTTATCAAAATAACTTCTTATAAAACTCCGCTACGGTTTTCACTAACTGTATT
>CAZBED010000006.1:0-70373 GCA_964490845.1 uncultured Chitinophagales bacterium | reverse complement strand
CATTTATCAAAATAACTTCTTATAAAACTCCGCTACGGTTTTCACTAACTGTATTCCAGCTTCATTACTGCTGACTTTCTGGTTGTATCTGGAAATAAATATTTTTTCGTATCCTAATTTGCCCGCTTCTGCCACACGCTGTTCCACTTTATTCACGGCGCGTATCTCGCCACTCAATCCCACTTCACCGGAGAAGGAAAATTTATTACTGACCGCCACATCTTCATAAGAAGACAACAATGCCGCCACGACAGCCAAATCCACCGCGGGGTCTTCCACACGCAATCCGCCCGCAATATTGAGGAAAACATCTTTCGCTCCAAACCGGAACCCGCAACGCTTATCCAATACAGCGAGTATCATATTCAGCCGGCGCAAATCATATCCGGTGGCGCTGCGCTGCGGCGTACCGTATACTGCCGGGCTTACCAGCGCCTGCACCTCCACCAAAAGTGCACGCATTCCTTCCATCGTTACCGCTATGGCAACACCGCTCACCTGCTCATCGCGTTGTGTAATCAGCAGTTCCGAAGGATTCGTCACAGCTCGCATGCCATCGCTGCGCATTTCATAAATGCCAAGTTCCGCCGTAGAACCAAAACGGTTTTTCTGCGTACGCAAAATACGGTAATTGTAATTGCGGTCACCTTCAAACTGCAACACACAATCCACCATATGCTCCAGCAATTTTGGCCCTGCTATTGTTCCTTCCTTGGTGATATGCCCGACAATAAACACCGGCAGATTATGGCGTTTGGCATACTGCTGAATGACATGCGTCGCTTCGCGAATCTGTGAAACGCTTCCGGCGGCGGATTCTATGATGGATGTTTCAAGTGTCTGAATGGAATCAATCACCAGTAATTGAGGCTGCACCTGTTCTATCTGCTGAACAATCGATTCAACGGAGGTTTCCGTATAAACGAACACCTCTTTATTAATATGTTTGATTCTGTCCGCTCGCATCTTCAACTGCTGTTCGCTTTCTTCACCGGAGACGTATAAAGTTTTCAGCCCTTTGGTTTGCAGCACCACCTGCAGCAACAAAGTAGACTTTCCTATACCGGGTTCTCCACCGATTAAAATCAACGAGCCGGGCACAATACCGCCGCCCAGCACACGGTTCAGTTCCGGATCAGCCGTAACAATACGCTGCCGGTTTTCCGAAGAAATCTCCTCCAGCAGTTGCGGCTTCGTTCTCGGTGCGTTCACCACGGCGGCACTCTTGGATTTCGGCTCAACCAATTCCTCTACAAAACTATTCCACGCTCCGCAATTTCCGCATTTGCCCATCCATTTGGGCGAGTTCGTTCCGCAGTTCTGGCAGATATAAATCGTCTTTGTTTTCGACATTTGTGTAAAGATAGAATGGAAATTGGGAATTATAAAATGGATATTTGTAATAATAACCATGTCATGCGGAAATACCTGTTTTATTTTTTTAGCATCGTGCTGCTCACCAATTGTGTTACTCAGAAAGAATACAACCGCGTATTAGACCAATACCTGAACGGTGAAGTCAGAAATAAAATGCTGAACGACCGTTATGATTCTCTGAACAATGCACTCAGCACTCAGAATGCCGATTTAGCCGCTAAAATAACCAGATTGCAGGCGGACTCTTCTGAACTGTCTTCTTTGATAGAATCTATGAAAGGGGAAATGGACGACCAGAATACCCGTTATGCGAAGGCACAGGAAGAATACCTGAAAAAGCTGAAAGAGGCCGGAGATAAGAATCAGAAAACGAATGCCGACCTTATACAAATGCAGGTAGACCTTGAAAAACAACGCCTGGCATTAGGACAAAAAGAAGAAGACCTGAAGAAAGCGAATGCGGACTTGTTAGCACGCGAAGCGAAGATTGCCGAACTCAACAAACTGCTGACCGAACAAAAAACGAAAACCGACGCCTTGCGCGATGCCATCAAAAAAGCGCTGACAGATTTTTCCGCCGGAGAGTTGAGTGTGTACACCAAAGACGGCAAAGTTTATGTTTCCATGTCGGATAAATTATTATTCAAATCGGGTTCCACCACCGTGGAAAGCAAAGGAGTGGATGCCTTGGGTAAATTATCAGATGTCATCAAAAAGAATCCGGATATTCAGGTGAATATTGAAGGGCATACCGACAATGTACCGTATGTTTCATCCGGCGGCCTTATTAAAGATAACTGGGATTTAAGTTTGATGCGCTCCAGCAGTGTGCTGCATATCCTGACTGAAAAATATAAAGTAAGCCCGTCTCAAATTATCGGTTCGGGCAGAGGCGAAAACTATCCCGTGGCTGCCAACAGCACTCCGGAGGGTAAAGCAAAGAATCGGCGTACAGAAATCATCCTGACACCAAAAATTGACCGCCTGCTGAATTTACTTGGGGAGTAAGAGTAAAGAACAGTCAGCAGGATAAAGCCGGAAGAAATCAGGCATGCAACGTTCTTTTTTTCCAAATACCGAGCTGTTAATCCAAAATAAATTAATATTTCGGTGACGTTTAATCCGTTATTTTTGCAGGGCGCATGGGCAAAATAAACGAACCGAATGATAAAAAAGAAATGGGCTTCTTTGACCACATCGAAGCCCTTCGCTGGAATATCATGCGCTCCGCTGTGGTGATTGTTGTATTCTCTGTAATCGCCTTTACACAAAAGAAATTCATTTTTGACGACCTGCTGTTTGGCCCCACACAACCCGACTTTCCCACCAACCGTCTGTTTTGCTGGCTGGAAGCCAACTATTCCTTTTTTACCGGTTTGTGTATACAAGATGCCCATTTTACCTTCATCAATACGGATATTACCGGTCAGTTCATGCTGCACCTACAAATGGCGATGTATGTGGGAGCTATTGCGGCATTTCCGTATGTGTTCTGGGAAATCTGGCGCTTTGTAAAACCGGCGCTGCATGAGCGGGAAATCCGTAATACACGGGGTATTGTATTTGTCACATCGTTTTTATTTACAATTGGCTGTTTGTTCGGTTACTTCGTCATCACTCCTTTTTCCATCAATTTTCTAATTCAGTATGAGGCAACCTCCATCATAAAAAATATGATAGACATCAACAGCTATATTGGCCTCCTGATTACATTGACGATTCCGACGGGTGTGCTGTTTGAATTGCCGATGCTGGTCTTTTTGCTCACCAAATTAGGCATCCTAACTCCCAACTTTATGCGCAGAGGAAGAAAGATATCCTATGTAGCCATCTTAATTATAGTTGCCATTATTACACCACAGGGTGACATCACGAGTTTGCTGCTTATCTCCACTCCAATTTTCATATTGTATGAATTAAGCATCAGTATTTCCGCCCGTGTATACAAACAGATTGTACGTGATGAGATGGATTAATCAGAACTGATTTAATAAGATTTTTTACACCAATTTATTGGATTGAATTTGTTTCAATACACCTTGTACAATCAGGTATTGCGCGATAATGTAAGTAGCCATGATAACGGCACGGGCACCAGCAAACGGATAATAGAACAAATTGATAGCTATGCAGGAATCTGAGAACACAAAAAAGAGCGCTCCTGCAAATACCCAGGTAAATGAAACCGGTACAACTAAATCTTTCCGGTTAAATGCCATTATCAGCATAGAAATAATCACTATGGTATAGACTGTGACCGGCAACTTCATCGGACCGAGAGTAGGAAAGAGCAAAACCAAAAGTGAAATCCCCAAGAGCAAGAATGGAATAATCAGATAGGGGCTCTCTATAATGACAGTGGCCTTCGGCTGGTCTTTAATTTCCCGGAAAAAATAAATGATATAATTTACATGAGCAATCAAAAAGGACACCAGGCCGCAGATAAACAAAAGTTTGGCATTAGCCGGCTCGTATTCGCTCCTCGGAAACATGAGGAAAATATCTCCCCACCAGGAAAAAAACAAGGCGAGGTACATGAGCCTATATTCTTTCAGTTTTTTTGTTTTCGTATAAAAGTAAACACCCAGAAGCGGCATCATCAGGACTTTGGAAACGTACATGAGCATCCTGAATTCTATGTGCTCGGCAAAGATGGTCAGGGCACCGTTGATAAAATAGAGTATTAAGTAAATCATATTACTAAAAATACAAAAAACTTTCTACTTTCGATTCACACGTAGCTACTAAATTGTATTTTTACAACATGAACGTACTCATCATAGGCGGCGGCAATATGGGCAGAAGTTTTGCCGAAAGTTTTTTAAACGCCAAAATACTTACACACAGACAACTGACAGTAATAGAAAAAGACCACGCTCAAACGCTGGAGCTTAACCGGATGAAATTGGGTCAGGTCTATAACGATTTCGGGGATTTCATCGTTGAGAAAGATTTAATCATCCTGGCAGTAAAGCCACAGGATGCTTATTCCGTTTACCCCAAACTAAAACCCTACATTCGTGAAAAACACATCGTACTGACTATCATGGCGGGCGTACGCCTGCAGGAAGTGGAACAGCAATTAGGCACTAATAAGGTTATCCGCTCCATGCCTAATTTACCTTGCCAGGTAGGAATGGGGGTAACCGGATTTATGGTATCAGAAACCATCCCTCAGAGCGATATAGACTTTGTCCGAAAATTATTAGAGACGACAGGTATTTCCATTCAGTTGTATGATGAAGATAAACTGAATGCCGTAACGGCTGTTTCAGGTTCCGGCCCGGCATACATCTTCTACTTTATGGATGCTATGATTCAAAAAACCATGGAATATGGCTTTTCCTTAACGGAATCATCCAAGATTGTGGAACAGACATTTTTAGGTGCAGTGGAACTTTACAAAGTCAACGATTTATCCTGTAAAGAATGGATAGACAAGGTTTCTTCCAAAGGAGGAACTACAGAAGCCGCCTTAAAACATTACAATACGGCTGACATAAGCAAAAATATACAGAAAGGAATGGATGAGGCATTGCAGCGCTCAAGGGAACTGAGTAAGAGTTGATTCTCTTCCTTCTTTTTTGTCCAGCTGTTTCTGGCAGGTATTTTCATTTAACCAATTTATCACAGCATATCTCCGATATAGTTATACACAGAGCTATTTTTATGCCCGTTAACAATTACCACTCTATTAGGAGAAAGACAAATTAAAGTATATATTTGTTAAAACACATCCACCTTATGGAAAGATTTCACGGTTTAATCGGCATAGTAGTCATACTGGGTATTGCCTTTTTATTTTCAAACAACAAGAAAAAAATCAACTACCGATTGGTTATCAGCGGTCTGATTTTGCAAACCATCATTGCCGTTGCCATTCTGAAAATCACCCCTGTAAAGAATTTCTTTCAATGGCTGGGAAATATAATGACACATATCGAAGCTTTCGCGCATGAAGGCGCCGGATTCGTTTATGGCGGATTGATGACGGACAACCATGCCGGCGGTGCTATCGCTTACAACCAGCAGGGCGTATTTATATTTGGTTTCAGCGTGCTGGCCACCATTATTCTGGTCTGTGTACTTGTAGCCATATTTTATCATTTCGGCATTATGCAACGCATCGTTTCGTTAATTGCCAAAGCCATGAACTTCGTGATGCGTGTTTCCGGAGCAGAAGCGCTGAGTAATGTCGCCAGTGCATTTGTCGGGCAGGTAGAGGCGCAGGTTATGATTCGCCCCTATCTATCCACCATGACCATGAGTGAATTACTGGCAAGTATGTCCGGCAGTTTAGCATGCATTGCCGGTGGTATCTTAGTTATTTATGTGAGTTTTGGGGCGAAAGCGGAATATTTATTGGCAGCGAGTATTATGGCGGCCCCGGGCGCCCTGGTGATTTCCAAAATCGTATTTCCTGAAACGGAAGAAAGCCAAACCATGGGAAATGTGAAACTGGAAGTTAAAACACCCTATAAAAATATGATTGACGCTATCAGTCACGGTGCCGGCGACGGCATGAAGATTTCCGTGAATGTAATAGCCATGCTGATTGGATTTATTTCACTGATTGCATTAGTGAATTATTTATTGGGAAAATTCGGCGCTATCACACATTTGCCATTTGTGCTCTCCCTGGACTGGATCTTCGGAAAACTTTTTTACCCGATTGCCTGGTGTATGGGCGTGCCGAATCAGGATGTAAACACCGTTGCTACACTAATGGGACAAAAACTATCAATCAACGAGTTTGTGGCATTTTTCAATATGACCAAGAACGGATTAGCGCCTGTCACAGACAAGGGCTTACTGATAGCGAGTATCGCCATCTGCGGATTCGCTAATTTCAGTTCTGTCGGTATGCAAATCGGCGGTATCGGAGAGTTGGCTCCTGAGCGCAGGGGTGATCTGGCAAAACTAGGCATGAAAGCCTTATTATGCGGAACGCTTGCCTCCTACCTTTCTGCTACAATCGCGGGTATTTTGATGTAGGCAGTAAAGTATCCACTATTTTCCATTTATCGCCTTCGCACTGCAGTAGATACGTGGTATCATCAGGGGCTTTTTTAATCGTTAGTGTATAGGCTGTATTCCACTCATCAAAATCAACCTTATAATTCTCTTTTTCATAATCTACAGCGCCTAATCCTCTGTACATATACCATTTACCCAGCTTATCGCATTTCACATAATATGTAGAATCATTTATTTTGGTAGTTATAGTTTCCTTATCCTTACTAAAAATATTTACAGACGCTGTTTCTTCGGCAGATGACAGGAAATCTTTATGATGAACCAGTGACAAAGCACGTGTAAAACCATTACGAAGCATATAAGCACCTGCATAATTGTCCGGCAGATTCAGAATGTACGATTTTTGGGTATTTTGTAACGGATAGTTCTTAGCCAGATTCATAGTTATCTCCCCTGCTTTATTCCATAATTGAACATTATGTACCACAAAATACAGGCTGCAAACTAGCTCTGTCATGATTATTACCGAAAATAGTGATTTTGTTAACAGGCGGTATAAAATGAATACCAGCAATGGATAAAAAAATACGGATGCAATGTAACCATATCTGTCGCTTTGTATTTCAAAATTAAAACTGGTGTCTAAATTCAAAACAGGCAACAGCATGAACACATAGGATAAGTAAAAAAAGGAGAGCACAAAAAAGACCGGTGATTTGGCGTTCTTCTTGTGAAGCAAATAAACAACTGCCGCAAAAAACAAAATCAGATGGATCGCGATAAATATATCCTTTGTGAATGGCGATTCCATAACTGATTTCAGGCCGGCCGGGAGATATCGGAAATAAACTAAAAATTTAAGATTGTACTTCATATAGGTTTCATACATCGGCAAAAAATGTAAGTTCAGGTGATTATCCGCTCTGTAATGCGCTATCCAGACGCCAAATGAAAGTTTTGTGGCAATCATATAGATACCTATCAGCAACATATTGACCAGAAGAATCTTAAAAAAAAATAAGCTGAATATCTCTTTGATTGATTTTGACAACTGAGTACTAGCCACTAAAAATGAAAATAAAAAATAAACTGCCGGGAACAGAAATGCCTGTTCAAAACACATAAGACTGCAGGCAAACAGAATCTGAAAAAAAATAAAATTTTCCGTGTTCGGGTTTTCATAATAGTTCAGCAATCTGATAAACCCAAGTAGCAAGAATGTTACTATCAGTAAATAATGCAGACAACCACCCCAAGCCAGTACTTCCGTCTGAAAAGGAGAAAGTAAAAAAAGCAGCGCACTTATGAAAGCAATTCTTACAGAAAACAATGTTGAATGAAATGACAGCAGCCTAAACAACAGATATGCATTATATGCAAACAGAGCGCTAAATGTAATATGCCAACCAAACCAGTGAAAACCAAAGAGTTTATACAATATATAATACGCGAATGCAGTAAGCTGCCACAGCCAGATTATTCCGTAAGAATTCAACACCCCTTTTATTCCCATTTGGTCTGCCCCGTATAAATAATATAACGTGTCATTTATAAATTTTGCCTGTTGGGCGGGATAGTACAAAACAAATATTACTACAAAAAAAAACAGATAGAGCAGCAACTTGTTTTTAAAGGAGTTCATAGCATAAACTTACTTAATTTTATACTAATTTGTACCTTTAATAAAAGGCATGTCGGAACAACCCTCTTTGGAAGCCATCATTAAAAATCTGCCGAAACATCCGGGGGTTTATCGCTATTACGACAAGGAAGGTAGACTGCTTTATATCGGAAAGGCAAAAAACCTGAAAAACAGAGTTACCTCATATTTCATAAATAAAGATCATTCATTTCGCATCCAGCTGATGGTTCGAAAGATTCACACGATTGAATATTCCATTGTTCCCACTGAAAAGGATGCTTTATTGCTGGAAAATGCCCTGATAAAAGAATTTCAGCCGAGGTACAATATTCTTTTGAAAGATGACAAATCTTTTCCGTACATAAAAATCGTCAATGAACCATATCCCCGCGTTTTTTTCACCAGAAAATACGAAAATGACGGTGCTGAATATTTCGGGCCCTACACTTCCATCCATCACGTTCGTTCTATTTTAGAGCTGATAAAAAAACTTTATCCCATACGCAGCTGTTCTTTGCCGCTTAGTGAAAAAAATATAAAGTCTCAAAAATTTAAGGTATGTCTGGAATATCATATAGGAAATTGCCTGGGGCCATGTGTAGGTTTTCAGAGTAAAGAAAATTACGATAACAATATAGAACAGATACGAAAGATAGTTAAAGGAAGGCTGCAGGAGTTGCGTATCGTTTTAAAACAGCAGATGCAGGAATATGCGGAAAAGCTGGAATTTGAAAAAGCGGAAATCATTAAGATAAAACTTCAATCACTTAAAGAATATATTACCGATGCAACGGTCGTAAATCCGGGGCTGGGTAATTTTCATGTATTCGGTTATACCGAAGATGAAAAAAAAGCATTCATCAATTATCTCTATGTTTATGAAGGTACCGTGATAAAAACAAAAGCGATCACCCTGCAAAAGAACCTGGAGGAAACCAAAGAAGAACTGCTGCAGTTTGCTATCATTGACACCATAGGTCAGACAGCTGAAAAAGAAGAAGTGCTGGTCCCATTTGACACGGAACTACTATATGAATCCATACACTTGTCCGTACCGAAAATCGGAGACAAAAAGCATCTGGTTGAACTGGCCCAGCGCAATGCGCTCTTTCAAAAACAAAAAGGCAAAGAAAAACAAAAAGCGGATCCCGTAAGCCGTATCCTTTTATTAATGAAAGAGGAACTGAAACTGAAAGAATTGCCAAAACATATAGAATGTTTCGACAACTCCAACTTTCAGGGAACGAATGCTGTTGCCGCCTGTGTCGTGTTTAAAAATGCCAAACCCAGTAAAAAAGACTACCGTCATTTCAATGTTAAGACAGTTATGGGAGCCAATGATTTTGACACTATGAAAGAAATTGTTTACAGGCGCTACCACAGAATGATTCTGGAGCAGGAACCGCTCCCGAATCTGATTGTCATAGACGGCGGAAAAGGACAGCTGAATGCCGCTATGGAAAGTATTTTGAATCTAAAACTGGAAAACAAGGTGCAGGTTATCTCCATTGCCAAACGTCTGGAAGAAATATACTACCCCAATGACCCGTTTCCGCTGCACATTAATAAAAAATCTGAAACTTTAAAAGTCATTCAGCATATACGAAACGAGGCGCATCGGTTTGGGATTACCTTTCACAGAAACAAAAGAGACAAGAATACTCTGAAAACTGAATTGAATGCCATAAAGGGAATCGGAGAAAAGATAGCGGAAAAGCTATTAAAGGAATTAGGTTCCGTAAAGACGATTGAAAAAACCAATCCGGAAGAATTGGAGAAAATCATCGGAAAAGCAAAAGCGAAACTGATATCCGATTACTATAAAATAAAAAACGGATAGCTTTTTGCTATCCGTTTTGTTTATGATTTGTGGAATATTAATATTCCCAAAGGTCATGTTCAAAATTAAACAACTCTTGTTTTTTCGCTTCAGATTCATACAAGATATCAATACCGGATTTGTAGTCTTTAATACGGAAATCCTGTACGTTGTCCACCTTGTAGATATAGCTGCCAAACAAACGTTCTGCAAAAACCTGATCCCAGTTTAAACGTACGCCATTCGGGAATGGGTTGTAAGCTTCTGAGTTCACTAACGTTTGACGCAAACTTGGGAAGTATATCCAAAAAACAGGTACTTCTCCACGGAAATCACCGGTAGTCGGATCGTAGTTATCATATAAAGGACAGATACCCATGATACGAACCTGCATTCTGGAAGTCTGTTTATTGAAAAACCACACTTCTTTTACACGAAGTTTATTAACGTTATTCCAGTTAACCTCCTTAGTGACCACTTGCAACGTTTGAATACCGGTACCCGGGTCAGTAACATAGATAGAGTCAACGCCACCACCTGCAACATTTAACGCTTCTTTTGGATCTATCGGAGCGGTAAAATCATCATCCATACCACTATATACCTGACATTTTCCACCCTGAATAGCATCCAGCATTAACTGAATAAAAGGAGATTTAGGCCATTTGAAATGCAAGTTAATTTTTTCTCTGAGGTCAATTACTCTCCAAACATTTTTCCACCAGAAAACATCAGCCTCACGGATTGGCTCATAACCCATAGCCAGACGTTTACCTGTAATTTCCTGAACCCATGGCAATTTCTGCACTTCTGTTTTTTCAACTAAAGATGAGGTAGCAGCTGCCGGAGGCAACGCATTCGGATCTGTAGTAGTAGAAGCAGCAGGTGCCGCAGTAGTTTCAGTAGCAGGTGCCGGTGTAACGACGGAAGCTGAATCCGTTGGTGCAGAACCCTGAGCATTACCGTTCGTCACTGCCAGCATAAGCAGGGAGCCGAACAATAAACTATTTTTTAATTGCATTTTCATATCTAATTATAATACTATTAATCTATTTTAAAGGCAATACCCGGAATCTTACGTGATAAACCATCCGGTCCTTTCACTTTAATCTCCTCAATGTAGAAAATATCTCCTGGTTTTGCTTTAGAAACAAATGCCTGCATAGCTGCACTGAAATATGGTCCGGTTGCAGATGCAATACCCGGGTCTTGCAATTTCGGCTGATAGAACATATTGAAACTCAATACTTCAAATTTGGCATCGAAATCGAAGTTTTCCAAATCCGCAACAACCCCTTTCTGAGCTTTCCAAACCGCCGCATTGATTCTGCCGCCCGGCATACCTGAAACTTTGGCAATCGGGTTAGGGATTAATTTTATACGGAATGGAAATGCGCCGTAGCTTTTGCCGTTTGCACTTACATTAACATTTGTTTTTCCCTGAGTAGTCACACGAACGGTATAATTTCCACCGCTTCCTGAAATGCTTCCATTGTCCATAGTAACATTTAATTTACTGGCAGAAACACCTGCTGCAGAAATTTGTACCGGGTTATCTACACCAATATAGAATACATTCATTTTGGTCGGAGATACCGTAGCAAAAGGAGCGGCAACAGTGTATTTAAACGGAGGTAACGGATAGTTGGTCACAGCATTCGTTTTAGGATTCTTCAGGGATATGCTTCCTTTTAACTCATATTCACCCACACCAGGAGAAGATTTGTAATGCGCAATACCTTTATCATCCGGACGTAGCCCTTGACCGTTCACGCTAACGGAAACGTTGTCATTTTTAGAGCTGGTAGCCGCTAAGAACACATTCGCTTCAAATGTTTCACCTTGCAGGATATACGCGGAAGGAGAAGTAATTTGAGCGGAGAATGCGTTAAATACAATTTCATCCGGTTTTAATTCCTCTGAACTACCAATCTTGGAGAAGAAATAACCCACCAGTAATCCTTCTGTAGACTTAACATCTGACATTACTTTCGTCAACATAGTCAAAGATGCAATCGGAGGCATTTGGAAGAAATTATCTCTTGCCCAGTCTGCGCCCGGCTTTTGAGGTTTGGTAGACAATGGAAGTTTTGCAGTTACCACAGGCACATCGGCAGTGTCTATTAATGCCCCATAGGCAGCCTGAAACTCTTCAATTTTCTTTTTAAGTTCGTATCCTTTTTTATTGTCTTCGATAAAGTAACGGGTAGAAGCATCCAGGTCATCCTGACGTTTCATCAGCGCCCCTTCTTCACCCGGTCCGCCAGCTTCTTTAATAATACCCTCCTGAAGGCCTTTAATATAATCCTGAAGGCTTCTGGATGCTGCCATTACTTTATCAGCTCTTTCCTGGTATTTAGGAATTTCCATATTTCCAGGCTCTTTCAATTTTTTTGCACCAAATGCGCTATAGCTTACTTTGGTATTTATATCTAACAGTCCGTTAGAACTTTCAAGACTGTTATTGATGGTTCGGAATGCATTCAGGATTTCAGCAGAGACGTTTAATGCAAGGAGTGCGGTTAACACCAGATACATTAAGTTAATCATCTGCTGCCTGTTTTCCTTTGGAATTGACATATTTTACAATTTACTTAGGTTAACAATTAATTACAGCTGATGATTTGATTATGATCTCATTGCTGAAAGCATATTTCCGTAAACGTGGTTTAATTTTTCTAAATTACCTGCCAATCCACTCATCTGAGCTTTGTATTTCTCGGTATCCGATAAAGAACCTTCCAGATTAGTAATCGCTGTGGTTAAGTTTCCGATGAATTTGTTCATCGCTTTCAGGTGTGTATTCGTGTCTTGTAATTCCATTTCATACACTGCGTTTAATGCTGCCAGATTTTTGGTAGCACTTTGTACCTGTGCATGGTATTGGCCTGCATCACCGGATGCAGCTGCCAGTTTGCTCATACCTTCCGCTGCGCTGGCAAATGAATCTTTAACACCTGTCAAAGAAGAAGCTGCCGCTTTAGCTGATTGTGCGAAATCATTGGAAGCAACCGTAGCATCTGCCAAATTTCCTAATTTGCTTACATTATCTGCAAAATGACGCAGGTTGTCGCCAAAACGAGTAACCAGATTTTGGTCTACCTTAGCGGCATCCAACATTTTATCCATAGAAGCAGAAATAGATTTTCCTGCGCCTGCACCCGGTGTAGGACCGCCTGCTCCTTCGTAGTCATCCAGTCCAGGGTAGTATTTTTCCCAGTAGTAATCCGGTTCTGGCGGAGAAAAAGCAGAAACTGCAAATATTATCGCCTCAGTAATCAAACCCACAGTTAATGCTGTATTAGCAAAAGATAAGTGTAAGATTTTCGCCCATGCACCCATAATTACTATTGATGCTCCAATACCGAAGAGGAAGTTTTTCCCGTTTTTAAAAAGTTTTGATCTTAAGAATGGTGTTGCCATAAAACTTTGATTTAGTTGGTTAGTTATTAATGATTAAACGTTTAGTATAAATATTTAGTATTACGATTATTTTCCGAAATCATTCATTGCTCTTCCCATAAATGGCAATAAGCATCTGAAACCGATATAGGATTTAGCGGAGTCCTGATATTCATAAGATTTAGTACCGCATTGCAAGAAATATGCGATATCTTTCCATGAACCACCCCTGATTACCTTGCGTTTCATAACGTTAGGTTCGTCAGCTTTGGCATCGTATCTGAAGTCAGGTTGTTTGTCATGGATAAACGCCACCGCATCATCTTCATAAGCGGTAGACGTCCATTCTGCCACGTTTCCTGCCATATTATATAAGCCGTAGTCATTTGGCCAGTAAGATTTGGCATTAACAGTGTAAAAACCACCGTCTTCCGGATAGTTTCCTCTTCCAGGTTTAAAGTTGGCTAACAAACAGCCTTTAGTATTGCGGATGTAAGGGCCACCCCAAGGATAGGGTGATAAATTTCTGCCACCACGAGCTGCATATTCCCATTCATATTCTGTTGGCAAACGGAATTGGTCAAGCGGTGCTTCTTTTTTAGACAATCTGAAATTATTCCACATAATTGTTCTCCAGGCACAGAAAGCATTACACTGATCCCAGGTAACACCTACCACCGGATAATCATCATATGCAGGGTGTGTGAAATAAGTACGGGTCATTGGCTCATTGTAGGAATAAGAGAAGTCTCTGATCCAAACCATTTCATCCGGATAGATACTGATTTTCTTTTTCTCCATGAACTGGCTTCTCGGCTTGTTCATGTTTTCACGCTGAGCAGCTTCTTTCCATTTGAACCATGTATATTCATACATCAGTTTGCGAGGATCTACTTCTTTTACGCCGTTGATTCTGTCTGCTTCAGAATAGAACATAGGCTCTAACTGCGAACCTTCTTCCGTAACGCTTGTACCGGTTTGCCAGTCAATATCAATAGGCATATCCCAATTGATGGCCTGTTTGCCATTTTCACCTTCTTTCAGGTGGTCGCCACCCAACATCTGATGTGCGATAGAATCTCTGACGTATTCTACAAACTGGCGGTATTCGTTATTGGTAATTTCTGTTTCATCCATATAGAAACCTACTATGGACATTTGCATCATTTTAGTATTAAATGCATAATTGACATCCTGATCGGATGGACCTGCATGAAATACACCTGATGGCACATAAATCATCCCGTAAGGTAATAGATTATTATCCCATTTTGGCCGGTCCTGAGCACCTATCAGCTGCCCGTCTGTTCCGCTACTTTTACAACTAGCTAAAAGCACTGCTATTACCGCAATTAGCGAAAATCTAAATTTATTCATCTTAGTTGTTTACGTTTTATTCCTTGAAAATGTAAAAATAATAAAAAAAAATCTTTCCTTGTATATCTGAATTGGCATTTAGTGCCATTTTTTAATATTCTTTTTACAAAAACCGTGGATTATTGATCATTTTTGGGTTTTTGTAGAGTTTTTTGTTAGGCAACAGATAGTTCAGGGTTATCTCGTGTGAACCGCTGTTAACTTTATTAAGTTTATTTAACGATACATCATAGCTGTAAATAACATTGAAATTCTTTACCGGACTCACGCTCAGTACTGGAGATAACGATTCAAAAGACTTTTTATTGTACCCCCTGACGTTTATTCCAAGCATTGCATATTCCTTGTACCCTGCCAAAAAGCTGATATCGGTCTGAAATTCTTTGAAATCGGTTATCAGAGAAAAGGAAGGTTTGACACTGAAATCTTTAGCGATTTTAATTTTGCTGCCGACATATACCTGAAAAACCCCACCGTATCTGGGGCGAAGGGTGCCGACTTCACCTTTAAACTTATCTTTCGCATTAATCAGGTTACTATACGCAATACCGGCTTCTAAATACTTGCAAATCAATGATATTCCGACTGTTAAATCCGGACGAATGCTTCTCTGTACCTGACCGGACAGCAAGTCGTCATTTAAGCCTGACCCATTACCCTGTGGAGTAATCAATTTTGTGCCATCTAATTTGGAAAAGGTGGCACCAGCGCTCAGGGCAATGCCTATCGTGATTTTATCCCTCACCGGCTGAATGAACGCATATCCTACCCTAAATGAAGTATTGGTAAATGCTCCCAGCATATCATTTGATACCACCAGCCCGATTCCGCCATGCGCCTGGGGCAGCCGTGCATCGACGGCAATATTTATTGTTTTGGGTTGCCCCTCCAGTTTTGCCCATTGATGGCGGTAATTCGCTGTAAAATTAATTCCGTCTCTGTTCCCGTAAAAAGCCGGATTGGTCATTTGAGGATTAAACATATAATGCGATGTACCGGACTGTATCTGCGCATAGCAAGTGACAATACTCCACAGAACACAGGATGGTAACAAAAATCTTCTTATTACAGAATGGACTGACATATTGTAAAAGTAGGAAACATAATTGAAAGTTGGTAGTTCAAAACTGATTTTCAACAGATGACTTACTTTCCTTTTTTGTTGGCGGCGGCAATGTACTTTTTGATAGCATCAACCAGAGAAGGGTTCTCGGGAGTCGGTGCAAAAATATTGATATTCAGTTTGTGAGCCTTTACGGCATCCGCGGTAGAATTTCCGAAAATGGCAAGCCGGGTTTCATCCTGGCTAAACTTTGGGAAATTGGTATACAACGAGTCTATCGCAGACGGATTAAAGAAGACAAGCATATCATACTTCACATCACTCAGGTCTGATAAATCGCTGGCCACGGTCTGATAAATAACGGCTTCACTGTAGTTGATATTATGTTTCAGCAATGCTTCCGCCAACGCCTTATCCCGAACGTTTGAGCAGGGCAACAGGAAACTGCCGCTTTCTTTGTGTTTCAGGATAACTTCCATAAGCTTAGGCAGTTTGCCGTCTCCGTAAAAAACCTTGCGTTTTCTGTAATTGATAAATTTCTGCAGGTAAAGCGCTATCGCTTCGCTCAGGCAGAAATAACGGTTATCTTCACTGATTTTAATGCGCAGTTCATCACACATGCGGAAGTACTGCTCAATGGCTACCCTGCTGGTGAAGATGACACAGGAAAACTGGTCAATATATACTTTTTGCTTTCGGAATTCTGCGGCGTTGATTCCACGGACATGTGTAAAAGGCCTCCAGTCCAGTTTTATTTTAAATTGCTCTGCGATATCGATATAAGGTGATTTTCCCAAATCGGGTTTAGGTTGTGAAATCAGGATGGACTTTACCTGTTTTAATTTCGCAGGATTGACAATAACAGGAAGAGGTTTTGCTTCTATCAATACTTTCCTGTCCCCTTTGGCGGTTGGTTTCGCAGTCGTCTTTGCAACGGTAACTTCCGGCGTCTGTTTTTTTCCGTCCGCCTTAACAGCTTCTTTTTTGATGGTAACTTTCACCGCAACTTTTGCAGTCGATTTCTGATTTTTACCGCTATCCGCCTTCGCTTTTTTAGGCACAACTTTCACTGCGACCTGTTTTGCAGCAGGCTTTGTGGCTTTGATTTTTTTAGATGTTTTGACTGCGGAGTTTTTATTAGCTGATGCGCGCTTTTCAACCACTTTTTTACCCATTTTATCCATTTTTATGCAACCACATTATTCAAAATATATTTAACCAATACAAGAACAGGCAATATTTTGAAAGCACAAATATAAAGAAAAAAATGAAGCTTGTGAACGATGCGGATATTACCCATGAGTTGATAACTTCTGATTGTGTTGAAAAAGGCATACGCTGCAGCACAGAAAATTATTGAACCCATAAATATCCGTCCTGAAATAAAATCATTATATATATATACCAGCAAAAAAAGTAACAAAACAACAGCAATAAGCAATTCTGAAAAAAGATTCTGTAGGAAGAATGCTTTGTAGGAATCCTCTGTTTGGATTACCCGGTTGAAGATGTACTCCAGCAGATTCTTAGACACAAAAAACAGACTTAGCGAACTCAGTATCCGTATATAAAAATAGGTATCAAACGTGATGAATCCCCGACCGGTAAACTGTATCAGAGCGATATAAAGAATAAGCGCCAGTAACAGGAGTTTTACGATGTATATCCATAATACTGCCAGCATAGTATCGTACTTGTTGCTTTTGAAATGGATAAAGAATTTTTTGACACTTAAAATTCCCTCCAAAAGGGAAACCATGAAATCCGAAAATAACAGGCGCAACAAGAGTATCAGCACTCCGATAATTATACTCATATACAGAAACACCGTACTTTCCGCTGCCTGCTTCGGATGCTGAATCATGAGATTTTTTCCGGAACGGCGATAGATATCCTGATTGGATGTTATAACATTCCACCGGGCTGAATCCATCTTGTTTTTCAGTATGGAATCCCGATAAACCGAACTAAGAGAGGAAGTATCAGCCATTGAAAATCCATAAAACCCGGACAGAAAGAAGAAGATACAGATAATATATCTAACAATTGTAAAAAAACAAAAATCAGAGGTGGCCGGCCAACCTGTCCCATACTTCTTAAGCCCATCAGAAAACCGCGACATACCCAAAATGTAATTTTGATTTACGGAAATCAATGGGTTGACTTTTTTGCTGGCCAAGTGCATAAGTGAGCCCAAAAATACCAATTTTAGTTTCAAATGTTACGCCTGTTCCGAAACCAAATGGAAAATCGCTGAAAACAGTATTATTAAAATTCCGGTGGATGTAAGCGGCATCAAAGAAAATGAAAAAATAGGAATTACGCAGTACCATCATCCTGTACTCCAAGGTAGTGACATTGTAAGTACTGGCGAGGATGGATTGTTCATCAAAACCACGCAGCAATTTATTGCCTCCGATGCGCAGCAATTCATTCCTCAGCAAATTCTGGTTGAATACTGCTCCACCGTTCAGTGAGAACTTAAGAATATGACGCTTCTTTTTTCCCAACGGCAGGTAATAACTGCCATTCCAGAAAAGATCCCCTTTTATGGACTTGGTCCGGATACTGTCATACAAAGAGGAATAATCATAGTCCGGCTGCAAAGGATCTGTCAAAGATGTAATTTGGTTGTTTTCTCTGATTTTCTTTACCCCAATGGAACCGGTGAGTTTCAAATCATATCCTTTTTGGGGATTAAACAGATAATCAAGATTTTCATAGTAGGCCTGTATACCATATTGATTGTATTGCGCATCCAGATTATTGGGAAGTTTTTTATTAAACTTGACAAAGGTAGTATCCGGAGCCAGCACGAATGTCTGGAAATATTTATAAAAACCTTTGATATAATTATTGGATTTGGTGATGTACGGCAATCCCAGCTGCCAGCCTAAATCAAGCGAAGAAGAATCCCGCTTTTCCAGATTAAACGTAAAGTTAATTCCGACGGGAACATTAAACAAATAAGGATAATTGAAGCGTATATCCAGCATCTGCGACTGAGGCTGCAGCCGTCTCCATTGCAGAAAAATCTCTTCCCCGCGTTTAAAGGCGTTTTGCAGGTGCAGCCTTACCTCACCTGTTATCAATATCTTTCCACCGTTGCTTCCTGGCAGAAATCCAATGAGAAAATCAAAGGAATTCACTTTACGCTTATCCAGATACAGATGAATATCCGCCTTATCATCCCTGAACAAAACTGAACTTGGCTGACGGATGGTCGCATACGGCAGTTTTTGCAGCAACTTGTCTATGTTCCGGATTTTGGTTTCATTATACGGCTGTTTGGACTTTAGCAGGACATAATTCTGTATAAACCCTTTCGTCAATTTTGATTTTCCGTGGTTGATAAAACTGTCGATGGTAATATATTTTCCTTTACTGATAATATATTTGATACGAAGCGCATTATCCTGCAACTGCATACTGTCGTTTTCAATCTTTGCAAACGGATATCCATTATTTTCCAGCGTGCGAAGGAGTTTTTCTTTGTTGAGTTCCGTATCGTATAAAGATTCCGGTGCTACCTTGTTTTTTTTCTTTTTAGATTCGGAAACCGATGAATTCCTGACCTCGTATTTTTGTCCGATATGAAGAAACGCTACCAACGTGTCTTTTTGCCTGTATATCGTATCAAAGGAGGCTTCCCAATATCCAAGCCGTATAAGCTGACTTTTGGTATCCGCCAGAAACTGGCCGGCTTCTGTATCGTTCTTAAAGGTGCGTTTAGATTTTATTTTAGAAAAGACAGTGTCTTTTTCCAGGCGCAGATGAATACCCTGACCGAATGTATGATTCGCCGCAATCAGCCCGCACAACAGTATCAAACGCTTTAATATCAATCTTTACTTTTTACTAATTTCCAAAGTTATCAATTATTGCGCATTCATTAGTACATTGCAGGGTAAATGGCGGGTATTTACATTCATATTCCATTTTGCAAACAGGCATGTACCTATTGTAATTTTCACTTTTCGACGCTATTAAACAACCGGCAACAAGTGCTGGAAGCTATTCGTAAAGAAATGGTTTTACAGCAGCATTTCTTTCCGGATAAAACGGTAATCGAAACGATTTATTTCGGTGGAGGTACACCAAGTTTATTAACCACCTCCGAAATCACTACACTCGTCGATGGCATCCGATCGCATTGGGAAGTAAGCCCAGAGGCGGAAATTACACTGGAAGCCAATCCGGATGATCTGACCAAATCGTACCTGCAAGACCTCAAACGTGAAACTCCCGTCAGCCGGTTCAGCATTGGCATTCAATCTTTTTTTGACCAGGACCTGCATTACATGAATCGGGCGCATTCCGCCGCCGAAGCAAGTAGTGCCATAGCAAATACACAGGATGCTGGCTTTGAAAATCTGTCCATCGACCTGATTTACGGAACCCCCACCATGAACGACGTACAATGGGAAGAAAATCTAAGCATTGCCTTTGACTTAAAAATTCCACATATTTCCTGCTATGCGCTTACCGTGGAGGATAAAACCGCCCTGGCACATCAGGTAAAAAAGAAAAAAGTACTGCCGCCCGCTGACGAACAAACGGCCCGTCAATTCTCTATATTGATGGATGCCATGTCTGCGCATCAATATACCCATTATGAGATATCCAATTTCTGCATTGAGCCACATTTCGCGAAACACAACACCCATTACTGGAAGGGCATTCCCTATCTTGGATTAGGGCCTTCGGCGCATTCCTTCGACGGTTCAAAAAGATACTGGAATGTAAGCAATAATGCCGTTTATACCCGAAAAATCAATAACAATCTGATTGCCGCTGAGTATGAACTATTGACACCTGCCAATCTCTATAACGAGTATATCCTGACCCAAATACGGACGATTTGGGGCGTTGACACGGCTGTCATACGGACACGTTTTGGAGATGCCCTTCTTCGTCATTTTCGACAGGAAGTATCCCCATTCTTGTTGAACCGATGGGTACAGGAAACGAATGGAATCTATATCCTGACGAATACAGGAAAATTATTTTGTGATTATATTACAGCCAATTTATTTACACAGGACAACTAAACTGTTTCACACACAAAACGAAAAGAACACATGAAAGGACCGAAAGATTTATACGTGAACATTTTCAACGAACTCATTCCATTCAACAAGCATCTGGGATTAAAACTTGCGGAGCTAACGGAGGGTTTTGCCAAAGCAACCATCGCCTTCAAGCCAGAGCTGGTGGGCGATTCTAGGATTCAGGCCATACATGGTGGCGTCATTTCCGCAGCTATGGATGCAGTGGGCGGCATTGCCGGCATTACCACGTTGCACTCTATCGAAGATAAAATCGTGACGGTGGATATGCGGGTGGATTATATCCGCTCCGCCCGAAATACCGGACTGATTATTGAAGCCCGCATCGTCCGGAGCGGCAACAGAATCATCACCACTAACATGCAAGTCTTTGCTGAGAATGACGGCACTTTAGTGGCAGAAGGCAGAGGCGTGTATCATGTCAGCCGGAAGAAGAAAGAAGAATAGATGTCTTTATATTTTTTTCAGTCTCGGAACAGGACTATGAAGCCTTACTTTTTTATGGAAACCTTGGAAACACATGATATAGACTACCCGTTTCCTTTAAAGATAAATTGTATGAAACAACGACTTGCAGCATTGAATATTCGAATTTAGTGCAACCTGAAGGATGGAAAAACATCCACCAAAGACCAACTAAACAGAACGCTTATCGCAAAAACAGATACAGCACATACACCAGCAACAGCATAAGGAGAAAACGGCATTTCCATAAATTCAGCGTCAGCTTTCTGCCCATCCAGAGCATTGCCATGATCAGCAGGGAAACGGCAATTAAGATGATAATGTCGACATTAAAGGATGGATTGTAGTGAACCGGCTGAATGAAGGCCGCCACTCCCAGCATTCCTAAAATATTAAGTATATTCTGCCCTACCAGATTGCTGACTTCAAATTTTGTCTGATTCGCTTTCGTAATCAACATCCAGTACAACATGACGAAAGAACCGCCCAGCGATAACACAAACTGCCCGAGAAAACGCTGTGACAAGTCAAATTTTCTGGAAATATCGATTAAATTATCGACCACCAGTACGCCACCTGCTATCAGGCCCAGGGTACCAGCTGCCAGTAAAACACCTGCAAACCAAAGTGCGTAATAATCGGTTTCTTCCTCCTTGTCATTAAACCAGATGGTATGGTGTTTTCGGACATTAAAATAACCATATGTCATATACACGATAAAGCCTCCCAATAGCAGCACACCCTCGTATTTTGTTATCATTCTGACGGATGCCACTGCAAACATTGATTTATTGGCAACCACATACAGCAATAAGGCGCTCAGCAGCAGGAAAACAATACCGATGGTAGCCGTATTTTTATTGGCGCGGATTGGCCGGAATAGGCCGGTGATACTCAGAATACCCAGCAGGTTAAAGATGCAGCTGCCAATGATGGTACCGATTACCAGATCAAAATAGCCGTTATATGCTGCCAGTAAAATGGTAAATAATTTGGGTAACGACGTTCCGAAAGCAACCACCGTAAAACTGATCATCGACTCCGGCAGTTTCATTCTCCGGGCTATGGAGGCACCACCGTCCACCAGCATGCCCGCACCCCTGTTCAGTAAAAAGAAGCCAATAAGCAATAAAGGGATATTCAGAAACAGGGAGATGTACTGGATTTTCATAATCAATAATACAAAAACAAATCGAAAAAAGAAGCCATCGCAAATGCGATGGCTTCTAAATTTTATCTGTTCCTTTTAAATTAAAGGGTGTAGGTCATCTTGCAAATACCCATCATCCCCATGACAGGCGCTCCCGTAAAATACTGCTGTTTACGGTTATACAGGTTTGACAGGGAAAGGGTAACATTATAATGATTGTTCCAGAATCGAGGCGTATAGGAGATGTCCAAATCCATATCGTGTGTTGGACGGACATGGCCAACAAAGTTACCGGACAATACCGGATAACCGGCGCTCCAGTTAAACCGCACACCCACATTCAAACCAATTTTCTCATGGTAATAATTTACTCCCACATTTACCTTGTGTTTTGGTGAATTCAACGCCACATATCCCAATGGGGCGCTGTCTACTTTAATGGAGTCTTTGTCAACAAAAGAATAGTTGGTATTAAGGCTGAATCCTTTTGGCAAATACAATGTTGAATTGAAGTCTATGCCATACAATGTCAGATTACCTATATTTCTGGTAACCAACAGCATATTAGGCCCTCCCGCTTCTTTTGGCGTGATGACTCCGATAGGCAGGTTTTCTACGGCTTTTCGTATTAAGCGGACAAATTCATCATCACCGGAACCATTGTTATTGCCGCCGAATTTCTCACTGCCGTCTAAGAAGGCGTTCATAGCCAACTTTACAATCGGGTTGAGGTTATTGTAATTTTGTGATATTCGGGGACCGAGAAACTCCATTAGCTGGTTGGCATCAAACATAACGGCTGGAGTCAATAAAGTCACGGGTGCCAGGTAGTTCTTAAAGTCTGTTCGGTACAGGTCTATCTGCATTCCAAACATTTTTCCTATTACACCTTTGTATCCAAATTCATAAGTATAGGTCGTGGTAGGTGTTAAGCCCTTTATATCCTGCGTGTTCTTCCATTTATCGTTATTGGACTCAAATTTTTGTTTCGCCGTATTCAAATTATTCACCACCTGATTGATATCGCCCGGAATATTTTGAGGAATAATCATATTCACTACGTCGTTAATAATCGGCAGCAGTACGGAGTTGTTATCAATATTTGCCTGCACACCAAACTGCCCCCGGATAGCACTTAAAACACCCTGCCAGCCGGTTTGGGTAAAGGAAGCATCACCCACATCGTGGAACTGGCCGGCTGTTCCGTATGGTGACAGGAACTGCGGCAATACCTGACCTCCGAAATTAGGATTGGCATTGAAGCTGTAGGTAAAACCGTTTCTTGGTGTTCCAACATTCCTTACTTCAATTCCTTCCGGTATTTCTCCCTGTTTAACATCAACATAATACGCAGCAGAAGCAGGATTTTTATAGGCCCGGTTAAAAGTAAATCGCAGGTTATGCCCTGTCCCCGGTTTATATACAATAGCTATCTTTGGAGAAACCAATAATTTTTTTACTGCTGTGTTGTAATCCAAACGTGATGCCACTATGATGCTAACCCGCGGGTGAAGCCTGTAATCCCCCTGCAGATATATGCCATATTCATCAATATTATCCTTATTTTCATATTTACCGTTTAGGGTTCCTTTGGTTTCAGGTCGGGTAAAGAATGCATCAAAGCCATACACTAAATTAATACGCTTAATAATCAACTTTGAATGTTGTATCTGGAAAGAATACATGTGTGACTTGTCAATGTAGCGGCCTCCGACAGGAACGAAATAGGTCTTATGAGAGTTGTTGCCATTCATGTAAGCCTGTATAAACAGATCTTTCCACATGAATCGCAGCTGTGCCCAGCTGTAGGTCCAGTTTTTATTCTGCATCGCTCCTACCGGGCTCATGATGATACCATTGCTGACATTGACACCTCCTGCCAATACGATATTAAAGTCTTCTTTAATTTTAAAATCCAACCGTGCATCCACCTGACCGTTTAAGATAGTTTCATCCCGTTCGTTCAAGACAGGGCTTCCCAAGCCATTGGTATCTATTGTACCATCTGGACGCTCGAAATAAACGGTATCCGCAGATGCTGAAAATCGCACCACAGTGGAAGGGTCGCCTAAATCGCTGTATCTCCAGTCGTGACCGGTAAACAATTTAGAGGACACCTTAATACCCATCTTCAGGTTTGGTTTTTTGGTATGAATCGTGTCTGCAATATAAAAACCGGTTGAAAACAAGATTCGATCCTTAAATTTGGCATAATCAAATCTCGGATTTTCCCTATTGATATCCTGTAAGGTGTCTTTTATTTTTACACGTGCCCCAATTGCAATCCAGAATTTAATTTCCTGTGTTTTTAAAGGCGACTTTGTGATGATATGGATAACACCATTATTGGCATTCGGTCCGTAAAGCGCTGCAGCAGGACCTTTCAACACCTCCATTCGTTCTATGTCCTCATCCGTTGTGGTCATCATCTGGTACATATTAAGACCGGTATTGGGAAGTTTGGCGACTCTGTTATCTGTCAATGACATCACATCACTGTTAAAATACCCGTTGAATCCTCGAACTGAAGGATTGCCCCCCTGAACACCGGAACGCATGACCTGCACACCTGAAAGATTCTTTAAATGGTCTGTTATACCCAATCCCGCTTTGTTGGCAATAGCTGTCGCATCTACCGATACTATGGATGCGGGTGCATCCAGGATTTTTTCTTTCGTTTTGGAAGCAGATACGACAACGGTCGTTAATTCTGTTTCTTCTGTGGCCAGCTCGAGATTCACCTTTTCATTACCGGTTACCGTATGTTTCTGATCTGAATAACCTACATAACGGAATACGACCACATCTCCTTCGTTCACTTTGAGTTCATAATTTCCGTCAAAATCGGTTACCGTACCTTTCATCTGGTCGCCTTCCACAAAAATATTGACACCTACCAGCTCTTCCTTGGTTTGCTTGTCTTTCAGAACCCCCTTGATGGTGAATTCCTTATTTGATTTTCTGATGATAACAGAGGGTGGTGGCGCCTTGATTCCCTTTTCTTCTTTTTCCTTTTGAGCAAACAGTGGTAAACAAAAAATTAATACAGATGAAAATAGAATTAACTGCTTAACATTCTTCATAAATAATCCTTTAGAACGGCTTTCCGGGCCGAAATATTAATGTGGGCCCAAAACTATCTGCAAATATCCGTAATAGAAACGAATTAGAATTGCAATATTGTTAACACCTGTAATTTACAGGTAATAAAGTAACCATTTTTGGTTATAAAATTTGTTGATAAAATTAGTTTTTAGATTAAAAATGTTGATATCAGGAACTAAACCAATATTTCGGAGGGTATTCTCAGTTTAATACCATTAATTTCTTCTGAAACCGGTATCTGGCAGGAAAGCCGACAATTTCCCGTGTAGCAGGGCAGTGTCTCCAGCATACACATCTCGTTGTCATTTGCCCCGTCAATTATTATTTCATCTTTATTCAGCACTTCCACCCTGCATGTACCGCATAATGCTATCCCGCCGCATATCGCTTCAATAGGATACCCCTCCCCTTTCAATGCCTCCATTAACGAGAGTTGAACCCCGGTAGGAATCTCTAAGGTTTTAAACGAAAAATCGTCCTGTTGTATATGAATATTAATACTTTCCAAAAAATGCAGTTACGTTTAAAAAAGATGGCTTACTAAAATCCGTTCACTCCGTTAACGGTGGTATATTTTAATGTAGGTTTTTTTCCATTAATCATTTCACATGCGCTCTGAGCCATCATAGCTGCTTCATGAAAACCACATAAAATAAGTTTTAATTTCCCCTCGTAATTATTGATATCGCCTATGGCGTAAATACCTTTGACATTGGTAGAATAATCTCTCGTATCCACATTGATGGCATTTTTTTCAATGTTCAGTCCCCAGTTGGCTATTGGCCCTAACTTTGGACTTAGCCCGAATAATGCCAGGTAATAGTCACATTCCACTTCTTTCGCAGTGCCGTCATTGTGGGTTACAGTCACTTTCTCCAGCTTTCCATCACCATGCAGGTGGGTGACATTTGAACTCAGTTCCAGTTTTATTTTCCCTTCTGCAGCCAGTTCTTTTACCTTATCAACACTATCGGGTGCACCGCGGAACATCTCCCCTCTGTGTACCATGGTCAGTTCAGCCGCCACATCGGCTAAAAATAATGTCCAGTCTAAAGCGCTGTCACCACCACCGGCAATCACTATCTTCTTGTTACGGTATTTTTCAGGATCCAGAACCATGTACTCCACTCCGTTTTTTTCATAATCCACCAGATTACTGATAGCAGGTTTGCGCGGTTCAAAGACACCCAGTCCACCTGCTATGCAGATTATTTTCGCGTGTATTTTGGTACCTAAATGTGTCGTCAGGATGAACGAATTTTCTTCTGCTTTCTCAATTTCCTCAATACGTTCGCCGAGTGTAAATGTCGGATGAAACGGTTTGGCCTGTTCCATCAGGTTATCTACCAATTCCTGTGCCCCTATAACCGGATAACCCGGAATATCATAAATAGGTTTTTTGGGATAAATTTCGGAAAGCTGACCGCCCGGTTGTGGCAAATAATCCACCAGATGGCAGCGCATCTTTAACAATCCAGCCTCAAATATGGCAAACAGTCCCACCGGACCTGCTCCAACAATACAAATATCTGTTTCAATCATGATGAAAAACGTTAAAAACGAACACCCTTCGATGAACGTATAATTATTCAAAAACCAAAAATAAGAAGACTGAGTTTAAAAGAATGTTATGATTTTCAAGTGTACTGAAGGAATAACTGTAATATTACTGCATAAAAAAAGAGTTCCCGCTCATGCGGGAACCTTACTAAAATAATTGGCTAGTAAATAAGTCTATTTGATAACAGACTTCTTCAAATCAAGCTTTAATACACCTTCTTTATATTTTACCTTTATATCCGCCGCATTTACAGCCTGAGGCAATGAAATGGTTCTGCTCCAGGAGGAAAAGTTATACTCCTGAACCAGATAATTTTTCCTTTTTTCTTCGGTGTTACTTTCTCTTGCACTGCTGATAGTCAGCTGATTGCCGTTCACTTTCACTTTAATATCTTTTTTGCTGATTCCCGGAATAGAAATTCTCACCTTAAAATCCTCACCTGCATCCCAGATATTCCAAAACGGGCTGCTGACAATCTGAACTTCTTTCTTTGCCGGCATTGATGGCGCTACTGCCTTCGGCGCAGGTTTTGCCACAGGTTTTGCAGCTGGCTTTTTAACCGCGGTTTTCTTTGCGGCTGTTCGCTTCGCTGAAGTGGCAGTTGTGGCTGTTTTTTTTGTTGTTTTCATATCTGATTTTTTAGCTGTATTATTCATGTGAGATAAATATCGGCACACGTACTTCTTTTAAAATAGTACTGGCCATACTTTTTTTCAATAATCTCGAGAAGGCGCTTCTGCCAAATGCCCCCATAACGATAAATCCGTTCTCTTCATTTAGCTTAAAATAGCTGTATAAGGCATCGCCTAATCTGGTATGATGCTCCATATCAATTTTCAGGTTGGTAAAATGCTGGTGTACTAAATCTTTGATATTTTCACTATGTTTTAAATGATTGGAAGCCACTTCACTGAAGGAAACCAGCGTAGTAGGCTTCGATGCCCACTCCGGAAATAAATAAGAATACATCTTTATCGCATGTACACTGGCGGGCGTTCCGTCATAACATAAAAAAACATTCTCCACCTGTTGAGGTTTATCCGGCACGACCAATACAGGACAATGTGCATCCTCCAAAATATCAATCACAAAATTAGACAACTGATGGGCGTTAACATAGGTAAAACTCATGTGTTCATCTAAAATCAGTATATCCGCAAATACAGTCTCTTTGATTAAAAAGTCCACGATATCTGTACCATCATGTATATGTGCTTTGTGTTTTATATTATCTTTCTTACATCTTTCATTAAACAGTTTCAGATTCAACTCCAGTTTCTCGCTGTCTGCTTTCTGACGATTGATAATATTCGTATACTGTGTAGGAACGAGCGTAAATACTCCCGGTAAATCATCATATATGTAGGACATATCGTGTAAGAAAATCCCCAACACCATACCTCCGGATTGTCGTGCAATAGTAATGGCATGTTCCAGCGCAAACTCGTTATAGGTAATGGAGTCAATGGCAACGATTACTTTTTTCATTCTCTATATTTATTTCTATAAAGTTAATAACAAAATGGAATGTTGGGTATGATAAATATCATATAAAGATAATGCCGGCCTTTATTCAGTCCGGGTACCCCTGTTGCCACCTTTCTATATTTATCTTAAATCGACTGAAATAATCAAAAGTTTGCATAAATTGTCTGTTCAAAATACGAAATATGAGAGTATGTATCATTGGGGCAGGTGCTTCAGGAATTGCCGCCTGTAAGGTGATGAAGGAAAATAAAATTGACTTCGATTGCTACGAAAAAGGTTCAGATATTGGCGGATTATGGTGGTTCGGCAATGATAACGGGCAAAACTCCATTTATAAATCTCTTTGCATCAATACCTCGAAACAAATGATGGCCTATTCGGATTTCCCCATGCCGGACGATTATCCTGACTATCCGCACCACAGCCTGATTTATCAATATTTCAAGAATTATGCGGAACACTTCGGATTTTGGAAAGATATTTATTTTAAAACGGCTGTTACACATATAGAAAAGAAAGGGGAAATTTATCGGGTGACAACAGACAACGGGAAAACGAGAGAGTACGACGCCGTTTTAGTTTGTAACGGCCATCACTGGAAACCAAAATATGTAACATTTGACGGCACTTTTGATGGTAAAATATTGCATGCTCATGATTACAAGACCCTGGATGGATTTGAAGACAAAGCCGTCCTGATTATCGGTATCGGCAACTCAGCGGTGGACATAGCCTGCGAACTGAGTACGGTGGCAAAAAAGGTAGTGATATCCACCAGAAGCGGCGCCTACATCATTCCCAAATATTTGTTTGGCATTCCTACCGATCACATCTCCAAACCCCCGCTGGCATACGCACCGCTCTTCCTGCAACGCGCTGCGCTGCAGACAGCCTTGCAAATTAATGTGGGTAAGCAAGAAAATTACGGAGTACCTACACCCAAACGACCTATTTTATCCGAGCACCCTACCATTTCACAGGATTTACTGAACAAGGTAGGGCATGGAAAAATAAAAATCAAACCCAATATTAAGTTACTGAAAGGAAAGTCCGTCCTATTTGAAGACGGTACCGAAGAAGAATTCGATGCGCTTATATATTGCACGGGCTACAGTATCTCTTTTCCATTTTTTGACGAAGCTTTCTTTAGCCCGAAAAATAACAACGTACAATTATACCACAAAGTGGTACATCCGGAATATAAAAATCTATTCTTCCTGGGGCTTATTCAACCACTTGGCGCCATCATGCCGCTTTCAGAGATGCAGGCAAAGTGGGTAGCAAATATTTTATCAGGCAAATCGAAGCTGCCATCAAAAGAAAAAATGATGCAAACTATACAGGAAGACAGAGCAGAGATGAAAAAACGGTATAAGGATTCTGACCGACATACCGTCCAGGTGGATTTTTATCCATACAAACGCCTTCTGGAACACGCCATGAAATAATCAACGTACCTATTTCCAATGCCCGGGCACCCAACGCCATCCGTATTTGGTATTCTTCCAGTGACCGGGTACCCATACGACGCCGTTATTGGGCACCACCCATTTGCCTTCCACCCAAACATATTGATTCGCTTTCGGGCTCCACACCCAATCACCGTCCATCCAAACGTGTTTTGGGCCGGGACATGCAGGTCGCACCACCACCACATTGGGCACACTGGGCCTCACTTTAACATATACATGCGGCGGCCTTGCCGTTAACTGTAATACTGCAACTGCAACAAACATCATCATTACTATTATCTTTCTCATAGTTTGAATTTTAATGGTCATTAAATCTGTATTATTTTCTTATTCGACTTAGTAAAAAACAAAAGGTTTAATTTTTGAAATTTTTTTTAAAAAATATTTGCATAATTCCCTGATTTCATTTTACATTTAGCCAATGATTTTAAAACTCATCAACAATATACTGTCAGTGGGAAAGAAAACAAAAAAAGAAGAACCGAAAAAGGCTGCCAAAGCAGTTCCTAAATCTGTTCGCCCCGCAGCGAAGAAAGCCGCTGCAAAAAAACCTTCCCGTACATCTGCCGGGAAATCCGTAAAACCCGCTACCAAAAAAGTAAAGGCAAAAGTTCCTGTAAAAAAAGTAACAAAACCTCTACCAAAAGCTAAAGTAAAAGCTAAAACGGCAGCTAAACCCATTCCTAAAAAAGCAGCAGCAAAGCCGGCTGTAAAGAAACCGGTAAAAGTTGTAGCAGTTAAATCAAAAACCCCATTAAAAAACATTAAAAAACCCCAACCAACTGTGACCAAGAAGACCACACCTGCAAAAGCTGTATCCAAACCCGCCAAAAAGGTGGAAGTACCTAAAAAAGTAACGCCTAAAAAGACAAGTACATCTGTAGCTGTTAAAGCCGTTAAAAAGCCGGCAATTGTTGTGTCGGCAAAACAACCCAAAGTGGCGGCACCAAAAGAACCACCTCAAAAAGTACAACCGGCTCCAAAAACAGTTGACAAAAAGAGTAAAAAGGCACCTGAACCTGTCGTACCTGTAAAACCTGTTCTTCCGGTCATACCTCCGGGTGGTAAACGGAAGTTGATCGTAGACTATAAGAATGTTCCGGATGAAGTACTGAAAGCATTGTCCGAGAAATATCCTCACGGCTACAATAAAGGCATTATTAAATTTACCAATGCAAAGAAAGAAGTGGTATCAGCCGTTCCGATTGAACTGGGTGATATTTCTTATCTCGTAAAAGTCAGTACACAACTCCAAAAGATGGTGGATGACTATGATGAGGATGAATTATTCCCGGATGTAGCTGCTCCTATTGAAAAAGAAATATCTGTAGGCGCTGCCGGCGACTTTGATGATTTTGACAAGAGTGACGACGACGATTCCCCTAAAAGGAAAGCCAAAGGAAGAGTAAAAAGTGCGGATGATCTGGAATACGGATTTGACGACGATGAGGAGGACGATGAGGATGATGACGATGACGACGATGAGGATGATTCCGTCAGTGATGATGAAGATGATGAAGATGATGAATAATAAAATAAAAAGGGATTCAAAATTGAATCCCTTTTTATTTTATTGTGGCATATTGAATATGAACAACCAAATCCACTTCAGCATGAAATATGCCAGTATGGCCAATACTATATAAATTACCGTAACCACCGCCAATACAGGAAGTATAACAGACCACGCACTCCCCTGATGTTTTCCTTCTTCAAAATGTTCTATCGCAAGAATCAGGTTCCTTCTGTTGGCTTTATAAAACACATCAAAGAACCTTCCGAGAAATGGTACCAGCCCCACAATGGCATCAATGGTACTGTTTACAACCATTTTCGCAACAGACTTTCCGCTTGCACCATTTTGCAGCATGGCTATCAGTAAATAAATGGAAATGCCATAATCTACAAGGTCGCCGAATCCCGGAATCAGTCCGATAATCGGGTCTATACCAAATGTAATACTGGTACCCGGAATCCGAAACTGGCTGTCCATTAAACGGACCAAACGTGCAATCTTTCGCAGTGAGGGGGGGATGGGTTTGCCTTCTATTTTATTCGGTTCGGACATTAAGGCTCAACTGTAATCATATTTAATCCCAACAGATGCTGTTCATCATAAGATACCCCCAAAAACCCGAAAAGGCCGCCGGATGCTTCGGCTACGGATTGAGCGAGGCTTCTCAATGTTTTGAGGAAGGAACGGGCATACAGGGAGTCTACCTTAAGAAGAATATCATTCAATTTTGTAAGTTCCAAAACCAACAGATGCGTACGTTCCTCTGCCGGCAAATGGCCATACTGTTGTTCCAAAACTGATAATTGTGATTCAAAACCTGCCTCTACTTCATTAAAAAACTCAAACAGGATAGGGTCTCCGACAGATGTTCTCAATCGTACTATGTGTTTCGACTGTTCTCTTTCCTCAGCATCAAAATCATTGTCAGCGCCTCCAATCAGGTAGGAAACTATTGCCGGTGAAAGGTATATCAGTGCTTTTTCTTCTTCTGTCAATTGATTGAATTGTATAATTGCCATGTTTAAAATTTTGATGTGCAAATCTACCTATTTTTTTTTATTTGCAGGGTGCTATTAATAATTCCAATCCTTCCTAGGTTTGAATATTACCTTTTATATATTCTAAAACAGATAAAGTGTTTAAATAAATGTTAATTCTATTTAAAAATAGTATTGCCATTATATAACGATAAATATTATGCTTTATATATGGCCATTATTTAACCAATCAAACTTACAATTCTTATGAAAAAATTAATGATTTTAGCTGTTTCAGCTACTGTAGTTTTCGGAGCAATTTCTTGTAAAAAAACAAGTACCTGTCAATGTACAACCACCAGCACAGACGCTGATGTAGTAAGAGCTACTTATGTAGCTGACTCTGCATTTAATGCAGCTCAAGCAGCATTAGGAGATTTAAAACTTACGGGTGCTGCTTTAGAAACAGCTTGTACCGGAACTAGCAATGCATTAATCGCAGCTACAGATTCTGCAGCTTCTTGTGCTGTAAAATAATCTGATTAATTAATTATTTCTTATATAAGAGGCAACTTCGTGTTGCCTTTTATTATTTTTGTCGTATGAAAAAAGCGCTCTCCATTTTACTCAGCATTTCCTTAGGCGTCATTTTTATAGTGTCTGCCGCTTCCAAAATATACCCTATGGAGCCTTTTGAATATCAGTTTGTAGATATGGGGCTGGCCAGCTGGAAGACCTCACCCTATATAGCCCGCCTGTTTATCAGTATGGAGTTTTTTCTTGGCATGCTGCTAGTGTTGAATATCGCCCTGCGCAAGATCACGGTAAAATTTGCTATTGGCCTTCTCCTTATATTTTCGGTGTACTTAGTTTATAAAATTGTCACTGAAGGCAATATCGGCAACTGCGGATGCTTTGGAGAACTGGTGGTGATGTCACCGCTGCAGGGAATCCTGAAAAATGTGTTCCTGCTGGTTTGTTTTTTTGTATTGTACCTGCTGACGGGAAAGGACTACTGGAATTCCAAATGGAAACTTATTGTAAGCCCTGTATTGCTGATAGGTTCCTTATGCCTCGGGTTTCTCATATACCCGGTAAATCCAACTTTTTCTTCGACACTCGACAAAGAAAAGGTGAATTATAAATTGCCTCTGGAACTTATGTATCTTCCTTCAAAAATTGAAAAGCCAAAAATTGATCTGACCAAAGGGAAGCACATTATCGCTTTTATGAGTTTGTCGTGTCCGCATTGCAGGATTGCAGGCAAGAAACTGGCTATCATACACAAGAAAAACCCATCGCTTCCGGTTTATCTGGCATTAAACGGGGATAAGAAACTTGAAAAAACATTTTTTGAAGACACGCATACCCAAAACATTCCTCATCATTTATTTCTAGGTCCGCTCGAATGGATAAAAGTAGCCGGCATCAGCCTGCCTGTTATCATGTATGTAGACAACAGTATCGTTAAAAAGAAATTTAACGGTATTACCATGAGCCAGGAGGATATGGAAAAATGGATGGCAGAATAATTACTGAACAACAAATTTTTGTGAGCGGCTGCCATCTTCGTCTGTCAGCATAATAGTATATGCGCCTTTTGAGAGGAAGGAGAAATCAAACTCATAATATCCGGCTTTACCTGCATCATTGCTCAGCCGTTGCTCAAATACCATCCGTCCGGATACATCCAGAATCTGCACCCTACTACCGTAGTGAATCAATTCCTGATGAATGATGAACCTGCCATTGTTTGGATTCGGGTAAAGAGTGGGTTTATCCATTTTGGGGGGTTGATAGCCTGTGGAGACATCCGGCGCTTCATACACATTAACTACTTCAAAGTAAGCAGAATCATTGTCTTTATTGGCAGCCATCCCTCTTACCCGCATGATTTTATCTACCAACGGATAATCATAATCTACGTGAATATGGCCCGTCATCCATAATCCTAAGTTAGGCTTATAAGGTTTCAGCATATCCGTCAGCTTTGTATATTCATCCCAGTCAAAAACAAAATTGGACAATATCACCAAAATATTTTCAGTTGCCGGATGATGCGAAAAAAATAAGATGTTGTGATTTTTTTTGTGCGGATTAATCGCCAGTTCCTCTTTCAGCCATCGGTAGGTGCCGCCCGGCCAGTCCATTAATTGCGCCTCAGGGCCGATGCCCGGTTCTGCTTTGCTGACATGATAGCGCGGATTAAAATCCAATCCGTAAAATATAAATCCATCATACTCAAAAGAAAAATTCTGGAGATAATGCTCCAGCCCTGTTTCCGGATTAAAGGTTCTCATCGATCGTGTGCCGTCATTCCAGTTATCAAAAAACAATTTTGCGCTATCGTAGACAGCACCAAATACTTCATTGATAACAGAATCACCGCATGCATAAGGCGCCTCTTCCTGATAACGCACATAAGGCCAAATGTCGTGATTGCCAATAACCGGAACGTAAGGCACCTTCAACCCATCCATAATCTCCTTAAATTTCAGGAACTCCGACTTTTCCGCGCTACCTGTCAAATCTCCGGATATCACGACGAACTTAATATTCTTGTCCTGTTGATGAAAATTAATCCACTTCACTGCTTCCCGCAAGGCATTAGCCGGTTTGGAATTATCAGTGGCAGGCATCGTATCATTAAAAAAACCGGGAGTCCCATAGTCGGCAATTCCCTCACCAATATGGGTATCTGTTATATGTACAAAAGAAAATTTATATTGTGCCCCAGGAATTTCCTTATTCAAATCAAATTCAGGCATCCTTTTTGTTTGAGAGAAAACAGATAAAGAAATAACCATCAAACCAATAAGAAGCTGTGGATTTTTCAGATGCATGAAAGATATTTTACAACCTAAAAATAGCTAAACAACCTGAATTTTTAGTTATCCACAGCACAATAGTATATAAGTGTTTGACGTTATTGATAAAATCTTATTTTTGTTAAAATATCTTTAGATTATGGGAATACTTTTGCAAGCAGCCACGACCGTTTTAGATACGACGCACGCTTTAGCTCCAACAGCGGCGCCTTCACAGGAAATATCGTATCTCGACCTACTGTTCAAAGGCGGATTTATGATGATACCGCTGATGGTATTTCTGGCGCTTGCTATTTTCTTCATTATCGAGCGCCTGATTTTCATCAGCAAACGTGCATCTATCAATGACGCTTTAGTCCGGGATGTACTGGAAAAATTATATGCAGGGAATATTCAGGGAGCAGATGCTCTTTGTCTGGCGGATAAATCCGCTTTGGGAAATGTTCTGCAGGCTGGAATTTCTCAATTGGGTAAACCAATAGACCATATAGAAAAGGCATTGGATATTCAATCCAGCATTGAGCTGAATGAAATGGAAAAACGAACCAGTTACATCAGTATGATTTCCGGTATCGCTCCGCGTTTGGGTTTCATCGGAACCATTCTCGGCGTTATCCGAATCTTTTATGACATCGCTTCTTCGGGCGGCAATATCTCTATCGGTACCATTACTACCGGTCTCTATCAGAAAATGATTACCTCCGGAACGGGGTTGATTGTAGGTGTTATCGCATTCATGGGGTTTCATTTCATCTTAACCAGAATAGACAACTATTCCATGAAATTGCAGATAAAGATTTTTGAATTTGTAAAAGGTATTCAAAAACCGGTAAAATAATTACATGAATATCAAACGACGCAGACAGTTTCACGATGAAGACGCCATGGCATCCATGAATGATATCATGTTCTTCCTGATGTTATTCTTCTTGATTATCTCCACTATGGCCAATCCCAATGTGATAAAACTGATGCTGCCCAAAGCGAATAGTACGGAACAATTGGCCAAACAACCGATTACCCTCTCTGTTACCGCTGACAAACGTTACTACATCAACACAACGGAATTACCTTTGGAAGGTTTGGAAAATGCGCTTCAGGCGGCCCTTGCAAACAACCCCGACCCAACTGTTGTATTGAGGGTGGCGGATAATTTAACAGTTCAGGACTTAGTGGATATTATGTCCCTCGGCGCTAAGCTGAAACTAAAGATGGTATTAAGTACCGAACAACGATAAATTATTTCTTTTTCGAATATACCTCCTGTTTTAAAAACGCCTGTATATCACTGTATGCACGCATAGATTCTGAGCTCAGAAAAGGCATATTCATAAATCCGTGTATGAGCCCTTTATAGTCTTTATACCATACCGAATTTCCACCTACCTTCAACTTCTGGCTATAGGAAAACCCTTCATCTTTCAGCGGGTCATATTCTGCGGTAAGCACAAAACAAGGTGGCAGGTTTTTAAAATCATTCTGATACAATGGTGAGACTTCCGGATTACAATGATCGGCAGGATCAGGAGTATAAGCCTGCTGAAACCATTGCATAGCGTCTTTGGTCAGTAAATATCCTGTTTTATATTTTTCAATGGATGGAGTATCAAGTTTGCCATCCACCCACGGATAGACCAGCACCTGAGCTGCAAGTTTTATTTTCGGATGCTTTTTAAAATGATGACAGGCACAAGCCGCTATATTGGCGCCGGCGCTGTCTCCGGCAACGATAATCTTTGAAGCATCTATTCCTAACGCTGCCGCATGTTCGGACACATATTCAATAACCGTATAAGCATCCTGGTGTGCAGCAGGAAAAGGGTGTTCAGGAGCCAGCCTGTAGTCCACTGAAATCACTGTACACTGATTCAGAGCACAATGGCGGCGGGCAACATAGTCATGCGATGCTATCGAGTAATAGACAAAACCGCCTCCGTGAAAATATATAATCACCGGCTGCTTTGGAGCTGCGGAATATCTGTATATCCTTATTGGAATTCCTTCTACAGCACTGTCTTTAATTTCTCTGACATCCGTCTTCTTATCGAATAATAACTTTCCCAAGTCAGCTACTTTTTCACTTTTTTTTCTTTGCCCGGGAATATCTTTATAATCCACCTGCCGGATGGGTTGTACGTTATTGACAAACCACAGTAAAAAACGCAATTTCAAATTCATCGGTATAAATTATTGTTTAACTTTAACTAAGATATCAAATATTGCGTATGAGTTGGATTACAAAAGATAATAAACTGGTGAAAGAATTCCATTTTGCCGATTTCACCGAGGCTTTTGGTTTTTTAACAAAAGTGGCTATACTCTCGGAAAAACAAAACCATCATCCCGAACTGTTCAATGTATATAATAAAGTAATCATTTCGCTGCAAACCCACGATGCAGGCAATGTAGTTACGGAAAAAGACCATAAATTAGCAGCAGCAATTGACGCTTTGGTATGACACCTGATTTATTCTCTTCCGGTAATAATTACGAACTGATTTCATTAACAGAAAAACTGTTAACGCATCTCGATGATTTTATCTCAGAAGATAAACTGGAATCTTTTTGTGAAGAACTCAAAACCGTTATCAACTTTCATGACAAGCGCTATTATGTCGATGCACGTCCCCTGATAACCGACTACGATTATGACCGGTTGTTCAAAAAATTAAAATCCATTGAAGAAGAAAACCCTAATCTTATTACGTCGGATTCTCCTACCCAGCGGGTAGCCAAAGGACTGAACAATGAATTTCAAACCGTACAGCATCTGGTACCGATGTTGTCGCTGGAAAACTCTTATAATATTGAAGACTTAAATGAGTTCGACAGAAAAGCGAAAGAAGCCTTATTGCAGCACACCATCGTTGAATATATCGCAGAACCGAAATTCGACGGCAGCAGTATTGCCATTGTATATGAGCATGACAGACTGGTAAGGGCTGCCACCCGCGGAAATGGCATCGAAGGCGATGAAATTACCGCAAATGCCAAAGCCATCAAATCTATTCCGCTGAAAGCAGCATTTTCAAAATACGGAATTCAGAAAATTGAACTGCGCGGCGAGGTTTTACTGGAGCTGGCAATTCTTGAAAAAATAAATGAAGAACGCAGACTACAAAATGAAATCTTGCGCAAAGAGCATAAGAAAGAACTGGAACTTTATAAAAATGCCAGAAATACCGCTGCCGGCAGTTTACGCCTGAAAGATGCTTCAGAAGTTGCCGCCCGGAAATTAGATGCCATCATCTATCAGTTGGGATATGCCGAAGATAAGAACGGCAACGATATAACGAACATTTTTAAATCTCATGATAAAAACCTGGAGGTACTGACAGCTTTAGGCTTCAAGACCCCTTACAAAGAAAGGGGCATTTTCACCGACATCGAACAGGTTGAGAATTTCTGCAAGCACTGGGAGCAAAAACGCGACAGCTATCCTTTTGATATCGATGGCATGGTTATTAAAGTCAATAACATCCAGCAACAACAATTAATAGGCAGAACCTCGCATCATCCAAAGTGGGCGGTTGCCTATAAATTTAAGGCTAAACAAGCTACTTCCGTTTTGCGAAAAGTGGAATTTCAGGTAGGAAGAACCGGCGCCATCACACCGGTAGCTAAAATTGACCCGATACAATTGATGGGCGTGGAAATAAGCTCCATCTCCCTGCACAATCAAGATTTTATCCTTGACAAGGATATACGGTTGCAGGATACCGTAATGGTGGAAAGAGCCGGTGATGTGATTCCCTATATTGTGGGCAGTATTCCCGAACGCAGGACGGGGCATGAAACCAAAATAAAATTTCCAACAGAGTGTCCGTCCTGTCAGCATCATTTGGTAAAACCTATGGATGAAAGTGTCTGGCGATGTATTAATCCCAATTGCCCGGCACAACTGGAAGAACATTTAATCCATTTTGTATCCAAGCAAGCCATGGATATCTCAGGATTAGGTGAAGAAATTATTCGAACCTTTTTACGGGAAAATATCATACAGGATTTCACGTCTATTTACAAGATAGATTATGATAAAGTACGGCAACTGGAAGGCTGGAAAGATAAATCCGTTCAGAATCTTAAAGATGGAATTGAGACTTCGAAGTCTAGTGAATTATACCGCTTGATTGTAGGATTAGGGATTCGGCATATCGGCAGCACTACCGCAAAAATGCTGGCAAAAAAGGTTGATAAACTGACCGACTTCCGCCATTGGACAGAAGAACAATATGCCACGCTGGAAGATGTTGGGCCAAAAGTGGCACAATCTCTGTTTCAGTTTTTTACGGACGAAGAAAACATTCAGCTGATAAAAGACTTAGAAAAACTGGGCTTAAATATTTCCAGAAAGGAAGAGGTATTAGATTCAAGCAAACTGGAAGGCAAAACTTTTTTATTTACGGGAACACTTACCCGGTTCTCAAGAGATGAAGCAAAAGTGCTGGTAGAAAAAAACGGTGGGAAAAACCTGAGCGCTGTCAGTCCCAACCTGGATTACCTGATTGCGGGAGAAAAAGCCGGAAGCAAGCTGACCAAAGCACAAAAGATACCTTCCGTTAAAATTATTGATGAAGAGGATTTCTTGAAAATGATTGAATAATGTCCGTACTAAGTTATTTCAACCAAAAATCAACCTGTATATTTGCAACGATTAGAAATACCATGAAAAACATCCCACTTATTTATTTATTATTGTTATGCGTCGGATTCATCGCCTGCGAACAAAAGCATTTTTACAATGAATATAAAAGCGTGGATATAAAAAAATGGAACGCTGCCGATACACTGACATACAACATACCGATTGGGGAAGCCAACTATCATTACAAATATTCCTTAAGTGTGAGGCATTCCAAAGAATATGAATTCAGCAACCTGTGGCTGAAAGTCCTGATTAAAGGAAACGGGATAGACACGAGTTTCCGTTACGAAATACCGCTATTTAAGAACGATGGCAAACCTTATGGAAAAAGTTCGGGCAGTTTATGTACGCAAACCGTTCCATTGAAAACAAACCTTCCGCTTTCTGCAAAAGGTAATTACACAATGCAAATTATCCAGTTAATGCGTAAAGACCCCTTAGACGGGGTTTCCGATATCGGCGTTATCATTGACCGGAAATAACACGAAAATTCCACCTTTCTCTTTCTGATTATATCGGACTTAAATTGTAACTTTATAAAAACCGGTATTATGAGAATCATATTCAATTTGCTTTTCTTATTAATTTCTGTTGTATCATTTTCACAGACGCTGACCAGAGGGCCTTATTTGCAGAGTTTAACCAACAACAGTGTGAAAATCATGTGGCGCACTTCCACCGCCTCAGCATCTGTCGTCAAATGGGGAACCACACCGGAAGCACTGACCAACAGTGTTACAGATACGGCAAAGGTGATGAATCACATTGTAAAGTTATCCGGCTTAAATCCAAAATCCGCATACTACTACAGTATAGGATTTGTCGAAAACACTTTAGCCGGTGGAAATGAACAGCATCATTTCGTCACAGCTCCTGTACCCGGCGATACTTCAGGTTTTAAATTTTGGGTAACCGGTGATTTTGGCGCGGGTAATACTGAACAGATAAAAGTGCGGCGCTGGTTTGAAAACTATCTGCAATCGAATACGGTAGATGGCTGGTTGTGGCTGGGCGACAATACCTATACGGATGGTACGGATGCTGAATATACCCGCAATGTATTTAGCAGTGATTATGGATATGATTCCATCTTTCGGTTTCAGTCGTTTTATCCGATACCCGGCAATCACGATTATAATAGTGTCAACCGTTTCGATGATCCTTCCCAGCACAGAGGACCCTATTTTGACATGGTGGAAGTATTTAAGAATGCTGAGATGGGTGGTGTTGCATCCAATACCGAAAATTACTATTCTTATGATTTCGGAAATACACATTTTATCGCTCTTAATTCCGAGTTGTGGCAATATTTATTTACCGACTTACCCAATTCATATAAAACTTGGATAGAAAATGACATAAAAAGTTCTACTAAAAAATTTAAAGTAGCCTATTGGCATCAACCGCCTTACTCTAAAGGTTCTCACGACTCGGATGACGGGTTTGAATTATTTATGATTGGTATGCGACAACGTATCATTCCAATTCTTGAAAAATATGGCATTGACCTCGTATTATGCGGACACAGCCATGTTTATGAACGTTCCTATTTAATTAATAAACATTATGGCTGGTCAGGTGATTTTAACCGCCAGACCATGCTGATAGACAGCACCTCCGGCAACCCGGACAGCAACCGTACGTATATTAAATACACTTACGGAACGAATAAAAATAAAGGAACCGTGTATGCAGTGGTAGGCAACAGCGGAAAGCATGAACCGGACAATGGTAAGATGTATCCTGCGATGTACAAGAAATATGCAGCGGACAAAGGAGTCGGCAGTATGATACTCGATATAAAAGGAAACACTCTTACGGCCTTGTATTACAAGGACAACGGCGAGTTATTCGACAAATTCCGGATAGTTAAAATGGACTCTACTTCCGTCATTTCCGGTGTGCGGAACAATAGTATACTGAACGATTTGAAAATATACCCGAATCCTTTCTCCAACGCCATTATGGTGGAGTTTAATGCCAGAGAAAGCAAACTTATTACCATCTCCGTACAAAATGTTACAGGACAACTGGCAGTTGAGACGGTCTGGAACGGAACAAGTTTACAGGGTACTAACAAAATTGAGTTGAACAACCTGCATACATTGCCAAGTGGTGAGTACATCATCAGCATCAAACAGAATGATGAACTGGTGAGTGAGAAAGTGGTGAAGTTGTAATTTATTTGAAGGAATAATTTTTTAGAACCTCATCCACCTTTTTCTCTATGGCAGCATTCTTTTCCAACACCGGTGCATGGTGTGGCTTGACACGCGCGTCAATGATTAGTGTATCACAACACCAGTGCTTATGTTCAAATCGTTCGTTGACACCATAAATATCGTGTGACGGATTGGTACGGGTAAAAGTAACCCAAAGAAAATTGTTAAAATCCGCCGATAAGAAATCAGCATCATCACAAATGACCATCACCGGAAGCCCGCTGTGCAGCGCCCGAAGTCCTTTGATTTGCGCTGCAATACTGTCGGCTTCCAACTGCCGCCTATCGGCACTTAACTCAACGGCAACAATTCCTTTTGTCACTATTTTTGGTTTCTTAAAAGCGGGAGGTAAAGAAAAATCATCGGGCAATCCGGAAAGTAATTCCCGTTTCTTTTCGCCCGCGGCGGCAATGATGACCTTGCTGCCTGCATTCAGATTTTGTCCGGAGTAATCAAGTGTGTCTATAGTGGTTTGGGTTTGAAAATGGATATCCCTGGATAAATCTATGCGTTCTAATATATGATGGAAGAATTTTTCCTCATCGTGTGTGGTCATCGTTGTATCATCGCTCTTATCTGCAATGAAAAGGAACTTCGCCAACGACAACTGCCCTGTTCCTAAAATATGATTAGCAATCGTCAATAATTCCTGCGGTCGTTTTTCTTTCAGATAAGGCGTATACCGTTCGCTACCGATGGCCAGCAACAAGGGGTGCACACCCGCAGCATCCACCGCATGTACTTCATGTAATCCGGGAATCTCGGTAGAGATGGCGCTGCCGGTCATCTCGTGTATCATATTTCCGAAAGCAGTATCTTCCTGTGGCGGGCGGCCAACTACAGTAAAACTCCAGACAGCATTCTTTTTAGCATACACGTTTTTCACCCGCATCAGCGGAAAGTTATGCTTTAAGCTGTAATACCCTAAATGGTCGCCAAACGGCCCTTCGGGTTTGGTTTCATCCGGATACACTTCTCCGGTTATAACAAAATCCGCGTCGGTACTTAACAAAAAACCTTCTTCGTCATACATATACCTGAACCGCCTGCCTCCCAAAACTCCGGCAAAGGTCAGCTCGGAAATCCCTTCCTGCAAAGGCATTACGGCGGCAAAGGAATGTGCCGGCGGACCGCCAACAAATACAGACACCTTCATAGGTTTCGCCAGTGCATTCCATTTCGTCTGGTGCACTCCGATACCACGATGCAGTTGATAATGCAGCCCTGCTTCTTTATCCATTTCATATTCGTTGCCGCTCAGCTGTATTCTGTACATCCCCAGATTGGAATGCATGACACCGGGCTTATCAGGGTCTTCAGAATAAACAACCGGTAAAGTGACAAATGCGCCGCCGTCTTTCTCCCAGCATTGAATCAGCGGAAGATCAGATATCTTTATTTTTTCGAAAGAGTGAGAGGAAACTTTTTTTGGCAATGCTTTAATAGCTGCAAATGCCGAAGATATGTTTTTTACGGGCTGTTTCAATGCCGCCATCGGATTCGATTTCAACTCGATTAGTTTTTTTACGCTTTCGAGTGTGTTTCTGAATATATATTTACTGCGTTCTGTCGTGCCGAAAAGATTAGAAACTGCCTGATAATTGGAACCTTTTACATTTTCAAACAAAACGGCTTTGCCATTTGCCTCATGAATGCGCAGATGAATGGCCGCCATTTCCAAATATGGATCCACCTCCTCTTTGATTCGGACAAGTTGTCCGGTTTTATCTAAATCATCAATACACTGCTGAAGGGACGAATACTTCATGATTCACACAATTATCTGTTAGCGGAAGTATAACAAAAATAGGAAATTATAGTTGGATTCATCCGGACAATACTACTTATGTGCTTCCACAAAGATTTTAGTATCCAGATTGAACTGCTGCCATTCTTCCGCATGCGGGATATGCGCAGATAAAAGGTATTTATTATCATCATACGTGATATCCGCAGAACCCACATGGCTCAGGAATTTTTGGGCGAGATTATTTTTAGGGAGCAAACCATCCTGCGCTCCCCAAACCAGCATAACGGGTAATTTAATCTGGCTGAGACTGGAAGTCAGGTCGAGATGCGTAAATATGGATTGACCTTCATACGTCAGCGTTTCAGGTGCGAATTGTGCATTATTATAGACCAGCGCCAGCTCTCCTTTCGGAACACTGACTGTTTGAGACTGAACATTAGTCGTATTAAATACGATTCCCTTTACCTGATTGAGATATGCCTGATGCTGCATAAATTCTTTGTACGTTAAAACCGGGTGAAGTACATAATATTGTTTGCAATTTTTCCAATAGTCAATATTATATCCTAATGCAATCATGGAATCCGCTTTATGCAGCAGCCAATTAATGGATAACTGGGAACCATTCTGGATATCATATGCTGGGCTCTCTATAATGGCGCCTTTTAGTTTGTTCTGATGTGCCGTATCTAAAAGATAATAAGAAGCCAGGCCTCCACCCCAGCTGATTCCATGAATAAATATGGAATTCGCTTTTGCAATCTGTTTTGTAAAATCAACAATATTGTCTAAATCTTCACTGAACTGCTCTATCGTCATTTCAGACGGTTTTACATTTCCCTGTGTAAGTCCGGATCCTCTCTGGTCGTAGTAAATGACTTTATAGTATTTCTCTATCTCCTTCCAATATATATTAGAACGTTCGGTCTGTGCAGAACCGCCCGGCCCGCCATGTACAAATACAATCGCCACATCAGCATTGATATTCCCGCATACACGAACCGGAAGTGCCACATTGCCTACCTTCACAAAATAATAATTATCCACCTGATCTCCGTTTGGTTTAGGGTCCGGTGAACAGGATACCATTGCCAGAGTAGCAAAAAACAACAGAACAACTATCTTTATTTTTAAACGCATCATTAATCTTTTATTCTTCTGAATACATAAGAAATGCCTATCTCTGTGTATATATGACGAATCCATCTCTGATTATTCGGGTAACGGAAAAAAATACCCGTACCTATATTAATGGCGATGGGAGTTTTCATGTTCTTAGAAAAGTCGTATCCGCCAATAATCTTACCGCCGACAATGACATTATGATAACCGAAAAACACTTTCTTGAATGTGCCGTCATCCTGTCTTTCGTAGGTCGGGGCATTCATTTTCATAAACATGTACCCCATATCCAAACTGACTTCTGTAAAGAACCCCTTGGAAAACGTATGCCGATAAGCCAGCTCGGGGATAAACAATAGCGCGGTATGGTATCTTTTTCTGTAAATATACCCTACCGTCGGTTTGATGAAAATTTCTCTTTCCACGACACGCGGGCTGTACACACTCTTTCCCTGATTTAATTTAGGTTTATATAAGAGACGGATACTGCCGCTAAATGTCAAGCCCAAATTAATATTAATAGGTTTCAAAAACTCTAAATCAGCAATATTGGAAAGGGTAGCAAGGTACTTTTTGTTTTTCAGCCCCTCCGTTTTAATGAGGTCTTTGTATTTGTCTTCCTGTGCCTGCAATGTACCTGATGGGATACCCATCAAAACCAGTAAAAGAAAAATAAAATGTAGGTATCTTTTTTTCATGAAGACAAGCATATATCTGCATTGCAATAACGGTGCAAAATAGAAAAAAATTGTCAGTTTCTTATACAGTTAACGTTTTAATAAGTACCGTAGCCCCATATTACCCATAAACGAGTATAATTAGGTATTCATTGAAAGATAAATACAAAAAAATCTCCAGCATTTTCAGTCCTTATATGCAATAGTTCGTTTCCGAAAAAACTCAGAACCATTACAGCAGAATGGTAGGTGGTGAATAAAAAAATAAAGCGCGCCGTAAACGGCGCGCCCTACATTCATATCTAACCAAAAACTTACATGAAAGTGCTATTAGAAGTTATAATTATACAGGAGGTAAAATTACTTTGTCGATTACATGTACCACACCGTTATTAGCTTGTACGTCTGTTACAATGATATTGGAAGTTCTGCTTCTGCCGTCTTTAATTTTAGCACCACCTGTCAGGTCAACCGTAAATGTTGAACCTAAAACTGTAGTCACCACCTGTTCGTCTGTCAAACTCCCTGCCAGTATATTACCTGAAACAACATGGTATTTCAATACTGCTTCCAAAGTACTTGCACCAATACCTTCCAGGCCTGAAACTGACAGTTCAGTAAATAAAGAGTCAAATGCTGCATTTGTTGGAGCAAACACGGTAAAAGGACCATCTCCGCTTAATGTTGAAACCAGATTGGCGCTTGCAATACGAGCGTCAGTTACTGCTGCAACCAATTTAGAGAAGGTAGGATCAGCCGTGGCAAATGTTACCACAGTTGGTAAGGAAATTACCTTATCGACTACATGCACAACACCATTGGTAGCTTCAACGTCTGCTGTTGTTACATTTGATTCTCCGTTTATTTTTACGCCTGTTGTTTTGCTCAGGTACATGTCAATGTAACTGCTGGTAGAACCATATTTACCGATTGTTTTTACATAGCCGGTTGTAATATCAGCTGCCATTTTTTTAGAACCTAATACATGGTTTAATAAAACTTTTTGCAACAACGCAACAGGAACTGAATCCAGGTTGTCAAATCCGTTAGCGGATAGAAATGCAGCAAATGCAGCATTGGTCGGTGCAAAAACGGTAAAATTACCGGATGCACTTAAATCGTCATCTAAACCGGCTCTTTGTAATGCAGCGACTAATGAACTTAGGTTTGGATTGTCTTTCGCTAGGTCTACAATGTTTTTCTGGTCTTCTTTTGTGCAGCTCACAATTAAGAATGCTGCTGCGATAATGGATAAAAGTGTTAGTCTGATTTTTTTCATGATGTTTAATTTTATTATGTCTTTAACATCATGATTTTAGTTTTGTTCAATTTTTTTTAAAAATCTTTAAACAAAAAAATGATTTTAATCCTAAGATACTGATAACTAATTGTTTATTGGGACAATCTCTTTAGGATCTCTATTGCTGCATCTGCAATGACGGTACCAGGGCCGAAAATACCTGAGACGCCTGCCTGAAAAAGAAAATCATAATCCTGTTTGGGGATAACTCCTCCGCAAATGACTTTGATATCCGGCCTGCCGATATTTTTAAGTTCCTGAATTAATTCAGGAATCAATGTTTTATGTCCGGCTGCCAATGAAGAAACGCCAACAACATGAACATCATTCTCTGCAGCCTGCATCGCCACCTCTTTTGGAGTCTGAAACAAGGGGCCAATATCGACATCAAACCCGATATCCGCAAAGGCGGTGGCAATAATTTTAGCACCCCGGTCATGACCATCCTGACCAATTTTTGCGACCATAATGCGGGGTCTTCTGCCTGCTTTTACAGCAAAGTCATCCGCTAATTCTCTTGCCTGTTGAAAGTTTGTATTCATATTTAATACTGAAGAATAAACACCTGAAATACTGCGAATGGCAGCCTTATATCTGCCAAAGACATACTCTAAAGCTAATGAAATTTCACCTAAAGTGGCTCGCCTCCTGGCTGCTTCCACACTTAATGTAAGTAAGTTTCCACTACCTTCAGCTGCTGCCAGTGTAAGCTGCTTTAGTATTTCTGTTACCTCCTGTTCATTTCGTCTGGACTTCAATTCTTTCAATCGTGCAATCTGGCTTTCACGCACAGCCGTGTTATCGATATCTAAAATATCAATCGCACGCTCCTCTTCCGGTTTATAAATATTGACCCCGATAATAAGATCTTGCCCGCTGTCGATACGCGCTTGCTTTTGGGCAGCCGCTTCTTCAATGTGCATTTTTGGAATACCCGCTTCTATAGCTTTTGTCATACCGCCATAACTCTCCACCTCCTCTATCAGTTCCCATGCTTTTCTGGCAATTTCATCCGTCAGCTTTTCTACATACTCTGAGCCTGCCCAGGGGTCTACTGTTTTACAGATATCTGTTTCTGTTTGGAGATAAATTTGAGTATCGCGGGCAATCTTTGCGGAAAAATCCGTTGGTAAGGCTATGGCTTCATCCAATGCATTGGTATGTAAAGATTGGGTACCACCCAAGGCGGCGGCCAGCGCTTCTATACAGGTTCGTGTCACATTGTTGAAAGGGTCCTGCTCCGTCAAGCTCCAGCCGCTTGTCTGGCAATGGGTCCTCAGGGCAAGGCTCTTTTCTGAAACAGGATTAAATTGTGATACCATTTTAGCCCATAATAACCGGGCTGCACGCATTTTAGCAATTTCTTTGAAATGCTGCATACCTATCGCCCAGAAGAACGACAGACGAGGCGCAAAATCATCGATGTGTAATCCGGCAGCAATGCCGGTGCGAATATATTCCAGTCCATCAGCCAATGTGTAAGCCAGTTCAATTTCCGGTGTAGCGCCCGCTTCCTGCATGTGATAACCACTGATGGAAATGGAGTTGAACTTGGGCATGTACTTGCTCGTATATTCAAAAATATCTGAAATAATTTTCATGGATGCCTGTGGCGGATAGATATAAGTATTTCGCACCATGAATTCTTTTAAGATATCATTTTGAATGGTGCCGCTTAATAATTTTTGATCTACACCTTGTTCTTCCGCTGCTACAATATAAAATGCCAGCACGGGCAACACCGCGCCATTCATGGTCATAGAAACCGATATCTTATCCAACGGTATTTCGCTGAACAGGATTTTCATATCCTCGACAGAATCAATGGCGACGCCCGCTTTACCGACATCACCTGCCACTCGTTCATGGTCGGAATCATACCCGCGATGTGTCGCCAGATCGAATGCGACAGACAAACCTTTTTGTCCGGCAGCCAGATTTCGTTTATAAAACGAGTTGGAAGCTTCCGCTGTTGAGAATCCTGCGTACTGCCGGATAGTCCAGGGTTGTGTAACATACATAGACGAATAAGGACCGCGTACGAACGGCGGTATTCCGGCTGCAAAATTCTGGTGTGGAAAAGCAGGCGATATTGACTTTTGACTCGTTTCTTTTTGAACCAACTCTTCAAACGTGATAGTTAGACCTGTTCTTGACATATGGTAAAGATACGGAAGAGTTATAAGTTGTAAGTTATCCGATAATGAAATTTGGACAACTACATAGCCGTTAGAACAACGTTAATTTCTTTGTTTTCATTCACCTTTAATTTTAAAAGGTGCTTGGCAGAGTCAAACTCCGCTGAATACTTGCTGGTTCCGGTCACAGTCAGGTTATAGCCATTCGGGTAATGGCGTCTTGGAATAAATATTTCTGTCGGTTGAGTAATGGATGCATTGTTAATAAAAGACATACGAAATTCTTTTACATCCGGCTGATAGCTAAAAGAAAGCAACTCTCCGGCAGTAGCCCTAGGATATACTCTGGCAACATAATTTGCTGTAGGATTTTCAGTCACATCATCTCCTTTGACCAGATTATTTTCACCGGGTATATAAGAAAAATAAGACCAGCTTGCTTTTATGTCATCAAATGCCGCCATGTGCTTGTTGAGATAATTTTCCCAATCTGTAAATGAAGTATAATCAATATTAGCCCACTCTCCAGTATAAACTGGCACTAGTTGTTTTTGTTGTATTGCAGTATAGTTTTTCTTCAACGACCCCAGGTAAGAATCATAACTGTTTTTTATTGTATTGGTTCTTTCATTGGCCAGGTAACAATGAGGCGCAAATACCAAGTGTTTGACGCCAATTCTGGTATCGTTTATTACCGGTAGTTTGGTTTTAAAATCAGCTGCCTCTTTGATATTAAACAGCACACTGGGTTCAAAAAAAATGTATTTGTCGTTTTCTATTGCTCTCATAGCTGTGATATATCGCTGATAAAAGCCCGGCAGCAATTGTGTTTCCAGGTTGACATTTAGTACCGTACTTATCAACCCGTCGCCCCAGGGTTCATTGATGATATCATAACCCAACACAAAAGGATTATCTTTCAACCGCCGCGCCAGATAGACGGATGCTTTAATAAACTCATCCTGTAAGTATGCATAATTTCTGTAATCCCAGAATCTACGCATAGATTCCTGAACGGCAGGATTTAACGCTCCGGGCAAAGCCAGGTTGTTAACAGCAGTGCCAGCCGGAGCCTGCCATGTGCCGGTTATCAGATGCTGGCTGCTGGTAGCGGTACCATTGACCGCCAAAACCACATACACCCCCTCATTGGTGAAATTTTCGACAACCCGAACAATCGCTTCTAATTTATCCGCTAAAAAAACCGCGCTGTCCGGTTCAATGGCATTCCAGTTCCAGAACATCCTGACAGAATTCAATCCCCAATCATTTATCAGCCTTTTAGCGCCTGTCGAATTGTATCGTGTGTATCCTCCGGGATCATCATTGGTATATAAACTGGCTCCATGAAAAATAAGTGTTCGCCCATAGCTGTCCTGAAAGACATTGGAATCCTGATAAAAATTATTTGATCTGTTTTCCTTATTGCATCCGAAGCTAAAAAACAGAGCAATGAGTAATACGGATAATTTCATTTCCGGTCTCTTCATCAGAGGGCTATTATTTTGGAGTAATCTCGATGCTGATTACTTTATTGTTTTCCGTAGTAGAGAAAGAAAGCACCTGGTCTGTTTCGTTAAAAGATTGGGTAAATTTTGTGGTACCATTTACCGTCAGGTTCCATCCTCCCGGATAGAATCTGTTGGGGACAAATATTTCGGTAGGCTGTGAAATGGCTGTGTTGGAAACAAACGTCAATTCAAATTTTCTTGTATCCGGATTAAAACTGAATGATTGGATTTTTCCGGCAGTTGCTTTTGGATAGGTACGGATAAGATACTTTAAGATAGGTGATTCCGAATTATCCGGATTCGTTGGACCCCATCCCCCCCGGTCACTGCTCCAATAACTCCAGTGCCACAAGTTTCGGTCAGACATTGCATTGAAATCTGTCAAATATTGATCGAATCCCGCTTGTGAAGGCGATAAACCAAACTCGCCTGTGAGCAATGGACTGTTACCAAATCTTTGGACGTCTTTTTTTCGTTCTCGTTCCCAATCTCTCAATTGTTGTTTGGATGTTCCGGTATAGCCAAGCCCTTCATGTGTATCGTAGGGATAACAATGCGGCGCATATACAAGTCGTTGCGATGTTCGAATATCCGCTACATCCGTTAAATTGGTAGCCAATCCAAATGTAACAGGTGCAGGGAGTGGTTCAAAAAAGATATATTTATCAGGTTCAACAGTACGTAGTGCAGGTATTAATCTTTTATAAAGTGCCGTCAATTCCAATCGTTCAAATTCACCTGTCAGGAATACTTTAATAATATCTCCGCCCCAGGGTTCGTTCATCAGATCATATCCGATTACGTTTGGATTATTCTTAAAACGTGCAGCTATCTTCAACCAGGCATTTATATAATGATCCTGCAAAAATTTGTAGTTGCGGTATTCCCAAAAATTGCGCCATGCAGCAATCGCCGCCGGGTCAATATTCTTCAACCACCACGGTGTGCCGCCTGGTAAATCAATCGGAGCAGCGCCATTGGTAACACAGGCCCAGGCCGGAGCACCATTCCCGCCAACTGCAGCACCGTAAATATCCTGATGCATATCGATCATCACATACATACCTCTTGAGGTGTACCAGTTCACCCGCCTTTCCAATTCATTCAGATAACCTTCATCATATACGTCTTTTTCCGGCTCTATGGCTGCCCAGGATGTCAGATAACGAACAAAATTGAAACCAAATGAAGTATCTTCTCTTTCAACATCAGCCTCTGTAATCCAGGGCTGATAATTACCTCCTTTTGCACTGGATGAAGTATTTAAACCGTGCAAAATCAACTGTCTGCCATATTGGTCCTGTATGATGGTTGAATCATCGGAAACGGTATTGGTTGCATTATCCTTTTCACAAGAAAAAAACAAGCCTGAGAGTAATATTAAGATGTATAAACGCTTCATCATACTAAGATAGGAAACATCACTATTAACTGGTATGTACTTCAGATAAAAATATCTCCAATCATATAACAAACCGCCTGACCGCTCATTTCCACCCTATCATCCAGATATCTGCATTTTAGAAAGCCGGTTCGTTCAGACAACTGGACTGCAGTCATTTCCATCTTATTTAATTTTTTGGCCCAAAACGGAATCAATACAGAATGCGCAGAACCTGTTACCGGATCTTCATTGATACCTGATTGCGGCGCGAAAAAGCGGGAAACAAAATCCACTTCTTTTCCTTTCGCGGTAATTATCAGATTTTTTTCCAACTGATTCATTAAACTGAAATCAGGCTGACAATCCGCTACGGAGGTCTCGTCCGGCAAGAGGGCCATCCATTTTGTTTTCGAATCATATAATGCCACGGGGTGCATACCAATGGCCTGCGCTAATACCGCCGGAATGTTTTTTATAACGGTTGTTTCAATTGACGGAAAATTCAATACAATCCAATCTTCCTTTTTAGTCACGAATAAATCTCCTACCTGACAGGTAAAACGGATCTCATTTTTATCATAATTCAAATAATTATAGATTACAAAGGCCGAAGCCAGAGTCGCATGACCGCACAATTCAATCTCGACTGTCGGCGTAAACCATTTGATGTGATACCGTTCTCCTTCTTTCACAAAAAAGGCCGTTTCCGCCAAATTGTTCTCTGCCGCAACCTGTTGCATTACTGCTGTTGGCAGCCATTCCTCAAGCGGAACCACCGCTGCCGGATTACCTTTAAACACTTTATCGGTAAAGGCATCAATCTGATACATCTTATACATAAACATACTTTTACAAAAAAAGCTAACCCCGCCGGATTAGCCTTGTTACCATTAAACTATATTCTTAACGGATAATGTATAATTTACCGTATCCGTGTTTAAAATATTTATCAATATTGGATTGTTTAATTTCAGTAGTGGTTCCATCTATATTTCTGGTCATCACCCTGTAGAAATACACCCCATTCGCCAGTCGGTCACCATAGTTATCCGTACCATCCCATTTATAATCTGTCAGGTTGTTACCGATATGCAGATTGCCTAATTCTTCGCGGGTGATTTCTTTGACCACTTTGCCGCTGGCGCTGAATATTTGAATGACTAATTGTTCAGGAACCACTGCACCCGTAATGGTAAATACAAACTGAGTGGAAGTAGAGAACGGATTCGGATAGTTCAAAACATTAGTAATGGATGGCTTGGAATCCACTTTGAACTTAATACGGTAATCATACTTTCCGGCATCGTTTTTACTTCTGTCAATTCCCTGGGCACGGATTTCATAGGTACCATCAGGCAATGTCGGTTTATAAATCATGCGGGCTTCATTGTTTCTGGTCAGATTCGCAGGATTCGCAGGAATATAAGTGACATCCGCCTGATTACGGGCAATCTGTACAGGATTGGTCGGATCATTCGGATAAAACATGTAAATAAGGAATTCGGACGTATCATTCAGAGCCAGATATTTATTTTCATCCTTCAGCCTGAAAAGAATTTCAGGACTGGAAGAAACATATTCTCCGTCTGTTATATGACGGCCATCAAACGTCACATCAAACAAAGGATTAATCCGGTCTTTATCAACAAAGACTGTAAACTCCGCAAAGTTGTTGAAGTGAAATTGTTCCGGCTGGTCTTCATCCGGATTTACCTCAACGGTAATATAATTCAACCCAAAGAAATTAAATCCCGGGAAATCATAATTGAATTCAATATTATAACTTGACTTTCCGGGTAAGGGAGCAAACCTTTTGTAAATGGTCGTAATATTATTAGATGCTGTTTTAATAATAAAACGCACCAGTAAGCTATCCATATTAATTGGAGTGACATTTTCAACGGCAACTGACATGTTGAAATTCTCCCCGGACAAAATTGTATCTCTGGATTTTGCAAAATGTATGGTTGGATTCACCACTGCTTCCGGTGCTTTATCATAATACAATCTCCAGTGATCCATCTGCGGAGGGGTTCCTAATGAATCATCTCTTGTCAGCCATTGCATTTGCAGAAACGGGTAGCGTTTTGCATCAATCGACAGTGGGGTGACGGTCCCTTTAAAAAGGTCATCTCTAAGCAATGTCCTGACGCCAATGGTATCGTATCCGTATAAATTCACCGTTCCTCCGTCAAAAGAGTTGGGCTCCAGTGAATGCCAGTCCATACTAAAGTCTTTCCATTCTTTGGCCGGGCCAATTATGGTAGATTCCATATTTCCTTTTGTCCATGTTCCGCTAAATGTAAAAGATGTATCGATAATTTGTGGCGGGAATCTTTGTATCTGTATCGGATTGAAGGATGGATTACATTTCTGAACAAAGAAGGAGAAAGGCACATTGTCCTGTTGTTGTCTTATTTTAGAAACACCTAAATCTTCAAAGGCTTTAAAGAGTGTGATATCTCCCGGTTGCGTACTGTCCGTTGACCACTGTGAATAGGCTGCATTAAAGAAGCTATACCCTAACACATAAGCATTGCAGGGTATGGAATTGATAAAATCTATAACATGCTGCCTTTCCTGCTTGCCAGTATTTAAGTCATTTGTGATAAACTCGATAACATTAGTAGGATAGCGGTTGCAGGTTATGTCATCATACGGCCCCCTGCAGGTATTGCCAATCTGATAGGTTTGCCAGTTTTGCCCTGTATTGGCATCATATACAAAGAAAATAAATCCTCGTCTCGACCAGGCATTTCTTGCAATCAGATAACCATCCCAATAGACCACTACCTCCTGGTCATACTGCAACATGTTTTTTATTTTTAACTCTCTGGTGGTGTTTGGATAATGAAATATTCTGTCATTCTTTAAATTCAGTGTGCTAAATGAATTTCTCAGATATTGAAAATAATGCGATTGGTTCCATCCTGTCGATAAGGATGTATTGTATAGGAATGAGCTGGTTTTCCAGTTTGCCGGACTACCCGGTACAGTATCCAATGTTCCACGCCAGTAATATACTTTATTCTGAAGAAGCGGAATAGTAGGTTTCCATTTTATGGTGGCACCCGGTTGTGTCATGCGTATCTGTGTCAGCAAGGGGCTGTTAAAAAACTGTGTTGTATCAATCTGAAACAGGTATTGTTTCGGACTTGCAAAGGGGCTGGCCGTAGAGAACACCAACTCTGTATTCGGGTCGTTTACCATGCAGAATTCATAAGGGAAAATTGGGATAATGTCATCGGCCTGTATAAGCTTGGTGACAGTAACTTCATTATTTGTTTCAGAATATTCGGCAATTGCATCCGTATAATCCACCTTAATTTTAAAAGTATTCAATCCCGGACCATTCAGCCGGTCTGATTGAACCCACAGATAAACGGTGTCAACATTTCTGGCACTTGGCAGCGTAATTTTCGTTGACTGAATCTGGCCGTTTGGAAAAACTCTGTCAACATTGACTACATATAAATCCGGAACTGCGGCTCCTAAGTTTTTCACAACCACCTTTATTAAAAATGAATCTGTTGCCGCATTGATATTTTGAGGCTCAAAAACAATACTGGACTGATCAATATAATAATCCGGCTTAGAGTGTGAGTTAATCCTTAGCCCCGGGTCACCGTGATAAATCATCTGATGGCCAATCATAGGATTCAAATCCCCACCGTTTTGAACGAGGCGTTTGGTTGTTTCTTTTAATATATCTCCGATACGTTCATTATACATGGTATTGGAAAACCTGTTATAAAACTCGGTGGAATAAGCATTCAGATTAGAGGATATGGCATAAGTGATAGGCGCGATATATCCTATTGCTGCTTTATTAGGCGTCAATACAAACCTGCTGCTGTACGTGTTTGTATACAAAGGATCCAGGAATATGCTGCCGACAAAACATCCGTTTGAAAGCATCAGATGATATTTGCCTTTATTGTCAAAACGTTCAGGTTCGAGATTAAAATCAAGCGTAGTCGTTGAAGAGTGACCAAAGAAAGTGATAAGCGAAACACCTGTATTAATTAATGAATCGAGAAATATGTTTTGGGCAATCTGTATCGGATCCGTTGTATTCTTAAATAAACTGGCCACTCTCGCGCCATATCTCGGAGACTCAATGACATCCTTATAATTTTCCAGATAAGACCTGAAAAGTTGTTGTTCAAAATTATTATTACCACCGCCCAGATGAAGAACATTCTTCATCCAGGATTTATTAAACGGCGTTTGGGAAAGGCCGGAAGTATCATTCTGTATCGTTTCATATTCCGTCACCTTGTCTAAATATACTTTTATATCATCGCCTCTCAGCGCTGCGAGCCTGCCTATTCCTATTTGCGGATAATTAAGTGATCCGGATCTGGCCGTCAATAAATTATCAGACGCCGGCTCACCGTAGGTCTGAACCAAACCTCTGTCAATAATACCCTGATTGCGGAAACTATATGTGTATTCAAAACCATTACCGATAATAAAGACCAACTGCGGCTTGTCTGTGAATTTATCCAGAGCAAAATTTACAAAATTACGAATGGCCAGCGGATGCTGGCTTATGCCATAGGCGAACTGATCATTTAATTCATCGATATAATAGACCTGAGCATTATAGCCTCCTCCGCTTACCGACGACCTGTATTTTCTGTACTCTTCTACATAGTTTGTTCCGTTAACACTGGATTTTAATTTTTTATTGGTGATAATCAGATAATTTCCCTGTCTGGCTGAATTGAGAAAACTGGTAAAGGTAACCGGTGATATGCTGGTAATATAAGGTATGTCCGTTACCGCCTGTGAGGACAATAACAGCTTGTCCTTATCTTTTACTGTAGCCCCCAGATTGAACTTGACCACTGAATCCACTACTCCCACATAGCGGTAATTATTTTTCAAATCATAGAGCACCGGATTGGTGCCAAGGTTATTATAGTTTCTGATTTCAAAATATACGCCCTCTTTTTTGAGTATACCGAATTCAAATTTGGATTGATTTTCAAAATTGAATAATCGTGGATATTGAACGGAAGCACCCACCAGATAAGACTTGGAGGCGCTTGTCTGCAAGTCAGTGAACGAAAATCCGGCGCCTTCCACACCATTTTCCATTATCTGGCTCTTGAACGTATAATTAAACGTCCTGACACCCGGGCCAAAGTAGAATTCCGTCGTATCAAACAATGTTGACCTTCTTGTTCTCATCTTATGAGGCCCTTCAAAAAATGTGATTCTGGAAGTCAGATAAGCATCAACATCGGGACTCTTATATACATAATTGGGCACCAGGAATTTCATTGACCCGTTTTCCCCGATTAGCTCCCCTAAAGAAAAACCTTCACCGATATCAAAGTCCGAATTGTATAACTGCCGGAAATAGGGAGAAGCCGGAATACCAGGGGTAATCCCCGTTCCGTAGGTACTGACTGTATGATAACAATACTCTTCTTTTGGCGGCGGTAATCCTATATCGTTATTTTGCTGAATAATGCGGGCATTAATACTGAACGGATCCAGCGTCAGAAACAAAGTAGCGGTATCACTGAAGATATTATACAGCGTGGTAGGTTGATTATTGGGATTTTTATATAATGCGGAATCCGGTTTTCCGTCATTCTTTTCTCCGTAAAATTCAATATAATCACTGGCACCAAACTGACCGTTGGAAGATACATACAACGGAACCTCCTGTCCATTTCGAATAATCTTAAAGTCAGTTCCTCGGAGTTGACTGTTAGGAATTCCAAGCGCCGACAGAGTAGAATAGGAGATTCTGTATAAACTGGTTTTGCCGAGCTTAAACTTATAATAGACTTTGGAATAGTCAATCCATTCATTGCCGTAGGGTTGCGCTTTTGACAGGGTAAAGCAACTCAACAGTAAAATAATATATGCTGCTCTCTTTATCATTCTGCCTTATTTTGCTCAGGTGATACAGGTGCCGGCGTCTGTTCTGCCGGCGTTATAATTTTTTCCGGTTCAGGTTCAGGCGCATTTATCAGTTCAGCATTGGGTTTGCGTTTGCGTTTATTGATACCAACCTTTAATGAAACCACATGCGAATATTGGCTTTCGGATGCCTTTCCAACATCCGTGTAGGAATAATCAACAAAAACGATATTTCTGAAACGCAGTCCGACGCCCAGATTTGGCTGAACCGTAAAAACTTTTTTTCCTGTTTTTATATTGACTTCTCTCTGAAAATTATTGACACCTCCCCGGATATAAAATATTTTCCAAAGCCCGAGTTCTACTCCGATTCTGGGATCTAAGCTGACCTTCCGGGTTGATATCAGTGTATTTCTTTTTCCGTCAGTCGTTAATTCCCAATCCAAAGAAGCGGTCAGTTCAATTTTATCTTTGAACGTTTTGCAATAAGCCACTCCGAACTGTATTCGCGGGAGCGTAATCTCCGTAGAACTTTTAGGAATAACGTTATCCGTTTGCGCCAATATCTCTTTTTCTTTATCTGTAAACTTAAACGACCAGGCATTGAACGTCGTTGTAATGTCTTTGACGGTTAATCCAATCTTCCAGTCTTTAATGGTATACATGGCTCCTACATCCATCCCGAATCCCCAGGATTTTGCAAATCCACCGGCCCTGTTATGTACCACCTTGGCTGTAACCCCGATAGATAAATTGGGAATAATGGTGCGTGCATAAGACAACAGAATACCATAATTACCGACTGAAAAGCTACGGACATTGTCATAATTGATAGAACCGTCCGCATCCAGCAAGTTTAGTGTGTTTGGAATATCGTCCACCCCGAATCGCATAAAGTTGATGGCAAAAGCGTGTTTGTTGCTGTCTAAGGGAAACGCAATTCCTGCATAATCAAATTTAGCAATACCGGCGAAATACTCATTATGCATAAAACTGAACTGAATATTCGTTGGAATACGGACAAGCCCTGCCGGATTCCAGTATCCTGCCGTTATGTCATTCGTTGTTGCCACTACGGCATTACCCACTCCGAAATTGTGTGCTCCGACACCAATATACATAAAGTCGTTGCTGTATTTGGGGGTCGTCTGAGCAATAGTAAGGAAGGGCAAACAACTGAATAGAATAACAGAAAGCAGTTCTTTTTTGAGTTTTCGCATCATGTTAATTAAAACGATTCATTAAAAATAGTATTGTATCAATATAGTCCAACCGTAAATTTACCCAAAATTTTCGTAATATATAAGTTAATATCAACGCTTTTTATCCATGTAAAACACAGTTTTTTTCAATATTCGTAAAAATTCTGCTTTTATTCACATTACTCTTAACTCAATTCGTATTTTTGCGCAAAGAAAGCACTTAAAATGAATTTTGTTGAAGAACTCAGATGGCGCGGAATGTTGCACGATATTATGCCGGAAACCGAACAATTGTTAAACAAAGAAATGGTGAAGGGGTATATTGGCTTTGACCCTACCTCCGATTCATTGGGTATTGGCAATATGGTACAGGTGATGACGTTGCTGCATTTCCAGAAATGTGGGCATAAGCCCATAGCGCTGGTGGGCGGTGCAACGGGTATGGTAGGCGACCCGAGCGGTAAGAGTGCTGAACGGAATCTACTGACAGAAGACGAGCTGCAATACAACCTGAACGGACAGCGAAAACAACTGGAAAAATTCCTCGACTTTAACTGCGGTGTCCACTCGGCGGAAATCGTCAATAACTATGAATGGTTCAAAAACTTTTCCTTTCTGGATTTTATCCGGGATGTTGGAAAACATATCACAGTAAACTATATGATGGGAAAAGACTCCGTACAGAACCGGCTGGAAAACGGTATGTCTTTCACGGAATTCAGCTATCAGCTGGTGCAGGGATATGACTTTTATTATCTCTGGAAGAACCATGGCGTTAAATTGCAGTTAGGCGGAAGCGACCAGTGGGGTAATATCGTCACGGGTACGGAACTAATCCGAAAAAAAGAAGGCGGCGAGGCGTATGCTATTACCACCCAACTGATAAAAAAAGCCGACGGCACTAAATTCGGAAAAACAGAAAGCGGCAATGTATGGCTGGATGCAAAAAAAACATCCCCTTATAAATTTTATCAGTTCTGGCTGAATGCCGCCGATGAAGATGTAAAAAGCTGGATACGGGTTTTTTCCATGAAAGGAAAAGAAGAGATAGAAAGCCTGGAAACGGAGCAGGCCGCCAATCCGCACCTGCGTATCCTTCAAAAGACGCTGGCGGAAGAAATTACTGCCAGAGTACACAGCATGGAGGATTTAAACCAGGCCATCAAAGCTTCCGAAATACTTTTTGGCAAAGCCACCAGAGAAAATTTATTGCAGTTAAATGACGCGCAGATTCTGGATATTTTTGACGGCGTGCCGACCTATTCAATTTCCAAAGATAAAATTTCCGGAAGTATCAATATACTGGATATTCTTGCGCAGGAAACATCGATTCTTCCTTCCAAAGGGGAAGCGAGAAAACTGGTTCAATCCAATGGAATCGCACTTAACATGGAAAAATATACGGATGTGAACGGCATGATTAACAACGACCATTTAATACACGGAAATTATTTAGTGGTACGCAAGGGTAAAAAAGATTACAGCTTAATCAGAGTGGTCTAATTATGAACTGGACAAAACAACGGCAGGGCATATTTTTTTTCACAATACTTCTTGTTTGTTGTTTCAGACTCACGTATGGATTGTATGATGTACTGGACATCTGTCTCGTGGATGAGCACAACTACCTGTTGGCAGGCATCAGACGGCAATTGAATATTGAATATGCACCGTTGTACACCTCCTGGTATTATTTATTAAGTCATGTTGCCGACAACAACACGCACCTGATGTTTCTAAACTTCAAGATTCTTACCATCTTGTTTCCTGTTGCGATGTATTGGTTCCTGATAAAGCTGAGGCTGGAACCCTTATTCGCCTTCCTGCTGGCATTCCTGTTATTATACAGCCAGTTCAATTTACCTATGGCGCCAAAAGTAGTCATCTTCATGAATCTTGTACAGATTATCATACTGTCACTATCCGCATCCCGGCTGCATAAAGAAACCAGAAATATCCTTATCGCCTTTTTTCTCTTCATCTCCTACTATATCCGGCCGGAGTATAAAATCTCGTTTCTGTTGTTTTTCGTGTTCATTATCCTCAACTACTTTTATCAATTCTATAAAGGACGTAAACCGGAAAAACCATTACTGTTTATTTTCCTGATTGTTGTTCTCACTGCGATATCTTTAGGGGTTGGGTTTCCTTTTAAAAACCAGAACGGCAAGCAGCTCCTGGCATTCGGAAGTTCGTATGCGCTTAATTATGTCAAATGGCACCATTCATCAGAGAATGCCTGGTCCAATTGGTTTCACATCCTGAAAGAATCATTCGGAAATGTTTCTTCTCCGGCAGAAGCATTGAGGGCGAATCCTGCCTTATTTTTAAAGCATGTATTTTCCAATATCAGGGACTATATCTGGATTTTTACTCATTTAATCATACCAACCTTTATCCCTGTTTCCCTTATTAAGCAATCCGTTTTCTCGGTAGTCTTATTATTGATTTCAACAAGTGGTATTATTTATTACCATTACAACAAATACACACTACAATTCAATACGTTTTTTCAACGCCTGAAAAAAAACTGCTTCGTGCTATCGGTTTGTACACTGCTCTTAATTCCGAATGCGCTTTCTATTCTGATTATCACTACCCGGTATCATTATATATCACTGGAGCTACCTGCTTTTGCCACACTGATTGCTATACTATGCATAACAGTCAGCATTCCTAAAGGTGAACAAAAAAATATCCATATTCTGACTTACCTGTCATTCTTCGTTGCGTTTCTTTTTATTCTGATTACTCCATTGCCCGCTCAAAACAGCTTACTGAAAGAGTCCTTCAAGGACCGGCATATCATTGACAAAGTAAACCGCCTGAATGAACTGAAATTAAACGACAAAGACACTATTAAGTCGTTGAACTGTGACATTCTTTTGTTTACCCAATACAAATCAGCCAACACGAGTTATTTTGATAAATTTATCGGATTCAACAACGTTACTTTTAATGTCGGTTTTTATAAATTCCTGAATCAACATCACTTCAATTTTATTGTGGTGGATAATGATATCAGCAATCAAAGGGATTATCACACCGATAAAGACTGGCAGGATTTTCTAATACGGTATGATTCGCTTGGTTTCTCAAAAGTTGATGCAGGTGATGGCAGTTATTACCTGATCAGAAAAGATATTCTGCCTCCCGAAGGAAAATAGGGCTATTCAAGCGGATATTTCTTTCCAATCGTAATATAATAATCAAAAATCAACTCGCTTTGGTAGCGTATATTTTCCAGAATGGCAATATTCTGGTCTGTCAGCAATTTATCGTATTCCTGAATACCCAACTGCACGGGATGGAGCATATCTCCCGGCAACGCCTGAAATATTTTTTTCAGAAACGAATATTTATGAGCATCTGTGGAGATGACAATAATACCGTCCGGCTTTAATGCATTCACCAGATTAGCATAACAAAGGGCTATATCATTTACATGATTAATAGCATTCATGCAAAAGATGATATCGTATTTCTCCGTTTGGTCCAGTGATTCAATCGGAATATTTTTAAATGTTGTCCACGGGAAACGCCGGGGCTGAAAATGCGGGAGCTGCCGATATTTATCCAGCAACGGATCTATCGCATCCACGCTATTACCCTTTAACGCCATAAAAATTCCCGCCGGACCACAACCGGCATCCAGAATTATCTTCCCTTCCGGTGATGAGCAATGTTTTGAAATGGTCTTCAGTAATTCCTGCCAGTACGATTCTTTCCAGCGAAGGTACTCATCGGCATTTTTCTTTTTGAGATAACGCTGCCACCACTTGTACTCCAGTGTTTGCGCCAGCTTCCATTTCCACGAGGGGGATAGTTTCAAAATAAAAAAGATTTGAAACAAAGTTATAGTTTATAACCGACAGTAAATACGATGGCCGGTTTTTTTGTAGTCAGCGTAGCTGCGGGAACCGGATTCCAGGCCTCTGTACTTAGCTGATACGGCACAAACAATTCTTTGGTATTCGTTTGGACATAGGCTATATCCGCGAAAAAATGATTGCCTCTGTATCCCAAACCTGCTGAATAGGTAAGGCTGTAGGTGCTAACTCCCGTCGGAGCAGCAGAACTCCTGAAAGGGGAAGAGCGGTATTGAATGCCGGCTCTTATGCGAATCGGGTCGTACTTAAATTCCGTTCCGAACTTGATGGTATGAAATGTCCCGTATTTGGATTTTATTCTGTCATTGACGTAATTTTCATACGCTTTAGCATCATTTTCATCGAATTTAAATTTGGAATCGCCTGCGTGGCTCAGGTCATATTCTAAAGACACTAAACCATATTTGTGAATATAGCCGACACCGGCAGTCATACGCCACGGCTGAACATACTTGTATCTTGAGGCGCCTTCCGGCGACTCACCTGTAAGAATTACGGAATTACCGGCATTATCCACTTCCATATTCGTGATGAATGCATCATTCATAAACAGGATGCCTGGAGTCTGGAAAGCCAATGACAGTCGCAAATTAGTAACGGGCATAGCGATGATGCCTACTTTAAAATTGATGCCGGCACCTCGGGTGTGGGTGTAGGTTTCTACAGTGAATGAATTCAAGTCAAATGCGGAATCCCTGACATCGGTTTCTTTCAGCATTATCCTTTCCGTATAATTAATGATAGGAACACCTAATGAAGCGCCAATCATCAGCTTGTCATTGTAGGTAGTGGCCACCCCTAACGCAACTTCATTAAAGCCGCCGCTTTTTCGAATGGTAAAATCCTGCTGCATATTTCCATTATTGGTGGCCGTAAAAAAATTTAGCAGCGTATCTGAAGTCAGCAAATCCAACTGATAAGCGATGCTCGCGTCAAACGGATATATTGTTTTAGCGTCTGCTTCGGATTGGATGATACTTTTATCCGACAACTTTTCCCAATACGCATTCAGTAAACTGTTTTTATCATTGTACCCGCCGAAAAAATATTCATCATTGTAATCCGCTAAGCGGTTAAATGCAAACCCGAATTTTATTCCGCTCCACTTCTTTTTTACGGTAGTTTCCGTATTTCTCTTCATAACCACCAATCCAAGATTCGCTAACTGAAAGGCAACTTTTCCGTCTTTTGTGGTATTGCCCAGATAGGTGGAAACGGATCTATTAATCGGAATAGCGGGAGTTACAATAAATTCACTGCTGCTGAATTTGGCTATGCCCGCGGGATTAGTGGAGAGTGAAGTGATGTCCGCGCCGATAGTACCCATTGTGTTACCAAGGGCAATATTTCTGGCGCTGCCTTGTGTGCTGGTTGTCCCGTAGCGGAGAGCATCCACATCGGTTTGCGCGATGGATAAACAGACAGTACAGAAAAGAATGCAAAATAAAGAAACGTGTTTTAGCATTACAGTAAGATTGAAGTTATTTTGGCCTGGTTCCTATTTTGATTCCTCCGTTATTATCATTATTGTTGGAATTATTTCCCTTATTCCATCCGTTATTGTTGGAAGGCGGAGGCGTATTCCCTCTGTCATAATCATTGCCTCTGTTGTCCGGATTTGTCCTGTTGTATTTATATACGTCCGGATAAGTGGAATTCGGATTGTTCGGCTGTTGTTGTTTGGGCGGACTCCACTTATTTACCGGATTGGATGGTGTATTCTTAATCACGCCCGGAGCATTGTTGTTGTAATTAGGCGAATTGTAATTGTTGTAATTATTGTTGACCGCCTTATTGGTATTATTGTAAAACCCACCCGTCCTCGGCGTGTAAATTACATTCTTCCTGTTGTAATCATAATAACCTCCGTAATTCGGATAAGCATTGTTATAAATAACACCTGAACACCAGGGTGAAAATCCGCTCCAGCCCCAGTTGTTAAAACTATTCCAACTCCAATTGTTCCAGCTGTTCCACGGGTTATAAAACCCGGTATTATACCAACTGTTTATCCACGGCTGCTGGATAATGATAATTTGTGTATTGGGCCAGAATGGGTTGTAAAAATCACTGTAGGTATACATCCAACTGGGTGTGAATGAAAAACCGTTCCAATTGTTCCATCCATAATTGTTATAGTAAGATTCCCATGGGCTGTAATAATTATTGTACCAGTTATTCCATCCGAAACTAAACTGGATGGATGGATTATGAAAACGCCTTATTCTCTCTGAATAACCAAATCCGCCGCCAAAATCACCACTGTACTCATCGGAATATCCTTCATTATAGTTTTGATTATCCACGGTTGCGGGAGCCGGTTTGCGGGATCCGGATTTTTCTTCATCCTCATACGGAACTGTTTTCTCAACACTTTCAGCCGGAGGCTGAACCGTTGTTTTCTTCGCTTTCACCTCTTTCACCCTTGGCGCATCATATACGTCATCCTGCCCAAAAATGTATCCTGACGGGCTGGCCAAAAGGCTCAAGAAAACTATATAAAAAATATTTTTCATGTGTTAATTTTTAATTTTACGGCAATCTTAAAACCCTTACCTTTGAAAACGAAAATTACAGTATTTAAGTTTCAAAAAGCATACCAAAGTGTGTTAATTAACAACTAATTATTCAGAAATGAGCAAAGGAATAACAAGCAGAGCGGAAAATTACTCAGAATGGTATAATGACCTTGTATTAAAAGGCGGACTGGCAGACTACTCTGCCGTGCGTGGTTGCATGGTGATAAAACCTTACGGCTATACGCTTTGGGAAAACATGCGTGATGTATTAGACCGCAAATTCAAGGAAACCGGGCATGTGAATGCATACTTCCCGTTGTTTGTGCCCAAAAGCCTCTTCGAAGCCGAAGAAAAAAATGCGGAAGGCTTTGCAAAAGAGTGTGCAGTCGTTACCCATTACCGACTGAAAACAGACCCGGATAATAAAGGCAAACTTATCGTGGACCCCGAAGCTAAACTGGAAGAAGAACTGGTGGTGCGTCCGACTTCGGAAGCGATTATCTGGAACACCTATAAGAAATGGATCCAGTCGTACCGTGATTTACCGCTGCTGATAAATCAATGGGCGAATGTGGTACGCTGGGAAATGCGTACACGATTGTTTCTGCGCACTGCTGAATTCTTGTGGCAGGAAGGGCATACCGCTCATGCCACCCGGCAGGAAGCTATCGACGAGACCATTCAAATGATTAATGTTTATGCGGACTTTGTCGAGAATTACATGGCATTGCCGGTCATCAAAGGCGTAAAGTCGGAAAGCGAACGATTTGCGGGAGCAGAAGACACCTATACCATCGAGGCTATGATGCAGGATGGCAAAGCCCTGCAGTCAGGAACCTCACACTTCTTAGGTCAAAATTTCGCGAAAGCGTTTGATGTGCAATTCGTCAACAAGGAAAATACCGAAGAATTTGTATGGGCAACCTCCTGGGGAGTTTCCACACGACTGATTGGTGCACTGATTATGGCACATTCCGACGATGACGGACTGGTGATACCGCCACGACTGGCACCGCATCAGGTAGTCATCATTCCGTTCTTGTCCAAGAATGTGGAAGAAACCGACAGCATGATTGCGAAAGCCAACGATTTGAAAAAAGAACTGGCCAAAGCGGGTATACGCGCGATGGTGGATGCAGACGAAACGAAACGTCCCGGCTTTAAATTTGCCGAATACGAGCTAAAAGGCATTCCGCTGCGGGTGGTTATCGGGCCGCGTGACCTGGCGAACGGTGTGGTGGAGATAGCACGGAGGGATACCAAAGAAAAGGCTTCCTTTCCGGTCGAAAACCTGACACAAACGATTGCGGATTTACTCGAATCCATTCAGCAAAATATGTACGACAAAGCGAAGGCATTCCGGGATGATAACATCACGAAAGTGGATGACTTCGATACCTTCCAGCGTTTGCTCGATGAAAAACCAGGTTTCCTGCTGGCGCACTGGGACGGCACAGCCGAAACGGAAGAGAAAATAAAAGAGCTCACCAAAGCGACCATCCGCTGTATTCCGCTGAACAATCCGCAGGAAGACGGCAAATGTATCCTTACCGGCAATCCAAGTAAGGAGCGCGTGGTGTTTGCCAGAGCGTATTAACGCCACCTGTCATTTCGAGCGCAGCAAGAAATTTTGCTCATTTATTCATAAATAATAGTATGAAGACAGAACTGTCATTCCCGCGAAAGCGGGAATCTCAATCTTCCTGTATGAGATTCCCTTTTACAAGGGAATGACAATAAAAAACTACTAGCGCAAGACTGCCGTCTGGTGGGTATTTCTTTGCTGTTTCCAGTCTTTCCACATATAATAACTCCAGAGTAATTCAATTATCTGCAATGCAGCATATCCCGCCGGAAGTGCCCAGTCATATTTATTATGTCCCGTATGGGCACACACATAAGTACAGGTAAAGAATGCTATCGGAATCAATCCCAGCATACGCAACCACAACGGAAACAAACTGCACCAGAAGATAAAAATCAGCGCTGGAATCATAGGAATCGCCATTGTCATTTCTCTTTCCATATTTATGGAACCTTTGCTGAGTGCGGCAAGAGAAATACCATGTGTTATTCCCATCAGCACAAAACTGGACGCCGCTACCTGTTCCCCTCGCATACCAACATACCGGCCGGCTATGACGGAAGCGGATATAGCAAACGCATTTCCGATTTGATACAACAATACTAGATAATGCGGGTTATCTCTGTAACAATGGCCGGCAATACTAAACACTAAATTAAAAAAATAAGCAATGCAGATGATATAGATAAGGCTCTTATTTTCAAAATCGTTTTTATTCATACGTTGATATTTGTTAAATAAAAAACAGTAAGTTATCTTAACTGTTTAATCCACTTTCTTCAGCTCCTGCCATTTCTGCTGATTCATATTTTCATCTAAGTTGGGGTTATAATCCTGCAATCTGGTGCCAATATACTCTCCGTCATTATTCATCCAGTATTGATTCGCGCCCTGCTGCACCTTATAGACCTTTCCGGTTTCTGTATTCTGAACTTTTTCATTTTCATAGATATTATCTATAAACTGTTCCTGATTTTTATCGCCGGCAGTATTTCGGGCTTTCCATCCGCTCATTATGGCATCATTTACAGCATTGGACTTATTGATATGTGCAATCTGGCTGGCCTCGAAAGCGGCCTGATTTGCCGCCATCTTTTTATTGAACGCAGCCCAGTTCTGCCCCACCCGCTGCATTTCTTGTTTGTTATATTCCATGATGGGTTCTATGTTGTACCGCATATTAGCTTGTGAAAAAACATACTGCTTCTTTGCCAGTTCGTATGCAGCAGGTTCTGCTTCCAACATGGAACTCCTGTAATACCAGGTTTGAAGTTGTGAAGAAGTGCTGGTATTTACACGAATCAATAAAAATGAAAGCTTGCCCTTATCATCTTTCCATTCCGAGCCGTATGCCCTTACATCATATTCTGCGGGCATTGCTTTATAGAGCTGATCGCTATACCATCTGTCTATCTTACTGATTTCCGGTATTTCATAATGCCTCACATATTGCAAGCCTTTCTTTGCCGCCGAAGGAACAAAATCTTCCTGAATGAGCCGGACAATTCCGGGCATTTCCCGCATTTTAGTTTGTGAATAGGCATATTGCAAACCAGGGTCATAGTTCATCATAAAAGTATACGAAGGAAAATCAGTTACTCTGATACCATTGGGACCTGCCATAGAGGCTCCATTGACATTGAGTTTCCAGGAGGCAGGCAAGGGCATAGTCGCTGCAACCACACCCTTAGCATCTTTCAATTCATGCATGACCATTTTTTGCCAGTAACCGTTAGACCCCGGGGCTGAGGTTCTGTTTCCTGATACTATATCAGTATTTTCTGAGGAAGAGTTAGTTGATTTTTCTGATTCACTGTTGTTACAGCTCCATAAAATGAAAGCAATGGCTAATAATGTGAGATGTATCTTCATAGTATATGGCTTTAAAACAAAAAATGTAATTGTAATATACAATTAAATCAGTAAAACGGAAAGTAGAGAGAGGGGGAAATAGATGGAAAGGTATTGAGTAATAAGTAGTAAGTAGTAAGAATTCCTCTTCCCGGCAGAGCCTCCTGCAAGGAGCTTTACAATCCAAGGTAGTGTATAATCTTCACAGTGTCCTCTCGTTGTATTCCTTTAAACAATCCTCAGAAAAAAGGCAAATGCATCTTAACCGGCAACCCGAGCAATGAATGTGTGCTGTTTGCGAGAGCGTATTAACGCCGCCAGTCATTTCGAGCACAGCGAGAAATCTTGCTTATTTATTGATAAATCTTCAAAGGCAGAACTGTCATTCCCGTAAAAGCTGGAATCTCAATCCTTTTTTCGCTTTGTTGGAGTTCTTCTCCGACAAACCACCCTGCCGTATCAACTGTCGTTGGTGACGATTCCTGCGCCTGAGGCTGCCCTAAGCTAAACAACAAAAACGGCGAGTGGAGGAACTGCCATTCCTGCGAAAGCGGGAATCTCAATTTTCCTGTATGAGATTCCCTTTTGGAGCGAAAACCCTGTCAGGGTTAGCAGAGCATAAAGCAGAGCAAACCCTAACAGGGTTCCAGTTGACAGGTGACGCTTGCCACCGCTAAACCTTGCTAAGCTAAACACCTGTCACAGGCTAGGGCGGTAGGTTTTCTTTCGTCCGTCAGCATTGTTATATAAGTTTTTCAGTTCGTCAATAGTCAATGTGTCTGTGTCGCTGTGTAACATTGCGTGGCAATTTGGACAAACTGGTCGCAAGTCTTTAATTGGGTCAATTTCATATGTTTCTCCAATGTCTGCTACCCGTGTCAAATGATGAACGTGAATAAATCCTTTGCCAATTTCTCCATACTCTTTTTCAAAGTCAAGGTCGCAAACAGAGCAAGTTGTTCCGTAATACTCAATGCAAAGTCGTCTGGCTAATGGATTTCGTTCGTAAGAATTTACAGTAATTGTCCGTTTAGCACCTTCAAAAAGTTGTCCAACTAACCCTGTTGGAATTTCTTCTGAATATGGTTTGTCGCCTGTGAGTTCTGTTTCTTCAAGAGCGTCTTTCAAATTTGGTTTTAACTGCCAAACCCAAAATTGTTTTTCATTCCATCCATTGAAGAACAAATCCCAAAACTTGAATTTTTGGTTTTGTCTAACAGTAAAATCAATGTCGTGTTTTGTTGCTATTCGTTTACCAAGTCGTCCAATTTGTAAGTTTATTGGGCTTGCTGGCAGTTTGGCTTTCTTCCCCAAAATTCGTCCAACTTGGCTTGCGTATGCTTTATGTCCGTTGTAAGCCTCCCTGTTTATAGTGCCACTCAATATTAGACATTTTTCATTTTATT
>CAZBED010000005.1:4215-196238 GCA_964490845.1 uncultured Chitinophagales bacterium | reverse complement strand
CGGTAACGGGAACAGCGAGCGGCTGCAGCAAAACAGCAGTGGCTACAGTGACGGTAACGCCACTTCCAAACATACTTGTAAACTCACCGACAATCTGTTCCGGACAGACGGCAACGCTGACAGCCACCGGTGCTACTACTTACACCTGGACAGGTGGCTTGAGCGGTAACCCTGCGACGACACCTGCATTGTTCTCAACGACTACTTATACAGTAACAGGAACTGCCAGCGGTTGTACGAATACAGCAGTAGCAACGGTGTCCGTATCGTCGGGATTAAATATAACAGTGAACTCACCAACGATTTGTTCCGGCCAGACAGCGACGTTAACAGCTAATGGCGGAACGACGTATACCTGGACGGGTGGCTTGAGCGGTAACCCTGCCACAACACCTTCCTTAACTGGAACGACGACTTATACGGTAACAGGCACCACAAGCGGCTGCACTGGTACGGCAGTAGCGACAGTAACGGTGACACCATTGCCGAACGTGACGGTTAACTCACCTACAATTTGTTCAGGAGAAACAGCAACACTGACGGCAAGTGGAGCAACAACATACACGTGGACAGGCGGACTGAGCGGCAACCCAGCCACAACGCTTCCACTGACAGGAACGACAACATACACGGTAACAGGAACATCGAGTGGTTGCAGTAAGACAGCAGTAGCGACGGTAACAGTGACGCCATTGCCGAACGTGACGGTTAACTCACCGACGATTTGTGCAGGTCAGACAGCAACACTGACAGCATCAGGAGGAACGACTTACACGTGGACAGGTGGGTTATCAGGCAATCCGGCGACGACCCCTTCCTTAACTGGGACGACGACCTATACCGTAACAGGCACAACGGGCTCTTGCAGTAAAACAGCAGTAGCGACGGTGACAGTAACCCCACTACCGAATGTGACAGTGAACTCGCCGACAATTTGTTCGGGCCAAACAGCGACATTGACAGCTTCCGGAGCAACGAACTACACGTGGACAGGCGGCTTAACAGGCAACCCGGCGACGACACCAGCATTAACGACGACTACGACGTATACCGTAACGGGTACAACAGGAAGTTGTTCCAAAACGGCGGTGGCTACGGTAACGGTAGGCTCTGCGCTCAATGTAGGAGTGAACTCACCGAATATATGTTCCGGACAGACAGCGACGCTGACGGCAACAGGAGCAACGACCTATACGTGGACAGGCGGCTTAACAGGCAATCCTGCGACAACACCATCGTTAACAGGAACAACTACCTACACCGTAACCGGAACCAGTGGAGGATGCACAGGCACAGCAGTAGCAACAGTAACGGTTTCACCGATACCAAATGTAACGGTTAACTCACCATCGATTTGTTCAGGAGAAACAGCAACACTGACTGCGAATGGGGCAACACTATACAGCTGGACAGGCGGCTTGAGTGGTAATCCGGCAACAACACCTGCATTAGCCAGTACGACCACTTATACGGTAACCGGAACCACCGGCTCTTGCAGTAAAACAGCTGTAGCTACGGTGACAGTGACGGATCTGCCAAACATAACTGTAAATTCTGCGGCGATATGCTCCGGTAATACTGCGATACTGACGGCTAACGGAGGAACGACCTATACCTGGACAGGTGGCTTAAGTGGCAATCCGGCAACATCACCGGCACTTAATACATCCACGACATATACTGTAACCGGTACAGCGGGTAGTTGTTCAAATACAGCTGTAGCCACAGTGACAGTGACTACCACACCTGCTACTCCTTCAATAACACAAAGTAGTGATACATTGTACAGCAGCACTATCGTTGCAGGCGCATCTTATGAGTGGTACAAAGGGGGTATTTTGATTGCAACTACGTCAACGCCTTTCCTCGAAATTTCGTCTGAGGGAGTATATACACTGAAAGTGAAAAGTGGAGATTGTACATCGGAAGTATCACCAAATTTCCCGGCGATACATACAGGTATTAAAAATGCTACGAACGTAATAAGTGTATTTGAAATTTATCCAAATCCAACGGATGGAAGATTAGTACTTAATTTGAACTTAGTTAAAAATTCTACTGTAAAATGGACAATATTCAGTTCTGATGGCAGGGAAATGCTGCAGAAATCATACACAACAGCCAAAACTGTTTTTGAGGAATTAAATATCAATGAATTTGCCAGTGGTGTTTATATTATCAGGTTAAATGTGGACAGTGAAGTTCATTATCATAAACTGGTAAAAGAGTAAACGCTTCTTTATAATTAATTGATTTATACAATCCCCGGTTAAAGCCGGGGATTTTTTATTTGAATAACTTTTTATTATTTTCATGCATAAAAATACCTTGTGGCTTCTGTAAAAATTATAGAATGTCCCCGCGATGCAATGCAGGGAATAAAAGAGTTTATACCAACCTCTAAAAAGATAGAATACCTGAATGCGTTGTTAAAGGTAGGATTTCATACCCTGGATTGCGGTAGTTTCGTTTCGTCGTCATCTATCCCTCAAATGGCAGATACTAAAATTGTCATTCCTCATCTGAAACTGGATGAAACAGAAACCAATTTGTCTGTGATCGTTGGAAATAAAAGAGGGGCGGAGGATGCCTGTGAGTTTGATGAGATAACTTATTTAGGTTATCCGTTTTCTATTTCAGAAACATTTCAGCAACGAAATACCAATTGCAGTATCGAAGATTCCCTGCAGCGGGTGGATGAAATCATGAATATTGCGGAGTGTGCGGGCAAGACTTTTGTGTGTTATATTTCTATGGCATTTGGAAATCCATACGGTGATTTTTATGACGCTGCATTGGTGGAACATTGGGTAGACAGACTGCTGGAAATGGGGGTGACAAAATTCTCAGTTTCCGATACAATCGGAGTGGCCACTCCTGAATTGATTACCAATGTGTTTTCGGTCTTGTCCGAGGACTTTCCGGAAATCGGATTTGGCGCTCATTTTCATACAACACCTGCCACGTGGCGGGAAAAAATAGAGGCTGCCTGGGGAGCGGGATGCAGCAGATTTGACGGTGCAATTAAAGGATATGGCGGTTGCCCAATGGCAAAAGATGACCTGACCGGGAATATGCCGACAGAGAACCTGTTGGCATATTTCGATGAAAAAAATATTGAACATGGCTTGAATAAGGATGCCTTTATTGAAGCTATGAGTATTGCCAATACGATCTTTAAATAGGAATGGTAGGATTCCTTTTGATTTCCCGTTCTCCAAATATGGCGGAACCAACTCTTATCATGGTAGACCCGGCTTCTAGCGCGATTTTGTAATCCCCGCTCATGCCCATGGACAACACATTAAAGGTTGCTGATTGCTTAAAATAAGTTGCTTTTATTTCATCAAAAAAATCCTTTAATCGATTAAATTCATTTTTTATCAAAATCTGACTTTTGGTGTTGGTAGCCATGCCCATTAGTCCGATAATGCGAATATTTTTCAGCGCATCAAATGCTTTGATGTCTAAATGATCAATCAGTTCATCTTCGGAAAACCCTGATTTATTGGTCTCCGCTGCAATATGTATTTCTAAAAGAACATCAATGATACGGCTGTTCTTAATGGCCTGTTTATTTATTTCAATGGCAAGTTTTAAGCTGTCAACGGAATGAATGAGGCTGATAAACGATGCAATATATTTTACCTTGTTGGTCTGCAGGTTACCCACCATGTGCCATTGAATATCTTTAGGTAACACTTCCTGTTTTGCAACCAGTTCCTGAACCTTGTTTTCTCCAAATACTCTTTGTCCCGCATCATAGACCAGTTTAATCTCTTCTGCCGGTTTGTTTTTTGAAATCGCAACCAGTACTGCATTTTTATCTTTAGCGATTTTTGTTATATCTTGTAAGGCGGAAATATTAGCCATGAGAAGTAATTATTTTTTTTATAAATATAAGGCATTTTTTTTAGTGGCTATACCTGCCTGCTCGTTAATTCTGTCCTGTTTCAGAAACCCGTACTCAAATGAAGATTCAATAAAATTATCAGACGCTAAATTTATAAAAATTTTGGTAGATGTGATGCTGATGGAATCTTACGTATCGGAAAAATTGCCGGTCAGCCAGGATTCTGTAATTGCCGTCAAATTGGGATTGTATGATTCTGTTTTTGCATATCATAAGATTGACAGTAGTGCTTTTTACTCAACCTTACGTTATTATCAGTCGCATCCCAGAAAATTTTCCACTATTCTCCATAAGGTGGATTCAACATTAAACATCATCAAACCCGGAGATACCACCATCGTAAATCCTTCCGTAGTTCCACCACCTAATATCAATCAGTTTCAAAGTTTTAAAGAACAGGAAAAATTAATGGGTGAGGAATATCTAAAGAATATAAAACGTTTACAAAAAGATAAGAGAACACAGAATAATAACTAATTTTATTTCATTAATTTACCGAACAAACGTTTGTTATGATAAAGAATAATTGGACATTTCATGAAATCAAAGAAATTTATAACCAACCATTATTAGAATTAGTATATCAGGCTGCTACGGTACACAGGAAGTACAATGAAAGCAGTGAAGTCCAGGTTTGCACCCTTTTATCCGTAAAAACAGGCGGATGTCCGGAAGACTGCGCCTATTGCCCTCAGGCTGCCCGCTACCAGACGGGCTTGAAGGTTCATAAATTAATGGACTATGATGATGTGCTGGCAAAGGCAAATGAGGCGAAACAGAGTGGTTCTACCCGTTTTTGTATGGGAGCTGCCTGGAGAGAAGTAAGGGACAATAAGGATTTTGACATGGTGATTGAAATGGTGAAAGGGGTGAACAGTTTAGGACTGGAAGTATGCTGTACCATGGGAATGCTTACAGCCGACCAGGCTAAAAGGTTGAAAGAAGCCGGTTTATCGGCATACAACCACAATCTGGACACATCAGAAGAGTATTACGACAAAATTATTACTACCCGTACATACGAAGACCGATTGCATACGATAGGCAATGTACGGGAGGCTGGTATCAGTGTGTGCAGCGGTGGCATTATTGGTTTAGGAGAAAGCCATGAAGCCCGAATGGGAATGATACACACCCTCGCGACTCTCCCAGAGCATCCGGAATCCGTGCCGGTAAACGCGCTGGTTGCTGTGCAAGGTACGCCTTTGGAAGATATGAAACGTGTACCTGTTTTTGATATGGTAAGGATGATAGCCACTGTGCGTATAACGATGCCTAAAACGATGGTTCGGCTCAGCGCCGGCCGTTTGGATATGCCGGTTGCAGAACAGGCGCTCTGCTTTATGGCTGGTGCTAACTCCATCTTTGCCGGTGATAAACTCCTGACGACACCTAATCCGAATTTTACGGATGATATGGCCATGTTTGACGTATTAGGCCTGAAACCCAGAGAATCCTTTAAAAAGGAAGATGAAGTTGTTGCAGCCAACTAATCAGAATGGAACTGGATGAACGGATACATGGTTATTTGCAATCTCGGAAAGAGAATAACCTTTACAGGCGACTGACTCTTTCAGAACAACTTATTGATTTCTCTTCCAATGATTATTTGGGGTTAGCTCGTTCGGCATTTATACGACAACAGGTTGAAAATGAGTTAAATGAAAACTATCATGCAAAATCCGGCGCTACTGGATCAAGGTTATTGAATGGTAATTCTGCCTTATATTCGGAAGTAGAAGAAATGCTGGCTGAAATTCATCATGCAGCAGCAGCTTTGGTCTTTAATTCGGGGTTTGATGCCAATGTGGGCCTTCTATCTACCGTTGCCCTACCTCGGGATATTATCTTTTATGATGAACTGGTACATGCTTCCATACATCAGGGGATGAAGCTAAGCGGAGCCAGGATGGTTTCTTTCCGGCATAATGATATGCAGGATTTAGAGCAAAAACTTCTAGACAATACAGCATTTGACGTTCGGTTTATTGTATCCGAATCTATGTTCTCAATGGAAGGAGACAAGGCAAAATTGAAGGAACTAGCTGTTTTATCTAACCAATATAAGGCGAAATTGGTTGTCGATGAGGCGCATGCTACCGGACTTTTTGGCATAAATGGAGGCGGACTTTGTATAGAAGCAGCTATCGAAAAATCCTGTTATGCCCGGATATATACTTTTGGAAAGGCTATAGGTAGCCACGGCGCAGTGGTGGTCGGAAGTGAATTACTTAAAAATTACCTTATTAATTTTTCGAAGAATTTTATTTATTCGACAGCATTGGAAACGAGCAATCTGCTGCGTGTGAAACATAGTTATTTATTTATTCAATCAAATAAAAATCAATTAATTAAATTAAATACTTTAATTAAATACTTTAATTTTAAAGTTCTGACTCTAAACGCTGCTGTATCGGTATGTGGAGAAGGCCCAATATATGGTATTTTAATCGGTGATAACCAGAAATGCAGAGAGACGGCCACATATATACAAAGCAAAGGTTTTGATGCAAGAGCAATCTTGTCTCCTACAGTTCCCAAAACAACCGAGCGGATTAGGATTATTTTGCATAGCTTTAATACGAAAAGTCAAATTGATGATTTTCTCGGTTATTTAATTGATTATCAAAATATTGATAAATAATGAAAGGTTTTTTTGTTACAGGAATAGGAACAGATATTGGCAAAACAGTAGTTGCTTCCATATTAGTGGAGGCACTGAATGGTGACTATTGGAAACCAATACAAAGTGGAAACAGTGAGTATACAGATGCAGATTTTGTCCGGGAGTTCACACTACATCATCAAACTATTTATCCGGAAGAATATTTATTAAAGGAACCGGTTTCACCGCATTTTTCAGCATATTTGGAAGAAAAAACTATTGATATACAAAATATTACACTTCCTAAATCAAGTAATAGCTTAATAGTTGAAGGTGCCGGTGGGGTAATGGTACCATTGAATGAAAAATATTTAATTAAAGATTTAATTATAAAACTTCAATTACCTGTAATTCTTGTTTCTATGAATTATTTAGGGAGCATAAACCATACGCTTTTATCTATTAACGCCTTAACTCAGGCAGGTGCAGATATAGCTGGCATAATTTTCAACGGAACAGCAAATCCGGAAACAGAACGCTACATTTTGCAGTACTCCGGATTAAAATTGCTTGGCAAAATTCCAAAAGCTGACATTATGTCTAAGGGATTTATAGTTCAGCAGGCAGATGCTATCAGGGGAAAATTATTGCAGGTACTCGCTTCTTATCCCGATCAAACGCATGACGACAACCAACTTCAAGTAGACTATGAATCTTTCTGACCGCGACAGACAATTTATCTGGCATCCGTTCACTCAGCACCAAACGGCTAAAGATTCAATAGCCATTGTTAGTGGGCAGGGTATTTATTTAACAGATGAATATGGGAACAGGTATATAGACGCTATTTCCAGCTGGTGGACAAATTTATTCGGGCATACTCACCCATTTATTTCTCAACAGATTAAAAACCAATTAGATAGTTTAGAACACGTTATATTTTCAGGGTTTACACATCAACCAGCCGTAGATTTAGTCGAAAAGTTAATCCGGACACTTGGAAATAATCAGACAAAAGTGTTTTTTTCAGACAATGGTTCCACTTCCGTGGAGGTGGCATTGAAAATGGCCATCCAATATCGCTCAAATCTCGGAGAAAAGACAAATACAATAATAGCCTTTAAAAATGCCTATCACGGTGATACATTTGGTTCAATGTCAGTGGGGGCGAGAGGGGTTTTTAACCGGCCATTTGAACCTTTCCTGTTCGATGTTTCCTTCGTTGATTTGCCTGATGAGGCTAATTTCAATCGGTTATTAATTGATTTTGAAGAGATTATTCGCACAAACAAAGTCGCAGCATTCATTTTTGAGCCACTTGTTCAGGGCTCTGCGGGTATGATAATGTACAAGGCAGAATACCTGGATAAGCTGATAGCTATCGCTCAGGCACATGATGTTATTTGTATTGCTGATGAGGTAATGACGGGTTTTGGCAGAACAGGCCGTATTTTTGCTTCAGATTATTTATTGAACAAGCCTGACATTTTCTGTCTTTCAAAAGGTATTACCGGTGGGTTTATGCCGTTAGGCGTGACCACTTGTACTCAAAAAATATACGACGCATTCCTGAGCGATGATAAACTGAAGACATTTTTTCACGGACATTCCTATACCGGCAATCCGCTTGCCTGTGCTGCTGCCAATGCCAGTATGGAAGTGTTAAGTCATAATCTTCCGGAGATTCAGGCACTGGCGGAGTGGCAGCGGGAATGCGGCAAAAAGTTGCAAAATCATCCTAAAGTGGAACACTTTCGGCAATTAGGTACAATCGTGGCCTTTGAAGTCAAATCGGATGCAACGAGTGGTTATTTTAATAATTTGCGTGATTTCTTGTATGATAATTTCATCCAGCGTGGTGTCTTGCTGCGCCCGTTGGGTAACACAGTCTATATTCTGCCACCTTATATCATCACCAAAGAGGAACTTGAAAGGGTGTATATTGTCATTAATGAAGTTTTGGATTTATTGGATAATGAGCGCCTGGGCTGATATATCCCTGTACGGCAGCTGTTTTTCGTTTAAGAGCTTTCTGTAAATTCTTAAATGCCTGTTATCGTTATCTCCAAATAGGAGCAGTTCATTATAGTCGAAGTCTGTTTTTAATTTTTCGGTATTCAGGTAACAGTTATCGCTCAGCACCAGAAAATCTGTATTCAGTGGCGGGACGAAGTGTTTTCTGGAATTCTCCCTCGTAATGAAATAAAATGATTTTCCATTTACATACAACAGGTTCTCTTTGAAATACAGATTGTTTAAGTAGCCGGTATCTTTTGCAGTGATATTTTGGTAATGCCGGATTTGGTACTTTCTGTAAGAATTTTTTACAGCAAATTGATATTCCTTTTGTTCAATGCTGTCTTTAGAGAACAATAGCTGGTTGTCTCTTTGGTTGATTCCAATCGCCCAGTTATAACGGATAGAATAGACAATAGTTTCAGACCGTTTTAGTTGCTGTATATCATATACATAGGATAGCAATATGGCCGTGAGAAACAACATTAAACAGGCGAACAGATAGGTTGATTTTTTCAGGATAACAAAAAAGGATAAAGATGTAACGGCAATGAACAGAATAATCAGTTGTGTTTTAGAGATATACAGATTGTACAATTTGCCCATTGGCAGATTGGAAATAAAATAGGTAAACTCAATAAAAAGGCGGATTGCAATAGAATCTATCCAACCGATTAATGTGGAGAAGGGAGGGATAAAACTAAACAGGACAACAAAAACACTCAACCATAAGATGACTGCCGACAGAGGTATAGCAAAGATATTGGCAAGTAAAAAGTAAGTAGGAAAGTTGCCAAAATAATAGATACTTAGTGGGACGGTGAACAGCTGGGCGGCAATAGAGGCTGACCACAATTTCCAGGTATGGTCGATTAATTTGTTGGAATGATAAAAAAGAGAATAAATGGGGTTGGTAAACATGAATAATCCGAGCATCGCTAAATAAGAAAGCTGGAACCCGATATCAAAAAGATTGTTGGGGTCGATTAATAATTGAAGGACAGCTGCTCCGGATAGTAAATTGATGCCGTTGGTATTTTCATTCATAAGACTCCCGAAATTTAACAGCGAAAATAAGATTGCTGCACGGACACAGGCCGGCGAAAGGCCTGTAATAAAGGCAAACAGCCAGATGAATAAAAGAACAAAGACAAACTTTGCGATTTTTATTCTTTTGCTTTTTTCTTTGACAAAACTTAAGAAGAAAACAAGCATGCCGTAAATAATTCCAACGTGTAATCCGGATACGGATAAAATATGCATAATACCTGTATAGGCGAATGCATTGTACAACTCTTCATCAATTTCTGCTCTGTGCCCCAATAAGATACCGTCAGCAAGTGCAAAATTCTCTTTGTCAGGTATATACTTTCTCAACACAGACTGGATGCTTATGCTAATGACGTGGCTCCATCTTTTAATAGCCAGTGTTTTGTGTTTTTGCAGAATAGTGATTTGAAGCGGGCTAATAAATTGCTGATGATAGACGGACTTGTACGATAAATACTGTCGATAATCAAATTGCCCCGGGTTTTTTGCCCCGTCAACAGGTTTGTATTTCAGATTTATCAGCACTTCATCACCTGTTTCATAATGAGGTGTAGTGCTGTCTTTTTGAATATAGACAAGCAAGTTGCCATCCGTATGTGTCACGTTGCGGTTCGAGTCAATGACGTGCTCTATTTCTATGTAGGTTTTATAACTTTTGTCTTTCTCTTCCGTAGGTTTGGATATGATCCCTTTTGCCCAGACCGCGTCATAGTTGCTGAAATGATTTTTTTGGTTGTTTAATTTTTTGGCTGAAATTAATACTCCGCCTGTCAGCAGTAATAATATAAAGATGAGCACACCATTTGTCTTTCGCGAAAAACTGCTCCGGATTGTAAAATGCTGAATAATGCAGATAAGGAATAAAACACATGTGATACTCAACACGACCAATAACGGTATGTTCAAATAATTGAACAGTAGTATTCCGGCAATAAACGGTACTGCGATTTTAAATAATGGAGTATGCGATAATTTATATTGCATACTCTAATATAAAATAATAATAGAAAAAGAAAACAGAAATTAAAAGAGAAATTATTTCCCTTTCTTCAATTCCTGCTGTTGTTTCATCATCTCCTGCATACGTTGCTGGAAAGCTCCCTGTTTTTTCGGTTTCTTTCTGTTTTCCTGTATTTGAAGATGGATTTTAGCTTCATCTACAAAAAACTTCTGTATAATCCAGTTTTGCCCGATTGTCAGTATGTTAAACAGGAAGTAGTAATAACTTAGTGCCGCCGGCTGTTTGTTGAAGATGAATAAGAGCATAACAGGCATAAAATACTGCATGATTTTCATCTGCTGTGCCATCATGTCATCAGCCCCCGCACTCGGCTGAGACATACTCGTTAGTTTTGTTACAGCAATGGATGAAACAGCCATCAGAATAGTAAACAAACTCAGGTGATTGCCAATCAGCGGTATTTCTGTACCCCACTTAACAATTGCGTCAAAACTGGACAAGTCAGTTGCCCACAAAAACGGTTGTTGCCTTAATTCGATAGATGCCGGGAAAAATCGGTACATCGCAATCAATATCGGCATCTGCAGCAACATCGGCAGGCATCCACCAAAAGGGCTTACGCCTGTCTGGCTGTACAACTCCATCTGCTTTTGGCCATATTCCGCCTGATTCGGGAATTTCTTTTTTAATTCATCCAGTTCCGGTTTTAGAACCTTCATCTTTATCATCGAAAGAGTGGATTTGTAGGTGAACGGGAACGTGACAAGTTTGATAACCAGAGCCAGAATAAAAATAATGATGCCGAAGTTAGAGATGAACTTACTTAAAAAATGAAAAATTGGAATGATAAAGTATTTATTAATCAATCCTAAAATACTGCCGCCAAGCGGGATGATAGGAGTAAGGTTGGCCTTGGTTGCTTTCAGTTCATTGAATTTATTCGGTCCCATATACATCTGCATAGGGTAGGTGAATTGGTTACTTCCGTCATACGGAATCTGTAACTGTGCCGCCACTATTTTTACTGTTGTCTTATCTTCCTCTTTTGGCAGGTTCGATTTTAATGCTCCATCTTTGTTAAATGGTTTTTCGACTGCGATGATGGATGTATTGAAAAATTTCTGTTTGAAAGAAACCCATTTCAGCGGTTGTTCAATTTTTTTATCGACATTTTTCCCCATTGATAAATTGTCCGATTCTTTCGCATCATTCTCATAGTAAACACCGGAGTTGGAACGCTGGTCATCAATTCCACCTTCCTGTGAAGGCATAGCCTGGCTCCAGTTTAACATAAAATAAGAGATGTTCTTCGGAATGACAGAGCCAAAGTTCGAGGCATTTACGACAAAGTCAACCATATATCCTTTCCCGTTAAGGGTGTACTGATGTTCATAGGTTCTTCCGTTACCGCCATCGATTTTATAGACGACGGACAAATGCTGATCGCCGGAGATTTTTTGGGAAGTGTTCGATGAGGTAAAAAATAAGTATTCCGTTTCCACCGGATTTTTGCTGTCGTTGCTGTAAAAAAGCAGATTAAAATTATTGCCTTTGTCTTCAAATAATAGTAGAGGTGTCTTGTTGAACGTTTTGTACTTTTTCAGTTCCACCTTTTTGATGACACCGCCTTTATTAGAAAAAGTATAGATACAATCATCATTTTCTATGGTGATAAGTTCTTCTTTTCCGGCGGCTGCAGTGGCGAAAACTCCAGAATTCGCCACACTGGCAGAATCCTGTTTTACATCGGATACGGTAGAAGCAGCGCTGTCTGTAGTAGCAGTTGCCTTATTAGGTTCAGCGGATGGATATACCGCCGTCTTTTTTGTTTCTGTTGGATGTTCTTTTTTGTACTTCGCTTCCTGCTGACTCGTATAGATGGAAAAACCGAAAAAAATAAGTATTATGAGTGTAATACCAATGACCGTGTTTTTATCGAAATTCATTTTTTTATAAAATTGAACGCCAAAGGTAGCAAAAATACATTCATCCTGACCAAATCCTGTGAATAACAATAGATTAATTAATTTATTTTTAGATTTAAAAGCCTAATTTTTCAATAATCAATCTTTCAATTATCTTTGCAGCATGAACAATACAACTTTAGTGATTATGGCTGCCGGTATTGGCAGCAGATACGGTGGTGTGAAGCAGGCCGACAGTTTCGGGCCGAGCGGAGAATGGCTGATGGATTATGCCATATATGATGCACAACAAGCTGGTTTTAATGATGTTGTGATTATAACCCGAAGGGATTTACTCGAAGACATGCAGGAACATGTCAGCAAGATATGGGGAGAAAAAATACCTGTTCGTTTTGCTTTGCAGCAACCGCCGGCTGATGCGAATCCTGAGCGTACCAAGCCATGGGGAACCGGTCAGGCGATTTTGTCGACAAAAGAGCTGGTGAAGAACCCTTTCGTAGTTATCAACGCTGATGATTTTTATGGCAGAGAGGCTTATGTTTCCATTCATAAATTTTTAGCATCCACAGATAATAATGCGCCGGTATTCGCCCTGGTAGGCTATCCGCTGGAAAATACCTTATCTGATATCGGAACGGTTTCCCGCGGAGTTTGTACACTTAACGAAAGTAATGAACTGGTTGCCATCACTGAAATGACGAAGATTGATTTGAAAGCCGGCGAGTTGCGTAATGAAAATGACGACCATTCTTTTACTATTATTTCGCTTAACAGTTTCGCATCCATGAATTTCTGGGGCTTTACCTGTTTCCTGTTTGATGAACTGGAAAGACAATGGAAGGATTTCTATGCAGTTAATAGAAATGAAATGAAAGCCGAGTTTCTGATTCCTACTGTCGTCTCCAAGATGATGAGTGAAGGAAAAATAAAAGTACAATTGCTGCCGGATGGAAAAGACTGGTGCGGTGTAACATACTCTGAAGAGAAAGATTTGGTAATTGGTGCCATCAGAAGTAAAATTGCTCAGGGTATCTATCCTGAAAATTTATCCTGTTAATCTAAGGAGATAAATTCCGTGCAATAACCGGAGGTATTTATCCTGATCAATCTGTGTAACTCAATGCTCGACATTCAGCTTTTAAAAGAAGAATTCAGTCATCGTTATGGCGATGGGGAAATGGAATGTTATTTTTCTCCCGGCAGGGTAAATCTTATCGGGGAACATATCGATTACAATGGGGGATTGGTGCTTCCGGCGGCTATTTCGCTCGGTATTTCGGCGGTAATAAGAAGAAGGGAGGATGATTGCATCCGCATTTACGCAAAAGCATACGAACAGGAGGTTATTATACGGGTTTCTGAATTGTACCCTTCCGAAAAGGAAATCAACTCCAGACACTGGTCATCATATGTTGTTGCCACGTTAAGAGTTTTACTGGACAATGGAGTGGCTATCAGCGGCGCCGATATTTTAATTGGAAGTGATTTGCCATTGGGTTCGGGTTTGTCTTCGTCTGCCGCATTAGAATGCCTGATTGCTTATTTGTTTAATGAACATTACTACGATCATGAAAGGATTTCTCTTGCGCTGGATGCCCAAAAGGCGGAACGGGAATATGTAGGTGTGCAATGCGGTATCATGGATCAGTTTGCGGTGGCAAGCGGTAAAAAAAACAATGCTGTCCTGTTGAATTGTGCTACACTGGAATTCGAATATATTCCTGCAGATTTTAAAGATTATCAGTTAGTCATTATCAATTCCAATAAATCACGTGCGCTTGCGGAATCAAAATATAATGAGAGACGAAAAGAATGTGAGGATGCGTTTGCCATCCTGCATACCATTGACCCTGCGCAAGATTTGTGCCATATGCACGAGATTTCTTTAGCCAGTCTGGAGGACGATATTTTATATAAAAGGGCAAAACATGCGGTATTGGAAAATAAGCGGGTGGAACATGCCGTTTATTATTTGAAAAATGGAGAGATAGAAGCATTTGGACAGTTGCTGACAGCATCGCATCTGTCTTTAGATGCGGATTATGAAGTATCAGGAAAGGAGCTTAATACCATTGTACATTACAGTACCCATTTTGACGGATGTATCGGAGCACGTATGACAGGCGCCGGATTTGGAGGTTGTTGTATCGCATTGGTCGAAAAAGATAAAGTCAATCGGTTCGTGGTATATGTAGGTAAAAAATATACCGAAAAAACGGGATTAACAGCTTCCTTTTATTTTACCGATATTGTGGACGGTGTCAGTAAGCAGTAGCTGGGTCACCAAAAAAATAAAATGGTATTTCGGATATCGGGTGGTTATTCGATTTACTTCAATCAGCAACGAAAATGGATAGCGTAGACAGTTTGGTATTGGAAGAAAAAAACTTGCCGCACGGCAAGAAGAATGAATTTATTATTGTTTTCCTGATGGCTTTTATTTGCTATCTGGCATCGTTGGATTCTATGCTGCTGATGCCGCTGGGCAATATCATCATGAAAACATTTCATGTTTCGCCTGTTCAGTCTACGGCTGTTGTTTCTGTATATTCCATTGTAGCCGGCGTTTCCGGATTCTTATCTGCCTCCATCATGGACCAGTTCGACCGGAAGAAATTATTGGTGGGCACTTTCATCGGTTTTATTATTGGTACTGCCTTATGCGGATTTGCATACAACTTTTATTTACTGATCCTTTACAGAGGTATCACCGGTATTTTCGGGGGGATAGTAGGTGGTGTTTGTGTAGCCATTGTAAGTGATATCATTCCTTTTGAGCGCAGGGCAACTGCCATGAGTATTATATCGCTTTCCTTTGCGGTAGCAGCAATTACAGGCGTTCCGGTCGGATTGTTTCTAGCCAAACAATTTAATATACAGATGCCATTCAAGGTATTGTCCATTATTTCCCTACTGGCATTAATTGCTATTATTATATGGATCCCTGCTATCAGGGAGCATTTGAAAAAAAAGATGCCCATAAAAAATCCCTTTTCCACCATTCAACATATATTCAGGGATTTTAATCAGGTAATGGCGCTGAATCTGGCATTTCTATTGGTGTTCAGCCACTATGTAGTCATACAGTTTATAGTACCGTATATGGTGAATAATGTTGGCTTTGATGAGCACCTTGTTCCGGTAATGTACGCCATCGGAGGTATCTGTACAATAGCTACTTCGCCTTTTATTGGAAAGTTATCTGATAAGAAGGGGAATTTCCCGTCAATGGTTATTCTTGTTATTCTATCCTTTATTCCTATTATTTTAAGCACACATATCAGCAGAGTGAGTATTCCGCTGGCTATTTTTGTCTGCGCTTTATTTTTTATTCTGGCGGCAGGCAGAATGATACCGGCATATACCTTGATGAGCGCGGCTACAACTCCAGAAAAACGCGGTGCATTTATGAGTATGCGGTCAGCCTGTATGGAATTAGGGACGGGAATCGCTTCTATCGTCAGCGGATTTATTGTCAAATTGGGAGCAGGCGGACGAATTGAGAATTTTCACTATGTCGGTTATGTTTCGGTACTTGCCGGTTTGGTGGCTATTTTCGTCGCTTCTAAAGTGAAGATAGTGAGTAAGATATAAGGTATATTATTTTAATTTTATGTTGATAATTTAGATGCACATTTAGTTTTCTTTCATTATTTTTGTAGAAATAATTTAATTCGATGGCAAAATTAACTAAAGTTTTCGGCGCTATTTTGTGTATTCTGGGAAGCATCTATTTTACCGTTTCTGTATTCTTATATTTAAACAGTTCAGCACACTTAGACTACAATACAGGCAAATTTCTTACTTTATCACAAGCAGGAGTATTCTATTTTTTCATGTTTTCGGTAATCCTTCTTGTTTTTGGAATATTATTGGCTAAAGACAAAGTACTCGACAATCATCACTAAAATATATTGAATTGTCTTTGTTTTCATGGTTATAAGTTTTTGTCCCCGATTTTTCGGGGATTTCTTTTTTTATAACGTTACTGATAATTTAATGGGTGATTACGCCTGAACCTATTAGTTCTTCTTGCTGATACCATGCTGCGAATTGACCGGGAGTAACACCTTTTTGCAGATTTTTAAAAATTATGTACAACCCGTTTGCCTTTTTATACAAGCAGCATTCCTCCAGCGGCTGCCGATAACGTATACGAGCCTGATACGTTCTTTTTTCATCGTTTTTCAGGGCAATATCTTCCCGTATCCAGTGTATGTCTTCGTTTTTAATAAATAATCCGGGCCGGTTCAGCCCTCTGTGTTCTTCTCCTTCACCTAAATAAACAACATTTTCATGTGTGTCCGTGGCTATGACAAACAGGCCTGTTTTAAAACCGCCTATGCCCAGCCCTTTGCGTTGACCAATAGTATAAAAATGGGCACCGTTATGTTCACCGATAATCTTGCCGTCAGATATCGAGTATGGATGCGTCTGTGTCAATTCCGCTAAGTTTTCATCAGAACAATGTTCAAAGTCGTAGCCTTTTTTTTCTGGAAGCGCTTCATTGGGTATTAAAACGACCTTACCTTTTTTGGGAAGCAGTTGTTGTTGCAAGAAGTCAGGCAGTCGTACTTTTCCTATAAAACACAATCCCTGGGAATCCTTCTTGTCTGCTGTTGTCAACCCAAGTGCTTTGGCTATTTTTCTTACCTCCGGTTTGGTGAGCTCTCCAATAGGGAAGAGGGCCTTGCTTAATTGCTCCTGATTGAGCTGGCATAAAAAATAACTTTGGTCTTTGTTCGTGTCTTTTCCAGCCAACAACCGGTAAATGGTATCTCCTTTTTCAGATGAGGATGATTTTCTGCAGTAATGGCCGGTCGCCACATATTCCGCACCGAGATTCAGGGCATGTTTCAGAAAGATGTCAAATTTTATTTCGCGGTTACAGAGAATATCCGGGTTGGGAGTTCTGCCGGCTTCATATTCTGCGAACATATAGTCAACGATTCGCGTTTTGTACTCATCACTTAAATCCAGTGTCTGAAATGGAATCCCTAATTTCTGGGCAACCATGAGGGCATCGTTGCTGTCATCCAGCCAGGGGCATTCTCCCTGTATGGTCACACTTCCGTCATGCCAGTTTTTCATGAACAAACCTATCACCTCATACCCTTGCTGCTGCATAAGGTAGGCAGCCACACTGGAGTCCACGCCTCCTGACATACCGACGACCACTCGTTTTTTCACGGAACAAAATTAGCCAAATCCTGATCAATACAGAAATTATAAAATAATAAACAAAAAACCCGCAGCTGACGCTGCGGGCGAACATAACAATAAAGAAAATCCCAAAGGTTTTTTATCTGTTGATTACGATTTTTCTAAAGGTATTTCCTTCCGGTAATCCAAATCTCAGGATATAAGTACCGGCGGATAATGCGGATAAATCAATAGAAGTCTGTTTCTCTTTAATATTTTTGTAGCTATCCTGATAGATTACCTGTCCACTGATATTAAATAACTCCAGTTGCACAGATTTCTGTTCTTTCAGGGAAAAATTAACTGTAATATTGTCGATGGCAGGATTCGGATATACGTCAAGTGCATCAAAACTTCTTTCTGTCTCAAACACCGGAGTGGGAGCAGAAATGGAGAACGTTGTGCTTTTGGTGCAGTTATTTTTATCTTTTACCATTAATGCATAATTTCCAGCATTCAGGTTGTTAATGATATTTGTGCTGAACTGAGATGTGTTGTTCAGTGTGAAGTTATAAGGAGCTGTTCCGCCTTTGGGTTCCAGGGTTGCTTTGAAGATATCATTGCTGACAAGTTCGGTATTTACTTTAATTTCCAGTACATCCGGTTGTGAGATTGTAATATTTTTTGTTGCGGCACAATTATAGCCATCTCTAACCGTAACAGAGTACTGTCCCGCAGCCAGGTTGTTGGCAAATTGGCCGGATTGACTATTGTTCCATGTATAACTATACACACCGTTACCGCCACTTGGCAGTGCTTTTAAACTACCGTTACTGCCGGCGTAGCATGAAATAGTTTGGATGGTTTCTATATTCAGGTTGAGCGCAGGGGCAACGTTGATTTGTGTTGTACTGACCACTGAATCTCTATTCGCTCCATTTACAACAACCAGTTTTACATTATAGGTGCCGGGAGTGGTGAAAATGTGGGTTGGGTTTTGAGTAGTATAATCTACCGTACCGTTATTATCAATATCCCATTTCCATTGGGTCGGAGATCCCAGAGATTTGTCTGTAAATTGAACTGTTAACGGAACACAACCTAAAGTTTTATTGGGTAAAAAGTCAGCAAGCATTGGGTTAGTTACAGGTTGTGAAGAACACGTAGATGTTAATTTCTTGTGTTTCAGGTAACCGCATGAGCTGGTTACGGTACTTCTGTCTACAATTTCAGCAACGTTTGTGATATCACTCTCAGTATTCAATATTCTTTTTGATACACCAAATCCGATAGAAGGGAACATTAATTCAGTATTCACCGCATTATGTCCTTCACCAAAGGCATGACCCAATTCATGAAGAACGATACTTTCAAAATCATATTGCGACCCTGACGGTGCATCTGTACTGAAATTATAAGTAGTATTCGGATTGAATATCATGTCTATTCCATCCGGTACTATGGAATTGCTGCATAATGAATAAGATGAATAGGTAACACCAAGTGCACCTGCCGGCAGCGGGCATGAGGCTGAGGCAAATGAAATGACGTTGATATTATCCAATTGGTTGGAACAGGTGGTAGCAGATGTATTGCTGCTGATAGTGGCATTAATGCCTGTTTTACATTGCCATTGTTCCAATGCTCTAACAAATACATTTTTTGCCGCGCTGTTGTTGAAATCTGCATTTAACGTAAATGTATAACCGCCCTGACCATTTTGGTCAAAAAGGGATATTTTGTTTTTCTTATACTCAAATTGATTGTATTTGATATTTAATGGGGATAAGGAAGATATGGTGCCACCGTTTGCGTCTATAACATTTACGATACCGGTTCCTGCTCCGCCTTGTCGCATAATGGATGCCCCCGGCACAATTACTTTAATTTCCGTATCTGTCCAGGAAATTATATAAGAACTGTCCGGGATTGAAGCAAAAACCGAAGAGGAAGTACTGTTCGCATCTTTAAACTGTACGGTCGCCTGTCCTGTTCTGTTCCCAAATCCAAATCCATAAATGGTCAATACGCTTTGAGTGCCGGCACTGATGGTGGAAGGAGAAAATAAGGATATGGCGGATCCGCCCAGAATATTATTGTCGGTTGGAACAACATTACTCAAACGATATCCGATTCCGGTGGATTGTTTGATCAGGCCGTATAATACCGCCTGATTAGCATATTCGTCAAAAGGGTCACTGTAAGAACCGCGGATTTTATCCTGTTCGATAAATCCTTGTGCCGTTCCGTACACTTCATATTGTTGTGCGGCGGAAACGTAGTTAAGAGCGGTTGTGTTGGCCTTCAAAAAGAATACACCTTTAGAGCCTGCTTTTAATTCAGCGTTGGGTGTTACTACAAGTAATTTTCCATCAATTGCACCGCCAGGCGTAATGATTTCAATGGTAGTGGGTGCACTTCCTTTCAGGCGGTAATTCACCTGAATGGTGTTAACGGTGTAGATAGACGATTTGTCCGCATTCCAATACGAGTGCTGGTCTGTCACTTCACCTTCAATAATTGTTGGGGAGTTTTTGACTCTTTCATCGATGCTAAGCTTCGATAGAAGACAGGTTGCGTTAATACAATAACTATATGTTATTGCTAACAATAATAAATAGGGTTTCATGTTATGTTTCTTTATGTTTCTAAAAATGGGTAATGCAAAGGTAATACAAGTATCCAGATTTGTCAATAGTAAAGTTAAATATAGTTAAAATATGCATTTATTCAAATGGCAAAATCCCTTATTTTTGCCGTATGTTGGGATTAAAATTAGCAACGGATCCGAGGTGGGTGAATTTGGCACAGATGGCTGTAGAAGATATTTTGACTGATCATGCGTATTGCGAACAAAAAGCCACCTCTACCTGTATTGCATTGATACAGCAACATCCGGAAAGGGAATTACTGGTGCAAAAATTAGTGCCGGTGGTCAGCGAAGAGTGGGCGCATTTTAAAATGGTGCTGGATGAATTGAAAAAGAGAGGGCTGAAACTGGGTGCACAGCGAAAAGATGAATATGTGCTGCAACTCAATAAGTTTTTTACTAAAGGAAATTCTAAAGAAGTCCGCTTTCTGGACAATTTATTAATGGCGGCATTAATTGAAGCAAGAAGCTGCGAAAGGTTCCGGTTATTGTCATTGGGAATTAATGAGGAAGATTTGAAACAGTTTTATCATAAACTTATGATTGCGGAAGCCACACATTATCGACTGTTTCTGGATTTAGCCGAATATTACTTTGACAAAGAAACGGTCAGAAGGCGGTGGAATGAGTGGCTCGATTATGAAACAAGAGTACTGAAGCAACTTGAACTGAGAGGGGACAGGATGCATTAACGCGCGGATTTTGTTTTTAACAATAAATTATGTCATAAAATTATTGAATAACCTTATTTTTGTGTCTGCTAAAAACGTATGATGTTGAGAACCCTTTTATTATCTTTTTCAGTACTATTCACAGTTCTGACATTCGGGCAATCCATGCCGGATGTTTGTGGTGTATGGTGTTCCAGCGCAAAAGACTGTAAAGTACAGTTATACAAAAATGGAAATGCGGTGGAAGGCAAGATTGTTTGGCTTCGCAAAAACAAGGATGAAAACGGTAAGCCGCTGTTAGATCATAAGAACCCCAATCCGGAATTGAGGAATAAACCCATGCTTGGTCTGAGGGTATTATGGGATGCTGTATACAACCCGGTCACCAATTATTTTGAAAATGGTATAGCCTATGTGAAGGGCAGGGAGTTTTGCGGCAAATTTAAACTCAATCCTGACGGTACCCTATCCATAACAGGCTATATTTGCAGTCTTAAATTTCTGCGTAAAACAGATGTCTGGACCCGTGAAAAATAAACAGGTTTAGTTTCCGTATAGTATTCTATATACAATTTTCACATCTCTGTTTATTCTGAATAATAAATCCCACAACTGTTACATTGTGGGATATGGCAAACTACTCTTATGAAAAAACTTACTGATGTGCGGAGGTGTTTCTCCGTCATTAATTATATTTCTTGTAGTAAGTGTATTGCTTGTTGTTTTTGTAATTAGCCGGCCGTACATCACTTTTATACATACTGTTGCGGCTTCTGTCATTTTTAGAACTTACCATTGGCCAGGTACCGCAACCGGAAGCTACATTTCTATCGCAGGATGCAGACAATAAAAGAATTGTGATTAAATAAAAGAACATTATAAATGACTGTTTAATGTTGATTCTTTGTGTACCGGTTTTTATTTCTCTTGTTTTGTTTGTTGCTGTATCGTTCTCTTTTTCTGGGAACGGAGTACAAGATTTAACTTGATTTTTCATGGTTTAGTTTTTTTTAATAGTTGAAGATTGAAGAGCATTACGTTTCTTCACCCTGATTGTCGATTTCGGACATAACAATGGCTGTTATAGTGCTAAACACAATAAGAAAAGTAAAATATAAATATAATATAACAGGTAGTGAGTATCTATTTTAGCGCTAAGTTGTCATTAACCAGAACATCTTTGGAAAAGATGATATGGTTCAGATTTTTCCCTAACACCAAATCATTGTCAATAAAAAATAGTCTACGAGCAACTCAAAGTCAATATCGGAATACGATATTTTTATTTTGTCACCATTTAATTTCCATTTACCCTTCAGTGTTTTGACGCTCAATCCATTTGCATCCAGAAATTCGTGTACAAATTCGTTTCTTTCGTTGAAAACGAGGAATTCGGAAGTGTAATTGGTTGAGGTGAAATTTGAAATCCGTTGGAAATCATTTATTGCGCTGCTGTTGGAGTATTTCCACGTACCATAAATGGCGCAGTTTGTTTTGTTTTTTTTAGCATATCCGCTTCCGGCCAATGCCAGAAACAAAGATATTAGTAATACCTTTTTCATAGTTCATGGTTTAAATGAATAAATAAAAAAGGAATTATGTTTCTGATAGTAAGAGTCTAACTACCAGAGCTGCTTTAAGCGGGATAAGTTGTTTTTCATAGCAATTTGTTTTAATGGTTTTTCAATATTATAAAGTTGCACCGGATTTTACAATTTCGCAATACATAAATACCGTGAATATTTTAAATATAAATGCTCCGAATGGTAACTATTTACTGGTAAAATGACGGTTTGTTTTGCATTTTTAAATTATACAATCTGCATCTGACATCCTGAAAAAATAATTACTTAGTTAGATAAGGAAAAGTGCCGAAAAAGTGATAAATAAGTATATTTGCTTTTGTACGTTTAATCTAAGAAAATATAGCAATGGGAATCAGTTTACAGGAAATAAAATCATATTTAATTGAATTGCAGAATACTATCTGTTTGGCGTTAGAAAAAATAGATGGTAAAGCGGTTTTTCAGTCGGATTACTGGCAAAGGCCAGAAGGTGGTGGCGGACACTCAAGAGTGATACAAGACGGAAATGTGTTTGAAAAAGGCGGAGTGAATTTTTCGCACGTGCATGGCAGGCTGCCGGAGGTGCTGAAAAGTGAATCTCGGAAAGCAGATTTTTTTCATGCAACCGGCGTTTCAATCGTTATTCATCCGCAAAATCCGTATGTACCAATCATACACATGAATGTCCGGTATTTTTGTATGACCGATACGGAAGATGGCGAGGTGACGGACGAATGGTTTGGCGGGGGTATTGATTTATCGCCGGCATATCCTAATGAAGAGGATACTCTACACCTGCATACCGTTTTGAAAAATACCTGTGATGCATTTGATAAATCCTATTATCCCGAGTTTAAAAAATGGTGCGATGACTATTTTACCATCAAACATCGTCAGGAAATGCGTGGTGTCGGCGGTATATTTTTTGACCATTTGCGGCCCAGGCAACCGGATGAAAAGGAAAAGCTTTTCAGGTTTCTGCAGGCTGTGGGCAATAGCTTTCTGCCTGTTTATAAGGAAATCACTGAAAGAAATAAGTCCCGTGCCTTTACAGAAAAAAATAAAGAATGGCAGTCTATCCGCAGGGGCAGGTACACTGAATTTAACCTGGTATACGACCGCGGAACTCATTTTGGGCTAAAAACGAACGGGCGTATCGAGTCCATTTTGATGAGCCTGCCGCCTCACGCGGAATGGAAGTATAATTTCATGCCGGAATTAGACAGCGAAGAACATAAAACACTTGCCTTTTTTCAGCCTAAAGACTGGCATTAGTCAATTTAGTGTATGATGTAGACAAATACATTGTTCTTTAGTTTGATTTTTGATGAAAATTGTTAATATTTGATTCCAAATCGGCTTATGAAACCAACTTTCGAACACGTTGATTGTAAACATTGTTCCAATCGGTTCAATTCTGTCTTTTGTAAAACAGAACACGACAGGATGCAGGAAATTGAGGCGCTGAAGATATGTTCTTCATTCAAAAAAGGGGAAAGTATCTTCAGGGAAGGCTCTTATGCTTCCGGAGTATATTGTATCAATGCCGGAAAAATCAAACTGGCCATGATGGGAAGCGAAGGTAAGGAACAGATTGTCCGTATGGCGAAACCCGGAGATATTATTGGCTATAAAGCGCTTTTGTCCGGAGACAGATACAGCGCAACGGCAACAGCGATAGAGGATTGCAATATTTGTTTTATTCCAAGGGAAATATTTTTGGTCATTTTACAGAAGGATGCCAGTCTTTCATTTGAGATGATGAAGTTACTGTCCAATGAATTGAAGCATGCTGAGGAGAAAATCACCCATCTGGCACAGAAACCGGTGCGCGAGCGTGTCGCGGAAACCATCCTGTTTTTAAAGGAAACGTATGGAATAGATAAAGACAATCAAATCAATATTCTGCTGACCCGCGAAGAAATAGCTAATTTGGTCGGAACGGCTACCGAAACAGCCATCCGCCTGCTTTCAGAATTTAATAAAGAACACATCATCGAACTATCCGGTAAAAAAATTAAGATACTGGATACAGACAAGCTGGTAAGAACAGCCAACTTGTACGACTAGTTCTAAAACCTGATAAAAATCATATTTTTAATTGATAGCGGTCATGCTTATTTTTCGGAATTGGACTTAGTTTTACGTCAAATTCCAGCCCATGCATAATTTGCATATTATTAATTACAATGATTTCAGTGCGGAGGAGTTGTGCAACTACTTGGAAGAAAGGCATTATACCCAGGTTTTGGCTGATTTAGAGACTACCCAAAATTATATTGAATTCTTATTGGCCGATTCTGACGAAAATTCAGAATTAACAGGCTTGATAAACACTTTGTTTCATAAACTGCGTGAAGAGGTGCAGCAGTTATTTGTCAAAGACCATATTCTACTGTATCCGCATGTCAAGCAGAACCCGGGCAAATATATCTCTTTAGCCCCGATAAATACGATTCACCAGCGCATTATGTCTATCCTCCAGAAACTGAGAGGATTGATGAATAACTACGTCCAGCAGCCCAATTGGTCGAACCAGTTTAAAATTTGTTGCAACGAATTGTACGCAATTGAACAAAATATCCAACATATTTTGTATATTAAGGAGAATTTTTTGTGGACCAAGATAAAAAGTGACACCACTCCTGATTCTAAATGAACTATGATACTATAAATAAAACGGCTTGCTATCATTGCGGTGAAGCTAATTCAACATCGAACATCCATATTCAGGATAAATATTTTTGTTGTGAAGGCTGTAAGTTGGTCTATGAATTGTTGAATGAAAATAATTTATGTACTTATTACGACCTGAATCATACCCCAGGTGTTACCCAACGAATCACCATCCGGGAAAATAAGTTTGCTTTTTTAGATGATGCTTCCATCGTTCAGAAACTGATTCAGTTTACAGACGGCAATCAAACGCATATTACCTTTTACCTACCTCAGATGCATTGCAGTTCCTGTTTGTGGTTATTGGAAAACATTCACCGAATAAATCCGGGTGTTGTAACCTCTAAAGTGAATTTTGTACGTAAGGAAGTCTTTTTAGTTTTTGACAACGCGAAGACAACACTGCGCAAGGTGGTGGAAACGCTTACTTCCATTGGCTATGAACCGCATATCAGTTTACAGGAATTTAATACGGATGGAGTTCGATCTGTGGATCGTTCCAGATTATATAAACTGGGAATAGCCGGCTTCTGTTTTGCCAACATCATGATGATGAGTTTCCCGGAATATTTCTCTATTGACGGATATATTGAAAAAAATATATCCGAAATTCTGAAATATGTCATTGTCGTATTGTCGTTGCCGGTATTCTTTTATGCTGCTTCCGAATTCTTTGAACTGGCTTGGAAAGGCTTGAAGAATAGATTTCTGAATATAGACGCACCGATAGCACTGGCTATCTTAATTACGTTTTGCAGAAGTCTGTATGAAATTTTCTCCAATACCGGTTCCGGCTACCTTGACAGTATGAGCGGAATCGTGTTTTTTATGCTGTTGGGACGCATCCTTCAGGATAAAACCTACCAGTCCATTTCATTCGACCGGGATTACAAGTCATTTTTTCCTATTGCAGTTAATTTGATGGTGGAAAATAAAGCAGTTCCTACCCCCATAAACAATATCAAGGAGGGCGATATTATTCAAATATATGACAATGAACTTATTCCTGTTGATTGCATCCTCTCGAAAGGGAAGGCGGAAATTGACTATAGTTTTGTAAGCGGTGAGAGCCTGCCGGTGCTGAAAGAACCTGGTGAAATTATTTACGCAGGTGGGAAACAGATGGGCGGTGCACTTGAACTGGTGGTTGTGAAAGAGGTTTCTCAGAGTTATCTTACCAACCTCTGGAATAAAGATGTTTTTAAACAGGAGGATGAAGTGAAATCCAACTCTTTTATTCATATTCTAAGCAAGTATTTCACGTTTATAGTGCTTTTCATAGCAACAGCCGCCGCCGCTTACTGGTTTTCTCAGAAGGAATATAAATTAATGTGGAACACATTGACAACCGTATTGATAGTCGCCTGTCCGTGTGCGCTGCTGTTGTCCGCAACATTTACCAATGGAAATATCCTCCGCATCCTGACCAAAAATAAACTGTATCTGCGCAATCCGGATGTGATTGAAGCATTGGCGGGTATCAATCATATAGTGTTTGATAAGACCGGTACACTTACCCAGCAAAAAAGCATAACCGTATCCTATAAAGGAAAAGAATTGAAGGAAGCGGAAAAGAATAATTTGGCTGCGCTGCTGGCACAGTCATCGCATCCGTTGAGCAAAGCCATTTTGGAATACCTGAACATAAATGCATTTCAACAAACAGAAAATTTCAAAACGGTTGAAGGCCGGGGAATAGAAGGTTGGATGGATGACCGGTATTACAAAATAGGTTCTTACGAATTCATTTACGGAGATAAACGGAAGAGCGCGAATAATACTTCCGTTTTCCTTAAGGTGGATGATGAAGTATATGGCGAATTTGCCATAAAGAATTCTTACCGCTTTGGCTTCAAACAATTATTGCATCAGTTGCACGCTAAGTTTCCAATTGCGGTCTTGTCGGGGGATAACAATGGGGAACAGCAATACCTGCAGTCTGTGTTGGATAAAGATTCAGAGTTGCTGTTTAATCAGAAACCCGAAGAAAAATTAGCGTATATTCAGCATTTACAAGATGTACAACATAAAAAGGTGCTGATGATGGGGGATGGGTTGAACGATGCCGGTGCCTTAAAGCAAAGTGATGTGGGGATTGCCATAACGGAAAATGCCAATAATTTCACACCGGCTTGTGATGGGATATTGGATGCATCTCAATTTTCCAACCTCGGAAAATTTATCCGGTTTGCCAAAGCCGGAAAAAAGATTATCATTGCAAGTTTTATATTGTCAATTGTCTATAATGTCATAGGAATGTATTTTGCCGTTCAGGGCAGTCTGTCACCTTTAATAGCTGCCATACTGATGCCGTGCAGTTCCATCAGCATTATTCTGATTACCTATGGATTGAGCGAATGGAATGCATATAAAAATGGATTAAGTAAAACATGATAAAAGTCATAATTAAAATTGACAGCTGTCAATGTATAAAATAAATGAAATTAATACTTTTGTAAAGAATAAAAGTTATGAATGTAATCATATTATTGTTAGCAGTCAGTCTCTTTATAGCCGGTGGATTTTTAGTCGCCTTTTTGTGGAGTGTTCGCGATGGCCAGTTTGAAGATGATTATTCCCCTTCAAGAAGAATTTTATTTGATGATACAATTAATAAACCAACCAAGTAATATATTATGGAATTAGAACGCTTTAGTTACGACAACCGATTGCCAAAATATTTTGCTATCGCAACAATTTTTTGGGGAGCAGTAGGTATGCTGGTAGGGGTAGTGATCGCCTTTCAGTTAGCATTTCCCATCTTAAATTTAGATATGGCAGCCATCACTTTTGGCCGTATGCGCCCGGTGCACACGAATGCCGTTATCTTTGCATTTGTGGGCAATGGTATTTTTACTGCCATTTATTATGCACTTCCGAGGCTCTTAAAAACAAAAATGTTCAGTAATGTGCTGGGAAATATTCATTTTTGGGGATGGCAACTAATTATCGTAGCAGCAGCCGTCTCGTTAATGGCCGGATATACCACAGGAAAAGAATACGCTGAACTAGAATGGCCGATTGATATTGCCATTACATTGGTTTGGGTGGTGTTTGGTGTCAATATGTTTGGTACTATTCTCACCCGAAGAGAGCGCCATTTGTATGTTGCTATATGGTTTTTCATTGCTTCCTGGGTAACGGTGGCCATGCTGCACATCGTAAATTCCATGGAGTTGCCTTTTTCCTGGATGAAAAGTTATTCCGCTTATGCCGGCGTTCAGGATGCATTGGTACAGTGGTGGTATGGACATAATGCGGTGGCATTCTTCTTAACGACTCCGTATTTGGGATTGATGTATTACTTCATTCCAAAAGCTGCTAACAGGCCGGTATATTCCTACCGATTGAGTATCGTGCACTTTTGGTCCTTGATTTTCTTATATATTTGGGCAGGCCCTCACCATTTATTATATACAGCGCTTCCAGAATGGGCTCAGTCATTAGGTACTGTGTTTTCTATCATGCTGATCCTGCCTAGCTGGGGTGGTATGCTGAACGGCTTGTTTACCTTACGAGGCGCTTGGGATAAGGTTCGGGAAGATCCTATTCTGAAGTTCTTCGTGGTTGGGGTAACCTGCTATGGTATGTCTACTTTTGAAGGTCCAATGTTGTCGTTGAAAAATGTCAATGCCATCTCGCACTACAGCGACTGGACGATTGCGCACGTTCACATAGGTGCTTTGGGCTGGAACGGATTCCTGACATTTGGTATGATGTACTGGCTGATACCAAGGCTGTTTAAAACCAATTTGTTCTCTAAAAAACTGGCTGGTACACACTTCTGGATTGGCACATTGGGTATCATCTTATACGCCATACCGATGTATTGGGCTGCATTCCGCTCTTATTTCATGTATAAGGCATTTACGCCGGAAGGTCAGTTGCAATATCAGTTTATAGATATCGTACAAACAACCGTTCCATTTTATATCATGAGAGCGGTTGGTGGTACAGTATACTTGTTAGGGGTATTTGTAATGATTTACAACCTGATAAAAACGGCTAAACAGGGAACATTTGTAGAAAGTGAAGAGGCGGAAGCTGCTGCACTGCCTAAAACGTATGTTACTACCGGAAAAACATTCTGGCACAGTGTCATCGAAAGAAAACCGATTTTATTATTGGTCATGAGTCTATTGGTGGTTGCCTTAGGAGGTATTTTTGAATTAATTCCTACATTCCTTGTAAAGTCTAATATTCCGACGATAGCCAGTGTAAAACCTTACACGCCGCTGGAATTGCAGGGAAGGGATATTTACGTAAGAGAAGGTTGCTATACCTGCCACTCACAGATGATTCGACCTTTCAGATATGAGGTGATGCGCTATGGAGAATACTCCAAAGCCGGTGAATTTGTATACGACCATCCATTCCAATGGGGAAGTAAACGAACTGGTCCGGATTTGGCAAGAGTGGGAGGAAAATACCCGGACAGCTGGCATTTTAACCACATGCTCGATCCAACGTCCATGTCACCTGGTTCTGTAATGCCAAAATATCCTTGGTTATATGAGAGAGAGATTGACCTTGCATCAACGAATTCAAAAATCCATGCCATGCGCCAATTGGGAGTCCCTTACGAGGCTGGCTATGAGGCAAAAGCAAATGAAGATTTGAAGATGCAGGCAGAAAAGATCAAATACAAATTGCAAATGGATAAGATTGAAATCAGCAGCAATAAGGAAATTATTGCCCTGATAGCCTATCTGCAACGCCTGGGGAAAGATATTAAGGGTGAGCAAAAAGCATCCGTTGCAAATTAATGGCAGTAAGTATTTTTAAACAGATTAAAACACGTGTATGAAATTTATAAATTATTTGGAAACAATAACAGGGGTAAGTATCTATCCGTTGACTTCCCTGTTGCTTTTCGTGGCATTTTTTCTGATCGTTTCTGTGTGGGTTTGGAAAGCCGACAGCGGATTCATTGACCATATGAAAAATATTCCACTGGAAAGTGAAGCCAATGATAAATAAGTCAGGCATACCATTTTCTTATAAATACTAAAATCAATTCAGATGAAAATAAATAACCTAAATGATAAAATTAAAGCATCCTTATTGATGTCTTTGGGATTGCTGTCTTCCTCTGCCGTGTTTGCACAGGCAGCAGCCGCCACTCCTCCTGTTGCAGCAGCTGCATCGGGCGGACTTACCCTTTCTGTAAATACCGTTCTGTGCACAGTTGCCGTTGTGTTGCTATTAATTATAATGGTATTGGCTGCAACCGTCAATAATGCGATTGAATTGTACAAGCATAATAAACCGAAAACAGGAGGCAGTGCGAAAAATGCAGTGTTGTTCATTGGGTTCTTGCTGCTGACATTTAGTGCTTTTGCTCAGGGGGGGGCGACAGCAGCGGCACCTGCACCTGCTGCTTCAGACTGGACGCCTAAATTATATTTTTATGGTTTCTCAATCATCATATTGATAGAGGTAGCCATCATCTTTTTCTTTATCAAAGCACTTCGCTTTTTGACAGGAATCGAAGAATACAGAAAATCCAGTCCGGAAGCTAAAAAGGAAAAATCATTTTGGGAAACCATCAATCAGTTCAAACCGCTCGACGATGAAGGTAACATGGATACCGGCCATAATTATGACGGCATCCGTGAGTTAGACAATATCACACCGCCTTGGTTTACGGTGAGTTTCATTGCCACTATCATATTTGCGATGATTTATCTGTACAGATATCATGTTGTCCATTCCGCCCCGATGCAAATTGAAGAATTTGAAATTGAAATGAAAGCAGCGCAGGCGCAGCAGGACTCTTTACTTAAACTTCAGGGTAATCAGGTGGATGAAAATTCAGTTGCTATGCTGGATGCAGCCGGTATTGAAGGGGGCGGCAAACTTTTTGCAATGAACTGCGCAGCCTGTCACGGCGATAAAGGACAAGGCGGCGTCGGGCCTAATCTGACAGATGCCTATTGGATACATGGCGGTTCCATCAAAGATGTTTTTAAATCCATCAAATACGGATGGGTGGAAAAAGGTATGAAACCCTGGAAAGATGATTTTTCTCCAACTCAGATTGCTGAACTGGCAAGTTTTATTGAATCACTAAAAGGTACGAATCCTCCGGGGGCAAAAGAAAAACAAGGCGAACTGTATGTAGAATCAACCGGAGCGACAGCCTCTGTGGATTCCACAAAAACAAAATAACATGGATTTAGATGAATTGCAGCCCTCCGAATCATACAGAGACAGAGTCAGTACTGTTACAGAAAAAGGCGCACGCAACTGGGTATATGCCCTTAAACCTCATGGTAGGTTTTACAACTACAGAAATATTCTAACCATATTTTATTTACTGGTATTTTTTGGCCTTCCGTTTATTAAGGTAAACGGAATGCCATTTGTACAGTTTAATATTCCAGAAGGGAAGTTTATCCTGTTCAGTAAAATTTTTTGGCCTCAGGATTTTTACATTTTTGCAATTGCTATGATTGCGTTCATCATATTCATCGCATTGTTTACAGTAGTGTACGGAAGATTGTTTTGCGGATGGGTATGCCCGCAGACCGTTTTTATGGAATTGATATTTCGTCCGATTGAATGGCTGATTGAAGGTTCGCCGGCGGAACAGAAATTGATGGATAACGGAAAGTGGACAGCTAAAAAAATAGGAAAGAAACTACTGAAGCACCTGATTTTTGTATTCATTGCTTTTCTGATTGCCAACACCTTTCTCGCTTATATATTCGGAGTGAACAGGCTGATTAAAATCATTGAAGAGCCTCTTTCCGAACATCTCGCGCTATTTGGCGGCTTGATTGCCTTTACCGCAATGTTTTATGGAGTATTTGCATTTGTCCGAGAACTGGTCTGTACTACTATATGTCCCTACGGCAGGTTGCAGGGTGTGTTGTTTGATAAAGATACCATGCTCGTAGCCTATGACTACAAACGCGGGGAGAATCGAGCGAAGTTCAAAAAAAATGAAGTACGTACTGCCGGCGATTGTATAGACTGCCATCAATGTGTCAATGTTTGCCCTACTGGCATTGACATCCGGAATGGTACGCAACTGGATTGTACTAACTGTACGGCTTGTATTGATGCCTGTGATTTTATGATGGAAAAAGTGGGGTTGCCGAAAGGACTTATCCGCTATGCCTCTGAGAACGGAATTGCAGAAGGCAAAAAATTGACCTTTACACCTAAGATAAAAGCATATACCGCATTATTAGTGGTATTGCTGGCTATACTTACGGTATTATTAGTTACCCGAAAAGATGTGGATGCCCATATCACCCGCACCGCAGGACAATTATATCAGGAATTGCCGGAGAATAAGCTGAGTAATCTGTATAATGCAAAAATCATAAATAAAACCAATAAAGAATTCGCGGTACAGCTAAAACTGGAAGATGTTAAGGGTGAGATTAAGTTAATTGGTGGCCATGCTCTCAACCTGAAAAAAGAAAGCCTGAACGAAGCGACATTTTTTATTATCTTGGATAAAAAAGCAATACACAGCCGAAAGAACAATATTAAAATAGCTGTGTATAGGGGAGGAGAAAAGATACAGACTATTAAAACAAGTTTTTTAGGACCATTTATATAATAAACACGACGGATGAACTGGGGATATCGCATAATGTTGGTGTACATCGCTTTTGTAGTGGCTATGCTGGGGATGGTTTATATTTCTTCCAGACAGACGAACGAGATGCAGGATAAAAACTATTATGTGAAGGAACTGGCCTATCAGCAGGTAATAGACGGAAAGAATAACCTGAATCAGTTACAGGGGCAGTTGTCTGTATCAGATTCAGCAGGTATGGTGAAGATACGAATTCCCGTTGCAGCGGCACAAAATATAACTGAGGGTAAGATTTATTTTTTGCGCCCATCTGATGAAAAAAAAGACCTCAGGCTGGCATTGCAACCTGATGCAAACGGCCTCCAGTTGATTTCCGGAACTTTATTAACCAAGGGGCTTTATACTGTTCAGTTAAGCTGGAAAAGCAACAATAAACCCTATTATTCTGAACAATCTTACAACGCACGGTAATGCTCTATTCTGTCATGGCAGCCGGTTTTATGATTGGAATTCTGGGCAGTTTTCATTGTGTCGGAATGTGCGGCCCGATAGCTTTGTCGCTGCCGGTATATGATAAACCAAAATGGCAACGTCTTCTTTTTATTTTACTGTACAACTTTGGCCGGATGACTGCTTATGCTTCAATGGGTGTGTTGTTCGGACTGGTAGGAAGACAATTTTTTATAGGCGGCTACCAGCAATTTCTATCCATCGCGCTCGGTGTGCTCATTCTTTTTTTTCTGTTCTTTTCCAAATACCTCGACAACAACAAATCGTATATCAGCGCCTTCACCAATTTCATTAAACAGGCATTGGGCAACCTCTTGAAAAAGGACAAACAATTCTATTCATATATTTTCATTGGTTTTCTGAATGGGTTTTTGCCCTGCGGCCTCGTATATATGGCTATCGCGGGCGCGGTAGCTACCGGACATGTGTGGCAGAGTGCCTTGTTTATGGCGGCATTCGGGTTAGGAACATTTCCGGTAATGATTACCGTAACCGTTATGGGCAAGTTTGTTTCTGTACAGTTGCGCAACCGGATGCGCAAGTCGGTACCCGTATTTGTAGGAATCATGGCAGTACTGCTGATTTTGAGAGGCCTGAATTTAGGAATTCCGTATATCAGCCCGGAGATGCAACATACCCATCAGGGTACGGAAGCGGATTGCTGCCGCAAACATTAATCTGTAATGGTGCAGGTTTACAAGTGTATGAATAAATAGGCATTCAACATATATTGATTATTATACTCATATGAGTATAAATATTATTAATTAATTAATTTAGTAACAAGACTTTTTTATTGAAATTTTTACGCCTAAAATATCTTTTAATTATTTACTTTATTTTGTGTGCTGCACTGCTGAAAATTTATAAAATGTACATAAAAAAATGATGTCTGTAGCCAGAATGAGAATATATTTGTATCATTGTTTAAATGTTTAAATACATTCTTATTTATTGTTTATACTGTACTATTTCATTTTATCGTTTCATCGTATGAATGCAACCTCTAAAATTTTAACTGGCTCTATACTTTTTTCACTCGCAGGATGGTTGCGTTTTTGGATTACGGGATCGTTTGTCGTTGATGGTAACTATCCTGATATATTTTCAGGGGTTTTCATTTCTCTTGATATGGCTACTGCCATTTTCTTTGTCACGATAGGTTCATTTGATTTGATTAAACTTAAATCGTTCAAATTTATTGTCGATTGGAAAATTTACAGTGCTCTATTTTTTCTGCTTATTTGTCCTCCTCTAACTACTAACGATTTGTATAGCTATATATACTATGGTGAATTTGCTAGAAATGGCCATGATCCATATATTCTGGAAACATTCAACTCAGGCTTTAAAAACAGATTTCATGAATACGTTTCCCCGCTTTACCAGCAGGTTCCAAGTGTATATGGTCCTGTTTTATTATTAAGCTCATTACTGCCTGTGAGTATGTCATCCGTTACTCAAGCTATTTTTCTGAATAAAGTTATCATTGTTCTGTTTGTAATTCTATTATTTTACTTAATTCGTAAAAGGAATTATCTTTACCCGTTTTTATTATCTTCTGTTTGTTTGTTTGAAATAGCCGCTCAGGGACATAATGATATTGTTGCAGTTTTTTTTACCATGTTAATGCTAGATTATGCAAATAAGGGCAAATCCGTTGTATCTGCTTTATTCACTATTCTGGCTTTGGCTTCAAAGTTTTTATATTTTCCATTTCTTGCTGTTGCTTTTTTGGTACTTCTTAAAAAAAATAAACAGAAAGCATTGCTGTGGACGTGTATTGTTGGTGTCTGTTTGGTTTGTTGGTGTATTTTTCATCCATACTCTTTTTTGGCTCCGTTTCAATATGCTGGTGAGATGCGTCCATCCGGCTCGTTGTCAGCTCTGGCGCTGGAAATCTGGAGAAGTACTGTAAATGCAAACATTCAGCAGGAAAAGGTCATTCTTTTCTTTCGTATTCTCGCCATATTACTTTGTATTCTTGTATTTGGTCTATTTTTACAAAATCGAAAAAAAATTGATATTTCCGGGTTGATTCAGATAACTTCAGCTTTTATACTGATTTATTTTTGCTTCTTTATTCATAGGCTTTTGCCCTGGTATCTTATGTTTGTGATTCCACTAGCCTCCATTATTCCGGATATCGATGTGAAATGGTGGCTAGTAGCGGTAGGTTTTTATGTATTACGTGGTTGTGTACATCAGTTTTTACCCTACTCACCACCCATGCTTTTTGTTATTGTTCCTACTAGTGTTATAGCAACGATATTACTAACAATTTGGTCGATTGTTTCTATTCGTATTCTAATCTTGGGTAAGTCTTAATGGTATGATTTTTATTTGTTAGCACTGCCGTTTTCCAATTGGAATATATTCAAATATCGCTTTTTTGTATTAATGACAGTATGAAACCAATTAAATGTTGTCATCCGTACATATTAAAATAAATATTATTACAAAAAAATAATATTTTAAGTGTAAGCCTCCGTTTTCATAAGGCCAAACAATATTAGACATTTTTCATTTTATTTCTAATAGCCATATTGAAGCGAAGCCTAGATATAACAGGCTTTTCTTTAACTAAAGATAATTTTATCCCTATATTTTTAGATTCAGTGATTTCGCTGCATCCTGCAAAGAAGTTAATGGCACATGTTGTCCGGCCAGAGTAACCATTAAACGGTCACCGGAGGTAAATGTCAGCGTATAGGCATCGTTGTATTTTTTGTAATCTTCTACCGCCTTTCCGTCCATAAAGTCTACGGTTTTTGTATAGCCGCTTTCATTTTCAGACTCCATAGACATTTTTGTCCAATAGTTTAGTGCATAAAATCCGGAACCGGCTTCCCCGGCGCAGTCCCAAATGGTCAGATGAAGGGTAGTGGTATCATCTTTTCTGTATTCTGCATCGCCCGTTGCAAAGCCCATAGCGGCGGTAGAATTAAAACTCGAACGTTTCATACCCAACAACTCCTCAGGCAGCAGAACTTTAATTTGTGCAACCGTAAGCGGTGATAATTTTTTCAACTCTTCAATTTTCTTATTCATCTCATCAGCAGAGTTTTGCATCTCGCTGATATCTACGCTAACTTTTGAGTTGCCATCGTCGCTGGTAATGGTAGTTTTGGGTTTGCATGCGGTAAAAATAACCCCTGCCGCCAGGGTAATCATCCATAACTTTTTCATAGTGGTTTATTTTTTGGTTTACATACTCTTCCTGAAGAGTAAATTAAAGTTACCCTTTTTTTTCTAAAAAATATTGAAAGTTATACACCTTATTTTTACTGACCGGTATACAATAAGTCCGCAGGATTTCTGCTTTCTTTGGAATGGCTAAAAGAGTCACATTTCCTCCTCTGCGATAGATTCGAGTCAAATTCTATTGACACTTACCCTTCTAAAAAGACCACATTCCGTTTTAACCCCTCATAACCCGTTCGTTTAACCGGTGATTTTTTAAAAACTTCTTTAAAGACATCTTCCGTTATTTCCTGCCATTCCCGGCGTGTCATATTCAGTAGACGTGAATCCGGCACAAACTTCGGTTCGCTGTTGGTATGCGAAAACCGGTTCCATGGACATATTGTCTGACAAATATCGCAGCCAAACATCCAGTTATCCATCTTTCCTTTAAATTCGTCCGGTATAGCTTCTTTCAGCTCTATTGTCAGATAAGAAATACACCTGCTTCCATCTACAACCCGGTTGGCAACGATGGCACGTGTTGGACAGGCATCGATACAGGCGGTACAGGTACCGCAGTGGTCAGTAGGAAATGGCGTGTCGTAATCCAGTTCCAGGTCAAGGATAATTTCTGCAAGAAAAAAAAACGAACCGTGCTGTTTGTGTATAAGCAGTGAATGTTTGCCTATCCAGCCCAGTCCGCTCTTTACGGCCCAGGGGCGCTCCAGTACCGGCGCTGAGTCCACAAAAACACGACCGTGTATGTCTCCTGCGGCTTCTTTAATTTGTTGCAATAAAATCTTCAGTTTGTCTTTTACCACGTGATGGTAATCTTCGCCATAAGCATACATGGATATTTTAGGAGGCGATTGGAGGGGGACTTTCGGAACCGCGGTTTGTTTTTTGTCTGTATAATAATTATAACTCAGTGAGATGACGGATTTTGCGCCGTTTACCAGTTTGCGCGGATCCAGCCGCATATCAAAGTGATTTTCCATGTAGCGCATTTCTCCGTGATAGCCTTGTTTCAGCCATTCTTCGAGGTGCGATGCTTCCGATTCCAGGTATTCAGCTTTGGCGATACCACAGTGTGAAAAACCCAGTTCTGCGGCCCATTTTTTTATAGATTGTGTATATTTTATTTTTGATGAAGACATTTTATGTCAATTCCGACTATGCTGCTAACAAATAAGATGAGAATCAAACCACCGTATTCTTGCATATCAAAAATGGTTTTGATTTACTTTTTTACAACTAAAAATGAAACAATAGTATTACCAAACAATACCAATCTTTCCAATAGTTTTTCGGTTTTCCATATCATCATGTGCCTGAGCAATATCTTTGGCGTCATACATTTTACCTACCTGCGGAGCCACCTTGCCTTCGTGCAGCAACTGAATTACACTATCCATACAATGTTTCAGTGTGTCGGGTTTGTAGTCCGCAATGCGCAGCATGTTAACACCAATCATGGACCGGCTTTCCATCAGTAATTGTGCCGGATGATACAAGCCGAATGCCATTCCAATCTTAGCTTTGGATAAGATATTATTTGCATCCGTCATAGAGGAGGCGCCATATCCTACGATGCGTCCGCCACGGTTAAGTAATTTATAGCTCTTCCGGAAATTTTCGCCGCCCAAACTGTCAAATGCCACATCTATTGGCTCTTTGATGACTTTGGAGAAATCCTCTGTATTGTAGTTGATAGGAACATCCACGCCTTGCCGGCGAAGATATTCCAGTTTGCTGTCACTACCGGCCGTTGAATATATTTTTGCATTTTTCAGCTTACACAACTGAATCAGCGCTGTGCCTACACCACCCGCTCCGGCATGTATCAGTACAGTCTCATTAGGCAGTACATTTGTGGCTACGGCACAGGCATAATAAGCAGTGCTGTACTGTGTAGCCAGCGCCAGCGCTTTGCCTGCATCCATATCTTCACCGATAACAGCAATAGCATTTTCTTTCTGGATGACGTACTGGCTGTATCCGCCAAAACGGGTGAAGACGAGTACCCTGTCGCCTTTCTTTACGGTAGTGATATTTTTTCCGGTCTTTTCCACTCTTCCTACAGCTTCGTAGCCAACTACTGCAGGTAAAGGCGGACAGTCTTGGTATTGTCCCAGGCGGGCTACCACATCGGCGAAATTGATGCCAGAGGCTTCTACAATGACACCTACCTCATCATCACCGGGTTCTGTAATCTGTATGTCTCTGAATTCAAAAGCAACTTTAGGCGCTCCGTTTTTTACTAAATAAATGGCTTGCATAGTTATTGATTTATGATGTTTAATCTGAAATTGAAGATTGAATTTACAATTTTTTGTTTGTTTTCCTAACCTTACACCTATATTATACTGACCAGTTTATAGGATATCTTTACTGTTTGTTTATTCCGAATAAATTCAATGCTGACTTTTTTCCCGATACGTTTGTTCAGCAAAATCAGTGCATCTTCCAACCGCATGGAATTACAGCGTTTCTTGTCTATTTTAATAATTTCATCGCCTTGTTTCAGTCCGGCCTCTAAAGGTGGGGAGTCGCTGGCGATACTTTTTACGATAAACCCGCCATTTTTTGTCCTGTTCTCAAGCAGGATGATATTGGAAACATTAAAATAAAACGGGGAATAGATTTTTTTCAAAGGCTTGAAGTAAATCGCTTTTTCCGGATAAGCGAAATACATATCCAGCCGATTTAAGATGTCGTTTCCGATATTGCCATCGAGTGTGTTTTCATTCATCTCTTTAAAGGTGATAGGGGTTTCATTAAAGGCAACAATCACACTGTCTAACTTCAACGTGTCTAGAAATAGTTTTTTGAGCCTCCCGACCTTTGAATACATGGCTCCCGACAATCCCTGGCCAATTTCCGCTTGTATGTATTTTGTAATATGCAAATCTTCAGGTTCCTTATTTTTAATAATTACCGGGATATTGGAACCGGTATCCAGCAATAATTCAGATAAAAACAACTCATTCCGATGATTCATTACCATACAGGAAAGATATCCTTTGCTTTTACGGATTTCCACCGGTAGTTTCTTATAAGTTTCCGTAATTTTTTTAACGGGTTTTTTTTCGAATAATTCAATTAAGCGTTTTTTATAGTTGATATGTATGTAGTATTTTTCAAACAATTCAGCGCCAAAAATTCCGCCCACTTCAGTACCCAGATAATGGTCAAGCGTTAAGGTATCCTTACTTAAAATGAAGATTGGAATGTGTTCACCTTTTAATTCGCCCAGCTCCAGCATGCCATTGTCAATTTTCATGGTTTCAATGGAATCTTTAAACCCTAATCCAGTAAAGTAAACTTTCTGATGGTAAGGGATATCAAAAGAATCCAGGTATTTCGGATGAATGATAATGGTGCTTTTGCATCCCGAATCAAAGATGAACTTTAGTGTTTTTGACTGGTTAACTTTAACATCTACCAGTAATATATCGTTGAAGACATTGAATGGAAATACCGTCTTTTGTTTAATGGCGGGAATGGTGTAGTGTCTTTCCTGTGCTGATAAGCCGGTACCATAAAAAAGTATAATCCAAAATAACAGTATTTGTTTCTGATAACTCACGGCTAAATTTATAATAAAATTTCTGTTCTGCCCTGCTTTGATGCATAACTGTGCCTGCATCAGTCGTATTTTTTCTGATTTATTACGCGAGGGAAATGCAGCAACGATAAGATAATGAGACAATTTTCAATAGTAAACGTATTTTTGAGGCATGAATTTCCTATCTGTCAATAATCTTTCTAAATATTACGGCGACAAACTCTTGTTTGAAAACATCACTTTTTTTATCGACAAGGGACAGAAAGTGGCATTGATAGCCAGAAACGGCACCGGAAAATCGTCACTTATACGGATATTGCAGGGGCTGGAGCCTCCTGAAAGTGGAGAATACAAGTTTCATAAAGACATAAAAGTGGGATTTCTGACACAGGAACCTGCTTTTGATGAAAGTAAAACCGTTTATCAGACCATCATGCACGATGATAATCCCATTCTGAAAGCTAGTTTGCAGTATGAACAGGCTTTGGATGGCCATGGCGATTTGCAATCAGCGATGAATAAAATGGATGAACTGGCTGCATGGGATTACGAACAACAGGTGAAACTGATACTGTCCAAGTTTCTGATTTTCGATTTTGATCAGCGTGTGGGTTCCATGTCGGGAGGGCAAAAGAAACGACTGGCGCTGGCCATTTTGTTATTACAACAACCGGATATGTTTATTTTAGATGAACCAACAAACCACCTCGATATGGATATGATTGAGTGGCTGGAAGAGTATTTATCTAAAAACAACATTACGCTGCTGATGGTTACCCACGACCGGTATTTTCTGGAGAATATTTGTAATGAGATTCTGGAGTTGGAGAATGGGATTTTATACAAGCATAAAGGCAATTATTCCAAATATCTGGAGAATAAAGAACTGCGGGAAGAGAATCAGCGTGTAAATGTGGAGAAAGCGCAGAATACATTCCGAAAAGAGCTGGAGTGGATGCGTAGGCAGCCGAAAGCGCGCACCACGAAAGCCCAATCGAGAGTGGATAATTTTGAAAATGTAAAGGCTGCAGCCACTGTGAAGACACAGGATAAGGCAATTGAGATAGAAGTGAAAATGCAACGTCTGGGTGGTAAGATTCTCGAACTCCATAATATTCAGAAAGCCTATAAGGATAAGGTGTTGCTGGATAAATTCTCTCATAAATTTCAGCGAGGGGAACGGGTGGGAATAGTTGGCAGGAACGGCTGTGGTAAATCAACGCTTTTAAATATTCTGGTTGGTGATGAAAAACAGGATGCAGGAAATATTGTCTTAGGTGAAACAGTCGTATTTGGTTACTACAATCAGAAAGGGTTACAACTGAAAGCGGACAAGCGTGTCATCGAAGTTATTAAAGATATTGCTGAATATTTGCCAATTGGGAAAGGTGCTTTATCGGCGGCACAGTTGTTAGAGCGTTTTCTGTTTCCATACGAACAGCAATATAATTTTGTGTCTACGCTGAGCGGTGGGGAACGCAGACGTCTTTATTTACTGACTATTCTGATGAAGAACCCCAATTTCTTAATTCTGGATGAGCCGACCAATGATTTAGATATTCTAACCTTGCAGGTGCTGGAAGATTTCCTGATGGATTTCAAAGGTTGTCTGGTCATTGTTAGTCATGACCGTTATTTTTTAGATAAACTGACCGATCATTTGCTGGTATTTGAAGGCGATGGAAAAGTGAGAGATTTTTTGGGGAACTATAATGAATACCGCTTGCAGTTAAAGGATGAAGCCCGTCAGCAGAAGTCTGCGGACAGGAATGCTACAGATATCATCAAGCAGCCAACCTCGCCGGTAAAAAGGAAATTATCATTTAAAGAACAGGAAGAATTTAAGCGGCTGGAGCAGGAGATTGAAACATTGACGAAAATGAAGGATGTCATAACAGAAAAACTATCTTCCGGCATTTCAGAACATCAGGAAATACAGGAGCTCTCCGGAAAAATAGAAATTATCCTTTCACAATTGGATGAGAAAGAACTGCGCTGGCTGGAATTAAGCGAATTTGTTTAAGAAATTATTTACAGGTTTCTGGTTTATTGCACACAGGAGCATCCGCCACAATGATTTCTTTACCGTTTATCGGTTTGCCTTGTAATACACTGTAGGTAAAGCCACTGACTAAATTGAGCAGTTTGTTAAAGCCGACACTTCCCATGCCATGCCCGCCGCCACAGATATAATCAAACTTCATGATGTTGTTGTTTTTCATAATCTCATAAATCAATCCGCTGCCTGCGATTTCAGGGAATGTTTTTCTGTCTTTACATTTATAAGCAGGTGCTTTGACAGGGTCTATTAATTCATCACAGCTGCCGGAGATGAGCAAAAACGGAGTATTTGCTTTTTTTACAATTATCTTTTCAGAAAATATAGCTCCTGCCATCGAGTAAACGCCTGCAACTTTGCTGTTGTATTCCATGTTATCTTTCTGGGGGTCTAAGGTACCGCCTACCTGTTTAAGTACTTCCTCCGGTACATCTGCATCGTCATACAACGCCATACCCAAGGCGGTAATTGCACCAGCACTTTGCCCGCCAATGAAAATTTTATCGGGGTCAATTCCTAAGCGCTCGGCATTGGCTTTGAGGTATCGGACGGCTGAACGCGCATCTTGAACAGCCCTAATAACCGCGGGATAAAAACCGGTATTAAAATCGCCTTCACATTGAGGGGAAAGCATTGCGTTGGCAAACCCGATTCTGTAATCAATGGAAGCCACCACATATCCTTTCTGTACCATGCCTTTACAGATTTCTGTTGTACAGTCGTCTACTTTCATATAAAAACCTCCTCCAAAAACATAAACGATACAGGGGCGTTTTTTTTCGGCATCGCTTCTGGGGGTGAAGATGTCCATAATAATATTGCTGGAGCCGCCATTGTGAGTTGGAGCTCCTTTCTTGTAAGTTTCCGTCTGTATGTCGTAATCGGTAAAAACGTAGTCTTTATACCTTACGCCCCACGGATTCGGATTGGTAGTCAGCATACCGCCGCCCGGAATCAGGGTAGGTTTTATCCTGTCGCCGTTAGGCGGGTAATCTATTACATAGGCTCTGGGGGGTAATTGCCCGGTTGCTTTCTGGATGCTGGTTTGTGCCTGGAATAACGCTGTACAACTGTTCAGTAAGACAGTAAAAATAACTAAGAAAAACAGTCTGAAAGGTTTTGTATACATAAGTTAAAAGGTATAAGCAAATATACCTAAAAATTATGCCATTTCTTCAAAGGGTTGCATAATTTCTTGTTCTTCAGGTGTTAAAAACTCTTCACTTCTGTAAAACATATAGGCTAAGAATATGCTGACTGCATTTAAGAGATGCCACAATGAATGCCCCTGAAAAATACTGGTAGGAGAGCATAACTTGTCGGTGATGTCTAACAACCAGACCGTTGTGGAGATTAATAGTGTGATAAAAGAAGCAATTATTAATTTGGTATAGGAAACATTGTCTTTCATCTTTATCAGCAAAAATAAATTTGCAAGGATGAACAATAAGGTCAACGATGGAAACAGAATATTAACCGGTAATTTCCAAAGGAAGAAAAAGAAGAATAATTGCATGATAATGGCACATACGATGAAAAAGCGATTGGAAATATATTCTTTCCCCCGGTATTTTATTTTGGGAAAAATTTTAAATAATAAATAGGCGATAAAAGCGATAAGTAAGAAGTACATGCCGGTTTGGTCGAGTTTCTGAAAAAAGAAAGTGAGAGTGGCATGGTACATAAAACTTCCAATGCCCATATATAAAGTTGAAAAACCTATTATAAAAGAGAATCCGGGAAATTTTGCCAGTAAGTTGTTGACATTGGTTCGGTTCTCATAAATATGGTCATTTTTGGCAATGCTGATGAATATCAATCCAACAATTATAAACCCTAAGTTGGACCATGTGTTAGAGGGCTGAACAATCAGCTGGTCGAACCGGTTCAGCTCACAGAAGTTGGTGGCATTGCCTAATGCCTGTCTCCAGGATTGCCAGGGATCAATATATTGATTGAGTTTATACAGAATAAATAATCCCGAGGCAAACAGGAGTGTGCCGAAAAATGGCCATGAAAATACTCTGGGCCGATGATTGTGAAGGCTGAAATTCTCTCTGAATCTGTCAAAATCGATAGTAGGCATCCTAGTCTGTAGCTTTTTACAAAAATATAAAATCAGGAATGCAACAAATAACAGCAACTTGTTAAAGTACTGATAAAAATCCCCTCTCGTTGGAGGGGATATCAGAAATAAAAAAAAGGATAATGATTAGTTGCCTCCAAACATCGGAATGGAACGGGCGTCTGCGACATTGTAACCATCATAAGAAAATACCACGGCATCGGGTTTCTTTTTGCTGATTTCAGTCACTGTAATTTTTGTACTGCTACCATCTTTTTTAGTAATTGTCGTTTCCAGAGCAGTGCCTTTTATGTCAGACAGATTTGTTTTGGAAAAAGGGGATTTGCCCCTGAATCCCATATTAATTAGTTTCAGTAAATCTGAAGAATTTAATGCGATATCGTTGGTTACCCAGCTCACAATACTGGAAGTATCGGTGTAGTCAATGACATATTTCTCACATTTATATCCTTCTATGACTTTTGATTCATTAGTCTTTTTGATGACAATTGGTTTGGCGGTTTGTATGGTTGTATCCTTACTGATGACCTGCTTTGGCAATTTCAGCAATAAGCCTGATTTCTTTCCTTTCATGTCAATGGTCAGATTCATCATTTCATTATCTTTTGAATTGATAATGGTATTCATGCTTGCGATAGCTTTATTGGTATTGGCAAAGGATGGTATCAGCGATACGAGGAATCCGTCAAAAGCGTATTTTATTTTTCCTAAGTTCGGTTTTGCATTCGCTTCCCTTATCTCATAGTTCATGGTAAAGCTACCGGTAAACGGAAATGGTTTAGCGTTCGGGTCGGCTGTGCTTACAGCTGCCCCTTTATTTTTTGTTACATATTCTTGTAAACCCGTTGGTTGTTTGGGGATATTGGTTTTGGGTGTAACAGCTGACTTAGTCGTATTTGTAGGTGTTGGTACAGTGGTTGTTTTTGTTGTTGTGGTATTCTTTGCAGTATTGGAAGTTTGTGCATTTACGACAAAAATAATGCCTGAAAGTAAAAGAAGAAAAAATGGCTTCATGTAAAATATTTTTTTAAAGATAGTATATTATTTTTTTCAAGTTTGTTTTTTTACAAATTTTAACCCCTTTTTTTGCCAACCGGAAAATACAGGAGTGTCAATCCTAATACAATGATATCGAAATTATAAATCCGCATGACCAAGTAGGTGCTGACGGCAAATCCCGTTAATAATATGAATAACATTCTGTCTGCCCGTTTGGTGAAAATGCCTGTGATAAAAAAAGCCTGTGTCAGAAATAAGAGTTTAAAGGCGATATTGGCTAGTGCAGAATATTGCGTAAGAAATTTTGCAATTTTAAAACTGATGTGATCTGGGTGTAAAATAGCAAGGTCTGTGTGCTGGTTGATTAAGATGGCTGAAAATGTATCTTGTCCGAAGAGCGCGCCATGATGAAACTTATGGTAAGCGGAGATAACTAGAATGTATATCAGGAAATACCTCCCGAATTCAATCAGTAATGTTATATTTTCTGTTTTTCTGAAACAAAAGGGCAATAATGCGACAAATAAACAACTGATACTCTTGGTATGGGATACGGAATAGGACTCCAGTGTAATACGTTGTATGAAAAAAAACAGGATTAACAAGATGGTAATGTTATTTCTTTTCGTACGGGAAAAAATGGCCGCGATACTCAGCGCCACCACGCCGGCATCGATAGCAAAACAAAGCCACCAATGGTGTATTATAAACTCCGGGAAGCAAAGTAAATGGCTTATCCAGAATGTGTAATCAACCCCCGGCCCTTTAATAGGTTGATTTACGATATACGTCAGCATGGCATGGCTGTGAATCCTGTACAGCATCAGTATAAAAAACAGGATAAACACCTTTTGGGCATACTTGTCTATATTCGTATTTGACACCGGATACATTAGTTTTTTATTTGTAAAAGTGTAGTACCGGAATCTGACTGTATAAATTTTCCATCGGTATATTGATAGTGCATTTCCTTTACCTCCAGCAGATGAACAGGTTTACAGGTTATTTGCCGGGAAATATAATTTGTCAGCCATAACGGATAATTTTTTGCCTCATCATAGTGATTACATATTTTCCCCGCCGCATAGGAATATACAAAAGGAGGCAAGGAGTTTGTCCTTTTTTTTACAATGGTATCCAGGGGGTCAATAAATTCTGTTTGTTCTAATTCATGGTATTTCTGGAAAGTGTGAGTGAGGGTAGCTTCCTGCCAGATGGGAATTTTGGAAATGTTAAGGCGTTTGCCGTTTACATAAATTTCAGTTTGGATAACGGTTTGTGGTAACGGTTCTTTGTAGGAATACATACTCCAGACAAACCAGGGGAAAGAACCGTTGTCCTTTATGTAAAAAAAATGCTGAAAAAAAATAAATATGCAAACCGCAGTAAACAAGAATTTGTTTTGGCGGAATAATCGAATTAAATACAATTCCTTTAGCATGATTTAATGGATAGTATAACAGCTCTTTTATTCAAAATACCGCTTTGAAAAAGTGATAACATATCATCAGGACAAGAATAATCTTTAATCCACTGGTGAGCAGGAAGCCAACAAATGAGCCTATCCCTGATTTGACTGCCATAGAAAATTCCTGTCCCGTGAAGAGTTCTCCCAGCATTGCACCTAAAAACGGACAAATGATGATGGACACGCCACCGAAAGGAGAGAAGATAATGCCTGCCACAATTCCAATAAAACAGCCACGTACGCCGGCCTTTGTCCCTCCGAATTTTTTGGTTCCCCAAACGGGTATCAGATAGTCTATAATGATGACAATGATAATGATAGCGAGGTAAGTAATCAGCAGCCAGAATGGCAACTCTTCCTTTTTATCTAACCCCCAGTAGCCAAGTAGCAGTGCCATATACGCTATAGGCGGACCGGGTAATGGCGGCATCACGCAACTGACCAATCCTACTACCAGCAGAATAATACCGATGGTTATGATAATGATGCTTTCCATGGCTATTGTTTAGTATAAATTTTGGGCGTAAGAGAATTGCCTTCAACAATGATGGAATATCCGTTGCCTTTAGCCATATAAAATAATAAATCAAACAACTCATTTTTTTGTTCTTCCGCCTGCCGGATTAATTCCATGCTGAGCGCTCTCTTACGGATATTGTCTTTTGCCATTTTATTGAGCTTGGTCAGTTCTTCTTCACTAAAACCCGTAAAAACACCTGAGCTTAAGTTTTCGAATTTTATATCGGTGTCTACAGACAAAATTTCGGGTTTGGGCATGTGCTTTATGACGATGGTTTTGTTCTTTTCATCTGTTGTAATGTCCATACTGTCTAGGTTGTAGCCTACCGAAACTTTTGCATCTACTTTAAGCAACGCATCTTTCCGAAACCCCGGAAAATCGATATAGCTGAAGTCCTTATACTTCATCAGTTCTGAATAATGTCCTTCCACGGTGATTAGTTTCATCACTTTCTGGATTCTTTGCACTACAATCGTACTGTCAACAGTGGAATTATCCTTCTGCTTAAACAGATCACTGATAAATAACTTAAAGCCGAGTATGCCAATCAATACTACTAAAATCGTTATGATAATGTTTTTTAATCCGGAACTCATACACCCAAACCTACAAAATTTAAGGTAATTTTTAGGGATTAATTAAAAATAAAATTACTTGTCTTGAGTTGCTTACCACTTGAGCATAAATTCGTACTTTTGCAGTATGAGCAGACCTGTGATATTAGTAACGAATGACGATGGAATCATTTCCCCAGGCATCAAAGCGCTGGTGGAAGTAATGGTGAAATTTGGTGATGTGACGGTGGTAGCGCCAGACAGCCCGCAATCCGGTATGGGGCATGCCATTACGATACACGACCCTTTGCGGTTGCAGAAAGTGAGTGTGTTTGGAGATATTCCCGCTTATCAATGTTCCGGAACTCCGGTAGATTGTGTAAAAATTGCCATTGATAAAATACTGCACCGCAAACCGGATATCTGTGTTTCCGGTATTAATCATGGTTCTAATGCTTCCATTAATGTAATTTATTCAGGAACCATGTCAGCGGCCATGGAGGCTGCCATTGACGGTATTCCGGCGGTAGGTTTCTCATTATTGGATTTTTCTTTCGATGCTGATTTTTCGGGAGCAAAAGTATACGCCGAAAAAATCATCCGAAACCTGCTGAATTCAGGCTTACCTAAAGATTCTTTACTCAATGTCAATATTCCCAAACTTCCTGCTGAGCAAATAAAAGGAATGAAGATTTGCCGGCAGGCGACGGCGAAATGGGTGGAAGAGTTTGATGAACGCAGAGATCCAAATGGTAAAAATTATTACTGGCTCACAGGTAATTTTGTCAATTTTGACCAGGGTGAAGACACAGATGTATGGGCTCTGGACAACGGCTATGTATCTATTGTACCTGTTCAGTTTGATTTAACGCACCATCATGCGATTTCCTATATCAATCAGAACTGGAATCTGCACGAATAATATTACCTGTCATTTTTCGTTTAAATTTTGTTGAAAAAAAATAACCTGCCATGAACACTGTACCTCCTTCAAAAAACTGGTTAGAAAAAATGGACCAGACTGTTATTGGGTTTGTAATCGGACTAATATTGCCTATGTTCATGTTTGTGTTGTATTATCTGGTGAAATTTGATAACTATACCTGGGATGAATATGTAAAGGGAGCCAGAGATCTGGCGGTATTGCCATCCTTTATTAAAGTGAGTGTGTTTATCAATCTGCCTTTCTTTTTTTTATTCAATTTGTTGAAAAAATTCAATTTGTGTAAAGGCGTCTTTTTTGCATCTCTTGTATACATAGCAGGTATGCTTTATATTAAATTTCTGCACTAAGCCAACGGTTTTCTTTTTGGTAACTATGAAATATTACATTATAGCAGGTGAGGTATCCGGTGATTTACAGGGTGGTAATGTGGTAAAAGAGATAGCCAGCCTGGATAATGCCGCTGTTTTTAAAGGCATAGGTGGTAATATGCTTCAACAGGCTGGCGTTCAATTGCTGTTTGGGTTGAACCGTTTGTCTTTCATGGGGTTTTATGAAGTACTGCGGCATCTTAAAACCATCCGCCGCAACTTTTTGGATGTAAAAAATGATATTTCTTCCTTTCAGCCGGATATTGTTGTTTTGATTGATTATCCCGGATTTAATTTAAGAATGGCTAAATGGTGCAAACAACACGGGTTTAAAGTAGCATATTATATTTCACCAAAAATCTGGGCATGGAATGAGAGTCGTGTTGAAAAGATAAAACGATACGTCGACGTGATGTTGTGCATTTTGCCGTTTGAGGTTTCGTTTTACAAAAGACATCAATATACGAGCGCGCAGTATGTCGGACATCCTTTACTCGATTTTATTGACCCGTCTGCGGTATCCGGCAAAGATAAGTCGGTGATTGCATTGCTGCCAGGCAGCAGGCAGCAGGAACTGAAAAACCTCATACCGGTGATGCTGGAAACAGCTGCCAATTTTCCGGAGGAGCAATTTGTAATTACCGGCATTTCAGGACTAAGGGATATATACCCCACTGAACTTCCGAAAAATGTAACGCTGATTTTTGATAAGACTTACGAGGTTCTGCAAAATTCAAAGGCGGCCATTGTGTGTAGCGGAACGGCAACTCTCGAAACTGCGTTGTTTGGTGTGCCTCAGGTTGTCATTTATAAAACTTCCTGGCTGAATTACCAGATAGGAAAACGGCTGGCTAAAGTGCATTTTATTTCATTACCCAATCTGATTGCGGAAGAAAAGATTGTAGAAGAACTTATACAGCAGGCTTGTACTGCTGACAGAATTACAGAAGAACTCACCGGACTGTTGGCTGCAAACCATGTAGATTATAGCCTATTGATGAAAAAAATAGGAGAAAAAGGAGCTTCACAACGTGCAGCAAAATGGATTACGGCAAATGCCGGTTAAAGACAGGGATATTCCACCATATTTTTTTCTGTTTCCCAAAGTCTGATAAACAACTCGTACTTGATATCCAGTTTTGCACGGATAAGTTCATATATGACAACTACTATATTTTCAGCCGTCGGATTCAGGTTTTTAAATTCTACCGTATCCAGATTCAGATTTTTATGGTCAAACCGCTCCTCAATTTCATTCCGTATAATATCTTTGATGATTTTAAGGTCGATAACATAACCTGTCTCAGGGTCAATTTCACCTGTCACCTTCACTTCCAGCATATAATTGTGTCCGTGAAAATGTTCATTGGCACATAATCCGAATACCTCCTTGTTTTTCTCCAGACTCCATTGGTTGTTCCAGAGTTTGTGAGCAGCATTAAAACTGGCACGACGGATAACGGCTACTTTTTTATTCATTCTATAAAGTTAAATGTTATTTGCCATATCTAAACTGTTGATAAACGCAAAATGTTCAAACATAAAGAACCGTATTTTATTTATCATTCATCATTAATCCTTATTTTCGGGCATGCTTTTTTCAGAGGTTATTGGTCAGCAACCAGTCAAAAAACATTTAATGCACATTGCCCAGTCGGGCAATATACCACACGCTCAATTATTTTTGTCCCATCCGGGAGCCGGCGGCCTTGCCATGGCACTCGCGTTTTCACAATATATTGTCTGTGAAAATAAGGGAGAAGATAGTTGCGGGATGTGTAATGCATGCATAAAAGCTCAAAAACTCATACATCCTGATATACATTATTCCTACCCTGTTATCAATAAGAATGCTTCACATAAGCCACCACAAACCAGTATAGATTATTTAAAAGAGTTTAGGGAAGTAGCTCTTAGCCAACCTTATATAAATGAACTGGAGTGGCTGCAATACATTGGAGCGGAGAATAAACAGGGAAATATTACGGCAGATGAGGCACGCAATATTATCAAAGGCCTCAGCCTAACAACCTTTGAAGCGGATTATAAAATCCAGCTCATCTGGATGGCGGAGGCTCTGGCAAAAGAGGGAAATATATTGCTCAAATTGTTGGAAGAGCCGCCTGCAAATACCGTTTTGATTCTTATTGCCGAAAATCAGGAAGAGATTTTACCGACCATTTTATCGCGTTGCCAACTGGTAAAAATTAATAAAACAGAGGATACGGCTATTGCGGAAGCATTATTAAGAAGAGGCATTCCAAGAGAAAATGCCACACATATCGCATATCTGGCGGACGGGAATTATAATGAAGCCATCAAACTGTCAGAAGCGACATCTTCTATGGACACCATTCGGCTGACTCATTTTTTTAAGTACACCATCCGTATGCAGGAAAGTACCAATGCCGGTTCATTGCTGAAATGGACAGAAGAAATGTCAAAAATTGGGCGGGAAAATCTAAAGTCATTCCTGGAGTATCTGTTGCATATCATCAGAGAAACGGTTCAGGCAAAATATGTGTCTCCTTCTGGTGCTAAATTAACGGAAGATGAGGTGGTCATTTCCAAAGCGCTGGACAAATATATCAGCCTGAATAAACTTTCAAGGCTGATGGAGTTAATCAATCAAAAACATTATGAAATAGAGCGAAATGTTAGCCCGAAATTTGTTTTAATGGATATGTCATTGAAAATGAATCAGATACTTTGGGCAAGAGATTAACATTTGCGAATAATTAACTGCTGAATATCCCGTTTTTTACTGTATTTTTGTCATAACTACTTTTCTCAGATACAGAATTCTAAGAAAGGTAACAGGATTAATTGTTCATATTCAGTTATTATCAAGTGGTTTTCAGGCTGCAAAATAATAATTACTCAATACAGATAAGAAATGAGTTGTAATAGTTGCGGAACCGTAGGCGGTATGCCTACAGGTTGTAAAAATAACGGACATTGTGCGACAGGCGGATGTTCAAAATTAGAAGTTCATGACTGGCTCAGTGATATCACTGCTGATCCGTTTGCCAAATACAATATTTATGAAGTAAGCTTCAAGAGCGGCTCACGCAAAGGATTTTATCGTAACGATAAACGGTTTGATTTATATACCGGCGATTATGTTATTGTTGAGGCTGTACAAGGTTATGATTTGGGGCAAATAACCCTGAGCGGAGAATTGGTACGGCTGCAAATGAAAAAGAAACGGATGAAAGAAACTTCTGAAGACATTCGTTCTATTTTACGCATCGCAAAAGATAATGAACTGCATTTGATGGAACAGGCGCGTGCCAAAGAAAAACAAACCATGCTGAAAGCACGTGTACTGGCCCGCAACCTCGGACTGGATATGAAGCTCGGGGATGTTCAGTATCAGGCAGATGGACGCAAGGCGACCTTTTACTACACAGCGGATGGCCGCGTGGATTTCAGGGAGCTTATAAAGGTGCTGGCGGCTGAATTTAAGGTGAAAATTGAAATGCGCCAGATAGGGGCACGCCAGGAGGCAGGTATAGTTGGAGGTATTGGTTCCTGTGGTCGGGAGTTGTGTTGTTCTACGTGGCTCACCAGTTTTAAAACGGTGAATACAACAGCCGCCCGTTATCAAAACTTGTCTATCAATCAAACAAAATTAAGCGGACAGTGCGGCAGGTTAAAGTGCTGTCTAAATTATGAGTTGGATACTTATCTGGATGCATTGAGAGATGTTCCGGAAAAAGCAGAAACCCTACAACTGGAAACCGGCGAGGCACGCCTGATGAAAACAGATATACTGAAAGGCCTGATGTTTTATACCGTAAAAGGTTCCGGCACTTTTTATCCCATTTCACTGGAAAATGTGAAGATGATTCTGGATATGAATGCGAATGGGAAAAAACCGGCGGACATTACGGAGTTAGTAGAAGTGGAAGAAAAAGCCGGCGTGGAAGAAGTACTGGAATTTGCGGATGTGGTTGGCCATATCTCACTTGCCAGCCTGGACAGAAAAGATAAAAAACACCATCACAAGAATAAATCTAAGGGCCAGCAACGCAACCAGCAGAACCGGCCACAGAATAATCAGCAGCAAGGCCAGCAGAATAAACCGGCGAACCGCCAACAGAAGCCGCAAAACAATCCAAACAGACAGCAACAAAATCGTCCGCCACGACCAAATAATCAGGGAAATGCGAACAATAACCCAAACAGAAATAATCCACCTAAGAAATCATAAAAGGGCAGGTGCTTTATTATTTATTATATGTTTGATTGCATTCAATAGGGTTTATTCCGCAGATAAACCTTTTCTGGCCACTCCTTCAATGCCTCCTGCGTTTCAGAAACAACTTAAAACTGTAAACGGTGAATTTAAAGTGGCTTATGGAATGCGAAAAGATAATGTGCAGAATGAAATAATCAATTACAGGCCGGAAGAGATACGACAGTTTATTTTTAAAGAACCCGATTATGAGAAACTGTTCCGTTGTCCGTTTTGGATAGCAATGGACAGTACACGGTATTGTTCTTTTCTTCCAGAATTAATCAATGCTTTAATGGATACAACATATATCGGACTGACCAATGCTTTTGATGTCACCATTTGGTGTAGAGTAAAAACCGGCCAGTTAAAAGATAATACCTATAATTATCAGATTGATGATGATGTTTTTAAGGTTTGTGGCAGAGCCAACTGGATTTTAAAACGCCTGTCTAAGAATGAGTTTGGCAACATCCGATGCGATACTAAACCTGAAAATATACAAATTATTCAGGGGAAATGGATGAAATGGCTGAATACTTTAAAAGTGAAATAATCTTCTATCCATTGTTTAGGAAATGAATCGTTTCCCTTACAGCGGTTTTAGTATCAGCGGGTAAATCTGATTCAGTATACGGTTGTTTGCCCCCAAAGGTATGGTCTGCATGATCTATCAAAATCCACTTGCTCCCGGAATTCCACTGATGCAGTTGTTCTCCTGTTGCAAAAGGCACGGAAGTATCATTACTGCCGTGAAGAATGAGCCACGGGATATTCAGGCATGCCGCCGCTTTGGGGATATCTAATTGTTGTTTATTGGTATAGTAGTTTTCATAAAACTGAAAATTTAAAGGCATATTTTGTTTCGTGCGGGAGTTGAACGTAAAAACCTTTCCACTTTTTTGCCATACTTCTAAGTCCTGTGTACTGAAAAAATCGGCGGCATCTTTTACACTTGCCCAAGTCACGAGTTTTTTTATTCGCTTATCCCGGCTTGCTTTCAGGATAGCGATTCCACCGCCACGGCTATGGCCCATCAGAAAGAGATGATCATGATTTCCTTCATAAAAAGCAGCATTCTCTTTCATGTAATCTATCACCAAACCCAGATCATCCAGCTCTATCGAAAAATTATTATCACCAAAGGCTTCTAAATCAGCGAAATCGGTAAGGTGCTCAGTAGTTGTTCCATTGTAAGAAAAGTTGAATTTTACAAACGTAAAATCATGGTTGGCGAAGGCTTCTGCAATAAGGTTAAAATGCCCCCAGTCCTTAAATCCTTTAAATCCATGACAAAAAATAAGTACCGGTTTTTCTTTTCCGTTTTTGTTAAAGGTGATATCCAAGGTAATCGGTTTTCCTTTTGATCCGTTTATGGTAAGTTCTGTTTTTTGCATCTGTTAAATTTGTATATTGCGTTACGAATTAAACTTATACCTTTAACAAAAATAAACAATCGTTGAGTAACCCAGTAGATAATTTAAAGGCTCCGATTGACAGAGAATTGGAATTATTTGAACAGAAGTTTCGCGAAGTCATGCGAAGCCATGTGGCGCTGTTAGATAAAGTCAATTATTATATTTATCAACGGAAGGGTAAACAGGTGCGGCCTATGTTTATCTTTCTGTCCGCTAAGATGTGTGGTGAAGTGACGGAATCCACCTATATCGGCGCTTCTCTGGTAGAGCTATTACATACAGCCACCCTTGTTCATGATGATGTGGTGGATGATGCTTATGAGCGTCGGGGTTTCTTTTCCATCAATGCACTTTGGAAAAATAAGATTGCCGTATTAGTTGGTGATTACTTCTTATCCAAAGGACTACTGTTAGCATTGGATACGCATAATTATAATTTGTTGCACATTACTTCTACGGCGGTAAAACGAATGAGCGAAGGGGAGCTGATGCAGATGGAAAAAGCACGCAAACTGGATATAGACGAAAGTGTGTATTTTGAAATTATAAGAAATAAAACGGCGTCCCTGATTGCTGCAGCCTGTGAAGTGGGTGCCGCATCTACGACGAAGGATGCTGAGCTGATAGAAAAGATGCGTCAGATTGGAGAAAATATAGGTATTGCATTCCAGATTAAAGATGATTTATTTGATTACGGAGAAGCGGATATAGGTAAGCCCAGAGGAATTGATATCAAAGAACGCAAAATGACACTCCCGCTTATATACACCTTGAATAATTCAACTGCGCCCGAGAAAAAGTGGATTATCAGCACCGTTAAGAACCACAATGAAGATAAAGAGAGGGTGAATGAATTGATTCGGTTTATTCATAAAAAAGGAGGAATTGAATATTCAGAAAAGATGATGTATGCTTACAAGCAACGTGCGTTTGATATTATTAACACCATTAATGATTCTGAATCAAAGGTTGGCCTGATGAATCTGGTCAATTATATTACGGAAAGAAATTATTAACTGACGAATTTTATGCCAACTCATCAGATTTCCGGCAGAGGCAAGAGTAAAATAGCACTGCAGACGTTTACGCTTGTTGTAGGCCTGTTGCTACTGTGTATGAAGTTTTTCGCTTTTTTTAAAACCAATTCCAATGCGATACTTACAGATGCCATAGAAAGTATTATCAATATTGTTGCTGGTGGTTTTGGGTTATATAGCTTGTATCTTGCCTCAAAGCCACACGATGAAGATCATCCGTATGGTCATGGTAAAATTGAATTTATTTCTGCCAGCATAGAAGGCAGCCTGATTCTCTCTGCGGGTATCAGTATGATTATTAAAGCGACTTACAATTTTTTTGTCCCAATAAAAATTGGAAGTCTGGATATCGGTATTCTGTTAATTGCAATTTCCGGCGCTGTCAATTATCTGATGGGATGGATGGCGCAAAAAAGCGGAGAACGTAATAATTCATTGACACTTGTTGCCAGCGGGGAGCATTTGAAATCGGATGCCTACTCATCCGCAGGCCTGCTGATCGGACTTGGATTAATTTTGCTGACAAAGATACTATGGCTGGATAATATCGTTGCCATCCTGATGGGAGTAGTTATCATTTACAGCGGCTATAAAATTTTAAAGCATTCAGTCGCCGGAATTATGGATGAGGCTGATTTTGATTTACTTGGCAAGGTCATTACACACCTGAATAATAATCGCCGTGAAAACTGGGTCGATATTCACAATTTCAGGATAATAAAATTTGGTGAAAAAATTCATATTGACTGCCACACCACTATTCCATGGTATTTTAATGCCAATGAAGTCCATGATGAGTTAAAACAGGTTGAAGAAAATATCAAACAGACAATACCCAATAATTTAGAAACATTTATACATGCAGACCCCTGCCTGCCACAATCCTGTAAAAGTTGCTATAAATCCGACTGCATATACAGAAGCGAGATTTTTGTAAAAAAAATTGACTGGACTTTAGAAAATGTTATGAAGAATGAGAAACATTTTGTGGATTAGATTTGCTTTTACGGACAAAATGTATTATTTTTGTGACAAATGTCGTGATATGAAAAGGAAAGTTAAACCCGCAGACACCTATAAACTTCCAAAAGAAAAAGTTGTTAAAGTAATGGAAAGAGAAGCCTTATATGATTCTCCATCTGTTATTAGCGCAATTCTTTCAGATGATTCCCGTCGTCTGATATACAAATCAAGAGCAGGCCTCAGTATGTACCAAATCAATCAACTGGTAAAAAGATATGATTTGTCACTTAAGGAAATTGCGTCTATCTTGCATTTGTCAGAAAGAACCCTGCAACGATATGCACCATCAGATTTGCTCAGCCCTGAATCATCTGAACGCGCGCTGAGATTACAGCGCTTATACGAAAAAGGGGCAGCTGTTTTCGGTACTTTGGATAATTTCACCAACTGGATGAAATCGCAGGTACTTATTTTCAAGAATGAAAAGCCCATTTCATTTTTGGATACCATTTTTGGGTTTGAACTATTAGAAGATGAATTAGGAAGAATCGAACATGGTATTTTTGCATAATCTCATATCATTTTTATGGTAGTTTACAGAATTTGCAACACCATTTATTCAAATGATTTAAGCGGCCAGGGGGCAAAGCTTTTCGGAGGCAGATGGAACAGCAAGGGATTTTCAATGTTGTATACTTCTTCTACAAGAGCATTGGCGGCGTTAGAAGTTTTAGTACACATGCCGATTAATAATGTAAAGCAGATGGATTTTTCCATTGTCTCCATCAGTTTACCGGAAAATAGTATGGAAGAAGTGAAATATAATGTTATAAAAAAGGAAATTGATGAAAGCGGACTGAACAGTAACTTTAAATTGATCGGGGATGATTGGATTAAGAGAAATTCATCATTACTTTTGAAAGTACCATCAGTGGTGATAAATGAAGAATATAATTTTTTAATTAATCCTGCCCACAAAGATTTTACCAAAGTAAAGATTTTATCGATACAACCCTTTAGTTTTGATGAACGTTTAATGAGGTAGTTATATCTATTTCTTTTTCAATTCAAAATTTTGCCCTAAGTATACTTTTCTTACCTGTTCGTCGGAAGCAAGTTCTTCGGCTGTACCTTGTTTTAAGATTCTTCCTTCAAATAACAGATAGGCTCTGTCTGTAATGGAAAGTGTTTCCTGTACATTGTGGTCCGTTATTAGTATTCCGATATTCTTAAATTTCAATTTTTCAACAATATGCTGAATGTCTTCTACCGCTATAGGGTCTATACCTGCAAATGGTTCGTCGAGTAAAATGAACTTAGGGTCGGATGCCAGTGCACGGGCAATTTCCGTTCGACGGCGTTCTCCTCCGGACAGCAGTTTGCCTTTTGTTTTGCGCACATGTTTTAGCCCAAATTCATCTAACAGGCTTTCCAGCTTTTCCTTTTGCTGTGGTTTGGACAAGTTGGTAAATTCCAAAATCGCACGGATATTATCTTCCACACTTAATGTACGAAAAACCGAGTTTTCCTGAGGGAGGTATCCCACTCCAAGTTTTGCGCGTTTATACATTGCCACCTTAGAGATGTCTTTTTCATCCAGAAATACTTTTCCTTCATTCGGAGTGACCAAGCCAACCGTAATATAAAAAGTAGTAGTCTTTCCGGCACCGTTTGGACCTAACAAACCAACAATTTCACCCTGATTCACTTCAATAGAAACATTGTCTACTACTTTTCGCTTGCTGTATGTCTTTACTAAGTGTTCGGCGCGTAAAATCATTATCGTAAGTCTTTCAGTTTGAATTCTATCTTGGTTTGTCCGTTCCAGATATTGGCATACAGCTGATAGCAGATGTCAAAAGTTTCTTTTGTCTGCAGGATGTTCATATAATCCCCCATACCGAATCCAATTCCGTTTCTCGGGTCTTGTCCGTCTTTCAGGATATTCAGTTTTAGGTGGTTGCCGTTTAATACTTTACTGTATCCGGTATCATAAACATCTTTCGTGACGAAATTAGGACGCATATTACCAGGCCCGAAAGGTCCCATTTGCTCTACGATATTGAAGAATTTCTCATTAATGTCAGTCAGTTCAATCTCTGCATCCACTTCTATCTGAGGAATCAATTGTTCATCAAGGATTCGTTCCGTCACTACCTTGTCGAATTGAACGGAAAAGTCGTTTATCTTATCCAGCTCTATTGTTAAGCCGGCTGCGTATTTGTGCCCGCCAAACTGAATAAGATGCTCACTGCAGGCTTCGATGGCTTCATGCAAGTCAAATCCCGGAACAGAACGGCCCGAACCAACCGCTTTTCCGTTGGATGCAGCAAGGACAATAGTAGGACGGTGGTATTTTTCAATCAATCTGGAGGCAACAATCCCTATTACGCCTTTATGCCAGTGTTCCTGATATAAAACGGTTGATTTCCGGGCTATCATGATTTCGTCGTTATCAATCAGCGCAAATGCCTCTTCGGTTATGTCTTTATCCAATGTCTTGCGGTCAGTATTGTTTTGCTGTACTTTTTTAGTTTTTTCAATGGCTTTGTCGTAATCATCTTCAATTAACAATGTAACGGCTTCAGAGCCATGCGCTATTCTTCCTGCCGCGTTGATTCGAGGGCCGATAATAAATACCAAATCCGTAATATCTAAATCCCGACTGAGTTTCAACTCACTCATCAGCGCTTTGATACCCGCTCTCGGGTTACTGTTGATTCTGTCCGTTCCGAATTTAGCGAGTATCCTGTTTTCACCGGTGATAGGCACTAAATCGGAGGCAATGCTGATGGCTACCAAATCCAGCTGGTCGTATATTTTTTCAGAAAGGATATTGTTTTTTTCGGCATACGCCTGAATGAGTTTAAAGCCGATTCCACACCCGCTCAGTTCATCAAAAGGGTAGGAGCAGTCTTTTCTTTTCGGGTCTAATACAGCCACCGCATCCGGAAGTGTTTCGCCGGGTAAGTGATGGTCGCAGATAATGAAATCTATATTCTTTGCCTTTGCATATTCCACTTTATCCAATGCCTTAATTCCGCAGTCTAAAGCAATAATCAGGCTGTACTTATTTTCAGAGGCAAAATCAATTCCTTGAAAAGAAATTCCATAACCCTCTGAATATCTGTCTGGTATGTAATATCCTACCTGCTGATAAATTTCTTTAAAGAATGAATAAACCAAAGAAACTGCAGTAGTGCCATCCACATCATAATCTCCATAAATTAAAATAGATTCATTGTTTCGGATGGCTTTTTCAATTCGCTCGATGGCGACATCCATATCCTTCATGAGGAATGGGTTATGTAATTTTGACAAGCTGGGTCTGAAAAATTCTTTAGCATCTTCAAAACTGGTTATCCCCCTCAATACCAATAATTTACAAATCACAGGATGGATTTTTAATTGCTTTTGCAATTCACTAACGAGTGTTTCGTCAGCTTCCAGATATGTCCATCGTTTTTGAATAAGCATATTGTTTTTCAGAACCCCAAATTTATTGAATAGTTAGTGAATTCAATAATTTTTACACATAAATTGGTTAAGACATTAATAATTCAGTCTTAATATGTTTTTCTCTCCGAAACCGGATAAGTTTATAAATTTGTATGTAATTGGTGTAAAATATGAGAGAATTACTAAAAAAATCAGTTTACGTTTCCATTGGAACGGCATCTGTTACAAATGATAAGATAAAGGAACTCCTGGAAGATTTGATACAAAACAATCATTACACAGAAGAAGAAGGAAAGAGGATAGTTGATGCTTTTTTATTTGATTTACGTCAGCAGCTGGATACTATGAATGCCTCTGTTATGGCGAGGATAGATGACCTCTTTCAGAAATTCGGAATTTCCAGTTTTCTTAGTGTCAAAGAAGATATTGAACGCTATGTCAAAGAAGTTAAGGAAGATCCGACGCTCTTGCTGAAACTGCCTGCTAAGAAATAAGAAGATTAGGTTTCTTTTTTATAAATTTACGGAAAGAAACAACCTATTCTGCTTTGAACATCCTCATCTTAAATTATGAATACCCGCCTTTAGGTGGAGGGGCAGGCATGGTTACCCAGCATTTAGCCACAGAATTTACTAGCAAAGGACATTCCGTTACTATTCTTACCACCTGGTTTCCCGGAGAGCCGGAATATCACGTTGAAAATAACTTAACTATAATTCGTGTACTATCCACGAGGAAACATGCACATCAGTCTAATCCGCTGGAGATGCACGACTGGGTAAAAAAAAGCAAGCATTATGCCGCTCAGCATTTTCGTAGCGGACAGTTTGATGTATGCCTGGCCAATTTTACATTGCCCGGCGGTGCCGTAGCCCGTTACTTGTTAAGAAAGTTACAATTACCCTACATTATTTTGTCGCACGGCCATGACATTCCATGGTTTAGCCCAAGACAAATGTTTGTATGGCATTTGTTGTGTTATCCGGTGATAAAATCAATTATGCTGCATTCACGGTATAATGTAGTATTGACAAAGCAGCTTAAGAAAAGCGCCGATAACTTTTTGGGGAATCACTATGCGGAAAAGAATAAAGTAATACCCAACGGCCTTTTGTCCTTTGATGTCAGGGGCGGGTTTGATGCCGGTGATAAAGTTATACAGGCATTGTTTGTAGGAAGGCTTGTTGAGCAGAAAGACCCTTTATCTGTTGTCAGGGCGTTCAAGCGGTTAAAAGCGGATAATATCCCGATTCATCTCAAGATAATTGGAGATGGAAATTTAAAAGGTACGATTGAAGATTATATCATTAAAAATAATCTGGAGGATATTGAATTAACGGGTAAAATAAGCCAGAGCCAGGTGATGGAAGAGTACACGAAAGCGCACCTTTTGATTGCACCCAGCCGCGAAGAAGCAATGTCGTTAAGTGTTTTGGAGGCGGTGTCCTGTGGTTTATATATTTGTGCCACCGATGTGAGCGGGAATAGAGAAATTATTTCAGAGGGCCTCAATGGTAACTTCGTGCAATATGGGAATCCGGCTGATATCGCAGATAAAATTCAGTCATTTTATACAGAGAAGTTTTTGAAAAATTACCGCTATCCGGAGTTTTTGGCGCAGTATATGCAGCAAAATTATTCGTGGGACAGCGCTGCCAATATGTATCTGGATTTATTTACTTCGATAGCAGGTACCAGCTCAACGTAGATTTTATATTTTTTAGCAGATACCAGTACCGGCTTAGCACAATTTTATTTTTCAGCATTTCCCTGCCTTCATAGGTTTGATGAGGAATGAAATATTTTGTTAGTAATTGATGTATAACCGTATTTTTCAGAAATATAGTTTTAGAAATATGTAACCGCCGGAATTCCTCATTCATCCAGTGTATTATCTTCCAATCATTCGGCAAGGCCGGAGCCCCTGAGAGCAGGCGCATAACTTCCGGAAAACTGTCATTGTTGGATATTTTATGAATATGGGATGTTAATTTGTATTTCTGAATACCTTGATTCAAAATTTCAATAGGCAGCATCCAGTCCTTGTTTTCAGGGGTGACTTTCTGGATTGCCTGTTCATAACACCATTTCATCAAGTCGCTGTGAGCAGGGCATTTCATGAAATTTCCGACAGCACCTACCTTGTGGTGGTAACGGAAGAAATATTCTGCTGGAATATCAAATGGTTTCAGGCAGGTAATATCCATATCCGTCCAGATACCGCCATTTTCATAGAGTAATTTATATCGAAAGATGTCCGAAAACCCTGCATAACTGCCTTTTCCATGGCCATACTTGTTAGTATCCCTGTAGGAAAAAACCTGATCTTTCGGTATGATGTCGCCGGCAAATTTAACAACAGCATCCTTTGGAGCATTAATTGTATCCGGTGTATATGTCCATAAATGAAAAGAAAAACTATTTTGTATATATGAGTGTATGGTTAGTAATTCAATAGGAGATAACTCACCTTGTATCCATAACCCGTTTACAATTTCTCTCATCTTAAAGGGATTAGGAACGATTTATTTTTTTAGCAAAAAGGTAACCAATACAAACGAGATAGAAGGAAAGCATTACTGAAGAGGTAAGTGAAATAATCAACTGATCTGCCAGAAAACCATCCTCTTGCAGCTGAAAGATATAGAACTTTAAAATACTGATGCCCACAGCCAGCAGGAAGACCAATATCCAAAAGGTGAATTGTTTCTTTGTGATGCTAAAGTCAGTAATCATTGGTCGTTCATCTGCCACATATTTCCAAAGCAGATAAAATCCATACAGTGAAAAAAGAACAGGTAATGCATAAATGGCAAGTCCGTAAAAAATATTTGCTGTTTGTATGTTTCTGGTGAGGGTCAATACTAGCATTTTTACGCTCCAGGCATCCAAAAAATGACAAAGCATATCTAACAATAAATGTAAAAAGATGGCAAAAATAATAGAGAATGAAATCTTAATAAAATGCCTTTTCAATTCAGAAGCTATATCAATTGATAAAAACGAAGACATTTTATCGCGTACAAAAAAGGGGAGGTTCTCTGAAAGGATTACCTGACAGCATAAATGAAAAAAAATGATACTGAGCAGGGCTAATGGATAGATATAAAAAAAAATGGAAAATAAATCATACTGAAACAGGTGAAATCTGTTTTCAGAGAACCTGAACAGTATATCGTAATCAGGTGCCAGACTGCCAAATACGAGCCCGGAGGTTGAAAAATAGGACGTCCATTTCTTTTTCACAGGCAATATGTACCCGGTATGTGCAAAAGTGAAAGGCATTATACCAAAGATACTATGTTTGATTCATATTTTATATTCTGTCGCATCTGTCCGTAAACCGGCAGTTTAAAAGAATCTGTTAAATGTGGCATAAAAATTGTTAACAGGTTACAATAAATTAGTATTTTTGACGACTTTTAATAAAAATCTGTTTATGAGAATTATTACCTTATTTTTTCTTGTTTCCTTGTTTTGTTTATCCGTAAAAGCTGAAGAAACGATATCTTCATACAGACCGTCGGTTATTCAGTTTAACAGACTTACAGATGATACGTTAGACTTGTTCATTCAGAAATACGGAAAAGATTCACTGCTGCGAAAAATTGATAAATGCATATTCAAATCCAAAGAGTTGCTGAAAGCCTATAACAGGTATAACAGTGATGTTGAGCTTGCTTTCAAATTTAATGGTGTAAACAATCATTTTGCGCTTGGACTTGACTCATTTATTATGGTTGATGATAAAGATATTAAAGGCCATTTTACAAGATCTTATGGAAAAATAATAGGAGATACAGCCTTTGTAAGGGAGAGTGTCTCTAATGTAGACAAGAAGGATATTTATAATTTGTTTGTTCAAAGTATGTACACCAAACAGGGACGTGCAGGGTTAGCCATTTTTTGTAATGATTTTTCAATTACCAACAAGATGCTGGATACGCTTTACAAATCTTTTGATTATTACTCAAAATCGATACAATTGGAATATTACTGGACATTCGTTGAGTTTGACAGGAATTGTGGAAATAATGAGAACAAATCAGCCGGATATAAAACTCAGGTATTTAATAAACTTTATAAGACATACAGTTTAAATAAAATAGCTACAGATACAGCAACCATTACCCCCAAAAATATGGTTGAACGTTCGCTGTCTAATTCCCTCGAGTTATTCGCACTGGGCTTGTATGGAAAAGATATCACATTAAAGAATAACGCAAAAGATATTGTCTATTTTCTTACACTTCAGCTAAACGACGGTGGCTGGCAGGAATATAATGTAAACGGACAGTATGCGAAATTCAAGCCGACTTTCTATGGACTTTGGGCATTACTCGAACTGAGAGAAGAAATCAGAAAATTGTAAGGCAATACCCGTAAATTGCAGGATGAAGTCATGCTTGCATAAACTTGAATACCTGCGTTTAGACGGACGTTCAGTCTCTTTGTTTCGCATCATCTTAGGAGTAAGCATCCTGTATAACCTGCTTTTCATAAAGTTTTCCTATACAACACAGTTTTGGGGAGAACATACCATCATACCGATTCAGGTCATGCAGCAAATGAATGGAAAAGACGCCTTTTCCATTTTTGACTTTGTCAGAAATGATTTTTTTGCATATGGCTGGATGGCGGTTTCCATTTTACTGGCGGTACTTTTTACGATTGGGTTTTATACACAATTGATTTCTTTTCTCCTCCTGTTTTTTTATTTTAATTTACTGCAGGCATTCTCAAGGTACAACCCCGGATTTGATAAATATACGTTTCAGTTGTTAACCTGGTCTTGTTTTTTACCGTTAACTAATTTTTTCTCGTTTTATAAAAATGGAAGCAGGGTAAGAGTGCCGTTATGGGTATCTCTAATCTTAGTTGTGCAGCTTTGCTGGATTTATTTTTGTACCGGTCTTGCGAAATACGGTGATACCTGGATGAATGGCTATGCCGTAAAGATTATGGCTTCAGATGTATGGAATGCCAGTGCTATGGCTGCATTTTTTGCTGATAACAGCTGGGTGTACAGGCCGCTTACTTATCTCACATTAGTTTTTGAAGTGGTATTCCCTTTATTCATTCTGCTGCCGTCACCAAAGGATATCTTGAAATATGCGGCGGTCCTTTTCCTACTATTCTTTCACGGGAGTATATTTTTGCTGACCGACGTCGGTAGTTTTTCCATTACAGGCTTTTCGGCGGCGGCACTGCTGTTGCCGGCTTCTTTCTGGGACAGAATGGGCTATCAACGATGCACCGATTATATTAAACCATTGTATTCTAAAGTAAAAACCTCTGTGTTGGATGTTTTGACTGTATTTGTGTTGTATGTAATTAGTGAAAAAAATATACTTTTTCTTACTAAAAATTCTGTTTGGAGAAATACAGCTTCGGCGAATGTGACTTCATCTGTTCTAAAAAAAATGGATATACCTGTTTTTATAGAAAATTCATTTTTGTTTCAAAACTGGAAAATGTTTGCCCCCAATCCTATAATGGATGCCGGCTGGATAAGTATAGAATATAAAGGGGAAGATGGATTATTGTATGATTTATTTACAGATGAAATCATACCTACTAGCCAATATAAAATTAATTTTCAGCCTAAAGGGATGGAGATGCATCTCTTGTCTTATGCAAGGGCCATGCATAATAATGATAAATGGTATACCAGAGTGTTTTTGAAGTACTGGTATTTTTATCAGCTCAATATCCGTAAAATTCCGCGTACTAAATATGATAATTACTATCTGGCCGAGTACAGATATGTCATTCAGCCTGATGATGACAATTCCGTCAGAAATATCACCAAACAATTATACGGTTACAAAGCATTGGAAAACATTGATACTGCTTTACCAGCTGATTTTGTTAAGCCTGTCCAGTAATAGTTGTTGTTTTTTCTGAATGAGCAAATCTTTAGTGGCATCATATGTGCCCTTGCTTCTGAGGCCTTTTTCAAAAGATACCACAAGGTACTTCAATCCCAGTAAGGTATCGCCCTGATTAAAATAGAGATAGCTCACACTCTCATACGGTGTGTACCAGTTGGGGTATTCTTTAGCAAGCTGAATTAAGAAGTTGAAAGCACTGTCTTTCTGCCCCGCCAGTTGCAGCGCATTCGGATACTTGTAATAAACTGAATTGTTATCAGGTGCAACACGAAGTACATTGCCGTAACAAAACGCAGCAGAATCATATTTGCCTCTTTTAAATTTGATATCGCCGAGCAGATCCCAGCTTACCGTTGATGTGTCAAATTTTCTGATGGTAGTTGTGAATTGTTTTTCAGCCTCAGAGATTTTACCCAAACCGTAATAGGAGAGTCCGATTGTTTCATTGACTAAAATGTTTTTGTTATAAACCTTATTCGCTTGTTTGGCATATTGCAGCGACTTTAAGAATAAATCGGCCTGTTCTGAAGGAGTCGGTGTATTCATAGCACGTTTTACGTAGGTAGTAGACGCGATACGATTAGCTTCGAATGAGTTTTTGAGGTGTGGCAGGTCTGTTTCGAAAAGGGTAAGTATATCCTTCCAGGCTTTGTTTCTGCTATGAACAAAAGGTAAGTAACCTAATACCAAAAATGCGGTAATCAGTAATGCAATGGTATTAGGGCTTATGTTTTTTAGTTTTAATTTTCGGATGAAATGCAGAAATTTACCCGAGTGAACCAGCTGAATCAGTATTGCCCCTGTGCTGATAAAGATGCCCAGCGATGCCATGAAAACATAACGGTCTGCAATGATTCCCTGAACCGGAGTAATTATATTGGAGCAGTATATCAGATTGGCATAAAAGAATAATATACCGAAGGTAAATGCCTTGTTTTTTTTGTACAAGTACAAAGCAAGAAACAGTGGCAGCAAAATAACGATGAGTTCCAGTAAAACAACCGGATGATAAAGCGGACGGAGTGGTATTTCATTGAAACCGAAATAAAAATAATATCCTTTGGGGATGAACATAAATTTCAGATAATAAAAATAAGTGCTGACCGCCTGCCCCAATATGTTCATTAGCGTATTGTCAACGTATATTGGGTTTTCGGTAAAAAGGCCGGTGCTCACAAAATTCTTATCTACAGGAATAAAACGGTCAAGCAACATGTCCCTTAATATATATTGAGCAAGCGATAAAAGGAATAATAATAAAAGAGAGTTCTTCCAGTTTTTATGATACAGGATACTGTTTGCTAACGGGATAATAAAAATCAAACTGAGAGCGTCTAACTTGGAGCTTAATGCCAGCGTGAAGTAAAGAATTCCCAGAAATATATTTAAAGTTTTAGGATTGTGCCGGTATAAAATAAATTGTCTGAATGATAGTGTAACAAATAGCATACTAAACAGGCCATCCCTGCTTTTTAAACTGCATACGACACCATTATGCACCGGATGTGCAATGAATAATAAAGTGGCGATAAGCGCAATTGATTCAATATGTTTTACAGGAAGTTTTTTTAAGGTGGAATACAGTGCAAAAGATAAGAGCACCAACAGGATTATATTGATAAAATGGGAAACCGCAGGGATTATCTCCCCGAAAATTTGTTGCTCAAGCGCGAAAGTGAACATGGCTACAGGCCTGTAGTCAACAGTATTAAATCGTTTGGTAAAGACCGAAAAAGTTTCTTTATACCCGCTTTCTTTCGGAGGTATGTTTTCAAAAATATACCTGTCGTCAAGATTAAAATCGTTTTCGATGGCAGAACCGTAGAAAACAAATGCAGTAATAATAAATAGAAAGTAAAATTTTGATTTATTGAAAAATGAAATCATGCCGTTTAATTAAAGTACAAAAGTATTCAGAATGTGGCGTTAATATACATAAATTTTTACTTTAGAACTCGCCAACGGTGATATTGTTAGTGGTAAATAGGGCTTACTTTCCATTTTTCGGGATATTTCATTACTTTTATCCGGATGTCTTCGGATTTATTTTTAGCACGCTTTTTGAAGAATCGATTATATGCCAATTTTCATTAGATTATATTTTTATTCCTTGATGCTTATTATCCCAGCGGTTTCCTTTGGGCAGCGAGAGGATGGTGTTTATTACAATCTGAATATGGCGCTAAAAAACCCTTCTCAGGTATCGAAACTATATTTAAGTAACCAGCAATTAAAAGAGGTTCCGGAAGACTTACTTTCGTTTTCTAATTTAGAAATGCTGGATTTGTCTAATAATCAGCTTTCCTCGTTGCCCGTTTGGTTCAATGAACTCAGTTCACTGAGATCGTTGAATTTAAATTATAATAAATTCAGCACTATTCCACAGCCGGTCTTTTTTTTACCGGATTTACGGATTCTGACCATAAATAATAATTGCCTCGATACTATTTCCGATTTGCTCAAACTCCTCTCCAATTTAGAATATCTGGATATTTCCCAGTTTACTTTTCATAGCATACCTCCAGCGGTTTTTGAATTGAGCCGCCTGAGAAAACTGATTATGTTTGAAGGGAATTTGTCCGATATACCGGAAGATATATCAAAATTAAAACAACTCGATAAAGTGATTTTTCATTTTAACAGATTGAAAAATATTCCCGATGCACTGCTGCAATTGCCCGAGATAAACTATATCGGATTCGCTAATAATCAGTTGGAAACCATTAATCCCTCTATCTGCAACACTTCAAAATTATATTATCTGGCTGTTTTAGGGAATAAGTTGAAAACCTTGCCGGATTGTATCTTCTCACTTCCAAATATAGAGTTTATCAATGCCGGTGATAATCTGTATGACAAGCAGACCTTAAAGCATTTTGACCAAAAGTGCAAGGAATACGGGTTGACAAAAACAGCTTTTAACAAGGAACAGAATATCCTTACCTTCCACTAAGTTCAGTAGTATTTGCCCTGATTCACTTCAAGCATTTTCCGGTTCAGCCACTTGTCTTCCGGATAACGTTTTTTCAGTTCGTTCAGCAAACTGTCTGCTTCATGTTTTTTGTTATTGGCTATCAGCATATCTACCATATTATTAGCAGAGTAGCCAAAGAAATGCTCCCTTTTCATTACATGATTAAAGTAATATGCGGCAGAATCTGTGTTGTTCAGCTTCCAGTAAGTGAAACCAATATAATTAATAGCACCCAGATAACTGGAGTCCACATCCCTGCATTTCAGGAAATAATGCAAGGCCGACGGGAAATCTTGCTTATAAAACGAACAGAGTCCTCTTATTTCCCATAATTCTACAACAGGCTCATATATTTCAAGCCCTTTTATGGCATATTGTTCGGCCGTTTTTATCAACTGGTCGGTATGGTTTCTGTCGTAGCCGGGTTTCATCTCTTCCGACAAAGCTTCATTACAATATGTCGCAGCTGCTATTCTGTACGCATTTACAGACTCCGTCAGGTAAGGCAAATCATGTTCTATTAAGGTGAAATTATTTTTCCAGTCTTTAGTCCGGGAGATAGTAAAAAACGTAAATACTAGAACGAGTATGAGCAATACCGGCCTTTTGAAAACAGCCAAACTATTAGCATTATAAGTATCTATGAGCAATGCGGATAATGCCAGGCAAAAGGCAACGGATGGTATGAAATTATGCCGGTCTGTAACTATACCTACTATCGTTGTGAGCAGATTTAACGCGAATGCGATGGAAAAAATATAAAATAATAAGGAAAATAAATAGAGTTTGTTTTTTTTGTACTGAAGCACGGATAATATAAAGAATGCAGTCATTGCAATTAATGTAATGCAGTTTTCTATGGAAAATATGCCGTTTATTGGAATCTGATTGTATCCGAATATAAAGTGATATCCCCAGGGGATAAATAAAAACTTCAGGTAGTAGTATAAAGAGGTGAGGGATAATGAAATCCTGTTGATGAAAGTATCATTGCCAACAATCGGGTTTTTATCAAACTGAACATGAACGGCATTTAAATCCTGTTCAGGTAACATTAGAAACAAGTTTCTGAAAGCAGAAGCGAGAAGCAAAATTATAAAGATGATTACTGCATATTTTATGAAAGTCTTAATGTCATATTTGCGAAAGAAAACTAATATTAATACAGCTATGACAATAAAAGCGCTTGAATCCAGTTTTGAAAAGGAGGCTAAAAGGAAATATAAAACCGCATACACTATTCTTATGTATTGCTTTAAGTCAACTATCAGGATAACTTGCCGGCAGGCTAACAGGCCAAACAGCATACTGAGTAAATTATCCCTGCTTTTAATATTGGCTACCACACTTACGTGATTGGGATGAATCATGAAAAATAAAGCGGTTAGTATGGCTAAAATCCTTAATTTTTTTTCGTTGTCATAAAATTTTGATAAAATAATTAAGTCATATAATTTAATTAAAATAACTGCCAGCAGCAGTACGTTTGCCAGATGGGAAATATGCGGATTGGCATGACGGAATAACAATTTCTCTAACCAAAATGACAATACTGTCACCGGCCTGTAATCAGTGCCGGCATAGGTTTGTTTGAAAATATGCAGGAAGCCGTCAAAAGTTGTATCGAGATTGTTTAACGCGTTTAGCACATACTGGTCGGAGAATCCATAGTCAAATACATAGGTCCATCCGTACAGACAAAATGTAAGTACAAAAAACAATGTATAGTGAATAGTGTGGTTGTATAAAAATGCGGATTGATCCGTAGTAAAATCTTTCTTTATCCTGCTGCTTTCAGATGATGGAGTATTATTAGCCTGATGTTTTTTTTTATTCGCCATTAGTATACAAGTCTGTTTCTGGTGGACAAATAGGGCGTGAATTTCCTTGCAAAATCCGGAGCATTACGTCTGGTAAAATAATCATAAAAAAATGAGGCGATATTATCCGACCGCATCCCGTGTTCAAATGCTTTTTGGTATGCATCGGATGCGTGGAGTGTATCTTTCATATTCAAATAAGCAAAACCCTTACATTCATATCCTACATAAAATTCAGGATTGTTGTGGATAATGCTGTCACCGAATTGTATGGCTTCGTTGTATCTTTTGGCATACAGTAATGCGGTATTGTATTTGTAATAACCTTCCGGGTCTTGAGGCAGAATTTTTATTGTTTTATAATAATAATATGCGGCAGAATCAAACTGGTAGTTTCTCAGCAGGTAATCACCATAAGTGTCACAGCTCACCAGACTGGAATCGGTCAATTGCAGCACCTTACGGAAAGCCTTTAATGCCTCGCCGGTATTTCCCAGACTCATGTTTGCAATTCCAATGGATTCCAGAATGAAGATTTCATTCGGGAAAATTTTATTGGCCTGAAGTGCAGTGTTTAATCCCTTATTTAGCAACTGAACCGCACTATCCCGGTTGCTCATTATCCGGGCTTGTTTCAGATAGGTTGCTGTAGCAATCCGGTTGGCCTCATACGATTTTTTTAAATGCGGCATGTCTTTTTCGAGCAGGCTACTCATATTTTTCCATGCAGTATTTCTTCCCCAGACAAATGGCAGGAAAAAAATACTGACAAAAACTAAAGGCAAAACAAATTTTATAGAATCAGAGAAGGGTGTGTCAGGTGTTTTCTTTGTCGGCCTACTATAGGATTTAAAAACACATTCACTTACCTTGAAGAGCAATGTCCCTGCAACAATACAGAATCCGACAGAGGCGATGAAAGCATAACGGTCGGCAACTATCCCTGCAACTGGTATGTAAAGATTTGAACAGTAGGCCAGTGAAATATAAAAATAGAATATGCCGAAGCCAATCAATATGTTTTTTCTGGTGTACAAAAAATAGGTCGCTAAGAAAAGAAGAAAAAAATGAAGACAAACTAAAAGCAACGTAATAATATGCGAAGCTGTATATAATGGTATCGTATCATAACCGAAATAAAAAAAGTACCCTTTGGGTATCAGCATGAATTTCAAATACCAGAATAAAGTCATTGCACTTTGCCCAATTTTATAGGTCAAGAGATTTGTCCTGACAATCGGGTTTTCCATAAATAATACACCTAATGCTTTTTCAGGCTCAGCAGGAACAAATACTTCAGTAAGAATATTCCGAAAAATAATGGAAACGGCAAAGAACAGAAAAATGTATATTAACCCCTGCTGTAATTTCTGTTGTTTTCTGAATAGCAGAAATGACAGTAAGAGAATAATAAAATATAACATGCTGTCCAGTTTGCAAAACAATGCAACAAGCAGATATATTATACTGATCAGTACATACTTCAGATTAAATTTAGATTCCGATTTAAATGATTTTAGCCAATATAAATTCGATAAGATACAAAACAGACAGCTTAATAAGGTATCTCTGCTTTTCAGGTTGTTTACCGTGTTAGCATGTACCGGATGGCTGAGGAATACGATGGTGATAAATAATGCCAGCCATCCTGAATGCGAGATAGGGAGCTTGGATAGAAATGAGAATAAGCTGAGGCAAATAGTAAAAAAGAGTAAAACATTTATGAGGTGTGATAGAAATGGCCGGATACTTCCAAAGAGGTACTGTTCCAAAGCGAAAGTTAGCAGGGGAATTGGCCGGTAGTCCACATAGTCGAAACGGTGTTTGAAAACATCGAACAGGTGCAGGATAGAGTGCTTGTTCTCGGGAAGGTATTTCAGAACATAATCATCATCCAGTGAAAAAGTGTGGTTTAGTGTATTTCCATAAAATATAATGCACAATACCAATAATAAAACAGCCACTGTTGAATAGGAAAAATTAAATTCCGGATTGTGTTTATTGGTTATCAATGGGTTTTACTTTAAATTAATTACAATGTAAATAGTGCGGATAGTAGTTTTGACTTTATTTGATTATAATTTTTACAGCAAGAATGCGTTTTATTAACAAATCGTTTCTTTAATGTCAAAAAAAAGGTGTAATATATCGTTTTTTTTATTTAAATTGCTTCTAAATAGTTCGCTCTTTTTATATTTTAAACTAACGAGTATGGATAAAAAACTACACTTTAATATTTTATTATTCCTTCTTTTTACGTCTTACCTTGCAGGCGATTCTATTGCGCAGAACGTAAAAATTGAAGTGGAATATTTGCGGGGAGCGCTCTACAGTGGCAATGGATCGGATTGTGGGGATTGTTGGAACGGCCCGGACCCACGTATTTATGCACGTTTTAAAAATTCCAGCGGCAGTACATGGAGTAATTCGCAAGGTTCAGAGACAGATGATGTTTCATGTGATTATTATATTAATCGCACGACAGGCTCAAATATTTTCTTGTCCGGAGTTCCATACACGAATACACTTGGAGTTCAAATGAATGCCTATGAAGCGGATGATGGCGGCTTTCTGGGAATAGAGCTTTGTATGCCGCATGATGGAAATTGCAGTGGGTTTGGTTCCCCGTCCTCCGGCTACAATAATATAAATATTACAAGTTCTTTAAATCCTTGTACATGGTCTGGGGAATTTAATACAGAAAGAAATGATTGCAGCAGCGATAACTCGACGAATGACTATCGCATTTATTGGAAATATAAATGGGTGTACGATGTAGCGCCAACGGTTACAGGACCGGTTGCGAATACCGCTCTATGCAAAGGACAGACTACTACATTGTCAGTTACAGCACAAACAGACGGTGATGGAAGAAGCATGGGTAAATTCTACCAATGGCAGGTATCTAATGTTACGGATTGTTCTACTGTTCAGGAATCTGATTGGGCGAATATAAGCGGGGCAACATCCTCGACTTTCCAACCTGCTCAGATTGCCGGTACCCGTTTGTATCGCTGTCTGGTTTCCTCAGATTGTAACAGTATAAACAATTTACAAACAAAATCCAGTTGCGCCAGTGTAACTTATAGTCCTTATGACGGATTACCAGCCTCAACGGCTAACTACCCTGGTACGACGGGTGTAGGGGACGCATCACCCGAAATTCAGACTACTATTTGCGGCAAGACCATATTGCCCGGCTCCAGCAATATTCTGACTATACTGGCGCCACCTGCAATAGGGGCAATGGTCAATTCTACTTATGCATGGACAGATAATACAGGAAGACCAACCGGGACTTCATTTCCCGCAGGAAATACCGGTGCAACAGTCACCTGGGTAGCACCAACAACGCCGAATACGACTACCGGCTACACCATTACACTTACCTATACTGGTAATGGTAATCCGGGACCATGCTCTAGTACTTCAAAAACATGTACCACTTATGTCGGTTCGCCGGCATGCGGCATTATGTATGTTGCTCCCGCTGCAAATAATGGCGCAAATGTGGTAGGTTGTGGCGGGCCTGATAACCCGTGTTTAAATTTAACAGGTGTAAATGGCGCTTTCAGTAACTTAGGTTCAAAAACACATATAAAAATGGCCGCGGGTACTTATACTGAACCGACTACCATAAATGTAACAACCGGATTGACCATAGACGGAGGTTATACAATTTCCTCAGGTATTTGGGCAAAATCATCCACCCCAAGCAATACAATTATTACGGCGGGTGCTAACGAGGTTATTGATAATGATATTGAGCATATTATCGGTATTAAATGTTCCGGAGATAACTGGAATCTGATGGACCTGAAAATAACAGCAAATAATCCAAGCGGGCAGACAACTAATTTAAATGGTAAATCTAGTTACGGTATTCATATCAGCGGATCATCCAATTATTCCATAACCAGATGTAATATCACTGCTGGTACTGCTACAGATGGGCGTAATAAATCGAATACAGCGGCTTTAGCTTTCAATGGTCAAAATGCAGCAACAGCTTCAACTGCAGGAAGCGTCGGTGGAGCCGGTTCTAATCAAAACAATAGCGGAGGGTGTAATAACAGTGGCGGCGGCGGCGCAGGTGGTAATGGAGGAACAGGTGGCGCAAACGCCACATTAATAGGTGGTTCAGCTTCAAATGGCGGCGGCGGCGGCAGTGGCGGCGCAGGTGCCAGTGCCTGTTGTGGTGGATCAGCTTGTGCATCCGGATATTCTGATAATAATGGTGCAGGCGGCGGCGGCGGTGCAGGTGCCGGTAATGGTACTGGCGGTGGCGCAGCTGTTGGCGGCGGACAGGATGGTGACAGATCAGGAGGGAATAAAGGGGGAACCTCCGGTGGCTCGAATGGTGGTACAGGGTCAGGAGGTGGAACTACTAGCGGTGCTGGTGGTGCCGGATCAGGTTCTAGTCCGGGAAGTGCAGGTACAGCCAGTACGGTAGTCAGTGGATTTGGTGGTGCAGGTGGTGCAGGTGGAGCTAATACCGGAAGTGGCGGCGGTGGTGGCGCTGGAAGTTCACATGGTTGTTCAACCGGTACAACAGGAGCCGGAGGAAATGGAGCGGACGGAGTTCCCGGTACAAATGGAACAACTACAGCCGGTGTTGTCGGGCAATATTATAAACCTAGTTTTGGAAGTAATGGAACAGCTGGCGGCGGCGGCGGCGGCGGTGGTGGTGGCGGCGGCGGCGGCGCCAACTATATTAATACCGGAAATAAATGGTTTAGCGCCAGCGGCGGTGGCGGCGGCGGCGGTGGCGGCGGTGGCGGCGGTGCTGGTGTTGGTGCCCGCGGCGGCGGCGCCTCTGTTGGAATTTATATTTATAATGGTGGTAGCGGGGGTGTAATAAATGATTGTTCTATTTCAACAATTGCTACCACTGTTGGCGGTGGAGGAACAGGAGGAACAGGAGGAGCCGGTGGAGGAGCGGGAGCCGGCGGTGATATATCCGGTTCTACCAGCAGTAGAAAAGGTGGTGATGGTGGCGCAGGTGGTAAGGGCGGTAACGGTGGAAAAGGTGGTGATGCCGATGCAGGAGTTCGCTCTGCATTATTTGTCGCTTCCGGTAATAGCCCTTCCATTTCAGGAACCATCACTAATATTGGAACCAGTATTGGTAGCCAGGGGGACAATGGAGGTGGTTCTATACCTAATGCACTGACGGCAGGAGTTGTAACCAATAACGGAACCATCTGTAAAAATTCTGTTTTCTCCCTTAGTTCAAGTGGTGGCACTTGGGGTAGTTTGCCTGCGGAATTTAGTTATACAGATTATAATAACGATGCAAACGGAGATTATAATGCTTCAAATTTCAGTCCTGATATTACAACATCTGATAATCTGGCAGCTGGCTTTTATGATATTTCTAAAACTACTCCGATAACTTATTGGAAGTATTTGGCGGTTAGTTCTGCCAACCGGCCTAAGCCGGTGATTACCATTAAAGCAAGTGATGGAAGTACGCTTACCCCGGCTGCTACTATATGTGATGAGGGTACGGTTATGTTAACTGCTACCAATTATGGTACACCTCAGAAATATCAGTGGGATGTATACAGCAGTACATGGCAAGGAAAAGGTTCTTCCACAAACAGGGTATTTACTTCTACTATACAAAGTCCAACGGTTACACTGCCAGTTATCAGCGGTGTTACAACGACTTATTATGTTCGTTATCAGGAACAGGACGATTGCTGTGGCTGGTCGGCACCGGCGTTTGCCACAATAACGGTTAATCCGGATCCAACGGTTCCAACAGGTGTAACATCAACACCTGCGACACCTACAACCTGTCTGGGAGATGAAACATATACCATAACCGGAGTCAGTGGTGTGACAAATGGGATACCAGCTTATAACTATGAGTATGATATTCAGACACCATCTTCTCCGTACGATGGTGTCTATAGTTCAACAAATTCCGTCACTCCTTCAGAAGCAGGTACTTACTCTATTAAGACAAGAGTGCAGGCTATTTCATTAAAAGGCTGTGATGCATCACCGACGTATGAAAAATCATGGTCTGTGTATGATAAACCGGATCCTTCTTCAGCTGCGTCTACAATTGAACAGTATTGCGGAAGCGTAACGGCTCCATTCTCCGTGCTGACAGCAGATGAACCTGCACCATATGTAGGAACCTGGAGTATAGTATCCGGCGGAGGTACTATTGAGAGTACAACCAGTGCCGAAACAAGGATAACAGGATTGACACCTAATGTTGCATCAACAGTCAAATGGCAGATAACGAATAATACATGTGTCGTTTCTCAACAACGTACCGTAACACCTGATAATGTTACATTAGGTACTTCTATCGCTTCAGGTGATGCTTGCAGGTCATGCACAGTGAGAGACGGGAAAGTCTATTCATTTTATAATACTGCCGGAGAGATAATCGCCAAAGTCGAGGATTATACCAATTCTGACCAACTATTCCTGACAGAAGATTGTGTGGATGTTCTGCCGTTTACACCGCAGTCCGGGCCAACAAAAGCAATAGTTCCAACAGTACGCACTTCTTTTGGTGATTATCAGCCGTATTTGCCAAGAAGATGGTCTATCAAACCGGCAAATACTCCTTCTTACAGTTTAATTACACTTTATTTTAAAGATTCTGAATTTAATGCCTTACAGTCAGCAGCAACGGATACCAGATATCAGTTTGCCAATGTGAATGAATTAAGAGTTACCAAATTTGACGGTGGAGGTACGGGTTCCTATACAGATCCGCCTGCATTCCCTGCCACCAATAATTCTGCAATGATGTTAACGCCTGTTATTACAAGGTATCCGAATATTTCCACAGGCCCGCATTACGCCGCTTCTTTTGAGGTGACGGATTTCTCCACTTTTTATATCCATCCACAGGCATTCCCTTTTGCACCATTGCCAGTCGAATTAATATCCTTTACAGGCTGGAATCAGGGAAGCAAAAACATATTGAGGTGGCTAACTGCTTCCGAAGAAAATACAGCGCTGTTTGAGGTTCAAAAAAGCCTTAACAGTTTAGATTGGATATCTATTGGCGAGAAAATTGCTGCGGGCAATTCAACACAACAAAGAACCTATGATTTTACGGATAATGACCCGGTAATCGGAAATAATTATTATCGACTGAAAATAATAGATAAGGATGGCCGGTTTACCTACAGTAATATTATCAATATTGCTCTCTCAGACGCGGTATCTAATAGCTTTGTTGCTATATATCCGAATCCTACCGGTAACCAGCTGAATGTGGAAATTCAGTCAATTGAGGCTTACAACACGATAATCAGCGCGTATGATATCTTAGGTCAGATTGCTTTTGAAAAACCTTTATCACTCAGAAAAGGGTTAAGTGTGCTTCAACTGGATTGTACAAACTTTGCAAAAGGAACGTATTTACTCCGTTATGCGGATATAGAAGGTAAGTTACATACCACTAAGTTCGTTAAAGATTAATGTCATCATAATGTTCATAGCCCCGCTTGTAGCGGGGCTATTGTTTTTATACCGATACAGTTGGAAAAAGACCTGCCTTTGATATGAAACTTTTGTCTGTTATCTTTATGTTTAATAGGTAACACATGCAATAATCAAATTGAAGAAGATAGCTACATACAGCAGGTTTATAAAGTATTCTGTATGCTTTCTTACAGGATGGATTCTTATTTTACTTTGTTCCTTTAAAAATGGTGATGAGTTCCGACGTGATAAACTGACTTTGATGGTGTTTATCTCACCAACCTGCCCGATATCACAGTATTATTGCTATGATTTGAATAAAATACAGGATTCCTTAGGGCTTTCTGTTGTGGGTGTAATACCTCAGGCTTCTTATGTCAAAAAGAGTGAAATATCGGCATTTTACAAAAATTATAAACCGGAATTTCCTGTGTCTGTAGATAAAAAGAATCAGTACGTCAGAAAATATAATCCGGATATCACTCCTGAATTTTACCTTATCCGAAATGACACCCTGCTGTATAGGGGTGCATTTAATGATAAATTCCTCGATATCGGTAAGAAGAAATCAGTGGTGCAGAACCACTATATATACAAGGCTGTCTATTCGATAGAAAATAATTTGCCGTATGAAAAAAGAACTCAGCCGGTTGGTTGTATTATTCCGAAATAATCGGGGTTAGTTAGTTTTAATCGGAGTTTCCTTGTCTTTATAAGAATCATAAATTGTTCTGTACTGCGGATCAAATAATGTATTTAAATAGTCAATAATTTGCTTTTTTTCCGTTTTGTTCAAGTTTAAGCGAATGGCTTCTTTTTTACCTTTTACTTTCAGCAGATTATCCAGCGAATCATTGTATATAATACCGGAATTATAATGTTCAACTACTTCTGCCAATGTTTTAAAACGGCCATCATGCATGTACGGGCCGGTGAGCTGAAGATCTTTAGTACCCGGCACTCTGTAGGTAGAATGACTGTTTGCATCCAAACCTGTATTGGACATAGCTTCACCTCCAAAAGCAAGCCCAGAGTGACATTTAAAACACAAATCCAGCGCATATTTCAAGCGAGGGGACATGCTTTTAAATATTGCTTTAAAAATTAGAGAATCCGGCTTGGCAATCAGCCCTTCATTCCAAATCCTGCTTTCAAATTTCGTATTAATAGCGACAATGGTTCTTAAATATTGTGCCAGAGAGTTAATCACCAACAAAGAGTCAATGGTATTAATCTTGAGTGTTCTTTTTATGAAACCGGAATAGGTGGTGTCCTTCGTCAGCCGTTGAGTAATAGAATTGGCATTCATATTCATTATAGCGGTATCGCTTAAATGATGTGCGATATAATCTTCGAGTGTATTAAATTTTCCATCCCATCCATATTTTTTGCAATAGGCCAGATTTACCAGACTTAGCGTGTTGTAGTTAAGCTTATTGTCAGTAAGAAAACTAGTGCTGAAGGCAACGGTATCACTAAAGGCAAACTGTGGCAGATGGCAGCCTGAGCAGGCAAATGTTTTTGAGCTGGACAATATTGTATCGTAAAATAGTTTTTTCCCAATTTTTACATATTTCTCGTTGTATTTATTGGTTTCTAAAAAGGGGATCTCTCTTCTGAAAATATACAAACCTCCCTTTCCTTTTCCCTTATCATAAGCAGAAAGAATAAGGATTAAAAATAAACCGATTACGGGTAACAGTATTTTAATACGCTTTGTTGCCATGTTATAAAACATTGAGCCATAAAAGTAAGAGATAATTTTATTTTTTCACGGGTAACCGTGTGTTTATATTTTGCCCGATAATGATTCCCTTGCCGTAGCCAAGGTTGCATGAAAACCTGTAATGAACACCACCATATAAACGTGATATGGCAGCTTCCTGTGCAAACGCGTGAACGGCAGTAAAACTTCTTGCTGGCAACGGTACATCATCCTTAGAGTTATCCGTATAACTGATGTTTTCCCCGAACAAACTACTGAGCACTTCCGCACTTGCGCCTGATTGTGTGGAGTGACAGGAAGCATATTCAGGAAATGGAGGTGAACCTATATACGTATTCCAGCCGGCATCTATATGTTGTTGGATGTATGTTACAGGTCTAAGCAGATTATAGGTGTATTTAGTTTTAAAACAGTTGATAAAAGCATCACTTACGGCAATACCCACTTTTAGTAACGCTTCTGTTGCGAGTTCGAGATTGGCGTTTTTTACGGCAATAATTTCTCCGCAAATAGCCAGGCTGTGTCCCGGCGGGGAATAACTGCCCAGTTCATCTGACCAAAACTTTGCGATTGCCTTTTGTTCAGTGGTTAGTGCAACACCAATGTCATATACTTCCTTTGCTGCTTTATACATTTCGGAGGAAGTATCCGTTGAAAAAACAGGTGGTGGCGAAAGCAATGCTTCACCGGAGACATTCTCCGCCATAAATGCCCGTTTGCTGCCCCAGTAAGGCTGCAGCGCCGGTTTGAAATTAAAGGAAGGGTTCATCGGCGCCGGAGTAGGAATCCATTTGTCCGGACCTGTAGGAGGTGTGTATTCTGCAGGGTAATTATTTAGATTGGCAAGATAACCGCCGTCCGATTTTGACCACTCAAAAATAGAATCTGCGACAGCTTTTCCAAATGCAACGGAGGCCTTTAAAGAGTTGGAATCAATTTCCATTGAAAACTGATGGTCAAAATTTGTTTCAATGGAGTCAATTGTGTGCTTGTCAGCCGAACCGGCGTTATAAAATAACAGCCTTAAGAATTCCGCCAATCCCGCATTGGCTGCTGCCGGCCAGTGGTAGATGGTATTGCTGTCCGGTTTGGGAAGGGGTGATGTAATATTTAGATAGTTTTGAAGCGACTGATAGGCAGGCATTCCGTTGACCAAACATTCATAATTTACGAGAAATGTATATCCAATAGCTCGGGAGCCAACAGGCGGGGAATATCCGGATGTATGTTTGATTAAAGATAGCATAACGCCAATCCAGGGTTGTACGAAACTGCTGTTATAGCTGGCCACTTTTTTAGACAAATCTATGGGATGTGTGATAGTGTCAGATTCTTTCTTGCATCCACAGATTATCAGAATGAATACAACGAGAAAACCGGTAACATAGGCTTTTATTAGGTTCATGTGTTTATTTTGAGAGAAAGATAAATTTTCCTGTATGTGAGTATCCTTTTTCATCATATATGCTGATCAGGTAACAGCCTGAAGACATGGCGTCTGCCTGTGAATAGGTGTCAGGGTGGGCAGTGATATTGTTTCCCGGGTTTATTTTTCCGGTAGCTTTGGAGGTACCATAAATATCTGTAATAAGGAAAGAAAAAGATTCGTTGTTTGCCGGCGGTAAAATTATAGACAAATCATGTAAATCATTAACAATAGTCGGAAATACAGACAAATCGAAAGCGGTCGTAGAATGCGTGGATATAGACGTCGGATACGATGCGTTTTCATTGATGGTGATGGTTTGATTGACAGCGACATGCTTTAATGTCTGTATTTTTCCTCTCAGCCAATAGATTTGAATAGAGTCAATGATTGCAGCATCTCCTATTCCAAAGTGATTATAAGAAGAATTTTGTGATGCATGGCTTCCTCCGCCTTCCACCTCCCGGCTATATATATGGCCACCGGCATATACCATTATTCTGGAGCCGAACCCGTCACGGTTACAGTTTTCTCCTTCCAGTTTTACTTTTATCCAGTGGTTGTTATTGTCGTCATTATTTACATAAAGGAAGGAGTGTTGAAGGGAATCAGCAATCGGTGAGGGATATTGCATTTTAGTGGTTATAGTTACAATATCCATTTTGCCGTCATTATTAACATCAATAATGGCGGAACCTTTATTGGAAAGAGGGCTGTCTATGCCTGCAATTTCGCTGACATCCGTAAAGGTGAGTCCATTACCGTTGTTTTTATAGAGTTTATTTTTTTCTTTGGCGTCGGTGTTTGGGAATGTTATATTTGACCAACCGCATGCGACAAACAAATCCTGAAATCCATCATTATCATAATCCAGAAAATTACAACCCCAGCTTGTCTGACAGGTACTGTCTGGCTTCACCCATTCATTTTCTACACCCGCAGTCGCTGCTATGTTTTCAAAAGTATTGTCCCCTTTATTATGAAGTAATACATTCTTGCCAATATTGGTAAAATAATAATCCAGATGGTTGTCATTGTCGATATCGCCAACAGCGATACCCATGCAATACATCTTTTTACTTATGCTTTCGGGTGCTGAAACAGACGTGAAATTCGCTGAAGGATAATTATTTTTATACAGCGCATTTGGATGATTGTTCCATTCGCCAAAGTCATTGCCGATTAATAAGTCGACATCCCGGTCAAAATCAACATCTGTGGCAACTGAAACCCAGGTACATCCCGCATCATTGGCATTGTAAACAGCAGTCTGGTCGGAAAATGTATTGTTCTTGTTATTGATAAATAGATGATTATTATAACAGTCAGGTATGTATCCGTTTATGTTACCGAGCGAATCAAATTGATTCTGCATGCCGTTCAAATATCCCGAAATGTAAATGTCCAGATAGCCATCCAGATTGATGTCTGCAAATGTAACTGCGTGATTCCAGATAGCAACATTAATGCCTGAGCTGTTTGTGATATCTGTAAAGTATCCGTTGTTATTTTTCAGCAGGGTGATATTACACAAACCCGTCCTGCAAAAATATTTGGTCACCAGTAAATCCCGGTAACCATCATTATCAATATCACCGCTGCAAACTGATACGGTATTTGATTTGCTGGTATTTAAAATATCAAGCCCGGATGGTACAGTGTAATCTGTAAAGTTACCGTTTGAGTTTTTATACAAGATGGTTCTGGTGTTGTCAAACAATCCGCTGGTCAATATAATATCATCCCAGCCGTCATTATTAAAATCGAGCACGCATACACCGGATGGGAGAGAAGAGGACTTATGACTGATACCGCTTTGTAAGGAGGTTTCTTTAAACAATTGTCCGTACGAAACCATAGACGGAATCATAACAATAATCACTAACACTTTGGTTGTATGCAGGAATTGGATTTTCATTTTATGGTGTACCTTTTAAATATACTAAATAAAAAGGATTAGTACAATACTTAATTTATAAATATGTAAACTTCAGTATAATTCACTATATCCGTTTTAGTGTTTATCTTTAGTGGTGAAAATGAAAATAAAAAGTATCCGATTGTCTTGTGAAGGCCATAGTATATCAGCATTGTTGGTCATGGTTCTCTTGCTGATAGGCAATAATTTATTTTCTGCTTCTCCGAATTATTATTCCCATATCCTGCCGATTATTACTAAACATTGCGTTTCCTGCCATAAGGAAGGGGAGAATGCGCCTTTTGTATTTTCTGATTATAATGATGTGGCAAAGCGTATTCCCACTATCCTGAAAGTGGTAAGTGAAAATATAATGCCGCCCTGGCCGGCTGATACGGCTTATGTGAAATTTCATAATCAGAATGTGCTGAGTATGTATGAAAAACAACTGCTGAAAAAATGGGCATCATCTGGAATGCCAAAAGGGAAAAAAACAACAGCCAAAACTCCTGTACCTAAGCCGGTGCTGCGTGCGGATATTCAATTGAACATTGCCCCTGCTGATTCAGCCGGAAATACCAACAATGATATCTATACCTATGGAATTTTGGATTGGTATTTCAAAGAACCGGTATATATCAAAGATTATACATTCAGGATAAAGACACCGTATTTGCACCATTCGGAGATTTTATCCGTGAAAATAGATTCATTGGTAAGGCCAGAATCTTATGGATATATTAAAACCAGTAACTATGAGTATAAAAATGTCAATATTGACAAGTATCTTTTAGGCTGGTTTCCGGGGAGCAGTTGCGGAATTTTTCCCGTTGGTACAAAAATGACTTTGCAACCGGATGAAAAATTCATGGTTATTCTGCATTATGTGGCAACCGCTCAAAAATTTGTGGACACGAGTAAATTACTGATTCAGACTACTACAAAAAGTAACGGCCGCGAAGTATATGAATTTCCTGTTCATGGTACTTATCAATATTTATCATCAAGCAATAAGAGTGTTTTTATTCCGGCCAATACGGTTCAGTCGTTTCATTTTACGGAAACCGTACCATATGATATGTCTGTTTTCGCAGTGTACGGCCATGCGCATCATTTATGTAAAAACATGCTAGCTTACGCCGTAACACCTTCAGGGGATACCATCCGCTTACTTAGGATAAAGAACTGGAAATTTAACTGGCAGCTCACCTATCGTTTTGATAAATACCGCAAAATACCGCAAGGGTCTGAAATTCATTTTTTTGCTACGTTTGATAATACTTCCGACAACCCGGAAAATCAGCATAACCCACCCAAAGATGTTTATGCCTCGTTCATGGCAGACGATGAGATGATGGAGTTGTTCCTGCTTCATCTGAAATATCAGCCGGGCGATGAGAGAAAAGTTATTCAGTATAATGACCAACAATAAGTCCTGTATTATTTCTTTTTACAGTTTGTATTTTTTAATTAATTTTAACGATGAATGAGACAGCGTAATTTTTTGTGAATTATATTGAATTTTCAGCTTCCGATATGAGAAATATGCCGTTAAAAAGTTGGATACGCTCCTTTGTTTTTTCTAGAATCTACATTCTTTCGGTCTTCATCATTTTATTTTCATTTCCTGTTTTTTCAGGTAGTGTGTGGAAATCCGGGTTTACGCTGCATGGCAGGGGAATCAATGCACTCAAGTTTCTGGATGCGAATACGGTGGTGGTTGCCGGCGGTGCGGAAACGAACGATTCTATTAACTCGGTTATAAAATATACTGACAGAGGTGAAAATCTGATTCAGTATTATGATTTCAGTGAAATACATCCGTGGTTTACCGATATGAGTTTTCCTTCTCATGATACAGGATATTTGGTGGGCTGGAATGGGCAGATGCTGAAAACCACCACCGCTGCCGATAGCTGGCAGTATAAGTCATTGCCCGCCGCAGTCGCGCATCGTCATTATAATGGTGTTTTTTTTACCAGCAACCTGACTGGTTATATGGTGGGCGGAAACCGCGAAAATGATACTATTCAGACTATCTTAAAAACTACCAACGGTGCTGATACATGGACTATCATCAGGGATATTCCGGGGCAGTGGCTGAACTCTGTTTATTTTATTACTCCTACAATAGGTTTCTGTGTTGGTGCACAAGGGACAGTATTAAAAACAACGAATTCCGGTAATACCTGGAACAGGATTACAATCAGCGGGAATGCAGGCACCAGAAATTTTACCAGAATTTATTTTACCGGCAGCACGACCGGCTTTATCATTGGTGGGAGCGAGAGAGACAGCAATGTCCAGACTATACTTAAAACTACAAACGGCGGAAATAACTGGTCTGTTATGAAAGACAGTGTCGGCGGACAAATGCTGAACGGGATAGGATTTATGAATGCTGATACAGGGTTTGCAGTCGGAAATTTAGGGGTGATAAAGAAGACTACAGATGGGGGAACAACCTGGCTGGATTTCTTTCTGCCGGATGATATCAATGACGCTGTAAGGGATTTGAAATCCGTGGATTTTTTTAAAACCTATTCAGGCGGGTTTGGTGGTGAAACCGGAAAATTTATCCTGTATCAGGACAGCATTCCGTTAGGGGCAACAGTCAGGACAGACAGCATCCAGAAAAATCCGGACAAGAGTGTGAGGCTCTTTGGTCATGTAAATCCAAACGGAAACGCTGCCCATGTGTTCTTTGAATACGGAACAACTCCCGCTATGGGTAATAGCATTGCGGTTATTCCCGATACCATTTATGGCAATAATTCTGTGTCTGTATCAGCCGTGACGCCTCCATTACTTCCGGGAACTTACTATTGCAGGCTCAGGGGTATAAACAAATATGGAGATTCGTCGGGCAATATAATGATATTCAAGACAAATATTCCCGAAGTATTCACAGCAAACGCCATTGTAAATGCCAACAATTCCGCAAAACTGCAAGGTGTGGTCAATCCAATCGGTTATGGAACGCATGTTGTCTTTGAATACGGTGACTCAGAGAATCTGGGAAACAGTATCGCCGTTACCCCGGATTCCTTATTTGGAACCGAAGACCAGTTTGTTTTTGCTACAACTCCGATTCTGAATGTAGGGCTTTATTACTACCGGATCCGGGCATTCAACAGCGGCGGAGATTCTGCAGGGCTTATATTGCAGTTCAGGATAGGTGTACCCGATGTCGTTACCGGAAATGTGACCACAGGGGATATTGTTGTCTATCCCGACAATACAGTTAAATTAACAGGTTGGATAAATCCTAAGGGGAATATGGTACATCCGTATTTTGAATACGGAACCACAACGGCAATGGGAAACAGTATCGATGCCATTCCGGATTCTATTGATGGAAATTTATTCAGAAGCGTTTATGTTTTAACGCCGGTTTTAAGTCCGGGTATCTATTATTATCGTCTGCATATTAGTTTTAATGGCGGTGATACCAGCGGTGGCATAAGACAGTTTTATATTGGCGACAACCCAATTCCGAATTTTAGTTTTGAAGACTGGAGTACCCTGTCGGATACTATCCTGACAGGCGGATGGATGACCAATAATTCTTTTTTCAATCATCCGGTTCACAGAGGTGTTTCCTATGATGGTTCGGTATCAATAGTGCTTACCGGCGATAACACAAAAGACGGATTCAGTATCCTGATGTTAGGCATCCTGCAGGAGCCCGAAGGCGGCCTGTATGGGGGAACTACGCTGAATGCACGACCTGATAGCCTGGTGGGATATTTCAGGTATAATCTGAGGCAAGGGCATCCTGCCAGCTGGGGATATGTTTTGAAAAAAGACGGCGTTTATCTGACACCTACCTTACCTACTCCTCCCTACTTATTTACGATACCCATAGACAGCACGGGTCCGTATACGACCAATGGGGAATTTGTTCGATTGGCATTTCCGTTCAGGTACCCCGACGCTTCCGTTCCGGATACTATTATTCTGGGCTTTCTGTCCAATGACTTGCATATATTATTCAACAATACAGGGGAAGTAGCTCCTGAAAATGTCTTAGAATTTGATAATCTCTCTTATACCGGCACCAATCAAACTATACCCAACGGCGGATTTGAAGATTGGAGTGTTAAGTCCGTTGAGTACCCGACAACCTGGGTTACCACTGATATGGAAAGCCCTGTTTATTATAATGTTTCAGGGCAGGTTTTGAAAACCACCGATGCAAGAGACGGACAATATGCTGTCAAAATAAAAGATAATGCCCGATTGCCATTTGCACGGATACTGTTGGCCAATGCCACCGACCCTATAATTAAACCGGCATTTCCGGTTGCACACAGGTTTAAAGGATTATACGGATATTACAAGTTATTTCCAGATATAAATACAACGGATACCGCCGTTATTTATGTAGCTATGTATAAGAACGGCCAGCAGATAGGCAGCGGAACATTAAATATTGTAAATGAATCAACGGAATACCGTCCGTTCTATGATTCGATTGCATATACCTTTGATGACAATACGCTGCCGGATAGCGCCAATATGGGGTTCTATTTTACCAACAGATCTGTTAGTGGAAACGGTAATGCCGTTCTGTATCTGGATGAATTAAGTTTTGACGGCTTAATGGATACAGCTTTTGTTATTTCAGGCGTAAAGAATACGGAACTACCTTTCCAAACGTTGAAAATATATCCCAATCCTTCCACAGAATTTATGGCTTTTGTATTGCCGCAAAATGAAAAAATTTTGTCAGTGGAATGTTTTGATGTAAAAGGGAATACCCTGCATATTACAGGCATTGCCAATTCTTTCAAAGATTTGTACATGTTTAACGTTGTGGATTTGCCGAATGCGATTTATTTCTTAAGGATTCAGACGAGTAGTGGTGTTTTTATAGGCAAATTTTTGAAATTTTCAAATTAACGCCAATATCATAGTTTCTAATGTTTTATAATATATTCAAATCTATATGTTGATATAAGTCAATAAATATTTCCAACGTCAGCATAATTATCCATTCTCATTATTTTAACTTTCTTTTTTAATTTAAAATAGTTAAATTTAGATGCCGATTTATATCTAAAATTAATTACACGCAACCTGAATCGTACTCTATGGGAATAAGATGTTACAATCAAGGTATTTATTCTTTTCACATTATTATGGAAAGAGATACTATTTCCCTAAGAAAATGCTCGTTGCAATCTGGTTTTTTAAACGCAACAACATCTGATGAGAAAAGTATTTTGTCCCCTTAATAAATGTTCGAATATGAATATATTCTACAAACCTTTTCATTTATGCAAATCAACAGTATCCGGCCTTATGCTGAGCAGACGGAAGATGATTTGTCAGATGACTTTATTAGTGCTTATGTTTGGGTGGGCCAATAATCTGGAAGCCCAGACACAAATTACGCCTACTGCTCCGCTTACCCTTACATATTCCGGAACTGCGTCTCTTCCGCCATGTGGTTCCAATGGTGTAACAACAGACATTGGTCCAACTCCTACTGCACCGGCAAGAGCTGCAGCTATGAATTCAGGTGGATTAGTTATAAATATCCCCGCTGCCAATGGTAATTATGCGAACTATGCTACCCGTTGCTTATACTGGGGTTTTACCAATAATAATAACGGGGGATTTAGTATCAATACTACCGGAACCGGTTGTGGCACACCACCGAATAATTTTAATTTTACACCTTCTATAAGCGGTGGTACTACTCTTACAATTAGTGGTGGTTCTACAACGTTACAATACTATAATGGCGCTACTGCTACAAGTACCACCCTTAATGTGCGTTTGAGAATAGTATTAAGTGCGGGCAACAGCTGGAGGCAATATGGAAATTATTTTTTAGTGGGGCCATTAAATACGGCACTTACTGCCACCGTATATGTGGAAGCACAATACCCTTTTGCAACCATTGCTGCAAACGCTGCATCCACCAACCCGGTGTTGTGTAGTACGCATGCTGCGCTCACAAATGGTGCATGGTATCCGGCTCTTTGGTTGTATGATCAGATTAATACCAATACGGGTTATACGGCTTGTACCAGTATCATTCCATGGTTTTATTATTTTGATAAGCCTACCATGACCAGTACTGCTACTAAAACCACTTGCAGCGGTAGTGCAATCGGTAAAGCACTGACGGCTTCCGTTAACTCCAGTTTCCATTGGACAGTAGTGAATAATGCACCTGCCGCCGGCGGTACGGCAGACTCTTGTACCTTTGCCACTTCATTATTAAATCAAACACTCACCAATACAACAGGTACAGCACCTGCAACAGTTGTATATACTATTACGCCGCGTTCCGGGGTTCAAAGCACCGGATACGGTACCTGTACCGGTACCGCCCAAACTTTTACTGATACTGTTAACCCTGTTGCTAAAATGGCAGCCATAGGTAACCAAAGCGTTTGCCCGGGAGATGCATTTACAGCCCTTTCCTTTTCAACAAACCCGGCGTTCACCGGCGGAACTATATCCTATGCCTGGACCAATACCAATACCGCAATAGGCCTGGCGGCTTCCGGAAGTGGCAACATAGCTTCTTTTAACGGTCGGGATTCTGCTAATGTATCCGTTGCAGGTACCATAGCTGTTACACCTTCATTTACGAATAATAATGTCACATGTGCAGGTACCAATTACAGCCCGGTTGCGGTTCTTACTGTTAAACCAAGGCCAACTGTCGCTGTAGACAGAAGTACGCAAAGTATTTGTTCCGGCTTTCCAATTACAGCCATTGACATTACCAACCCTAACAGCGTAGCCGGAACCACATTTTCATGGGTCAGAACTAATTCAAGCGGTCCAACCGGAATTACAACACCGGGAACAGCGGACCCAATTACCGGTACGTTGACCAATACCAACCCCATTCAGGGGGGAGCCCAGCAAACAACCGTGTTTACAGTTACGGCAACGGCCAATTCATGTACTTCTACGGTAACATCGACTGTAATAGTGAACCCCAAACCCGATACCCCCAGGGTGAACGGGTCGAGTGTGGATTTTACCATTTCATTCTGTGGTACGGGGCAATTAGTCAGTACTATAGTCAGAAATGATACAACCGTAAAATATTTTGATTCCTTAGGAACCACTTTGCTTGGAACAGGTGCTGTTTATAACGTTACTACTCCCGGATTATATAAAGTAATGACCTATAATAATACAACAGGGTGTTACAGTGATACCGTTGATGTAAGGGTGTTTTTGACGGCGCCTTTTTCCACTACCGTCACCAAAAGCAATTATAACGGCTATCAGGTGAGTTGTAATGGAGGCAGCAATGGTTCAATAACGGTGGCCGCCTCTACCACTGCATATCCGGTTATTTATACCTGGTCTACAGGCAGGAGCCGTACTATCAATTCAGGTGCTGTCCGGGATTCAATTATTGGCACCCTGGCAGCCGGAACGTATTACATTTCAATGACGGATGCGAGCGGTTGCGGAAAAGTGGATACTGTTGTCCTTACTTCGCCACCTGCTTTGAGTTTGACATTAGCACCCTCCAGTTATGATGGATTTGGAACAAATTGCAACGGAAGCAGCACAGGCGCTATTAACGCAACACCAAGCGGCGGATATGGCACGTATGGTTATTCCTGGACATCTACTCCTGCTGGATTTACATCCACCAGTGGAAATATTTCAAGCTTAGCTGCAAAGACTTATAACCTGACAGTTACGGATGGAAACAGTTGTACCATTGCAGGTAGTTCTGTTATAACAGATCCGAACGCCATTACTTTTACCTATTCAATAGGGTATGTGTGTTCCGGCTCTACCTATACCTCTGCTATCGTGACCATTAACGCTTCCGGCGGCGCTTCTGGAAATTATGAATATAAAATGGATGCCGGTGCCTGGCAGTCTTCCAATCAGTTTACCGGGTTGGCGAATAGTTCCAACCATACTTTTCAGGTCCGGGATGCAAGTTATATTACCTGTCTGAGCGGAACACAGAATTTTACCATTACTTTTCCTCCAAACGGAACTTCGGTGGGGGATTGTAATTTTATTTATGTCACAACCGGCGGTGCCGGTAATTTAGGTTCAAAAGCCTGTCCTGCCACTTTGGACTCCGCTTTTGCTATTTTTTCGAGGAACTCAACAAGAAACCATATTTTAATGGGTTCAGGTACATATACCTTTAATAACACAACTATCTCCATTCCCGGTGGAGTGGTCATTGATGGCGGGTATAATACTTCTACCTGGATAAAGAGTACAAATACGGCTACTATTTTTAATATAACACCGTCTCTGGTAGCCAACGCTGGTGAAGGACATTATACCGGTATTATTTTGAACGGTAATAATATATCGCTTAGAGATTTAACGATTAACGTATTAACCGGAGGCGCAACGGGAACAACGGCGTTTAGAGGACGTTCCATATATGGAATCTATTCCAACGGACGAACAGGTTTTCTGATTAGCCGTTGTGCCATATCAACAGGTGCTGCAAGTGCCGGATACACCCAATCTGCATGGAGCGGTGCCGGAGGTGGCGGTGCCGGTGGATTAGGCGGAAGGAATGCCAATGGATATGCATATGGTTGCAGTTCCTGCGGAACGAATGGTGATGCAGGCGATAACGCTGCCGGCTATGGCGGTGGCTATGGGGCAGGCGGAGCAGGTGGTGCAAGATGTTGTGCCAGTGGTTGTAACTGGTATGGTTGTGATGCAAATGGCTGTACCAATAATAATACGGGTGGAAACGGACAACCTGGGGCTCCTGGTACTCCTGGAGCACCAGCAGCAGCGAATTCAACAGGATTAGGTGTTTTCTATACTCCGGTTGACGGTAACGATGGAACAGACGGCAAAGGCGGCGGCGGTGGTGGCCGTGGCGGCGAAGGCGCCAGCGGTACCTGCTGTACCTGTACCTGTGGTCCAAATTTTGGAACCGGTGGACGTGGAGGCGATGGCGGAAACGGCGGATTAGGTGGCTTAAAAGGATATGGAGGCGGAAGTTCTTTTGATATCTATGTGTATGGCGGCAGTGGCGTCGTAACAGACTGCTATGGTTCACCGGGGGCTGCAGGAAGCGGGGGTACAGGAACGAACGGGCAGTCGGCAACGAATGGTACCGGCGGCGGTGCGCCCGGTGATAACTCCGGTTGGTGTGATGGTGGTAAAGGTGCATGGGGCGGTAGTGGTGGTAACGGCGGTGTAGGCGGAAATGGAAGCAATGGAGCAACCGGTATCAGTGCAAGACTGCAAACAGTGAATGGCGCCAGCGTAACAGGAAGCGGAATATCTGCATCCGCGGTTCCTACAGACGGAACGGTGACTGTTGACTGGAAAAGAGGATGCACCAAATCACAGATAGATTTAACTAAAACTTCCGGTTCTGCATGGACAAATATTTCGTCTAATCCCGGTTTTGTATTAAACAAAGATTCTGCTTCGACCAGCTATGCACTTTCTGGAGCAGGAAGTTCGGCACCTTCCATTTATTATACGACAACCGGGGTGAAAAATTTATCATTAGGCTCCACTACCTTATCTAACTTTATTAGTATTTATGATACCCGTTTGGTAGATCCGGTTACGTCTGTTATGAATGCCATTTCTCCGAATATGATTTGTCCGACAGCATCTATTAGCTTAGGTACCAGTTTAACAGCTGGGCAGATTGCCAATATTACGGACTGGAGTTGGGAAATTTCTAAAGTCAGTGATCCGTTTAATAATGTATATACTTCTACTTCCTCAGCTCCCGGTACTGTTACCGCTCCGAGCGGCGGATGGGAATTGGGCGAATTATACCAGATTCGTCTGGAGTTGAACGAATTGTGCTGCGGATGGTCAATACCTATATACCGCACATTCCGAATTTATCCTAAGTTGGCACAACCTGTTATTACGGCTGTTCCTTCCGGAACGGTTTGTCAGAACAGCACTATAAAATATTATACCGCAGTTTCAGGAGCTACCACTTATACATGGACTGTAACAGGTGGAACAGTAGTTCCGGGTGGCTCAACAGATACTATATATGTAACCTGGCCAACTGCTACCACCGGTACCGTAAAGGTTGTTCCTAAAAATGCATGTACACCTAATACAGATGGCAGGGATACAACAATCAGTATTAGTGTGAATGCCATTCCGAGTGTATCGGTTACCAATTCGGACCCTACTATTTGTAGGCCCGGCAGTACAACGTTAACAGCTAATGCCGGTTCCGGCGGCGGGGCGGGTAACGGATCATTTACCTATTTATGGTCTCCGGGCGGTTCAACATCTAACCCTATAACCGTGACACCTTCTTCTGCAGGTACTTATACCTACACAGTTCAGGTAACTGAAGGAGGAAGTGGTTGTAAAGTGGTGTCACCGGATATTACGATTACAGCAGATGATGCACCTACCGCTACTCCTGCATTGACTAAATTATACGCGTGTGACCCGTCTGCTGTGCTGACAGCCAGTTCGATAACTTCCGGTGCGTCCATTGCCTGGAAGTTAGTTTCAGGTACCGGTTCTCCAAGTTTATCTTCTTCCAACCCTTTAACGGTAACTGGTCTGACTTCCGGAGCCACCAGCGTATATAATTTGTTGGTATCAAAAGGAAATTGTGATAGCCTCAATATGGGTTCCGTATCCATCACTGCACCATCAGCAGGAACTACCACGATTGCGACTACCTCCAGTTGTGATTATTGTGTTATTTCAGATGGTTCCACTAAATCATTTTATAACAGCAGTGGACATATTATCGCAACTATAGTAGATGATCCGGCAACCACACCTGCCAAGTTAGACACTACTGAAGTTTGCGTGGGTATGATGGCTTATACGGCTTCGACTGTCCCTACTGTTTATACTTCATTTGGCGATTATCAGCCTTATCTGCCAAGAAGATGGTCGGTAAAACCGTTGAATAATACCAAATCCCATGTGGTACTCTATTTTAAAGCTGCGGAGGTTAATGCGCTTCAAACAGCTGCCATCGGAACAGATTATCAGTTCTCAAATCCAACTTCGGATTTAGTGATTACTAAATTTTCCGGAGGTACTGCGGGAACATTTACTAATCCTCCTGTTTTCCCTGCAACTAATAACTCAGCTGTTCTCATATTCCCGGTTGTTAAGAAATATCCAAATATTACCACGGGGCCTGACTATTCCGTAGAATTTGATGTGAGTACGTTCTCCACTTTTTATCTGCATCCGAATCAGTTTCCGTTTGCGCCATTACCTGTAGAACTGATTTCATTTACAGGATGGAATCAGGGAAGGGTAAATCAATTGCAGTGGGTTACAGCATCTGAACAGAATACACTCCGTTTTGAAGTCGAGAAGAGTACAAATGCCGTTTCATGGGTTATGATTGGATCCAAACCGGCTGCAGGAAATTCTAACAGGGCCATTACTTACGATTTTACAGACAATAATCCCGTAGTTGGATTTAATTACTACCGGTTGAAAATTATTGATATCGATGGCAAAATTTCATACAGTAAGATTATTGATATCAATCTGGCGGATGTCGTAATAAACGGATTTGTAAATATCTATCCGAATCCTACTACCGGCAATCTGAATGTAGATATTCAATCTACCGGAACATATTCTACTACAATTTTAGTGTATGATGTGTTAGGTAGTATAATGTCCGAACAACCTGCGCTTTTGAAGAAAGGACTGAATTCATTATTGCTCGATTTTTCTAATTTATCAAAGGGTACATATATGATTAAATATGCGGATTCCAACGGGAAAACACATAGTGAAGAGTTTGTGAAAAACTAATTATATCTGCCTTCTTTTATCAATAAATAACCCCTGCTTTGCAGGGGTTATTTATTTTTACTGGTTAGTTCAATGACCTCTTGCTAAATGAAATAGTAAAGTATAAAAGGAAAAATGTCATTACCGTGAAAACGGTAATCTCATAAAGAATGAGTTGTGAGATTGCCTTGAAAAAGGCAATCTCACTATACTCAATTCATTTTAAGATGAATTTCACGAAAAAGATTCAACTTTTACTTTCCTTCCACTCCGAAAAAGGAAACCTCAAATGATACCGGATTGGATAAGTTAAGATTATTCGATTCATTGGTTGGTAAGAATGCGTATTCACCGACCGGTAAATTGGGCGGAAGGATGATTTCGTAGAGCTCATTTTTTATCTTTCTGAAATCAATTTTTATGATAGAATTGCTGATATTTTTAGGTGTTCCGCCTAATTTTTTGCCCGTCGGTATAATTCTGGTCGATTTAGTGGACTCAATACTCAGTAACGTAAATAACTCGGATGGATTTTCGTTCCCTTTAATTCTAATGACCATTTGAGGGAGATTTTTTTCCTTTAACTGACAAGGGGATTCCATTTTGCTGGTTACAAACGTGATATAACCATTCTTGTCTATATCAAGACTGGTGGCGGCTCTTTCCATATCAGCCAGTTTATCGCCTTTGATATAATAGGGAATGTTATAGGCATCAGGTTTGGGTATATCTGCATCATCAAGCGGAACATATGTCTTTTGTTTAGAAACGGAACTGACAGTGGCAGAGGAGCTTTTTACTGTATTGTCGTAGCTTGTATTGGTTGCAGTCGATTTATTTTCTTCTATTCCAAAAAAAGTAACCTCAAATGCTATCGGATCGGATATGTTCAGATTGTTGGATTCTTTGAGAGGAAGAAATGCATATTCACCGATAGGCAAATCCGCGGGCAATAAGATTTCATAGATATCCCCTTTGATTTTTTTGAACTCCATGTCTATTATGGATTTGCTGACATCTTTGGTCTTTCCTCCAATTATTTTTCCGGTCGGGATGATTCTGGAGTTCTTGGTAGTTTCTACTGTCAGCAATGTAAATAATTCCGCGGCTGCGTCAGGATTTTTTAGCTTAATAATAATCTTGGGCAGGTTCTTTTCTTTCAGCTGACAAGGAGATTCCATGTTTTTCGCTTCAAATGTAATATGGTTGTTTTTCTCCAATTTCAGATTTACGGAAGCTCTTTCCATTTCCCGTAATGAATTATTTTCCAGATAATAAGGGATGTTATATTCATCAGGTTGCGGAATAGTGGCTGAAACGGCCGGCTTTCCGGATGTGGTATTGGATTTTGAAATTGATTTGGAAGGACTTTCGCTGTTTGCTTCTTTTTCCTTTTCCGCCAGCTGTCTCTTCAATTCTTCTATTTCCTTTAACTTCTTCAGTTTTTCCTGTTCCACTTTTGATTTCTGTGCTTCCTCCTGTTTCTGCATTTCTTCTTTCAGCCTCTGTTCATCCGCTTCTTTTTGTTTTTTTGCGGCAAGTTGTTTTTGCAGTTCTTCCAACTGTTTCTGCAATTCATCCACTTCATTGCTTGTTGTAGAAGAAGAGGAGTTGGTGGTTTTGGTAACCGTTAGTTCTGATTCTTTGGAAGTAACGGATGATGGTTTGTAATTGGAGGAGGCATTCGTTACTTCTTTTTGACCCGGATCAGATGCAAACTCCATGAGGTATTTTCCCTGACTGGACAAAATGAGTACACCGCTTCTGATTTCGTAATGGTCTGCCTGTTGTAATGCATCCAAGAACAGGGTTTCCAGCTTTTTGTTGCTGCAACTGCTTAGTCCTGCTGTCAGTTTGCTGGCTTCAAAGCCATTGGTCGTATTGGTGCGCACCACGCCTTCAAACGGATTGCAGGCGCCAATGCCTTTAATCTTATCGTTGAAGGTATTGATTTCTATCCATACAACATTATCATCTGTGACAAGGCTGCTGCCATCCTCGTCCTTTATTTTACGCAGATACCATCTTTTATCCAAAGGGGAGGAGGTGGTGATGGAGGTTGGCTGTATGATTTTTGGTGAGTTGCTGACCGGTTTGGTTACTGCTTTTTTCGAATTGATTTTTACCAAAACATATTTGAACAGTGATTCACCAACCGCTATGGGCGGGTCTTTCAGTTGCTGTCTGACAGAGATAGTGTAGATAAACCCGGGCTGATAGTCAAACCCTTCGATGGATTCATTGAAAATTTCAAACTCCTTTCTGCCTGCTTGTTTGACCAGCAGGCACTGGTTGTCCGAATTGTCACAGGCAGCCGTTTCTGCATCCACTATCCAGGTCACCGGGTTGGGATTGAAAGATTCTGCGTGGGTGAGTTTTGCAAAAATGGTTATACCGATAATCAGGCAGATACTAAATAATGTTTTCATAGTTGAAATTATTTAGTTTAAAGTTAACCACTACATCTTAAAAAAGTATTAACCCAAAGAAAAAAATGGTGTTTTACTCATCAACTCCAAATAAATTGATTGTTTTGCAGCAAGTAATACTGATGTTTATGGCATATTCACCGGGTTGTAATGAGTGATATTGATATTATAAGTACTATCTTTTAATATATTAAGGTGCAATGCCAAAGCAATTTATTTTTACACTTTTCGAAGTCATAAAATTACTGTCTCCTTCCAGAATAGGAAGAAAACCATATTCACCAACCTCCAGTTTACCCAATATAATTATCTCATAGAGTGTATCGTGTATTTTTTTAAACTCTAATGAAATTATATTATCTCTTATATCTCTTGCGCCACCAAACATTTTGCTGCTGCCAATTTTAAATCTCCTTCTGTCTTTCTGGGTTATCGCCTTACATAATGAAATTACATCGTATGGGTCTATAGACTTACTTTCGGTAGAGATGAACATACGAGGCAGGTTCCCTTCTTTAAATTGTATGCGTGATTCTGGGTCAAATGCAGTCAGAAATCTGTCGTGCCCACCATATCCTGCTCCTTTTACTTTCATATCTACTGAGGATTCAGATCTTTCAAATTGTATTAATTTTTTGCCGTCCAGATAGTAAGGTCTTAACGGGTATTCCGGATCAGGGATATTATTACTAGTATTAACAGTGAAAGTTGTTATCTGATAACTCTCACTTAATGTTTCCATTTGTGGTTTTGATGGTGAATTGGTCGTATTTGTTGTGATATTTTCTGTATTAGGATTTTTAACAGTAGAATTTTGATTTTGCTTAGATGAAGAAGTAGTAGGATTTGATGGAGTAGTAGATACTTCCTTTTCTTTTTCAGCTATCTGTCTTTTCAGTTCTTCAATTTCTTTCTGCTTGAGTAGCTTTTCCTGTTCGAGTTTCTGTTTTTGTGCCTCTTCCTCTTGCTTTTGTTTTTCAGCTAACTGTTGTTTCGCCAATTCTGCCTCTTGCTGTTGCTGCAGCAACTTCTCCTGCTCCAGTTTTTTCTGTGCTTCTGCAGCATCATTTTGCTTTTTCGCTTCCAGTTGTTTTTTCAGTTCTTCCAACTGTTTCTGCAGTTCATCTACTTCTTTGTTGTTAGTGATTGAAGCCGCAGATACATTGACAGGAGAGGTGTTGTTTGAAGTTACTGGTGCAACGGGTTGAACGGATGCAGGCTGAACCGTATTCGAATTGAGTGCAACAGGCTGATAATTAGTAGAGGTATTGGTCTCTTCCTTCTGATTCGGATTGGACGTGAGTTCCATAAGGTATTTCCATTGTTTGGAAAGAATCAGGTTGCCGTTTCTGATTTCAAAACGGTCGGCTTGCTGTAAGACGCTGTAAAATAAATCTTCAATCTTTTTATATCCGCAGTTCACATAGCCTGAAGTCAGTTTGCTGATTTGAAAAGAGGTGACCAGGTCAGTGCGTACCACCGCCTCAAAATTGTTGCAGGAACCAAATCCTTTCAGTTTGTCGTTGAAAGTGCTGATTTCTATCCACATTACATTGTCATCGGTTGTCAGCGCCTGTCCGCTGCCTTCAGATTCTTTCATCTTTCGCAGGTACCACTTCTTATCCAAGGCAGATGATGTTGGTATATTGGTAGCCGGAATGTCTTTTGCCGTTGATGTTCCGGACGTATTCGTTGCAGATGATGACTGGTTTCTTTGGTTTACACAGGATATTTTTGTCGGATTGTATTCGACAAATTCCTTTTTAATGACTTTGATAAAATCATAATCCTCTCCGTTTTTACGTGCCTGCAATATATACCGGTTTCCGGCTTCGTAGGTAAACCCGTAGATACATCCATTGAAAATCTCGTATTCCTTTCTCCCTTTTTCTTTCAGTAAAAAACATTGTTTCTCCGAACCGGACTCACAGGCGATGGTGCCATAATCCAGATCGATTTGAACGATTGCACCCGTGCTGGTAATTGGAGCCGGTACACTTATATTGCTGTATTTGCTGTCGGATGATGTGATTACTTTCACCAGCTCATATTTGTAAATGGATTCATTTGCCTGTATAGGTGGCTGTTTCAGTGTTTGTCTGACCTGAAGGGTGTAGGTGTTTCCTTCTGTAAATTCAAATCCTTCAATGACATCTTCAAATATTTCAAATTCCCTTTGACCGGCTTTTTTTACGAGCATACATTGTCCTAAGCTACAGGATGTAGTTGTGGCATCCACTTTCCAAATTTCTGATCCTGCAGGTGCGGGTTTGGGTTTTGGAATTAACGGTAAAGGTTTTTGGGATGATTGGTTTTTTGGCGGTGTAACCGGTGTAGTGGGAATGACTACGCCTTTTTGCGCTAAAACATTTAATATTAAAATTGTAAGTAGAAAAGAAAGTGTTTTTTTCATGTAGTTACTTTTATATGTTTTATAATCGTCTGACTTGTAAATTCAACTATTTTCTTTTTGTCTTGATACAAAAAGAAACAAAAAATTATTCAATTCAATAGTTTGTTTTTTTATTGTGTTCATGAATGCAAAGCATTTCAAGGCAAAATAATCGTTCTGCGCTTCATACCCGCGCTCAGCTACGTATTTTGCCATCCTACGCTTCTTTTCATTTTGCTATATTTTTGTTTTTAGTCTGGTTCAAAATATTTTTATCGATTGTATTAAACTCAATATTTTATTTAATTGGTACATAGGTGAAATCTACCTCAGCTTCAGTTGCACTGCCGGATTGAATAAAAATGGTTTCAGGATGGTTTATCAATTTTTCCGGTTGTTCTGCACTGGTGTTCAATGAAACTGATGGGCAGTTTTGGCAGCCTTTTAACTTAATCGGATTGCCGTTGGTATTGACTAAAATAGTACAATTTTTTAAAGGAGCGAAACTGAACCAGGCATTGACCGGTGCGGTGTTTTTATAACTGATTTTGTTTGTTGTAGTTTTGTCTATGATGTTGTTCATATAGGAAACATCCAGTTCGGCGGCGGCTTTTGTGCCGGCATTGTCGTCCAGGTTTAGTTCAACGACATAAGATGGACTGCCGTTTCCAGCCTGCTGGGATTGGATAGTAAGCTCCTTTATTTCATCGGCTTTTATGAGCCCCCAGGATAATACCTCTTTCCCTGTTAGCGCAATTTTGAGTTGCTCGATTATTGCGACATTGTCTGTGGTAACATTTTCAGGGGTACTGACAACTTTGGTAGTTCTTGCTTCCGGAGTATTAATGCCTAAAGCAGCTTTAATTTGTTGTGGAAACAGGAAATAGGTTGCGCCGGCCAGTATGCCAGCCAATAGAAGTGGCAATAGTACGAACAAAAGAAATTTTCGTAATGTGCCACCGGAGGACTGAAGGGCAGCAGCAGCTTTTTCTTGTTCTATTTGCTCTGCCTGTCTTCTTTCGTCAGCCTCTTTCTCCAATAGTAATTGTGCCGCTTTCTGTTTTTCTTCCGCATCGCGTAATTCCCGTTCTATTCTTTCGCGTTCCAGTTTCTCTTTCAGTTCGCGTTCCAGTCGTTCCTTTTCAGCCTGTTCCCGTTGAATCTTCTCGCGGACTTCTTTTTCTATCTTTTCGCGCAGCAAACGTTCTTTCTCTTCCTGCTCCCGATGAAGTTGCAGCAGCCGTTCCTTTTCTTTTCGTTCAGCTTCCTGTCTTTCTCGCTCTTGTTGGTCTTTTATTAACTGTTCCTGCCTTTCTTTTTGCAATAGTTCCTGTTCAATTCGTTCTTTTTCTTTTTGTTCCCTCAGCTCTTGTTCTCTTTTTTGATTTAATAGTTGGTTTTGACGCTCTTTGATAAGACGTTCTTGTTCTAAAAGTTTCTGATGTTCTTCATCTATGGATAATTTTTTTACATCTTTATCAATTGCAGCATTTATGAATGGCTTTCCCTCTGAGTCGATTAGCTGACCGTTTTGGTTTTTATATAATAAACTTCCACAGCTTCGGCAAAATCTGTTTTTTCCGTTATCTATTTTGGTTACTTCGAATTCAGTACCGCAGTTATTACAAAACATAGATAATATTCATTTATTCGTTTATAAATTAATACCACATTGGGTGCAAAATTTGTCTTCTTTTGAAATATATTGACCACAATTTGCACAGCTTATAGATTCTTGTTTATTCATATGATCCTTGATATTTATTCCACAATTTGTGCAATATATTACATCAGCCAAAAGATTGTTTTGACAAGCAGGACATCTTAGTTGTTTGTTATAGTTTTTTATTTTATTTGTATTGTCGCTATTTAGTCGGTCTTTTTTAGAGTTATTTTTTATAATATATAAAATTGTAAGGAGAATTGCTGATGTAGCAAATAAAAACCATAACTCGGGACCATGTAATCCAAACATTTATAATAATTTATATTAATTTATTTCCGCAGTTTTCACAAAATTTGTCACCGGGAGAATGTTTATTTCCACATTTAAGACAAGAATTATTATTTGATATTTTGTTTTCTAAAGAAGTATTTTGCATTGATAACTTATGTTCTTTAATATTAAAACCACAATTTGAACAGAATATATCGTTTGAATTGATATGATTTCTGCAAGATGGGCAATTTGCCAATAAAGATAGTTTTATATACGATTGTACATTAGTACCACATCTATTACAAAATATATCGTTTTCAGTTATATTATTATTACAATTTGGGCATAAAATATTTGGAGTGTTTTTAATCGAGTTTAAATTGAACGCATTTTGATTCTTTGCATAATTATTATCAGCATTCAAATTTAATTCAGATTCATAATTAATTTTTTGCTTCTTTCCATATTTATTGTAAAATACGACACCTACAATGCTTCCAAAAATCACCGCTAAAAGCCACATGATTTTAGTAGTTGGATCTCTAAATTCACTCTTTAGAATATCACTTATTGCTTTAAATTGAAATACAATTAGTATAATTAATAAAACAAATAAAATTATATTAAATATTATAAGGATGACCATAAATTATTTTTTAAACACTAATCTACAAAATCATATTTAAATACTGTAATATATTTTGACTGAAATCCAAATTACATCTCCTTTACCACCACCCAGCTATCTGTATTCCTGCCTTTGTCGTCCGTACAGGAGATTTTTAATTTTCCGAAATTTGGAGTGACAAATACCGGTTTGTTTTTATCAATGGTTTGTACAAAAGCGTCATTGATATACCAGGAAATCGTTGACACATCATTAGCGGCCTGTGCTGTCAGCATCAGTTCCTGTTTTTTGTCGGCCTGTATGTAATACACGCTTCCATTTACGGGCTGCATGATGTCTGGCTGATTGCTCTCAAATACTTTTTTGCAGTCGGGCTGATGTGCAGGTATCCTAACATAGGGGAGGTGCATGGCTTCAAAATAATGCAGCAAGTCCGGTGCGTAATTCGGGTACCATTTTTCCATATATCCTGCCTCCGGTAAACAGGAACTGCAATAGGATACGGTGCTGTCCATATTTACCCAAACTTTTTTCAGATGGTAGCATTTTTTATTACTGCTCACACCCGGAATATAATAGGCCTGTATTTTATTCGTGCAAAAATCATTAGGTATATCGCCGCTTTCTGAGCACACCCACCTGTATTGTAAATCCTTGGGTCTTTTAAACCAGTCTTTTGCTCCGTTTTGTGTGATGGTATTGAAAATCTGCAGCAACAGGGGTGTCGCAATATCCGCGCCGGACAATTCCGGCACGCCTTTACCATCGAAGTTGCCTGTCCAGACTCCCACCGTAAACTGGTTGTTAAATCCGATGCTCCAGGCATCACGTCGCCCGTAAGAAGTACCGGTTTTCCAGGCGATTTTCGGGATGTTCAGTACATTTTCCGCGCCGTTGGGCAGGTCTGTTCTGCGCAGCATCGTCAGGATCTGAGCCACCATATAGTTGGCTTCCGGAGATAGTATTTCTGTACCTTCATTGGTAGTAGTATATTTAGTAAAAACAGGCGGAAAGTAAGTGCCGTTATTGGCAAATACGGAATACATGCCTGCCAGCTCTTCCAGGCGTACACCACAACCGCCCAGCGCGACGGACAACCCCAGCTTTTCCTTGTCTTTTTCTATCTGTGAGAAGTGGAGTTTTTCTAAGTTTTCCAGCAATGTTTTTAACGTAATAGCATGTAGAATTTTTACCGCCGGAATATTCAGCGATTGTGCCAGCGCATCGGATAATGCAATGTTGCCATGAAAACTTTCATCATAATTTTCAGGTGTATAACCGTCAAAATTGACAGGTACATCGGCAATCATGGTGCGCGGGGTGTAGATGCCTTTCTCAAATGCAAGACCATAAATCAATGGTTTTAAGGTGCTGCCAGGTGAGCGTACCGCCTTCACGCCATCCACCTGCCCCTGTGTTGAAGTACTATAAAAATCGGGTGAACCGACATAAGAAACCACCCTGTGAGTCCGGTTGTCAAGTACGATGACCGCCGCGTTTTTAATATCTTTGAATTGCAGGACTTTGGAATAGTTGTGCACCATTTCTTCTATATCCAGTTGCATCGTATAGTTCAGATGTGATTCGATGATAGGTTGGGTCGGGTACATTTTTTTTAGCCGGATACAGAAATGCGGTGCATTTTTAGGTGGCGTCCGTCGGTATGCGTTTAACGGTTCTTCCAGCGCATCCTCAATGCTTTCTTTAGAGAATGCGTTTTTTTGAAGGAACTTCTTTAGCCAGCGGTTCCGTTCACTTTTGATATAGTCATTGTTGCGGCCTAACTGCAAGCTGTTGGGACGGTTAGGAATAATAGCTAAGGTGGTAACTTCTGCCAGACTCAGTTGAGCTGGTGATTTTCCAAAATAAATGAATGCCGCAGATTTAACTCCTTCAATATTGCCTCCGTATGGTACCAGGTTCAGATAAAGTTGTAAAATTTGTTTTTTACTGAAATTCCATTCCAGTTGTAAAGCCCTGAAAAGTTCAAGCAACTTGGAGGTCATGGTGCGCTCTTTGGGTTCCAGCATGCGCGCTACCTGCATGGTGATGGTAGAAGCTCCGGAAGTTCGTTTATGGTTGATGGTATTATTAATGAATGCCCTGAATACCGCTACCGGGTTGACACCTGGATGCAGGTAAAACCAGCGGTCTTCCTTTTGTATAAATGCGCGTTGCAAGGTGGGAGTGATTTCGCTGAGTTTGGTGTACATCCGCCATTTGTCATCATTAGACAGGAAGGAATACAGGACAGTGCCGTCTTCGGCCTCTATGATGGTGGAATAATTTCTGCCCGTTTGCAATGGAAAAAAGATATCCGCCACGTTGAACAGCACTACAATAACAACCAGGTAAAAGATCTGCCCGGCATGTTTTAGTAAGAATGCTTTCAGAATGTTCATTTTTCTATAACCATCATTTTACAATAAGCATCTTCTTTATTTTTTCCGCGATTTCAGCTGCATAAAATTGCGGGGCGCAGATATGACATTTTTTCACTTCGTAAAATTCTTTAGGAGCATTGGCATTGTCAAATATCTTTTTACCCATGTAAAATGGAATCATCTCATCTTCCGTGCTGTGTATGACCAGAACAGGTTTGTGGAAATCTTTGATGAATTTAACAGCGCTGTAACCTTGTTTGACGAAGATTTTCCCCAGTACCGGAACCATGTGCCAGCCTATATCTTTATGCGAAGAAAAAGCACCTTCTATAATGAGCCCGCTGATATCGTTGGGGCGTTGAGCCGCTACCACTGCAGCCAGATGCCCGCCCAAAGACTGTCCGTAAATCAGAAGGGTAGTGTTGCTTACATCCGGCCTTGTTTTCAGATAATCGAGCGTGGAAAGCGCATCGGTAAGTACATTTTTCCGGGTGGATTTTCCCTGAGAGAATCCAAATCCGCTGTAGTCAAACATAAATACCTGAAACCCTTTATCTACAAGCGGGGAAATGGCCTTGAATTGACTGAGCAGACAGCCTCCGTTGCCGTGCAGGTGGAGCAGGGTCGTGGTGGCAATAGTGTTCTTGGGTTTTAAAAGCCATCCATTCAGGATATTGCCGTTGGCGCTTTTGTAGTTTACGCTTTCTATGGAGAAATCAAAGGTAATGGTATCCGTCCCGTTTTTTAAAAACACCGGCTGATGTGCCTCACCTGAAAATGAAACCACAGTGGAGTCACTGGCTGTTTTTAGGCTGAGCTGAGTGGTAGAGACAGGTATTTTGGTAGGCTGCAGAAACAGTTTATTAAAACTGCAGGAGGTGAGCAGTGTGGTTATTATCAATAATTGGGAAATGTTCTGTATTGGTTTAACAGGCATATTTTAACAGCTGGTTAATTCTGAACACAATATAACTTTTTTAGATTTATGCCTATATTAGTTTTCATATAGAGTTAGTAAAAATAAATTATGCCGGAAAAACAAATCAACAATCCTTTGCATGGTATCACGTTGGAAAAGATGCTGCGCTACCTGCTGGCCTATTACAGCTGGGAAGGTTTATATGATCAGGTGCCGGTAAATTGTTTTAAAACCAATCCTTCCATAAAGTCAAGTCTGACATTCCTGCGTAAAACACCCTGGGCACGGCAACGGTTGGAAACCATCTTCATCTACATCACACGTGAGGGTATAAAAGAAGAATGGTTTGATTTTAACGAATAAGGATTTCAGGAACGTATCTTTTCCTTCTTAGCCCAGATAATCAGCAGCCATACAATAATAACGACACACATAATCCGGAATAGCCAGATATAGTTTAAGAGATATTCATGAAAGTACAGGCCAAGCAATAAATAAAATGTACCAACACCTAATTTTAGTAGTCCTAATTCCCAATTAGACCAGGTAGTTTTTGTTTTTAAGAAGTTCATGTAACCTATTTACACTTAAAGTTACACACTTTTTAAAAAAGTAAGGACAATAATTTTTCTGAAAAGGCTACTCAAAAGTTAGAAATATTTAATACTATACCTTTCTTAAATATTTGGTCAGTATAACAATAGTCTGCCCTTCTATTTTTCCTTCAATTTGTTCTGTGTTGTCGTGCACAAGGCGGATATTTTTAACAACAGTTCCTAACCGTGCATTCAGGTTAGAGCCTTTCACATCCAGCGATTTAGTGAGCACCACAGAGTCGCCGTTTTGAAGTATATTGCCATTACAATCTTTATGAAATTCAACTTCGGAAGAGTTTTCGTGGTCGCCGGTTGATTTTGCCCAGGCCAGAGTTGCATCATCAAAATAGAGCATGTCTATGGCGTCCACAGCCCAGCTTTCCTGACGTAAACGGTTGAGCATACGCCACGCCACGACCTGCACAGCCGGCACATCACTCCACATGCTGTCCAGCAGGCACTTCCAGTGTGTGCTGTCCATCGGTTCTTTTTGGTTCAGTTGATTGCTGCAGGTTTCACATACCAGCAGACTGTCACCGATTCGCTGTTCAGGATGAGGCGGTATATCGTAAACGCTTAAATTATTTTTGGATGTGCAAAGCTCACATTGGTTGTTGCTGTGTACTCTTAATTCTGATTCAACACTCATAGTTTGGAAATGTGCACAAAAGTACGGAAATATATTTAGCGGGGACTGAATAAGTTGTTATGGACAAAAAGATTCCTTCGTCATCTCGTATAATACACACTTACAGAGTCGGTCATTATTCCGAAATAAAGAAAAATCAAAGGTCTTAACCTTTTTCATATTTATTTTTTTCATGACATGCTCGGAGCGGCTATTGATTTCAGGCGTAAAGGAATAAATTTTTTGCAGGTTTAAAGAATTAAAAGCATAGTCTAAAACTCTTTTTGCTCCTTCCGTTGCAAATCCCTGATGTCATGCGCTTCTTTTCAGCCTCCAGCCTATGTCTATACAAGGCGTAAAATCCGCTTCAAAGGTTTGTTCGTGAATACCAATGAATCCAATCAATTCATTTGTTTTTAAATGGTCTACGGCAAAATAACAAAATCCTTTTTCAGAAAATTCTTTTTGCATACGTTCAATAAACAGAAGAGTCTGATCTTTTGTCTGTATAGCCGGAAAGAATTCCATTACTTCTTTATCTGCATTAATTTCAGCCATTATAGCTGCATCTTCCGTTTTCCAGTTTCTGAATCCGAGCCGTTCCGAGGAAAACAGGTATTCTTTTTGTCCAGACATGGTGGTTGTATAAATACGGATTTATAAGTCTTAAAAATTGCATAGAAATAAACCAGTAGTACGTTTGCAGGTTTTAAAGATTAAAAGTAGGATTTCAACTTCCGGATATTTACAGCTTGAATACTTTCGCTATCACTTTATGATAGGTATTCGGAAACATACGAACTATCCAGTCGAGCGCTTTGGCGTCATTGCCTATTAAGATGCGCGGTTCATCTTTTTTGATGCCGTCAATAATCACGGCAGCCGCTTTCTCCGGGGGCATCTTCAGCGCTTCTTTTTCAAATTTTGCCATAAGTGCTTTTGCCTCTTTCACATCCTGAGTTGCTGAAATCCTGGAATTACGTGCAATATTAGTTTTGATACCGCCCGGATGTACGGAGGATACATTTACATTCGTCTGCATTAATTCCGCTTTCAGTACATCTGAAAATCCTTTTACACCGAATTTAGCCGTGCAATAGGCGGAGTTCGTTGGCATACCTGCAATGCCGAACACACTTGAAATGTTGACGATATGTCCTTTATTTTGCTTTAGCAGGTGAGGCAGGAAGGCTTTTGTCATGCGCACCACGCCCCAGAGATTGATATTCATCAGCCATTCAAAATCCTCCAATGGGGTTTCTGCAAACGTTCCTGAAGCCAGTCCGACGCCCGCATTGTTGATGAGTATAATCTCTTCATTCGGGTATTTCCGCAGTATTTCATCAGCGAAATATGTTATTTGTTCGGCACTGGCTACATCCAGTATATATTTTTCAGGTTTGTGCTGGGCGAGCTGTATAGTTTCGTCGAGGCTGCTTTCTTTTACATCACAGGCAATTACCTTTGCTCCTTCCGCGGCTGTTTGCAGTGTCAGGGCGCGTCCTATGCCCGATCCGGCTCCGGTAATAATAACAAGGTTGTTTTTTATCTGGCTCATAGTGGATGTATTTATACAAACATACTAAAATCCGTGGGAATGAGGAAGTATCTGCCCACCTGTTGGCAGATGATTGGGTTCTTGTTCGCTGCTCTGTCTTCTGGTAGCAGATTTATTAGGGTATAATGAAAAAAGGCAACGCCGATGTTGCCTTTATTACGTTTATAATATGCGGAATGTACTATTTCTTGTAGCCCAGCACACCTGCAACTACAGCGCCGATAACAGCACCCATGATGGCGTTCACCAGCACATCGGCAATAACCACCTGTCTGCCGTAAAGATTCATGGTCGCCCACATTCCTAAATCTAAACTCAGAGCAACTAACAGAGAAATAGTGGCACCTGCCAATGCCCCGTTTTTATAGGTATTTATATTTGCCCAATTACTGAAAATAATAGCTAACAATAAAGTAAAGGCGAAACCGGACACAAATATACCGATGAAGTTGGGCGGCATTTTTTCCAGCCCTTCATAGTGCAGGGAATGGGCAGCGTAGAAATCCGGAAGTAAAAAACCATAAAAAAGCCATCCTAAAAGGAAATAGGCTACTGCGCCTGCTAAGGCTGCTGTAAAAACTCTTGCATTCATAAGTAGTTGATTTTATTTGATTCAAATTAAACTTTTAGCATATGAATAGCAATTGGTTTTTATTAACATCAATCTTTTGAGATTTCTATGATAAAAAACAAGCGCAATGTTATAAATATTTGATAATCAATTTATTAAAAATATAATGCAATTAAATGATTTAATGCCTGATGAATAATCAGTAATATAAGATAAGGTGGAAAAGTTTAAGTTTAAGGAATGAATTTATAGCCGATACCACGGACGGTTTCAATATGTTGCTTGCCGACTTTCTTCCTGATTTTTTTGATGTGTGTATCTATATTCCGGTCACCGACAATGATATCGTCGCCCCAAACTTTGAGGAGGATATAGTTGCGTTTAAAGACTTTGCCCGGCCGGGAGGTGAGGAGTACCACCAGCTGAAATTCTTTTTTGGAAAGCTTGAGAGGCTCTCCTTTTTTATAAATCATCACCTGCTCCTCGTCAATCTCCAGGTTGCCGAATTTTTTGATTTCTTTCGGTGCTTCTTCTTTGTCGTAACTGCGGCGCAATAATGCCTTTATCCGATGAGAAAAGAGCCTGGAGCGGGAAGCCTTGGAGATGAATTCATCTGCACCGGCTTCAAAAGCGGTGATTTGTGTAAAATCGTCCGCACGGCCAGAAAAGAACATCACAGGCAGTTTTACTAAAGCGGCATCTGCCCGGATATCCCAGCAGATTTCTATACCGTCCGCTTCATTCAGGTCAACTTCCAGTATAACCAGGTCGGGTTTTTCTTTTTTTATAACACTGACAAGGTCTTTGGTTTTGGTAACCTCAGTGAATTTAAAATTATCAGTTTTGAAAGATTTAATCGTCTGCTCGATGGCGGCTTTATCCTTATCTACAATAAGGATATGGAATTTTCTGGTTTCAGTGTTCTTCGACTCCATATATTGTTTGTCACTACTAATGTATTCCATAAATCCGGTATAATAAGGTTATCTATATAAACTACGCACAAAATTCACACAAATTACAATAAATATTGATGCTAAAATGATGGCGAACGATAAAAAATAGGACGAGTTGATGTGATTTTTTTAAAGGAGTTTCAAGAAATCTCCTGTTTGGAATGATATTTGAGTATTTATGCTAAACAAGGTTATATAAGATGATTATTGTTAAAAAATAAGCTACTTTTGAACGAAACATCTTTAATTGTTGTTTATAACATATGCTAAAGAATATGAAATACAAATCAGCTAAATTAACTCTTATCATTGTAATGCTTCTTGCTGTTACAATTAGTTGTAATGCTACCGGCAGCACCAAAGCCGAAGCCAGTGTAGCAGGTGCGTTATCCGGTAAAACCGTTCATGATTTTACGGTGATAGATATTGATGGAAAGGAAGTTTCACTTTCTCAGTACAAAGGAAAAATAGTAGTGATTGTAAACACCGCCAGCCAATGCGGATTGGTGGGGCAGTTTTCCGAACTTGAGGCTTTTTATAAAAAATACAAAGACAAGGGCATAGTTGTTTTGGGTTTTCCCGAAAATAATTTTATGGGCCAGGAGCCTTTAAACGATGCCGAAATCAAATCCTTCTGTAATAAAAATTACGGGGTTACTTTTCCCATGTTTTCCAAAATATCAGTGAAAGGAAAAGACATCGCTCCTTTATACAAATACCTGACCGATAAGAATGAAAATGGCGTGCTGGATGCGCCGATTAAATGGAATTACCAAAAATTCATCATTGACAGAAAAGGAAATATCGTCGCTTCCGTAGCGCCGAGAACCTCTGTCAATGATCCTGAATTTATGCAGTATATAGAAGACTTATTAAAGTAACTAAGTCTGAACTAAGAATCTTGGGCTTGGATTTTTCCAGGCCTTTTTTTATTTTTAGAAATGCTCCTCGCTCGAACTATTATCTTTCAGCCAAAACGTTTACCGGCAAAATTTCAGTTTCAGTCGAAACATCCGCTGACAGAGTTTACATTTGATTTTTTTATTGAGGAACACAAGTACCGTATTAATGCTGTCCATCTGAAGGCATCTGAAAGCAAAGGCCTTGTTTTTTTTCTGCATGGCACTTTAAATCATATACAATACCACTTACCTAAAGCAGATATCTTTATTCAGCAGCAATATGATGTCGTCATTATGGACTATCCGTCATATGGAAAAAGTAAAGGACGGCTGACTGAAGATTTACTGTATCGGGTGGTAGAGACGACTTATCGTAAGTCGCTGGAAGCATTAAACTACAGTGGCAAGGTTGTACTTGTAGGCCGTTCTCTTGGTACGGCATTAGCCAGCAATCTAGCAGTTAAAATCCGCCCGGAAAAGCTTATCCTGATTTCTCCTTATTACAATATGCCGGATTTATTCCGGCATAAAGTGAAATTATTCCCTTTCAAACGACTGAAATTTAAACTGGAAAATGACCGGTATTTGAAAGAAGTTACCTGCGAGACGTATATTTTCCATGGCACTAAGGATAAACTCATTCCCATTGCATTATCCAAACGGTTGATTCCGCTCTTAAAAGCAGGAAACTACTTTATAGAAATACCCGATGCAGATCATTTTAATGTACATGAAACGGAACTGTACCAAAAAATGATAAAAAAAATTCTTCCCTAATCTATTGATTTTTAAATACTTGTAATTTTTTCAAAAAAATATTTCCAAAAATTTATGGAATCCGTGGACTGTTTGTCTCTCAATGGGTGAAAGCAGCAAACAAGTAGAATGTACTTAATCGCGAAAACAACCTTGTCAATGCTTGAGTATAAATTGATTTTTTAACGTAATTAAAATTAAACAACATGTCAGCAATCAGAAATCAAGTACAGTTAATCGGAAACTTGGGAAAAAAACCGGAAATCAAAACTTTTGGACAAGACAAAAAAATGGCCACCTTCAGCATCGCTACGTCCGACTATTATTATGACAATAAAGGCGAGCGTCAGCAGCAAACTCAATGGCATAACGTCGTGGTATGGGGCAAGCAGGCGGAAACGGTCGAAAAGTATCTGGACAAAGGAAGTGAAATTGCCATAAACGGGAAAATCACGTATCGCCAGTACGATGATAAGAACGGCAACAAACGCTACCTCACAGAGATAGTAGCCAGCGACTTCCTTTTGTTGAGCAAGAAAAACTAAGTTTCTTTTCATTTATCCCGCAGAAATACGTACATTTTTATTCGTATATCTGCGGGATTTTATATTTGGCCGATTGTAAAACAAAATTCATTTTTACATGTTTTATTGTTTTTGTATCTTTAAAACATGGACGATATGGTATTAAACAACGGAATGGTCATTACCCCCAATCCAACATTAGAGCAGCATTACACAGAAATCCTGAAATTGATAGGAGAGGATCCTACCCGTGAAGGGTTATTAAAAACGCCACACAGGGTTGGGAAAGCGATGCAATACATTACGCATGGATATACCATTGACCCGAAATCTATCCTGCAATCTGCTCTTTTTCATGAAGATCAGAAAGAGATGGTTATTGTAAAAGATATTGAGCTGTACTCTATGTGCGAACATCACATGCTTCCGTTTTTCGGTAAAGCACATGTGGCTTATATTCCGAACGGTACGATTACCGGCCTCAGCAAAATTGCACGGGTAGTGGATGCCTATGCACGCCGCTTACAGGTACAGGAACGACTGACCACACAAATCAGGGATTGCATTCAGGATGCTCTAAATCCATTGGGTGTGGCCGTGGTCATAGAGGCCAAACACATGTGTATGATGATGCGCGGAGTACAAAAACAAAACTCCACCACTACAACTTCTGCATTTACCGGCGAATTTGAAAAGCAGGCTACCCGCTCTGAATTTGTTAAATTAATCAGTGCAAAATTATCTTAAAGAATATCAATAACTTAAGAACAAATTGAATATCCTAAAAAACCTGACTGCATTTTGATACAGTCAGGTTTTTATATTTGTGCAGGTTTAAAATTATATAACCTTCAAAATGTCTAAAATAGCTGAAAGTGGCGTATTTTTGAATGCATTTTAATCAGAACTGAGTTTTATGAAACGTACACATATTATTGCCCTGCTTTTTATTGCCGTTTTGGTGGCTTCTCTGACCGTCATGCTGGGTAAAGGGTTTAGCCGTTATGATAGTTTTGAATCTTCATACGCAAAGAAAGGGAAAGAATTTACGGTAGTCGGATATCTCAATAAGGAAAAAGCCATTGAATACAATCCGACTGAAGATCCGAATAAATTTTCCATGTATGTCATTGATGAAAAAAAAGTAGAGAAAAAAGTGATTGTCTTAAAAGCCAAACCCAGAGACATTGAACGGTCAGAAAAGATAGTGATAACCGGAAAAATGAAAGGAGATGTTTTTGAGGCGAATGAAATTCTGCTGAAATGCCCATCTAAATATAAAAACAGAGAAGCCGAGGCAAATAATGGAAAAAATATATAATCGCCGGCTGCATATTGCTTACCGCTCACTCTTCATCCCCGTTATATTATGAATATTCACGCTTTAGGTCAACATATATTGTTTGGGAAAGTCGGGCATTTTTTGATAATTCTTTCTTTTGTTTCTTCTCTAGCCGCTTGTATAGCGTATTACATTGCTACCATTAACCGGAACGACGTTATAAAGTCGCATCCCTGGATCAGCTTTGGAAGAAAAATGTATATCCTGCATGCCGTTTCCGTTTTGGGTGTCTTAGGCAGTCTGCTGCTCATTATCCATAATCATTTTTTTGAGTATAAATATGTCTGGGAACATACTTCAAAGTCTTTGCCCACTTATTACCAGTTTTCCGCCATGTGGAGCGGACAGGAGGGCAGTACGTTACTTTGGATGTTCTGGCATGGTATCCTGGGCTGTGTGCTAATTTTTAAAGCCAGAGAATGGGAGAGCCCGGTATTGAGTATCGTTGCACTGGCACAGGTGATGCTGGGATCTATGTTGCTCGGTATTTACATCTTCGGATATAAACTGGGTTCCAGTCCTTTCGCGCTGATGAAGGACACTATGGATATTCCTGTTTTTAAAATGAATCCTGACTGGGTGCCGGAAGATGGTACGGGCCTTAATCCTTCCTTGCAAAATTACTGGATGGTTATTCATCCACCGACTTTATTTTTAGGGTTTGCCGCTTGTACGATTCCGGCAGCTTTTGCACTTGCTTCATTATGGGTGCGTAATTTTACGGATTGGGTAAAACCCGTGTTGCCGTGGAGTTTATTTGCCCTGATGATATTGGGTACCGGAATATTAATGGGTGGCGCATGGGCATATGAGGCCTTGAGCTTCGGTGGTTTTTGGGCATGGGACCCGGTTGAAAATGCGTCTTTGGTTCCCTGGCTGGTGCTGGCTGCGGGCATACATACGCTCATGGCATACAAGCATACCGGATATTCCCTGCATGCAACATACATCTTTTTTATAGGTGGCTTTCTGTTGGTCTTATATTCTTCCTTCTTGACCAAAAGCGGTGTGCTGGGAGATGCTTCCGTGCATTCATTTACCGATATGGGTATGAGCGGACAATTAGTAGTCACACTTCTGGTATTCATACTGCCTGCTGTCTATTTGTTCGCCGAAAGAATGTATAAAAAGCAAATTCCTTCTAAAAATGAAGAGGAACAATTGTCCTCCAGAGAATTTTGGCTCTTTATCGGTTCTCTGGTTTTTATATTTGCTTCGGTACACATTATTGTACTGACCTCTTTCCCTGTACTTAATAAAGTCTTTAATACAAAATTAGCGCCTCCGTCAGATATTAAAAGCCACTATAACAACGTACAGATCTGGATGGCTGTTCTGGTGGCGTTTGGTTCTGCGGTAACACAATTTTTTAAATACAAAAAATCCGATCCTGTAAAGATTATAAAACAATTGATTCCTGTAATCATAATTTCTTTAGTATTGTCAGTTATTGTGTGTGTATCTTTTAAGTTGCATGCACCCGCGTTTATCATGCTTGTTTTTTGTAGTCTTTTTTCAGTTTTTGCCAATGCACAGTATATTTTTCAGGTCTTAAAGGGAAAATGGAAAATTTCTGGTGGCTCCGTGTCGCACATAGGATTTGCCGTTATGTTGATTGGAATCCTGATTTCACAAGGCAGGCAGGAAGTATTGTCCGTGAATAAGTTTGGAATTGATTACGGGAAAGGGTTTTCCGATAAAGACATCGCGGAAAATGTACTGCTTTATCAAAATGAACCAGAGCAGATGGGTAAATACAGGGTCACTTATTTAGGAGATTCATCCTCCGCACAGAATATTTATTTTAATGTTCGTTATGAAGAGCTGGATAAAAAAGGAAAAGTCACTAACTCCTTTGTCCTGCATCCTAATATTTTATTTAACAGTAAGATGGGTAACAATCCTGTGCCTTCCACAAGGAAAACATTATGGTCTGATTTGTATACGCATATCACCTCCGCACCGTTAAGAGAGGATGGGTCTGAGGTGCCTTCCACCACAGAAGAAACATATACCATTAGTGTGGGCGATACAATAACTGCCTCCCGTTGTATGGTAGTACTCGAAGGCATCAATCCTGATGCCGATATAAAAGGGTTTGAAAAGAAACCAAAAGACATAGCCATTGGCGCACGAATGAAATATATTTCGTTGGATACCACCTATTATATAGAACCCGTTTATCTGGTAAGAGAAGTTGTAGCTACCAGCATACCTGCGAAAGCGGAGGATAAAAATGTAAGCTTTTCTCTGATAAAAATTCTTACGGAAGAAAACAAGCTGCAAATTCTGGTAGAACAGAAACTCAACAAATACATCATTATGAAAGCTATACGTTTTCCGCTTATCAATGTCTTGTGGCTGGGATGTTTTATCATGGTATCCGGTATATTAATGAGTATCATTAGGCGTAAGCGGGAGAACCAGTTGGATTAAAGTTTCATTTTGAAAAGCAGTATCCGGAAAATATCATTCATTGGAAGCGGAAATGTGGCGACACACCTTGCAAAAGCTTTTGCTCAAAAGGGGATTATTGTAAGGCAGATATACAGCCAGACCTGCGACCATTCCGAAGTTCTGGCGTGGCAGTCCAATTCTATTTACAGTTGTGACCTGAACGAATTGGATTTGGAAGTGGATTTGTTGATTTTTGCCGTCAAAGATGATGTTATCAAAGATTTGTCAAAAGTAATACTGACAAAGAAGCCGGATATAAAAGTGGTGCACACGTCCGGCTCGGTTGGATTGGATGTATTTGACGGTGCAAAAAACGCTGGAATTTTTTATCCCTTACAATCCTTCTCCAAAACGAAGAAAATAGATATTGCGCAGGTACCTTTTCTGATTACATCTGACAACGCCGGATTTAAAGATGAACTGATGGCGCTGGCGAAGGTGCTGAGCAATAAAGTGTATGAATACACCGATGAGCAAAGGAAACACCTGCATATTGCAGCGGTTTTTGTCAATAATTTTTCCAATCATTTATTTGCCCTTGCGCAGGATTATTGTGAAAAGCATCAGTTGGATTATCAACTATTGTTGCCGCTGATTCATGAAACTATTACCAAGATTGATACCATTTCGCCTAAAAATGCGCAAACCGGTCCTGCAAAAAGAAAGGATACTGAGATAATAGATAAGCACCTTCAAATTTTAAAAAAGGAAGACGAACATTTATTTCAGATTTACAGTTTACTGACCGACTCCATTTTAAAAATGTATCATTAGCTTTACCTGTTAAAACAAGCTCCGTTTTACTGTATTGTACAGTGGATTAAAATTATCAATAAACACGGTGATGAATATTTATCCGAAAAATACGCTGCAAAAACTAGACTTTCCATTTGTGCTGAAGGAATTAGATAATTTATGTTCGGGTACACTGGGAAAAAAATTACTGCAGCAGCAGGACTTTATCAATATTATCCCGGAGTTGAGCCGCAGGCTGCATTGTGTAAAAGAAGTAAAAGAAATTATTGAAAATGATTCACCGCTTCCGCAATACGGGTTTAATGATTTACCGTTTCTTCATAAACTATCTATCGACAATTATTATCTTGATGTAAAAGAATTGACGGAACTTTATTATTCGCTGAGTGCCGTTACCGAACTTTTTCGTTTTTTTACCCCCAAGGCACGTCAGCAATTATATCCGAACCTGGCTGAGATGGTTTCAGTGCACAGTATTGAAACAGGTTTGATTGCTGCCATATCGAAGGTGATTGATCTGGATAAAGAAACGGTAAAAGAAAACGCGACACCTGAATTATCAAGAATAAGAAAGCATATCCATGATAAAATTCAGGAAATAAACGCTGTATTCAGAAAGGCAGTCAATCATTATAAACAACATAATTATTTAGCGGAAACGGAGGAAACGATTCGGGATGGCAGGCGCGTATTATCCGTGAAGTCGGAATATAAACGAAGTATTAAAGGATTGATTACTGATGAAAGCGACAATGGCAATATCACTTATATCGAGCCTAATGAAACAGTGTACATCAACAATGAACTTTCACAATTATATTTGGATGAACGAAGAGAGATACAGAAAATACTGATACAGTTAACCCGATATATTCAGCCGCATAAGGAGAATATAGAAACGTTGCAGGTATTGATGGGTGAATTGGACGTATTACGTGCTAAAGCCTATTTTGCTGTTCATTATAAATGTTCAATGCCTGAGCTAACCTCCGATAGAAAAATATACCTGAGGGAATTTGTCCATCCGGTACTCTACTTTCATCATCAGAAGCAACACAAACCAATAATAGATAATACTGTTTTACTGGACGAAAACAGCAGGATTATTGTTATTTCCGGCCCAAATGCGGGCGGTAAGTCGATTGTCCTGAAATCAATAGGATTGATACAACTGATGCTGCAGTTCGGAATGCTGATTCCGGCTAAGGAAAATTCGGTGATGACCGTCTTTGACCAGTTGTTTGTTGATATCGGCGATGAGCAGTCTATAGAAAATGATTTGAGTACCTACAGCTCACACCTGACGAATATGAATTATTTTCTGTTGCATGCCAACTCCGGATCTCTGGTGCTGATTGATGAGATGGGAATGGGAACAGATCCTGCATTAGGAGGACCTATGGCGGAAGCCATTCTGGAACAAATACATCAGAAAAAGGTATTTGGTGTAGTAACCACCCACTTTAATAATTTAAAGGTATTTGCCGCTAATACGGAAAATATGCAGAGCGGTGCAATGGCGTTTGATAGTAAAAACCTGAAACCGCTTTACCAGTTACAGTCGGGTCAGCCGGGAAGTTCATTTACATTTGAAATTGCCAAAAAGTCAGGTCTTCCGGATTATATTATAAAAAACGCGGAACAAAAAACCGGTGGCAACAAGAAAGCGCTGGAGGAGGTATTGAACGACATTCAGACGGAGAAACATTTTATCAAAGGCCTGCGAAAAAATGTACAGGCAAAAGAAACACAACTTGTCGACTTGACAAAAAGTTATGAGCAGTTGAATAGAGAACTGGATAAAGAAAAAAAACGATTGTTAAAGCAATACGAAGCGCGATTACTGGACAGGTTCAATACAGAAAGCAGAAACCTGGAAAATGAAATGCGAATTTGGAAAGAGCAGAAGAGCGAGAAGTCGAAATTTATTGGAGTCAGGAAATATATAGATGAACAAAGGGAACAAATAGAAAAAAAACTGGATGATGATACGTCTGACAATCCACATCATTCAGATGCTGCGATAGAAGTTGGATCAGTCGTGAAACTGGAAGACGGCACAGAAACGGGTAGGGTATTGGAGGTAAAGAATAATATTGCTCTGGTCTCTTTTAGTAATCTGCAGACAAAAGTCAATATCCGTAAGCTTGTTCTGGTTGGTCAGGAAAAGAAATTACAAGAACCTAAACGAAATGTCTACTCTTCCAGAATACTGCTTGAAAAGAGTGAATTTGATTATAATCTGGATATACGAGGCCTTCTGAAAGATGAGGCGATTACGGCGCTGGATAATTTTATGGACAGAGCCATCATGTACGGAATCCATCACATTAAAATTATTCACGGCAGAGGCACCGGTGCCTTAAAGCAGGCAGTCCAGTTTTACCTGAAGAAATACCCCCATGTGGAGAAATTTTACTATGAAAAAGAGCAATTTGGCGGTGACGGAATCACAATTGTGGAAATGAAATGATTGGCTTTTAAGAACAAAAAATCCTATATTTATACTAAATCTTATATTCTATGACAAAGCGTTTCCCTTTGTTGCTCTTTTTTATCACAGTCAGCATACAGTTGTTCCCAAAAACTAACTTTAAGCTGGTTGATATTAATCCCGTAGAACTCAATGCCACTCAGTCCAGATATAACTTCGATGCTTTCCGGTGCGACAATCAAGATTTTCTTGTGGTATTGCCCAAAATAAATTCATCCGAATACCTTACACAAAATAATATTCAGGTACAGTCGTATCTGGGAGAGGGCTATTATCTGATTGCCACAAAGAGCGAAAATACTGCTGATATATTGCAAAACGTAGCTTTTGACCGAATCGGCTATCTTACGCCTGAATCTAAACTCCAGTTATCACTCAGTGAATCCGAAACCGATGTTAATGCAGTAAATGTGATGATTGCCCCTTCTGTAAATAAACAGACCCTCGGGGCTGCCACTCAAAAGTTAGGGGTCAGTATGCTGCAATATGATGCAAAGAATAATCATTTTTCGGCATATGTCAACAAACGACAGCTCAGGCAATTGGCGGAGTTGCCCTTTGTCACTTTCATTGGCCGATATTACGAGAAAAAAAACATGCTCTATTACGAAGGTGGTTTAATGATGGGAGTAAATCAGGTGCAGGAACAACAACCTTTTAATTTTAACCTGAAAGGCGAAGGCATAAAAGTGGGTGTTTGGGATGAAGGAGCGGTAGGAGTTAATTTTGAATTGCCACAAAACAGGAATTTTGTGGTTGATAAGGAGTATAGCTATTTGTCAGCCATGCTACACCCAACTTATGTCGCCGGCGTTATCGGTGCCGGCGGTAATTATTTTCAGCATTATTCGATAGCACCCAGATGTAACCTGTTTTACTGGGATGTTGCCAACGATATTGTACAGGAAATTATTGACGGGAAAACATCATATTCCGTTGATATCTCCAATCACTCTTACAACTTTGCGCCTACAAATTGCTACGAATCCGGCTTATATATTCCCGAAGCATCGGATTTAGATAAGGTGGCCCACCAGCATCCGACAATATTGCCCGTTGTTGCCGTTGGTAATACAGCCGTTGGTTGTGTAGTGTCAGATACCTTCAGCTCGGTGGATATAGGGTTTCAGGGATGTAAGAATTCTATTACGGTAGGGTGGTTGTTTCCAAACGAACGAATTATAGAAAATAGCGGAAGAGGACCAACGGCAGACGGAAGGTTAAAGCCTGAATTGGTGGCAAAAGGATTTCAGGTCGGGACTGTTGGCCCCAATAATGTGATTCCAGCTATAGCATACGGCTCTTCCTTCGCGGCGCCACAGGTAGCAGGCCTGGCAGCCCTGCTGCATCAGAAATATAAACAACAATTTGGCACCTTGCCAAATGCCTCGCTGGTGAAAGCTTTACTATGCAATACAGCCAGAGATTTAGGTAAACCGGGCCCGGATTATATTTATGGTTTCGGAATTCCGAATATTTTAAGCGCAGTGGTTGCATTGGATAATAACCAGTTTTTTGAAGACAATGCTGGTCAGGGACAATTTAAAACACATAACATTACTTTGCCATCTGGCTTGTTGAAATTGAGTATCACCCTGGATTGGACGGATAAAGAGGGGAGTCCCATTGCGTCAAAGGCGTTGGTGAATGATCTCGATTTAAAATTAGTAACCCCGGCGGGTGACACGGTACTGCCTTGGAAATTGAATCCCGTGCAATATAAAAACGCAGCCACCAGAGGTGTTGACAACCTGAATAATATAGAACAGGTAACGATTGACTTTCCGCAGGCCGGTACATATAAGATTGTTGTAAAAGGCAGCAATGTACCATTCGGCCCGCAGGATTATTCAGTTACTTATGCTACAACAAAAAGACAAATTGAGCTAACGCATCCCAATGGGGGCGAATTCTTAGATGCCGGTTCTTCTTCTGTTATTAAATGGATTAGAAACGGTATTGACTCACTTTGTACTATTCAGTTTTCTGCTGATAGCGGTGCAACATGGCAGACCGTAGTCAATAATTATCAGTTGTCGAATCAAAGCTATAATTGGACGGTTCCTTTGACATTGAGTAAGAATTGTCTTGTGAAAATTACATCCGGCAATAACATCGATTCCTCCGCTTCCACTTTTTCTGTTGGTTCGCAGATTTATTATCCGTCGATAGGTCATACGGTTTGTGACCGAACGGTAAAAATCAGTTGGCCGGCTGTAACGGGTGCAACGGGTTATAGGGTTTACTTATTTACAGACAGTGTTTGGGTACTGGCAGGCGAAACAAGTTTACTGACTTTTACCATTAATAATCTGACGAACGGAAAGTTATACATGTATTCCATTTCCACCATTAAAAACGGATTTGAGGGTAATCATAGTCTTGGAAAACCTTTTACCACACTTCCAAATGTGTGTAGCACATTAAATGATGTCGGCGTATTTGACATGTATAAACCGGGAATTGGCAGGAAATTTACCTCTACGGCTTTAACCGCCACTCAGAAACTCTCCTTTATCATAAAAAACTATGGAACAGCCACACAGAATTCCATGACAGTATATTACAAAATTAATAATGGAGCTGTTCGGAGCGCTGTTCTTACTGATGTCCTTACCGCCGGTGATACTTCCATTATGAGATTTAATGTCAGCGAAGATATGAGTGCCATCGGAACCTATATTATTTCAGCATGGACGAGTCTGGCAGGTGGGGATAACAATACACTGAATGATACCCTTGTTTATGCGCTGAAACATATACCCAACCCGCCGATAAGCCTTCCTTTTTCGGAATCATTTGAATCGACCAATTCAACATTGTCCTATAATACATATGGTATAAACGGTCTGGAGTACGCGGATTATACTCCGGAAGTCGGTGGAAGGTTCCGGTCAGATGAGGGGAATTTATTTTCAAGAACTGGTAACAGAGCCGTATCTCTGGATAATTATATCGGCGCAGCCCCTTCCAAGAGAAATGAACTGATTTTTAATTACAACCTGTCCAATTATATTGATTCCATTATTTTTCTGGATTTTAATTATATGAGTCGCAATGAGCCGGATGGTATCGATTCTGTTTATGCCAGAGGAGACGATACTAAGCCCTGGATATTCTTATATGATTTGTATGCCAATAAAGAAGACCCGTCTGTTTACAAAAATGTAAAAGAGCTGAATTTGTTTCAGAAGTTGAAAGTGGAGCATAATCAGAAATTTTCTGCTTCCACTCAATTAAAAATTGTACAATCAGGTTCTAAATCCGGTTCAACGCCATTTGCAGACGGCGGTTATTCTTTCGATGACTTCAGCTTATATGTGGCCGGTAAAGACGTGGCGATGGTTGATTTAGCTGTTCGCAAAATAAATTGTACTAAAAACCTGACGGGACAACCCATTACGGTGAAGATTAAAAATAACTCAGGACAGGTGATTAACAATCTTCCCGTTTTTTACAAGGTTGATAATAATCCGACAGTGAGCGAGGTCATTGCCGGCCCTGTTAACACTAATGATACCGTAACGTATGTTTTCAATACGTTGTTTAATTACACCACTCCCGGAACATATTCACTTCAAGTATGGACGTCTAATCCAGGCGACAGGTACAAACAAAATGATTCTATAAATACCTTCTCTGTTATCGTTATGCCTACTATAGATGAATTCCCTTATTATAATGATTTCGAGACGAATAACGGCAACCTGTATTCTGAAGGGGTACATAATTCCTGGGTTTGGACTGCTCCATCAAAATTTAATATCAACAATGCGGCGCAGGACAACAAAGCATGGACTACCGGCGCCGGCAAAGGATATAACTTTAATGAAGATTCCTACCTGTATCTGGGGTGTATGGATTTTTCCGGCCTGACATCTGATCCGTTGATCTCATTCCATTTCATTTCAGTAATGCAGTCTGAATCGGATTCCGCGTATGTGGAATATTCGACTGACGGGAATACCTGGAACAGACTGGGTTGTTATAACTGCGGGTTAAATTGGTATAATGGAAGCCACAATAAACCTTACTGGGACAATATTGTTTTTCCGTGGCAAACGGCAAATGCGACTGTACCGCTGAACTTACTGGATGACAGCAGCAGTTTTATTTGCAGAATACATCTGCTCTCGGATAATTTTTCCGTTTCAGAAGGATTGGGAATTGATGATATACATGTGTTGAAAGATTATCAAACAATAGCATCTAAAGATTCTGCCTATGTTTCTCAGGTATCCACAGGTAATGGGTGGATTTCGTTTTACAGAAATGGAAGATTGGTGGCTGATTTGTATGATGATAACAAGATATTGGGAAATATAGCATTTGGATATGAAGCCAGCAGTTCTAAACACAAAGATTTTACAAATAAAAACATCCTGCCGCGCAATTGGGTGATAAAACCTCAGAATCAGGTGGTGGGAAATTTTAAACTCCGTTTGTATGTACTGAATGATGAATATACCGCATTTACATTAGCAGAAGACTCCATCCATCGCATGGGAGATATCGGTTTGTTGAGATACGTTGGCCTTAATACTAATTTGGATGTCGTAGATAACCATGTCAGGTCTTATTACAAATATTATTCACCGGATGAAATTCAGTTTTATCCGTATCTGGGCGGTTATTATGTAGAATTTAATACGGATACTTTGGGTGAATTTTACCTGATGAGCACCAAGCAAGATGCGGATGCCATCAAGAATATTAATATGATTGATTTTTCCGTACAAAAAATTAATGACGATGTATACCTCGAATGGAAAACAACCAAAGAGGTAAACAGTAAAGAGTTCGTCGTACAGTATTCTTTTGACGGAATTACGTTTATTGATATTGACACCGTTCCCGCCGGTGTGATTTCTACCAACACCACATTGTATAATTTTCTGCATGAACTGAATGCAACGGTAGGGGTATTTTACTACCGGATAAAGATGGTTGAGTATAATAATACCGTAAATTATAGTCTGATAGACTCTGTTTCCTTTACCTCCAATGTGGGCGTTTTACAAAATACATCTTTTGTTAAGGCGTATGTTTCCGGCGATGATATTGTCGTAGACTTTAAAAATAAAATTCCGATGAATTCCGTTGTAAGTATTTACAATGTTTCTGGACAGCTGCAGTTTTCTGCCAGGATGCTATTGTCTAACGGCCCTAATCCATTGGGCATAAAAGACTTTGCAAAATGGAGCAATGGTACATATTTTCTGCAAATTCAGGCCGGTGAACATAATTACTATTCGAAATTACTCAAACAGTAATGACACCTGAACTTGTTAAAACAAAGGATGGTAGTGCTTCTCTTTACAGTAAGGAATTTGACGAACAGTATCATTCAGTACATGGCGCTTTACAGGAATCGAGACATGTATTCATTCATGCCGGCCTTCAGTTTAAGATTCATCGTGATAAACCTTCATCTTTATCCCTACTGGAAATTGGTTTCGGTACAGGATTAAATACTTTACTGACTGCTGTTGAAGCTGAGAAAAATAAGGTGCACATAAAATATACAGCTATTGAAAAGTATCCTGTTGAAAATACAATATATCCTCAGTTGAATTATGAATCTGTCCTTGCAGACAGGGATAATGATTTATTGTTTAAAGATATCTATACGGCTGAGTGGGAGGCAGATAAGGTGATTACTCCCTTCTTTTCCCTACGGAAATGTAATATGCGTATTGAAGATGTACAATTTTTCCATCAGTTTGATTTAATATATTTTGACGCGTTCGCTCCATCAGCACAGCCGGAGCTGTGGACAAAGTCTATTTTTGACAGTATGTATACAGCATTGAAACCAGCCGGTGTGCTGGTGACCTATTGTGCTAAGGGTGAGGTGAAACGAATAATGAAAAGTGCCGGATTTACAGTGGAGCGGCTTCCCGGCCCAATTGGAAAACGGGAAATGACAAGAGCAATAAAAAGAATATGATACCGTCTAAAGTAGATTATATTATAGTAGGGCAGGGGATTGCAGGCAGCATGGTTGCTCATTTTCTTTTACAGGCGAGTAAAAAAATTTTGGTTATTGATGAATTCAACCCTAATTCTTCATCTAACATCGCCGCGGGGGTTATTAATCCCATTACAGGCAGAAGAATGGTGAAATCGTGGATGATAGATGAGTTATTGCCATTTGCGAAATCCACTTACCGGTTTCTTGAAAAAGAGCTGAGTGTTTCATTTTTTTATGAGGTAGAAATGCTCAAGCTTTTTTCATCAGCGGATGATGTCAGGATTTGGAGGACAAAACAAGGGGCTGAGGAATATCAGAACTATCTGGGGGATATTATTGATATAAAAGATACTACTCTGTATGCACCGTTTCAGGCTGGCGTTATTCAGCAGGCCTGTTGGATGGATGTTCCTTTGTTTGTCAAATCATTTAGAAACCGCCTCAAAAAGAACCGGCAGCTGCTGGAAGAACGATTTGTTTCAGGTTATATGAGAATGGGCAGCAGTATGCAGTATAAAGATGTCACAGCAAAAGGGATAATTTTTTGCGAAGGTTATCAGGCGTCGCTGAATCCCTGGTTTGATTTTATTCCTTTTACCGTTGCAAAAGGTGAGCATTTGGTAATTCATTCAGAAAAACTGAACCTGAAAAATGTGTTAAATAAGAATGTATTTGTCATTCCTAAAGCAAATAATACCTATAATGTGGGCTCTACGTTTAGCTGGGACGATCTGTCGGAAAAGGTAACGGAAGCTGGCAGAAAGGAATTGAAAGACAAATTAGCTAAAATGATAGCATGTGAGTATAAAATTGTAGAAGAAAGAGCCGCTGTTAGGCCAACCATTAAAGACCGAAGGCCGGTTATTGGCCGGCACCCGGAATATCATAACGTATACATATTTAACGGGATGGGTACAAAAGGTGTGTCATTGTCACCATATTTTTCAAACCATTTTGTTCAGTATTTGGCCGGCAATGTTCATATTTTACCTGAAATTTCGGTCAATCGTTTTGTAGTTTGAAAATCAATCCATTATTTTTGCTGAATTTAAATAAGTATAAATTTTAAATTACCTTTAAGGGATGAAATTTAAGAGTTCGCTTCTCAAAGCTATTCCATTATTACTTCTTGTACTATTTCTGGTACTCTACAAATACCGTTATCAGCTGAAGTTGTCAAAACAACAGATAGAAGTGGAAGAAGCCATAGATTCGAGTTATCTGAATAAAATTGTAAAAAAAGAGTTTGTCGCTTTTGGAAGTGTGATGGGGCGAGATTTTAAGGGTATAGACGCTACCAGATATCCGATTGAACATGCGATGGATAGTGGCATGAATATGATTAATAACGACCAGTTTTATATCATTAAATTATACGACCCGGAAAAGAAGATAGAGGTATATATCGCCATCAGGGACTTGGTTTTACTGACAAAAGTTCCATTTTCGTATTCTTTTGAAAACGGCACAAAGGTTTTGGTAACTGCCTTTATTAAGAAAAAAGATGGTGTGAATGCCATGTATGGTGGTACCATTCATAACAACAGAGGTAAATTAAAATTGTCCGGATATAACCGAACAACCAATACTGTGATAGGAGAGCTGGATGCAGAACTGGATGCCGTTATTGAAAACGGGACCTGCGATATCATCGGCCTCAAGCTGAATAATGCCATCTTGATGCATAACAAAATTGAGTAATGTTAGTTTAACTGATATTGCAGTTTCAGTAAGTTGCTGTACAACCCTTCTTCCATCAGGCTTAACTGATGATGATTTCCTTCTTCCACTATCATACCGTGATTTAAAACGAGAATTTTATCTACATTTCTGATAGTAGATAAACGGTGCGCGATAATTATAGTTGTGCGTCCTTCCATCAGGCTGTCTAATGCACCTTGCACCAGCTTTTCAGATTCTGCATCCAATGCACTGGTGGCTTCGTCTAAGAGTAAAATGGCAGGGTCTTTCAGAATGGCTCTGGCAATAGCAATTCGCTGGCGCTGGCCGCCGGATAGTTTTACTCCGCGTTCACCCACTATGGTCTCCAGCCCGTCTGGAAATTTAGAAATGAATTCCCAGGCATTTGCTTTTTTTGCGGCATATATCAGTTCTTCTTCCGTTGCATTTAATTTGCCGTACAAAAGGTTTTCGCGGATAGTTCCGCCAAACAGTAATACTTCCTGAGGTACCAGTGCGATATTGGCACGGAGTTGCTGAACATCGAAACTATAAATACTTTTTCCGTCAATCAGTATTTCTCCGTTATTTGTTTGATAAAACCGTAACAATAACTGTAAGATGGTTGATTTTCCGGCACCCGATGCACCTACCAGCGCTATTTTTTCTCCTTTATTTATTTCAAAAGATATGTTGTTCAGTACCTCCATATCCGGTCTTGAAGGATAATGGAAATGTACATTTTTAAAAGCTACTACACCGTTCACTTTTTGGGGTTGTATGCCGGTAGAAGTTGTTTCCTGGTCTATCGATAAAATGCTGATCAGCCTGTCGGATGCGCCTAAAGATGATATAATTTTTCCCAGCAATTCTCCCATGCCCGCCAGAGATGCAGCGATGAATATTGTAAAGGTAATGAACTGCAGCAGTTCCCCAACGGTCATCAGTTTATCCTCCACTTGTCCGCTGGCTTTGTATAAGATTAAAACCAGCACCCCGAACATTCCCATAATCAGAAAAGAGATAAAAGCTGCACGGTAGGAGGCTGACCGTAAGGCAAGTTTTTTAACATGGCTGATTTTGCTTAGGTACCGGTTGCTCTCGAAAAATTCATTCACGTAGGCTTTAACGATATTGATGTTGTGGAATGTCTCCTCCACCACCACATTGGATTCTGCCAGTGCTTTTTGCGTATCATATGCGATATTTCGGATGATTCTGCCAAAGACAACAGCGGATATGACAAGTATCGGAACGGTATAGAGTATGAAAAAGGTGAGATTTTTGGATAATATGAAAATGAAAGCAACGCCTCCGATGAATGTGATAATCTGCCGGAAGAATTCAGCCAGGTTGATTGATAAGGCTTCCTGTATGGTGATGATATCGGTTGAAATCCGGCTGATAAGCTCACCTACCCGGTTCTTTTCAAAAAAATCAATCGGCAGGCAGATAATCTTGTCGTATAATTTTCTTCGTATATCAAATATTACCCGCTCATTGACCTGTGCAAATATGTACACCCTGAAGAATGATAAGAAACTTTGTAATATCAGTACTATAAAAAGAAGTCTTATCAGGTCATATCTGGTATAACAGTTGATTAAAAAGGTACCGTCAGCCTTTTGGAGAATATGCATCGGGATGCCCTGTGCAATATCAGCCAGTTTGGGGAGAAAGTAGGGAAATGCCAGTACCGTGATGCTCGACAGGCCCAACAGAACCATACCACTGATGAAAAAATATTTATGGGGTTTTATAAATTCAAAAAGTCGTAAGCTGTTTTTTATACGTTCTTTGGTAATCTTCTTATCCGTATCTTTAAATGCATCTACTACTACTGCCACGTTATTTAAAATTTGAAAACAAAAATACGACGTTAAACTGTTAACATTTCTACAAAAATCAAAATTTACAATTATTTATTTGCCTTTACGGACTAAAGGGGATTTTGCCTGAAAAAAGTAGCAAAATGATTTAATTTAAATGCGCTTTTTCGGCAGGTTTTTTCTGATAAATCTTATATTCCGTTCCTTTCGCAGCAGCCTTACGTAACCGTCTTTCTATATCAACTTTTTCCCGTTCGCTGCCTTTATAAACATAGCGGGTTCCCATCACATAATCCCATAAAGGGAAGGTGACACACCAATTTTTATCCTGGTCGGGAGCCATGTGATGGTCATAATGCCAGGGAAGGTATTTATAGCCCCACTCGGGGTCTAAGTGGGATTTCTTGTGTACCCTGTAATAATTATACTGAGAAAGCCACATGGCAATCGTAAACCCGGGAGCGATGGGCAGTAAAGGAGCTACCGCCGCGGCAGCAACACTTAAAGACAGAACTTCATGAGTTTGGCCGTTAAACTCTTTAAAAATAGACTGTTTATAATCGGAGTCCTCATAGTTTTCTTCCAGCACCTTGCGATGATGTGTGTGCCAGTGGTAACTCCACATACTTTTTTTGTTCTTCCCTTTTCCGTGCAGCCAGTATTTGTGAATGTACCATTCGCTGGCATTGGCTGTAATCAGGCCAGTAATAAATCCGAGCATACTTATATTTTATACTTAAAAATAGTAATAAATATTGAAAAATAACTACTAAGCTACTACATTACAACAAATATTTAAATCGGTTGTTACCTTTGTTCGGATTATGCAGTCAGGCTTAAAGCTATCAGAAACGGATTATTCATTGCGTATAGTCGACACTTTGTCGGATATCGATAAAGAACTATGGGATTCCATAGACCCGGATATGCCTTTCTATCAAAGCTATTCCTTTTTGAAAGTTATTGAGAACATCCATACGGATATAGAATTCAGGTATGCGCTGATGTATAAAGATGAACAAGTTATCGCGGCGCTGTACACACAGCTGCTTGATTTTTCCTTCCGGAATCTGGTAAACTATTCCGGGCAGTCTTCCAATGCGCTTAAAACAGCTTTCAGAAAGTATATGGCTGATAAGAAAACAAAGCTGCTCAATTTGGGGAATGTGTTTTTTACAGGTGATAAAGGGATTATTTGTAAAAATAATGTTACAGTGATACCGCATATTCCTCAGGTATTTGAAAAAATCAATCAATCATTTAAGAAAAATAAACCCAGCGCATTCCTGATAGCCAATATCTATCTGGCAGATGAGAAAAAATGTTTGAACTTCTATAACAGCGCATTTCACCCGTTTGTCACAGACCCTGACATCTTTATGAGCATAGATGCCTCCTGGATGAATTTTGACGATTACATAGATGCTTTGGCCTCCAAATACAGGGTCAGAACTAAAAAAGTGCTGTCGGTATCATCAGGGATTATATCCAAAGATTTTTCCATGGAAGAGCTACGTGCTCAGAAAATGAATCTGACAAAGTTGTATAATAATGTCGTCAATCATGTAGCATTTAATATGGCTGTTTTGAATATTGATTTCTTTGAACAAATGAAAGCTACATACGACGAAAGATGCAGTATTACAGGATATTTTAAAGCTAATGAACTGGTCAGTTTTGTCTGTTTGTTTAATGTAGATTCCGATACCATGCACGTGCATTATATAGGCCTGGATTATGACAAGAATAAGGAATATAAAATCTATAACCGCATGTTGCTGGATTTTGTGAAGATGGCTATTGAGAATAGGAAAAAACAAATTCATTTCGGACGAACGGCCACAGAAATTAAAACAACAATAGGTGCTGTCCCCAGCCCCTTGCATGCGTATATAAAAATGAATAACGGTCTTATCAATGCATCTCTCCCGTATTTTCTGAAACGCATCAAACCACCTGAATATACGGCAAGAAACCCCTTTAAATAACCCCGTTTAGTCTCGTTTCTCCTCGTTCAGGAAATCATCAAATGTCTTTCTGTTATGCACCATTTCCTCTTCATGAGCTTCAATGAGGGCATCTTTGAATTTATTCCGGTACACGAAGGCTAAAAGCAGTCCTGCTATCCCGCCGAATAAATGAGACTCCCATGATATGCCTCGCTCCAGCGGAAAAATTCCCCAAACCATTCCGCCATAAAATATGGCCACCCCGCTGGATACGGCAATGGATCTTATATCCATCCTGAAAAAACCGCTGAATAATAAAAATGAGGCTAACCCGTACACAATTCCGCTGGCTCCGATGTGGTAAGAATCTCTGGCAAACAGCCATACCATCAATCCTGTTAGAAGGTAGTTCAGTGTCCAAACCCAAACGGCTATACGCTCATAGGTGATGAATAACAACAGGCTCAGCACCAACAAAGGAATGGAATTGGACAGTAAATGCCCCCAGCTTCCATGTATAATGGGTGATGTAAAAATGCCAAAAAGTGTTGCCGTATCTCTTGGGTAAATCCCCAGGTATCCCAAATCCAGCCGGTAAACAAACTGGAAAATGTTCACCACCCAAATGGTAAACAGAAACGACAAGGGTATGAATAACTGCTTTTTCATCACTTTATAACACGATTCCGGTTTTTATGATTCCAATGCACGCATTTTAATTTTAAGATAACCTGAATTTTTATTAACATTTTGAAATATAACGCCTAACATCCGTATTTTAGAGCACAAAATTTTTGATATCAATGATCATTGCCGTTCCTAAAGAAACCAAATTTAAAGAAAATCGTGTGGCATTGGTTCCCGCGGTCGTAAAAGATTTAATCACAAAAGGTTTTTCTGTGAATGTAGAAGCAGGCGCCGGTTTGAATTCTTTTTTTAATGATGAAGACTATAAAAATGCCGGGGCGGCCATCGTCAGCGATAAGAATACGGTTTATGCTTCCGCTGATGTGGTATTGAAAGTAAATGCACCTCAGGCGGATGAAATTGCCCTGATGAAAAGAGGTGCGATACTGATCTCATTTATGTGGGCAGCCACCAATACTGAACTGGTTGCGGCGTGTGAGAAAGCAGGCATCTCTGCATTCTCGATGGATGCAGTTCCCCGCATTTCCCGTGCTCAGAAAATGGATGCTTTATCTTCTCAGGCTAACTTAGCCGGTTATAAAGCAGTGCTGATGTGTGCCAACCAGATTGGAAAAATATTACCGATGATGACTACTGCCGCGGGTACCATTAAACCATCCAAAGTAGTAATATTTGGTGCCGGAGTAGCCGGATTACAAGCCATCGCGACAGCTAAGCGTTTAGGTGCCATCGTGGAAGTATCAGATATTCGCCCTGAAACAAAAGAACAGGTGCAATCCTTGGGCGGAAAATTTATAGAGGTAAAAGGAGATGACACCATTAAAATGGAAGGAGGGTATGTTAAAGGTGTATCTGAAGAGTTTTTGAAAAAACAACAGGAGTTGGTCGGCAAGCATGTTGCAGAAGCGGATATCGTTATTACCACAGCTTTAATTCCCGGCAGAAAAGCACCTGTACTCGTTACTGAAGAAATGGTGAAATCCATGAAATTCGGTTCAGTGATTTTAGACATGGCAGTGGAACAGGGAGGAAATGTTGTTGGCAGTAAATTAAATGAGACAATTAGTGTAAATGGCGTAACCATTATAGGTGAAGGTAATATTCCATCTTTACTGCCGATGAATGCCAGTGACCTGTATGCTAAAAATATTCAAACTTTGCTATATCACCTTGCTGCCAATGATGGATTCAAATGGGAGATGGAAGAAGAGATTACAAAAGGTAGTTTAATCGTTCATAATGGTGTTAAAGTACACCCAAGTATAGTTCAGTAATTATTGCAATAAAATAAATTAAGACATGGAAATACTAGATTTTTTTGTTCAGAACCGGGAAATGATTTACTTTATTATTCTCGCAATTTTTGTTGGAGTGGAAGTGATTGGCGGTGTTCCTACGGTTTTACACACACCATTAATGTCCGGTGCAAATGCCATACACGGCGTGGTTATTGTTGGAGCGATTATCGTGATGCTGGATACGGATCCGGAAAATATAGTGGGTCTGATATTGGGATTTTTAGCCGTTATTTTAGGCACCCTCAATGTGGTGGGTGGCTTTGTGGTGACGGACAGAATGTTGGAAATGTTTAAGAAAAAATAAAACAATTTGATGATGTGCTAATTTGAAAAATTGAAAATGACACATCAACTAATAATAAAATCGGAAAACGGATTTAAGTTTGGAGATTAGTAATTTTCAAATTGTCTAATCTTCAAATTTTCAAATTAATATTATATGAAAGGAATCTTAGAGATATGTTATTTGATAGGTTCAGTAACTTTTGTACTCGGACTGAAGATGATGGGCAATGCAAAAACCGCCCGAAAAGGAAACTTAATTGGCGCTTTCGGTATGACCGTTGCCATTTTAGGTACCATCTTTTTATTTGAAAGTGAACATACTTCCAGAAATACACTGAAATTGGTTTTGATTTTTGGAGCTATAGCCATCGGGTCTGCTATAGGCTGGCTTACCGCAAAACGAGTAGAGATGACCAAAATGCCGGAACTCGTTTCGATGTTCAACGGTATGGGCGGCGCTTGCGCCGCGCTGATTGGTTTGACAGAGTTTGAACATAATCTGGGCAATCCGGCCGCCTTGAGCTTTATTGTGGCAGGAATGGTGATTGGAACTGTTTCTTTTTCCGGCTCCATCATCGCCTATCTGAAATTAGCCGGTAAAATGAACAAACCAATTCGTTTGCCGCAATATAATATCCTCAACAATGTTGTTCTCCTGCTTTTGCTGGCCTTTGCTGTAGCCGTTGTGTTATTACATCAGTCATTGCCGGTTAGCATTATTTGGATGTTGTTTATTGTTGCAGCTGTCTATGGTGTTTTATTTACCGTTCCGATTGGCGGGGCAGATATGCCAGTGGTCATTTCTTTATTAAACTCTTTTACAGGTTTAGCTGCGGCATTTGGCGGTTTCCTGTATGATAATAAACCGATGCTGACTGGTGGTATTTTGGTTGGTTCCGCCGGTACATTGCTGACACTGGCAATGTGTAAGGCGATGAACCGCCCGTTGAGCAATGTGATTTTCGGTGCATTTGGCGGTGGCAGCGGTGCTACAGGCGGAGCAGAGACAACCGGAACCATAAAAGATATTCAGGTGACAGATCTGGCTGTGTTATTGAATTATTCTAAAAAGGTCGTTATCGTTCCGGGATACGGATTAGCGGTGGCTCAGGCACAGCATATTATTCATGAGCTGGAAAAAATTCTGGAAGAAAGGGGTGTTGAAGTAAAATATGCCATTCACCCTGTCGCCGGACGTATGCCGGGCCATATGAACGTATTATTGGCAGAGTCGAATGTGGAATATGATAAATTGGTAGAGATGGAAGATATAAACCCCGAGTTCGAACAGACGGATGTAGTATTAATTGTGGGTGCAAATGATGTTGTGAATCCGGCAGCAAAGACAGACCCTTCATCACCAATATATGGTATGCCTATTCTGGAAGTGGATAAAGCGAAACATGTGGTCGTTAACAAACGATCCATGAATGCGGGTTATGCAGGGATTGACAATTTATTGTTTTATGACCCGAAATGTTCCATGTTTTTCGGCGATGCCAAAAAAGCACTGACAGAATTGGTGTCTGAAATAAAACAATTATAATCGGACAATAAATGCAAATAGATTAAAAGGGAATTTTTATATTTGCATTCGTTCATTTTTTATTGGGGAATTAGCTCATTTGGCTAGAGCGCTTCGCTGGCAGTGAAGAGGCGATCGGTTCGAATCCGATATTCTCCACATTTTTAATTTCCAATAATTCTGTAATGAAACTTAAAGACAGGCTGTTGACCCCTCACAGTCTGCATCGTCACAGTCTGTAAATCCGTCACTATCGTCGTCAAGTCCGTTGTTGCAGGATTGTTCTTTTCCATTCTTGCCGCAACTTGTTGTAGTTAACGATAGGGAAGTAATACTGAGAAGCAGTAATATTAGTTTTAAGGACAGTAATTTTTTCATAATTTCCGGTTTTGTTATTTAAATTTATACAACTTTAGTCAATTTCGCTATATTTTTTTCAATGCTTTCATTTTGGGAAATAAACAGTTATCAGTCTGCAGATTTTGTAATAGTGGGAGCTGGTATCATGGGTTGCAGTGTTGCAGTTGAACTGCGCTTGAAATATCCGAATGCCAAAATCATCGTATTGGAACGCGGCACATTTCCAACAGGTGCATCTTCGAAAAATGCAGGGTTTATGTGTTTCGGTTCACCTACTGAGATTTTGTATGATATGAATCTCATGGGAGAACAGCAGGCCGTCGAACTGGTAGCGCAGCGTTATGAAGGCTACCAGATTCTTCACGAACGCCTCGGGAATGATCGGGCTGATGTTACTGCTTTTGGCGGATATGAACTGATACTGCAGAAACAGCGCGTACCTCTTGCATCGGATGAAATAAATTATCTGAATGAACGATTGCAGCCGGTTTTTAAGTTTCCTGTATTTTCTGATGCATCTGATAAAATAAAGATATACGGTTTCTCTCAAGAGGTATCGCAGTTGCTGTTTTGTGCTCCGGAGATGCAGATTGATTCAGGCAAGACGATGTTGAATTACTGGCAGCTTCTGTCCGAGAATAATATTCTGATTCTATCCGGCGCAAATGTAAAAAGCATTACGGATAATAAAATGGAAGTACATACAGAAAGGAACGGAACTTTTCAGTTAATAGCGGAAAAGATTCTGGTATGTACCAATGCTTTTATAAATGAATTGTTTCCGGAAGAGCAGGTGTTGCCGGGCAGGGGGCAGGTCATTATTACCAATGAAATTGATAAGTTGCCATTTAAAGGCAGTTTTCATTTTGATGAGGGATTTTATTATTTCAGGAATGTCGGCAACAGAGTGTTGTTTGGTGGCGGCAGAAACCTGGATTTTGAAACTGAACAGACAACAGTATTTTCAGCTAATCCAACAATTATTCAGGAACTGGAAGCGAAGTTGCAGAATATCATTATACCCGGTATCAACTTTGAGATTGAACATACCTGGCAGGGAATTATGGGCTTCTCACCGGATAAGCGGCCTGTTGTAAAACAGCTGAATGATTATACACACTATATTATGTCTTGCAATGGAATGGGAGTGGCATTGTCGCCGTTGATTGCTAAACAGTCGGTGAATGCTTTATGATAGCAGAAACTCTTTCTGCATCTTCCGGTGTATCAACACTGATACTTTCAAATTGAGTAATGCCGGTTTTTACCTGATAACCGTTATCCAGCCATCGATATTGTTCCAAATGTAATTCCTGCTCATTTTCTGTGGGTGGCAGCTCAACTATTTTTCTGAGTGTATTTGCCTTAAAGCCATAGATGCCAATATGTTTGTAAAAGAACCCTTCCTTCTGAATAGTATGGATCAGATTCTCGTCCGAACTGACCCTCCAGAATGTCATTGCATACATGTTATTATCTAATGTTGCTTTTACAATATGCCTGTTTCTCAATTGTGAGAAATCGGTTTCTTTTTTTACTAAAGTACCCAGTTTAATATCATTGTCGGAAAACAGGGACGCTAATTCGTCCAGCTGCTCAGGCTGAATGATGGGTTCATCGCCTTGAATATTAATAACAACATCAAATTTTTCACTGATTTTATAGTTTTCCAGTACTTCAGCACATCTGGATGTTCCATTCAGATGATGTTCGGATGTCATAATCACATTTCCCCCAAATTTTTCCACGACATCATAGATTCGAGTATCGTCAGTGGCAACAACAATATCGCTAATGCTATTAGCCTTATTACATTGCTCATAAACACGCACTATCATAGGTTTTCCTGCAATATCCGCCAAAGGTTTTCCCGGAAACCGGGAGGATGCGTAACGCGCCGGAATGATGCCTAAAATCTTCAAAATGGTATAAAATTTGTTTGTCAAAAGTAACGTTATATTGGCGAAACCTAATATCCTCAATAAAATAGGTGTAAACTATTGTTGAAAAGTTTGAAAGGTTTCAATTGCAGAAAGACTCATTTTTGTCCCTTAATCTTGTCATATGAGCAGATTCATTCTTTTTTTTATCATTTTTGGGGTTACAACTCTTTCCGTTGTCAGCCAGAATGCCATTAAAACGACAGCTAAAAGCTCTAATTATCAGATGCATGTGGTAAAATTTGGTGAAACACTGACTAAAATAGCCCAAAAATACAATGTTACTAAGGTGGATATCCTTAAGATTAACCCATCTCTGATAGAAAACAGCATTTCGCCGGATCAAATCATCCGTATCCCGAAAACTATCAAAGGTAAAGATATAACAGACTCAAAAACAAAGACTAATAAAGGAAATGGCCAAGTTGTTGCTGAAGAAAAAAATGCAGCAAAAACGACTAAATACCACACCGTGGAAAAAGGACAGACCTTGTATTCCATAGCTAAAACATATTTCATTACAGTAACAGATATCGTAAAATGGAATAATTTACCGGATCTCAATGTAAAAGTGGGTACTTCGCTGTTGGTAAGCCAGCCGGAAATGGCATCAGTTCCGGCAAAAACACCCCCCGTACCATCCGTTGTTACCAACACAAAGCCGGAAATTGATTTGAAACCAGTATTAAAACAGCCGGAAATACCTGTATCAAAAGGGGAGATGATAAAAGAATCAGCGGAAACTACTGTTGTGACGGATGATACAACCCCGGATATTCAGGCTTCCAATAATGAAAGCCAGAAAGAGTTGAGCAAGGCTTATAAATTAAAAGCAACCACACAATCCATTCAGGTGCAGAAAGGTACCGGCGCCCCTATGACCACTACATTAGGCGCTATGGAAACCACCTATTTTGCCATGCATAAAACCTTATCCATTGGAACTGTTATTAAGATAAAAAACCTGACCAACAGCAAAGTAGTTTATGCAAAAGTAATCGGCAAATTGCCCGAAACAGACGAAAATAAACATGTTATTGTCCGTTATTCGCTCGGTGTAAAGAAGGACTTACAGCTGCAAAACGGGAAGTGCTATCTGCAAATAGAATATCCTAATTAGTTATATTATTGTTAGGTTAGCAAACATGATTTAAATCATTTTTTTATTAAGTATTATATTGCCATATTTGTAGTAGGAAAAATAAAAGCAAGTGCAACGTTACAAAGTAGTAACTATTACTCATAAAACAGCCAAGGTCAACAGACTGAAAGATTATCTTCTTACTGATGAAGATACGTCTGACTTTCCGGTTAATCGTCTCAGAGAATTTAAAGAGAGTTTTGGTATAGATGAATTGTTGTACCTCAATACCTGCAATCGGGTTACCTTTTTATTTACCAACGATAAAAAAATTGACAACAAGTTTCTGAAAGACTTGTTTTTATTTATAAACCCACATTTCAATAAAGAGTTGCTTAATCTGCACCTTACCAAGGCGCTGGTTTTTGAAGGTGAAGATGCTATGCGTCATTTTATGGGCGTAGCCGCTTCTTTAGACTCACTGGTTATTGGTGAACGAGAAATTTTAGGACAAATAAAGAACGCTTATATGAACTGTAAGAAGTTCAATTTGTGTGGTGATGAAATTCGTCTGGCATATCAGCAGGCTATTGTGTTTGCTAAAAAAATCCATTGCGATACACGCATTGGTGAGAAACCGGTATCCGTTGTTTCCCTCGCGTTCAGAAGTTTATTTGATAAAAACTTTTTTAAATATGCGAAGATGCTGATTATTGGTGCCGGACAAACCAATAATTTAATGGCTAACCTTTTGGTGAAAAACGGTATTGAAAATGTATGTGTTTATAACCGTACATTAAGCAAAGCGGAAGAATTGGCGGCACGTTTCAAAAACGGTAAAGCCTTGCCGCTCGAAAAACTGACACAGCATAATGAAGATGTAGATATTATCCTGACGTGTACGGGTGCTAATTATGCGGTACTGACAAAAGATATTTTTGATAAAATAATTCCGGCAAACAGAAAGGTAACTATCGTTGATTTGGCAGTTCCGCAAGATGTGGAAGATGAGATTATAGAACTGAAGAATGTAGATTATATTGATGTGGCTTCTTTAGAGAAAAAAGCGAAAGAAAATATGCAATTCAGAAAAGGGGAGTTGTATAAAGCAGAAGCGATGCTCGAAGAATTCATTATCACCTTCCGCGAATTGCACAAAGAAAGAAGGCTGGAACTGGCATTGGCAGATATACCAAATGAAGTTAAGACTATAAAGGACAGAGCCCTTAATCTCGCATTTAGAAAAGATATAGAAAAACTGGATGCCGGCTCAAAGGAAGTATTGGAAAAAGTAATGGCATATATGGAGGAGAAATACATCGCCTTGCCTTTTAAAGCTTCCAAAAAATCGTTGCTGAATAAAAAATTCAGACCTTAAATAATATGTTTGTATAATTACAGTTGCAAACTGTTTTATGAAAGGTAAATCATCTCCACTTATTATCGGAACACGAGGCAGTGAGTTAGCACTGTGGCAGGCCAATTTTACTAAAACCGTGCTTGAATCAAACGGTTATCAAGTGGAATTAAAAATAATAAAAACAAAAGGGGATGCCACACAACAATGGAATCTGAGCTTTGATAAAATAGAAGGAAAAGGCTTTTTTACCAAAGAACTGGAAGATGCACTACTGGCCGGTGAGATAGATTTGGCCGTACATTCCTGCAAAGATTTACCAACCGAATTTCCGGAAGGATTAACCATCGCAGCTTATTCAAAACGGGCGAACCCTTTTGATATCTTGCTGATTCGTAAAGATTCAAAAGATGATACGAAGGTTTTAAAACTAAAATCACATGCAAAAGTCGGCACATCTTCGGCAAGGCGCAAGGCTCAGTTGCTTGCATTGCGGCCGGATTTGGAAGTGATGGATTTAAGAGGGAATGTTCCGACACGTGTAAACAAACTGAATGAAAATCAATACGACGCTATTGTATTAGCATCAGCGGGACTGGAACGATTAAATATAAATCTGGATGAATTTGAGAAAGTATATTTAAAGGCACCTATGTTTATTCCTGCTCCCGCGCAAGGCGTATTGGCCTTTCAAATCAGAGAGAAGGATACAGACATGCAACAGATATGTATGCTCTTAAATGATGAAGAAAGCACTTTGCTGACCAATATAGAACGCAGATTGCTGCATGATTTTGAAGGCGGCTGTCAAATGCCATTAGGTGTTTATGCTGAACGAAATAACAATATGCTGGATGTTTGGGTTTCGCAGGCAGCTTCCTGGGATAGTATTCCAAAACGTTTACATAAAGTTATACAGGCGGATGATCAATATTATTCATCTGCTATTGTTTCCGGATTGAAAAAAAACAAGGTTTCATCAGTCTTCATTTCCTCAGAATTAAAGGAAGATGATTACCTGAAACGTGTTTTGGAAGCGCATCGGTATACTGTAAGCAATGAGTCATTGATTGAATTTACACCTGTTGATTTTTATTTTCTACAGGATGCAAACTGGCTCTTTTTTAGCAGTAAAAACGGAGTCAGATTTTTCTTTGAGAAGATAGGTAAAGATAAGCTCACGAATACCAAACTGGCTGCCATCAACCAAGGAACTGCTCAAGCTATTTTTGAATTAGGATTCACCGTTGATTTTATTGGAACCGGGAGTGATTTAACGCATATTGCCGGTGAATTTGATGCTATTGCTTCCGGTAAAATAGTATTCCCGCAGGCCAAGCAATCGATGCAAAGCATTCAGAAGAAACTGGAAAAGAATGCCGATATCGAAACATTGGTGGTTTATGAAAATCAACCTAAAAAAATGGTACAAAATCGTGACGAAAACATATTGGTTTTCACCAGCCCCATGAGTGCTCAGGCTTACTTTGCCTCTTTTGGGAAAAAAGACAATCAGGCAGTGGTTTCCATCGGTAAGACTACCACCAGAAAACTAACCGAACTCAATGTAAAAGGTGTTATTACAGCGTTTGAACCTACCCCATGGGCAATAATTGATGAGATTTTTGCTTTGATGGCAGAATAAAATCCACAATCTCTCTTTTTTATCTCCAAATACGGATAAAGTTTTGATTTTTTAGTATTTTTAGTACATCACATTTCATATGAAAAAAATAATCATACTACTGCCCCTGCTGATAGGGGTGTTGTCTATTTTAGCACAACCTGCCAATGATGGATGTTCGAATGCAACTCTCCTTTCTAATGTCAGTAATTTCTGTTCCGCTCCTGCTTATGGTACATTGACAGGAGCTACAGATGATGTGGCAACAGGGGGCGGATATTCTGCTGCCCTATGCTGGGGTGGAACCGTTACGGATGTTTGGTATAAATTTGTGGCGACGGCGTCGGATATTACCATTATAGTTAATGGAAATCAGGGTAGTCCGGTAGGCGGAACATTAGCAAGACCACAGGTAACGTTATATAGCGGTGTATGCGGTGGTTCGTTAAATGAATTGGTATGTGGTTCAGCCCCTGCCGGACAAAATATAATTCAGGTTTATAAAGGTGGATTGACTATTGGGGTAACTTATCTGATACGCGTAGATGCCGCAAATGCAAATACCGGTACGTTTCAATTGTGCGTGAATAACTTCAATCCTGTGCCTTCACCTATGAGCGATTGTAATACTGCTGTTGTATTGTGTGATAAGAATAGTTTTTCTGTGCCTGCTGTCAGTGGTGCCGGTTCCAATACATCAGAAATGAATAGTGCGGCCTGTTTGGGGTATGATCCAATTTTTAGTCCGTTTAATGTAGAAACGAATTCAGCATGGTATGTTTTTACTTTCAAGACAGCTGGAACATTTACTTTTGTACTTAGTCCGTCTAATCCGGATGATGACCTGGATTTCGTGGTATATAAATTGCCCAACGGAGTGGGTAACTGTACCGGTAAAACAGTTCAACGGTGCGAGGCTTCCCAATGTCCGCCAAACTGGACAACAGGGTTGAATACAACAGCTACGGATGTTTCTGAAGATGGAGGATGTGCGGCAGGTCAGGATAATTTTTTAAAACAATTGACTGTAGCAGCCGGGGAGACATACGCCCTCGGAATTAATAATTTTACCTCTACAGGAAATGGTTTTAACGTGTCCTTTGGCGGCACTGCCGAAATTCAGGGGCCAACAGCTACTATCAATGACAGTGATGCAGACGATATCATTTGTATTGGTGAAGCTATCACTTACACTGATGCTTCAACTCCGCCACCTTCCGGATCGCTGACAAGTTGGACATGGAATTTTGGCGCAGGAGCAACACCGGCGACTTTCATCGGACAAAATCCTCCAACGGTGACATATTCTACCGGCGGTGTAAAAACGGTGTCCCTGACGGTAAAAAGCGACAGAGGTTGTTTGGTAACATCTACTAAAACGATTTCCGTTACGACTCAACCTCCAACGGTATCCATCGTAGCTTCTAGTAATAATATATGTCCGGGAACATCAGTTACTTTTACGGCAACTCCAACCAATGGCGGCACTGTGCCGGCTTATCAATGGTATTTAAATAATAACCCCGTTGGCACTAACAGTAATACCTTTACCTCATCAACACTCAATAACAACGACCAGATAAAGGTACAACTGACAAGCAATTCTGCCTGTGCCGTTCCTAATACAGCAATAAGCAATATCATTACCATGGTAGTTACAACACCTTCACCCGTGGATGTAACCATAAGCGGTAATACACCTATTTGCAATGCTCAGTCACTCACATTAACTGCAAATCCGACAAATGGCGGAGCAGCACCTGCCTACCAATGGTACCTGAATGGTAATCCGGTTGGAGCCGGAGGTAATACATATACCAGCACTACGTTTGCTTCAGGGGATGTAATAACGGTTAGGCTAACCAGTAGCCTTACTTGTGTTTCCAACAATCCTAAAACAAGTAATCCGGTTACCATTACAATAAAACCTAATCCATCTGTAACAGTCAATAGCCCTACGGTTTGTAATAATCAGGCTGCAACATTGACTGCAAACGGTGCGACTACTTATACCTGGACAAGCGGATTGAGTGGAAATCCGGCAACAACACCTGCTTTGACTTCAACCACCACCTATACGGTTACAGGCACATTAAACGGTTGTACAGGTACGGCAGTGGCTACGGTTACTGTTGCGCCAAGCCTTTCCGTTACGGTAAACAGCCCTAGTATTTGCAGCGGGCAAACAACTACACTTACAGCTAATGGTGCGACCACCTATACGTGGACGGGCGGATTAAGCGGTAACCCTGCAACTACACCTGCTTTAAATACCACTGCCACTTATACTGTTACTGGAACTACGGGTGGATGTACCGGAACAGCAGTAGCAACAGTTACCGTAAAACCAAATCCAACCGTTACGGTAAATAGCCCGAGTATCTGTGACGGCCAGACAGCTATACTGACAACCAATGGGGCAACGACCTATACATGGACAGGAGGCCTGAGTGGCAATCCTACAACAACGCCTGTATTAAATACAACTACTACTTACACCGTTACAGGAACGACCAATGGATGTACCGGAACGGCAGTGGCAACTGTTACTATAAAACTTAATCCAACCGTAACTGTGAATAGTCCGAGTATCTGTGATGGACAAACAACTACACTTACAGCCAATGGAGCAACGACATATGCATGAACTGGAGGCTTGAGTGGCAATCCGTCAACGACTCCTGTGTTGAATACCACAACCACTTATACGGTAACCGGAACAACAAACGGATGTACAGGTACAGCAGTGGCAACAGTTACCGTAAAACCAAATCCAACAGTAACGGTGAATAGCCCATCCATTTGTAGTGCGCAAACAGCCATACTTACAGCCAATGGTGCAACGACATATATCTGGACTGGAGGATTAAGTGGTAACCCTGCAACAACACCGTTATTGAATTCTACAACTACTTATACTGTTACTGGAACTACAAACGGATGTACAGGTACAGCAGTGGCAACAGTTACCGTAAAACCAAATCCAACAGTTACAGTAAATAGCCCGAGTATCTGCGACGGACAGACTGTCTCGCTAACAGCCAATGGGGCAACTACATATTCCTGGACGGGTGGCTTGAGTGGCAATCCGGCAACAACACCGGCATTGAACAGTACCACTACCTACACAGTAACCGGAACAACAAATGGGTGTACCGGAACAGCAGTGGCAACGGTAACTGTAAAGCCAAATCCAATAGTAACAGTTAACAGCCCAAGTATTTGTGATGGCCAGACAACTTCATTAACAGCAAATGGTGCGACAACGTACAGTTGGACTGGAGGATTAAGTGGTAACCCTGCAACAATACCGTCGTTGAATTCCACGACTACATATACTGTTACAGGAACTACAAACGGATGTACCGGAACAGCATCGGCAACAGTAACCGTGAAACCGAATCCAACAGTAACAGTCAATAGCCCGAGTATCTGCAACGGCCAAGTAGCTTCACTGACAGCCAATGGTGCAGCAACATATAGCTGGACAGGCGGACTTAACGGGAATCCGGCGACAACACCGGCCTTAAATACCACTACTACTTATACTGTAACAGGGACAACAAATGGATGTACAGGTACAGCTGTAGCAACAGTAACAGTTAAACCTAACCCTATTGTGACAGTTAATAGTCCAACAATATGTAATAATCAAACTGCTACACTAACCGCCAATGGCGCAGCCTCATATACCTGGACGGGTGGCCTGAGTGGCAATCCGGCAACAACTCCGCTATTGACCAGTACTCAAACTTATACAGTAACCGGAACTACAAATGGCTGTACGGGTACAGCTGTTGCTACTGTTAATGTCAGTACAAATTTGTTAATCGTTGTCAATAGCCCGACAATATGTGATGGACAAACCGCTGTCCTGACTGCCAGTGGAGGTACCACTTATACCTGGACGGGTGGCTTGAGTGGTAATCCTGCAACAACTCCTGCATTGTCAGGTACTCAAACGTATACTGTAACAGGAACGACAAGTGGCTGTACAGGTACGGCAGTAGCGACAGTAACAGTTACTCCCAATCCTATTGTTAATGTAAACAGTCCTGCAATTTGCAGCGGCCAAACAGCTGCACTTACAGCAAATGGTGCGACAACGTATATCTGGACGGGTGGATTAAGTGGTAATCCGGTTACAACCCCTGCACTGAATACCACTACAACATATACTGTTACCGGAACTACGAATGGATGTACCGGAACGGCTATATCTACAGTAACTGTAAAGCCCAATCCTGTTGTTACCGTTAACAATTCTACGATTTGCAGTGGCCTGACAACTGTATTGAATGCAAACGGAGCAACAACTTATATCTGGTCGGGCGGCTTAAGCGGCAATCCGGCGACAACACCGGCATTGAACTCAACAATGTCATATACAGTTACCGGAACCACCAATGGGTGTACCGGAACGGCAACAGCTACTGTTAATGTTACACCTAATCCGGCTGTAACCGTGAATTCACCGAGTATCTGTGATGGACAAACGGCTTCACTTACCGCTGCGGGCGCTGCTACATATATCTGGTCTGGTGGTTTGGGGAGTGGTACAACAGTCAGCACACCGGCTTTATCATCTAATCAGACGTATACCGTTACAGGAACTGCGAACGGGTGTACAGGGACTGCTACCGCGAGTGTAACGGTAAAATTAAATCCGTCAGTAACAGTAAATAATCCGAGTATATGCAGTGGTCAAACTGCAGGACTGGCTGCCAATGGTGCAACAACTTACAGTTGGACAGGCGGATTGGGCAATGGCCCGAATGTTACTACACCTATATTGAGCACTTCACAAACCTATACGGTTACTGGAACAACGAATGGCTGTACAGGCACAACAACCTCGTTTGTTCTGGTAAAACCAACCAAATCAACAACCGTGAATAAATCAATCTGTTCGGATGATAGTGTGCGAATCGGCTCCCAAACCTTTAACCAGACGGGAAATTTTTCTGTGGTTTTACAGACTTCGCTGGGATGTGATAGTACTGTACGTTTAAATCTTACAGTTACCAATGTGCTGTCGCCATCCGTAACGATTACAGCCAGTAAGACAGATTTATGTCCGGGAGATATTGTAACATTTAAAGCGACTCCGGTTGATGCCGGTTCAAATCCGACGTATCAATGGTTGTTGAATTCTAATCCTGTGGGAACCAATAGTGCTCAATTTACAGCATCCAATTTGAGCAGTAATGACGAAGTGAAGGTGATTGTTACCAGTAATGCGGCATGTGCTAATCCAAAAACAGCCACAAGTAATTCGATTATCGTCAATCTGAATAAGGTTACCTATACCAAACCAATAGTGTCGTATTGTCAGAAGGATTCTCAAGCCGTTGATTTATTGATAAATGCTACTCCTGACCCTGATTTTACAATAAAATGGATGAACGGAAGTACGGTGACAACCAATACGAATTCCACTTTTACATTCAATAACCTGTCCAATACGAATGTACCTTTTGAAATCACTTATGGAAATAATTGTAAGGTAAATGATATTTTAAAAGTTACTGTTCATCCGTTACCTGTCGTCAATGCCACTTCAGATATTGCGGATGCAAAATACGAACAAGAGGTTCAGCTGACTGCAAATGGATCAATGCCTTTAACGTTTAACTGGATTCCTTCTGATCAGGTCAGTAATGACAGTATACAAAATCCAACAACAATTATTAAGGCAACAACACAATATAGCGTTACAGTCAGAGATACTAATAATTGTGTTAATTCCGATACAGTTTTAGTCCGATTGATTGACGAATGCACGGAAGATTTCATCTATATGCCTAATGCGTTTTCTCCTAACAGAGACGGAGTGAATGATTGTTTTGGTATTATGTCTCCGCCCAAACTGACAAATTACAAAATGACCATCTTCAATCGTTGGGGAGAGAAAGTGTTTGAGGCACTGGATGAAAATGACTGCTGGGATGGCATGTATAAAGGGGGAGCAGCATTGTCGGATGCATATGTTTATGTGGTTAGTTTTACCTGCTATAACGGGAAATTGCTTTCAAAGAAAGGAACGGTTACCATTATAAAGTAACGCGCAAATGTATATTACAACGCACTGATCAGTAGTTGTATAATTCCTATTATAAAACCAAGGACACCGCCGATTATTTCAATGAAGCGGAATTCTTTCGAAGTGATATCCAGAAGCAATTGTTCCAGACGTTCGTCGGAGAAATTTGCTACTTTATTTTGTACGAGTTTCTGGATATCTAATTTTTGTTCAATTTTAGTGATGGAAGAATCGATTACAGTAGGAAGGTTTCTTTCAATTTCAGTCACAATTGTTTTATGTACGCTTTGTATCAGTTGGTCAGGAACAATGGCATCCAGTAAAGCGCTTTTTTCAATTCTGTCCCGAATCGCATTATCTACCCGAATGGCTATCTCTTCCTTGAAATGATTCAACGCGTCCGTGTCCTGCATTCTTTCCTTTATGTCAGAAAAGTTGATTAGATCCCTTTCAACAATTGTTCCAAGCTTTTCGGCTATACGTGGTTTGTTTTTTGGGAATATTCCATGAAAGGTAATAAATAATACCTTGAAAGGTTTTCTCGGGTGAAACAGCATTTTAATGGCTAACCAGTTAGTAATCCAGCCAATGAAAGCGCCAATTAACGGCACTGCCCAGGTTTGCCAGCTTAATAGGTTAATGGATAAGAGCATGTCACAGTTTTTTATTGAGCTTGTTGTTGATTATGCCACCAGTCCTGAGGATTAGCTTGCCAGGTATTTAAGGTGCTTAATTCATCAGTAGAAATATAACCATCCTTGGCTGCAACGCGAATCAGAAATTCGTAATTTGTCAGCGTTTTTAAAACCACACCTTCTGCATCGAACCGCTGTTTCGCCGATTCAAATCCGTATTTGTAGATAGCAATCATTCCTATGACTTCAGCGCCAGCCAAACGCAGGTCGCTTACTGCTTTTAAGGAACTGCCTCCCGTTGAAATGGTATCTTCTACCACTAACACGCGCTGGCCGTGCCGCAAATCTCCTTCAATGGTATTAGTCAGCCCATGTTCTTTAGGTTTGGACCGGACATAAATAAACGGCAGGTTTAAGGCATCTGCAATAATGGCTCCATGCGGTATGCCGGCTGTGGCTACTCCGGCTATACAATCGGTATGCGGGAAATATTCATTTACCAGGCTGATTAATCCTTCTTTTACAAAATTTCTCACTTCCGGATAGGAGAGTAACTTTCGATTATCACAATATACCGGTGACTTCATGCCACTCGCCCAGGTAAAAGGATTTTGTGTGTTCAGTTGAATTGCTTTTATTTGCAGCAGATACTCTGCGAGTTTTTCTTTATATGCGTTGTTTTCCATGCGTATAAGTGTGAGCAGAAGGATGAATAATAATCTCTAAAATTAGGTATCGTAAATGTATAAACTTTTTATCAATAACAAGGTAGTTTACCTGTGTCAAAATCCGGCTTTTGTGGAAAATTTAATGCATGAAGATTTTATCATTGAAGCCTACACCTCCAAAGAAAATTTTAAGAATACTTTAAGAATTATTCTAAATAACGAGAACCGGAACAATATTATTCTGTTTCATAATGATACAGATATGGTTTTTAAGGAAGTATGCTCTTTCTTCAGATGTATTGAGGCTGCCGGTGGCGTAGTTAAAAATTCAAAAGGAGAGGTGTTGCTGATTCATAGAAGAGGTTTTTGGGATTTGCCGAAAGGAAAAATAGACAAAGGTGAAACGATAGAACAGGCCGCCGTGAGAGAAGTAATCGAAGAAACGGGAATAGAGAATGTGCGTATCATCGCACCGATTCACTTCAGAAAACTAAAAAACACAGCTACTTATCATTCTTACTTTATTGATGATGAACTGGCATTAAAAGTTTCGTACTGGTTTAAGATGGAGACTGATTTTGAAGCAGATTTAATACCGCAGTTGGAAGAAGATATAGAACAAGCCATTTGGGTTAAAGAATCAGCTATTCCTGATTATTTTGATACTATGTATCTATCGATTATTGATGTGTTGAAGGAAATTGAATGACTTCAACCCAATATCCATTTCCAGAAAAATAAGGTGGGGATTGAAAATAAAATACCCAGTGTAGGCAATGCATTTGCAAGCTTTTCATCCAGTTCATATTCTGTAGCCATAATAGATGAGGTAATCATCGGCGGCATGGCACATTCCAGTACAGATATAGTGTGCAACTCAGTTCGTTTGTCTAGAATAAGGAAGAAGAGTACAAAAATAACCAACGGGGCTAATATTAATTTATAGAAAATTCCGGCAAAAAAATTGCGCCACGCAATTTCTTTCAGATGCCATTTAAACTGAAGGCCAAGTGATAGCATCGCGAGTGGAATCATCAGCATGCCGGTAGGTTCAAGTGTGTTTAGGATATTTCCCTCAATGTAATTTTCGGGAATAAACAAAGCAACGATAAACACAAGGAATGGCGGAAATTTTAAGAGGCGTTTGATAATATCTTTCTGTGTGTAATCGGAAGAACTGAAATAGGCTGCAATCAACACTCCCAGTGTTGACATAATCAAAAAGCTACCGGGCTGATCCACAAAAATGGCATACCGGATGCTTTGTTCGCCATAAAAATAACTCAAAATGGGAAAGCCGACAAATGACGTATTGCCAAGCCCGCAGCATAAAATGATACATGCAATCGTTTTTTTATCCCATTTCAGGAATTTAGCGGCAGCAAATGCATAGAGGATACTCATAAAAAAAATTATCCATGCAGATGCGATGGGGTAGATGACTTCCTGAGTGATATTTAAGTGAGGAATCTTGGATAAGGTGATGGCGGGAAGCGGAACAAAAATGATGAATTTGTTTATCTTCCGGAACAGGTCTTTGGGGATGAAGCTAAAAAATTGAGCAGCAATTCCCAGTAAAAACAGTCCAAAAAGAAGAATGGGATGGTTCATGCAGGTGTATTATTGCAAAGGTGCAAAGAATACTTTTAATTCCGGCGCAAAAAAGATTAAATGAACGTCATTAATGCATGTTGAAATGCTTCTGATATTTTGGCTTTAGTTTTTGGTTGTTGTCTTTCAGCCATGTCATTGCCATTTTACTGGGCACTTTCACGATAGTAGGTTTTTGGAAAGTACCGAATATTCTGTCCCATAGTGCGGTTGTCACACCGTGATTAACATTTGGGTTTCCAAAATGATGATAAAAATGATGTTTGCGCATTCTTAGTCCGTACCGAATGAGCGGCTCCCGGATGTGGAACCGTCGGTGTGTGATTTCGTAGATAAAATACATGCCGGCAAATCCTAGTGAAAATGTAAAACCCGTTTTAAAGTTAAAAAGAAGCCCTGTTGCCAACGTGGTAAAAGATAGCACAACGGTGGCCAACGCAATTTTCTTAATTATTGGTGCGAAATAATGTGCTTCCGCATGGTGACGCTGGTGCTCCTTTTTGATGATCTGTTTCCCTTTTTTCTGATGTCCAAGAAAACGATGGATAATATACTCCATCAATGTCCAGAATGCAGCGCCGGCAGCTAAAAACAGGATATACTTTGTCATATCAGAAAATTGTAAGGTTAAGTTAGCAGTTATTTGCCATTCTTGAAACAAAGAGGTACTTAAAAGTTTGTTAAACTTCCCGCAGGTTGTATTCTATCACTCTTTCCCGGATATTGAAAGGTTTTACCGCATCCAGACCAAGATAGTTTGCAGCTTCCCCAACAGACATACGGGGATGCCGTAACGCAAGCTCCGGAACCAGGCCAATCAATTCGCTTCCATTCACTTCAACACCATAATTTCCGCTAATCTTCCGGATGCAGTCAAACACCTCAATCAAAGGACTGGCAATGATATCTGTAATATTGGTGGAGACCTGTGTGCATTGAAATTCATCCATCCACCAGCCGATGGCTCTCACATGCTGTAACAGGTTGCTTTCATAAGATCCGTCATTCTTTGTGCGAATTTCACGGATATCCTGCGCTATTTTTTTTGCAATGCTCAGATCTTTACTCTTCAGGTTTACATTGTAAGCTATCAGAAACTTGCGTGCTCCCAGCGCCATCATGCCAAATTTTTCATTGAAAAGGGAAGGGCCGAAATCCGGTTTCCACTCCTGATGTTGTATCTTCTGGGAAATGCTTTCATATTCCCCCTTGCGCAGAAATGATAGACTTTTTCTTTCGGGTGAACTTGCTGAATATTCGTACAAATACACAGGTATTCCTAAATCACCGATACGTTTGCCCAATTGTTTTGAAAGCTCCGCTACCTCTTCCATGGAAATATGCTGCAGGGGTATCAGCGGACAAACATCACAGGCGCCCATCCGCGGATGTTCACCTTTTTGCAAACGCATGTCTATCCGTTCATTTGCAGTCTTAAGAGCCTGATAGGCCGCTTCCAGAACGGACAGAGGCTTTCCGGCAAAAGTGTAAACTGTTCTGTTGGCATCATAACCGGCATCCACATGCATCAGTTTAACACCGGCAATTTTTTTAATGACGGTTGCAATCGCATCAATGGTAGTTTGATTTCTTCCTTCCGAAAAATTAGGCACACATTCTATGAGTTGGTCTTCTGCTAAAAACATGAATGAAACAAAATTAACTAATTGCTGTAATGTCTTTATAATTTTTTATATTTACTCTACTAACTTAGTATAGTTTATGTCAAGAATACAACCATTGCCTCTCCATGAAACGCCATCGGAAACAATTGCAGCTTACGAATTGCACAAGCATAACTATAATGCAAGAATTACCAACATGAAAGCCACCTTAGGGTATTCAAAGGTCGCTTTTGAAGTATATATGGAATGGTATACGTTGTATGAAAGGATAAAAGCAATAACAGGAGAACGGCTGGCCTATTTATTCGCTTTTTCCATCTCCAAAGGAAGCAATTGTCCATTGTGCACAACTTTCTTCAGAAAAATTATTATCGATAACGGGGAAAAGCCGGATGAGTTGATGTTAACGGAACAGGAACAGTTGCTGCTTGATTTTGGCAGCGAGATTTCACTGAAACAAGGGAAGGTTTCTGACGAGTTATTTGTCCGGGTCAGTGAATTATACACTACACCGCAACTGGTAGAGTTGATTGCGTTTGCGGGGCAAATGATAGCCACCAATGTTTTCAGTAATGCCATTAATACGGATATTGACGAATATTTGTTTTCCTATTTACCATTTAAAAAATAACAGCACATTATGAGTTCAGATTTGAAAGGAAAAGTTGCCTTTGTAACCGGGGCGGCACACGGACAAGGCAGGGCATCGGCATTGGCTCTGGCGAAAGAAGGTGTACATATCGCTGCATTTGATATCGCCCGGCCTATGGCATATCCCGGCTATTCTATGGGTTCTGAGGACGATTTGCAAACCTTGAAGACAGAGTGCGAGGCGTTGGGTGTTTCCTGCGAAGTATATCGCGGGGACGTACGCAACGATGAAAATATTACACACGCTGTTAACAATGTGAAAGCATTTTTCGGCAAGATTGATATTTTGTTCAATAACGCGGGAATCTGTGCGTATGGTTTGGTAGATGAATTGACCGAAGAGGAATGGGATGCCATGATTGATATTAACCTGAAAGGAGCGTGGTTGGTTGCGCGACGGGTGGTACCTATCTTTAAAGAACAGAAATCAGGGGTCATTATCAATAACTCTTCGATTGCCGGTCTGCGAGGCATGAATCGCCTGAGCCATTATGCCGCCTCCAAATGGGGATTGACCGGCCTGACAAAATCCTGGGCAATTGAATTGGCGCCGTTCAATGTTCGTGTGATTGCATTACATCCAACTGGTGTCAACACACCCATGAATGACGGATTGGCCTTTTTGGAAGGAACAACTGCGCAGGAGATAGCGGAACGTTCTGCCGGAAATCTGATAGATGTACCCTGGGTAGAACCGGAAGATGTCGCTAATGCGGTTGTTTTTCTGGCTTCTGAAAAAGCCCGTTTTGTGACCGGTTCATCTTTTGTGCTGGATGCCGGCCTGTTAACACGATAAATTATCATTCATTATGCAACAAAATCCATCTTTTTTTCAATACTATAAAAGTATCATATTGCTATTGGCCGGTATCGCTGCAGGCAGTGTGGTTGGACTGATATTAGATAAACGCGTGGAAATCATCAAGCCTGTGGGAGACATTTTTCTGAATCTTATTTTTACAGCTGTTGTTCCGTTAATATTCTTTGCCATTACTTCGGCATTTGCCAATATTGAGTCCGGGAAAAAATTTGGCAAAGTGATTCGTGTGATGTTACTGATATTTTTAAGTACCCTTCTAATCGCAGCATTTTTAGCTATTATTGCTGTTTGGTTGTTTCCTTTTTCCGGCGATATTCCGATTGCCGCTTTAACTGAAAAAATACAGGCACAAACGATGGGTGAGCAAATAACCGAATTACTGACAGTCGGCGATTTCTTCCATTTGCTATCCAGGAAAAGTATGCTGGCATTGATTTTATTTTCCGTATTAACGGGCCTCGCTACGGCAAGAGCCGGAGAACCCGCTGCCGCCTTCCATAAATTTCTGAATGCCGGAAATGAAGTGATGAAGAAGTTACTATCATATATCATGGCATTTGCACCAATAGGATTAGGTGCATACTTTGCATATCAGGTTGGGGTTTTTGGACCGAAATTATTCGGAGCTTATGCCAGTGCGCTGGCGTTGTGCTATGGTTTTTGTATCTTCTACTATGTGGTTTTGTTCAGTTTTTACGCATTTTTGGCAGACGGACGGAATGGAATAAAGAGATACTGGACAAACAATGTTATTCCATCTGCAACGGCGTTAGGAACCTGCAGCAGTATTGCCACCATTCCTGCTAATCTTGAAGCAGCAAAGAAAATGAAAATATCTGATCAGGTCAGCAGTATCGTTGTTCCTCTCGGTGCAACGTTACACAAAGACGGTTCGAGTATTTCGTCCATTGTAAAAATTGCAGTAGTCTTTGCCATTCTGCATAAACCGTTAACGGGAATAGATACTGTCCTGATTGCTTTAGGTGTCAGTGTGATAGTTAGCATAGTGGAAGGCGGCATTCCCAGCGGCGGCTATGCCGGAGAGCTGATGGTAGTGGCTGCCTATGGTTTCCCAATAGAAGTGCTGCCGGTCGTGATGATTATTGGTACTCTCGTTGATCCCATTGTAACGTTGTTAAATGCAACCGGCGATACGGTTGCAACTATGCTGATAGAAAAATTGGTAGCGAAAGAAAAGTTTTTTAATTAATACCTGCTATAAATGCTGTCATTTTTTTACCCCATTCTTCCGGTTTTTCCAGCATTGGGTAGTGCCCGCAGTTGTCTATTTTAGTATAAACTGAATTAGGTATTTCTTTTTGTAATTGCTCCGCAATGGCTTTCACCGCGATTGGATCCTGCTGTGCCCACAGTATGTGGGTTGGAATATCTAATTGCGTCAGCGCCGGTATCCAGCGATGCCAGTATTTCACGCGTTCGTTATTATACTGAGATATTTTATGCAAGACATCTTTTCCTGCATTAAGCTGCATCAGCTTCCACAGTTCATTCATTTCATTTAAATCACATAATTTTTTGTCAAACCAGATATCCTGCATGGTTTTGATAAAAGTGTGTTTGTTCATCATGGCAACGATATATTTACCCCAAACCGGGTGCTTCAGCAATTTTTGAACAAGTTTCAAGTGTGCCAGTTCAATATGCATGCTGCCATTACAAAAAGTGACTGATTTTAGTTTTACAGGTTCGAAGCCTTGCTGACTGCGTACTATGATTTCATTTGCAACGGTTGTCCCGTAATCATGTGAGACCAGATGAATTTCTTTCAGGCCTAGCTGCTTCCATAATTCCATCGCAATTTCGGCCTGTTCAATCAGGGAATAAGAATACTGAACAGGCTTATCGGATAGCCCGAAACCTAAATGGTCGTGAATAATACAGGAGTAATCCTTTTCTATAAAGGGCAGGACTTTATAATAATCGAATGATGCAGACGGGTAGCCATGTAAGAAGGCGATGGTTGGTTGGTTATGTTGTAGATGAATGTTAAAAACGGAATGTCCATACACTTTGGTGTATTGGCCTTTTGATTTCCATTCATCTATGTTCATATTATAAAAATAGCATTTTTTTATTTATGTTTGAAGTGTCAATTATGTCCGCAGAGCTAAAAAAATTCTTTAATGATTACGTGCCGCTTCCGGACGCGGAATTAGAGGATATTGTCAACAAATTCAGGTTAAAAAAAATCAAAAAAAATGAGTTCGTGCTGATGCAGGGCGAAATCTGCAAAGACTTGATTTTTGTGCAAAGAGGCTGTTTGCGGTTATATTATTTGCTGGATGAAGTGGAAGTATCTGTCTGGTTTGCACTCAAACACTCATCTGCTATTGAAATTTACAGCTTCATCAGTGAAACGCCTACCAATTATTTCCTGCAGGCCATTGAGGACAGCGAAGTCTTGTATCTGCCTAAAGCTGAACTGAATAAATTGTATGTTACTCATCCGAAAATGCAGGAGATGATGCGCAAATTCTGGGAGGATGTGATATTGCATCTGCTGCAACGCTTTACCGCCCTGCAGCGCGATTCGGCAGAACAACGCTATCTTGATTTATTGAATAAACCGGAATTGCTGCAGTCCATTCCGCAGAAATACCTCGCTTCCTTTATCGGGGTGACGCCGACTTCCCTGAGTAGGATTAAGAAGAATATTCGATGAAAACTTCAGGGGTAAAAACTTTATTTGGTCAGGGTGATAAATCTTAAATATCCAAACAGATAGTTTGTTTTTTTCTCCATTTTAAATCCAAGTGTACTCAGGTAAGACTCAAAATCAGCTTTAATAAAATCAAGGTAGTATTTACTCTCAAGTAGATTAATCAAGTGAGATGAAACAGTTCCTAGAAAATCGTTTTGGGGTAAATCATAATCTAAGATGAATAGTTTTCCGTTACTTTTTAAAACTCGTTTTACTTCCTTTAATACTAAAGTTCTTATTTCTAATGGCATATCGTGTAATCCCAGGCTCCGGTTCCAACATCTAAAACTGATTTGCCGACGGGATGGATTGTTTTTGTAATATCTCTTCGGACATCAGCCAGGAGAATTTCAAATACGTCATATACAGGTGCCCACCTTGAAAAATATTGGTCATTATATTGCTTATAGTTTTTCACTATTTTCACTTTTTATTTTAATTAAATGGTATTCTCTCCAAACATATTTCATTTGGTGAAGATACAAATCGATAAGTTAAAATAATTATCCTGCGTGCATCCTTAAATCGGAACGGTGACAATATCTTTTTTCAGTCTTTCAGTTGCTCCGGATTTTATGCTCTTGCGGAAGTCTTTCATGTTCCATACCAGCCTGATTTTTTCTTTCAGGCCCCACTGCCGGGTATAGTAGGTGGTGCCTTTAGCGATGTCGTTTTGTTTTACATTGGAATGATTGCCGTTTATCAGAAACCCGATGGCTTTCATATATAGTTGATGTGCATGATCCATTACCTTCTTATGAACGTCCAGTAAACTCTCATTGCCGTCAAATGCTGTAAATTCAGTGGTGATGATATTGCCGGTATCAATTCCCAAATCGATCCACATAATGGTATTGCCGATAAGGTGATATTGTTTAGTGGCAATACACCAGTTGGTACAGTTCGGTCCGCCCTTTACATAAGGGGACAAGCCAGTATGTAGATTCAATATACCTATATCCGGTTTTATGGACAACATCTTTTCTTTTAATAATCTCGTACCGGAAACGATAATTAAATCCGGCGCTAGTTCTGTTGTGAAATCAAAAGCAGCCTGGGAGTTGATGTTTTCCACATCAATCGTTTTTACCTGAGGATAGTCGGGATAAATGTCATTGTAGTAGCGTTTCATTCCCCACCATGCGTCAGCAATAGCTTTTAAAAACAGTTTTTCCACTACTTTTTCTATAATCTTAGCCAGGGTGATTTTGGTTTTGGTCTTTCTGCTTTCCAGAATAATACCACTAATAGGGTATTGCGCCTGTATCTTATTCGCCAGTGCCTTTTGGTTGGATTCGTTGCCTATCCAGAGAACAATTTTCATTTCTTATAACCGATTAATGTTTTTATATTTTCAAGTGTGTTTGTGATTCTTAGTCTGGTTTTCCACCAGGGTTCATTATACAGTTCTATCCTGGGGATTTCAAACACATCGTCTTTTTGCGGATCGTAGGTATTTTGTTTGACAGCCAGGCCGATTTCATAACCGGCTTCTTTGCTTAGCTTTTTGGTGGTTTCGTTGAAACTTCCAACGGGATAGGATATGGTCACCGGAAAATAGCCGAGATGCTGTTGTATAGTTTGAGCGGAATGCTGCAGTTCATATCTTATTTCGTCGAGATTGTCCATTGTTCCGAGCATGCAATGTGTTACGGTGTGGGAGCCGATGTAATGGCCTGCCTGGTGGAGTTGTTTCAGGTCATCCCAGTTCATCATTAATTTGGGCAACTCGGCATCGGAAAAGCTCTTTACCACATTTTCCAGCACTTCCGTCCTGTTTGCGTGGGATATATTCTTTAAAAAAGGTTTCAGCTTCTTGACATAGGCTATCCTTTCTTCTTTTGTCTTTAGTTCCGATACTCGTAATTCAGGAGCTAAAAAATCGTAGTTTAAATCGATTCTGGAATGTTTCGTGTGCTGGAAGGTATGCTCTAACACATGAGTCCACGTCGGCACGTTTCTGTCAATGCAATCCGTCACCACATAAAAGGAAGCCTTGCAGTGGTATTTTTCCAGTATGTCGGCGGCATAGTCAATATTGTCTTTGTAGCCGTCGTCAAAATTGATGGTAGCGTATTTGTTTCTGCCCTGTATATTCCCCGATTTGACCAAATCTTCAATACGGACGACATCGTAATTGCCGGAAAGATGCTTGATGCATTTCTCAAAAAGTTTTACATCCATGGGGTCCCACAGAATATCCCGTTCCGGATATACACGATGAAACAGAAAATTTCTTATCATATCGGTAGATTCACTCAAAAATCGTGAAAATAAATCTCACAACCAAAAATAGAGGCAACCCGACATATTTCCAAATATTTAAACCAATTTTCTTCCTGATATTGCGGTTACGTCTCTTATTTCATAGCAGAGTCTCTCGTAGAGGACTCTGCGTAGTCATTACAAGCGCAGAGTACCTTTCAGGATACTCTGCTGAGAATGATTCTAATACAAACACTTATGAAAATCAATATTCAGACATTTTCATTTCTTGCCACAAGACAACTTTTTATTTCATAGCAGAGTCTCTCGTAGAGGACTCTGCGTAGTAATTACAAACGCAGAGTACCTTTCAGGATACTCTGCTGAGAATGATTCTAATACAAACACTTATGAAAAATCAATATTCAGACATTTTCATTTCTTGCCACAAGACAACTTTTTATTAAATACGATGATGTAATTTTGCGTCAACAAAACAAAAAATATGTCAACTACTACATCATCCTCTATTGACTTTAGCTTGAAATACAAAGTTAAAGACATGTCCCTTGCAGAATGGGGTCGCAAAGAAATAACGCTTGCTGAAGCGGAAATGCCTGGTTTAATGGCACTTCGTGAAGAATTTGGTCCTTCTCAGCCTTTAAAAGGTGCTCGTATCGCGGGTTGCTTACACATGACGATTCAAACGGCAGTGTTGATTGAAACGTTGGTGGCTTTAGGCGCAGAAGTGACCTGGTCTTCCTGCAACATTTTCTCTACTCAGGACCACGCTGCCGCTGCCATTGCTGCTGCCGGTATTCCGGTATTTGCATGGAAAGGCCTGAATGAAGAAGAATTCAACTGGTGCATCGAACAAACTTTGTTCTTTGGTTCTCCTGACCGTCCGTTAAATATGATTCTGGATGACGGCGGCGACTTAACCAATATGGTGTTTGATAACTATCCTGAACTGGCGAAAGGCATCAGAGGTTTATCGGAAGAAACCACTACAGGGGTTCACCGTTTATACGAAAGAATGGAGCACGGAACTTTACTGATTCCGGCTATCAATATCAACGATTCGGTTACAAAATCCAAATTTGACAACAAATACGGCTGCCGTGAAAGTTGTGTAGATGCGATCCGTCGTGCTACTGATGTAATGATTGCAGGTAAAGTGGCGGTGGTTGCCGGTTTTGGTGACGTAGGTAAAGGTTCTGCGGAATCATTACGTGGTGCCGGTGCTCGCGTCATCATTACAGAAATCGACCCGATTTGTGCATTACAGGCTGCCATGGAAGGTTTTGAAGTGAAAAAAATGAAAGATGCGGTAAAAGAAGCGGACATTATCGTGACAACTACAGGTTGTCGTGACATCATCACAGGTGAACATTTCAAATCCATGAAAGATAAAGCGATTGTTTGTAACATAGGCCACTTTGACATCGAGATTGATGTTGCCTGGTTGAACACAAACTACGGTCATACTAAAAACACCATCAAACCACAGGTTGATTTATATACCATTGACGGTAAAGACATCATCTTGCTGGCTGAAGGTCGTTTAGTGAACTTAGGTTGCGCTACCGGTCACCCTTCCTTTGTAATGTCTAACTCTTTCTCCAATCAGGTGATTGCTCAGTTAGAGTTGTGGGCTAACGCTGACAAATACGAAAACAAGGTGTACATGTTACCAAAGCATTTAGATGAAAAAGTTGCCCGTTTACACCTGGCTAAGATAGGCGTGGAACTGGATGAATTAACTCCTGAACAAAGTGCTTATTTGAACATTCCTGTGGCTGGTCCTTACAAACCGGAGTACTATAGATACTAGTAGATATGCATCGTCATGCTGAACTTGTTTTAGCATCTTATAAAAGCCGTCTCGTTGATATGAGTCGGCTTTTTTCTTTCTACATTAAGTATTTCTTAAGTAAAAAAACCAGAATTTCTGTTTTTAAAATAAAATTCTATCTTTGCAGTCCGTTCTTATAATGTAAATGGACATCGTAGCTCAGTTGGTTAGAGCATCGGATTGTGGTTCCGAGGGTCGTGGGTTCGAACCCCATCGTTGTCCCAATTTTTCTCTTATTTTTTTTGGATAAACTTATAGTGTCTGGCTTTTAGTGCCGGTAATACCAGTTTGAAATTTATGTATGCCAGTATACTGCCTGTTATAAAGCCTGCGATAATATCGGAGGGGTAGTGCAACCCGACGTATATCTGAGCGAATCCAATAATTGCTGCCCAAAAAATCCAGCTAAGGTTTATCCATTTATTTGAAAAAATGCTGCTTAGCAGGATACTGAGTGCCATGGCCATATGATTGGATGCATGAGTGGATGGAAAACCTAATCTGCCACCGCAATGGCTCACTAATAGCCGGACTGAAATGAATTCATTATAGCAGGGGCGTGACCGGTTAAAAAACGGCTTTAGGATATTGTGTGTTATTGAATCTGCTAATGCAAATGCAATCAACATATACAGTATATAAACCCAGGCTTCTCTTTTACGGGTGTGAATTACATACGCACTTAAAATAATATACAGCGGAATCCAGGTGGTGGCCGTTCTCAACAAAGGCATCAGGACGTCAAATACAGGATTAGCTATCGTTTGATTGATGAAATGAAAAATACTCACGTCTGTATCTTTCAGGCATCTCAGAAGCTCATTCATTCGTTAAACTTTCTTTGCTACAATATAATCGGTTAAATATTTCAGTGTTGATACATTGGCATAATCCTGTTCGGGAATATCCAGTTCAAATTTTTCACTGACAGCAGTCATTAATTGCAGGAAATCAAAGGAATCCATTCCAAGATCAGTGCGGAAATTGGTCTCATCTGTTATTGAAGCCGTATCCGCATCCGGTGCAATGTTCAGCAGAATAGCGATTACTGCATCTTTTATCGTTTGTTCATTCATAAGGATTCCGGTTGTTGTAAGTAATGATGGAATGCCGCTAAAAATTTACTGCCTGTTAGCCCGTCGGTAGCCCGGTGGTCACCTGCCAGTGTAGCGTAAATATACGCATGTTCACGGTTTTCTCCGTTTAAAGCCATTATTTCTTTCAGAATGCCCCCAACGCCAATGATGGCAACCTGCGGCGGATAGATAACACCATACACCTTGTCTGCACCGCCTTCTCCCAAACTGGTCATCGTGATAGTGGAATCGCTGAGTTCAGAACTTCTCAGTTTTAAAGCCCGCGCTCTTGGTATCAAATCGTTCAGCGATGCCATGATTTCATCCAAACTCTTTTTATCCACGTCATGAATAGCCGGTACCATAATGCCACCGCCTTTGAGTGAAACGACAAACCCGATATGAATACCCTCTTTCTTTTGTAATCCATTTTCCCATACAGCATTTAATTCCGGAACATCCCGAAGTGCTCTGGCGCTTGCCTTTAAAAACAACACGACCTGCAACAGGCGTTGTTGTATTGGTCTTTGAGCATTCTGCTCAGTAAGCCATGCTAATGCTTTGGTAACATCTATCTTTTTTTCCAGATAATAATGTGGTATCTCGCGGTTGGATCTGCTCATAGCGGCAGCTACTGCCAGTCGTATGTTTTCTGCGGGCGTCAAATGAGAGATAACCGGCAATACGGTTCGTTCGTTAATTGCTTTTTCCACATCTTCTTTGGTAATCGCTCCTTCATCGCCACTTCCTTTCAGTGTGGATATATCAATTTGATTTTCCGCCGCTATTCTTTTTGCCAGCGGTGTTGCTTTTATGGCGGTGGTAGTTATGTTATCGGTAAGGATAGCCTCTGTTTTTGTTTCCTGTTTGATATCAGGTATTACAGTTTCATCTCTTTTTGTCTTTACTAAAGGAACAGTCGTTTCTTTGCTTGTTAGGTGCTCGTTTATTGGCTGAATTAATGCCATAACGATACCTACAGGCACTTTTTCGTTTTCGCTGACCAGTAATTTTGTTATCGTGCCATCATCAAAACATTCGATATCTATATTGCCTTTTTGTACTTCTACAGAGGCAATGATATCACCTCGTTTGACGGTATCACCCGGCTTCACCTTCCATTCACGCAGAATGCCGTCTTCCATGTCAGCTCCGAGACTGGGCATTTTAAACTCAATCATGATGCAGTATTTTCTTTACGCGGTTTACAATATCTGTTATCTGCGGTACAGATGCTTCTTCCAGATGTTTAGGATAGGGAATGGGTACTTCCAGGCCGCACAACCGGTGTACCGGCGCATCCAGTTCATAAAATGCGTTTTCAGTAATACGCGCACTAATTTCAGAAGAGATGCTCACGGAACGCCAGGCATCTTCCACGATTAAGGCTTTATGAGTCTTTGCAACGGAAGCGAGTATAGTGGCTTCATCTAATGGCCTTAGAACCCTTATGTCCACCACTTCCACGTCGATTCCGATATTTTCCAGCTCTTTGGCCGCAGCCAAACATTTATGAACGGCACCGCCATAGGTGATAATGGAAATATCGCTGCCTCTGCGCAATATGTTTGCTTCACTAATGTCAATAATACTTGAATCTGTCTCTAGTTCCGCTTCCATGTTGAGCAAAAATGTATATTCAAAAAGAATAACGGGGTTTTGCTGTTGTAAGGCTGCCGCTAACATTCCCCTTGCATCCCGGTGTGTACCTGCTGCCAGCACAATAAGTCCGGGCACGTGTGCGAAAAACGACTCCCAGCTATGTGAATGCTGTGCGGCCAGTTGCCGTCCAATGCCGCATCCGATTCTTATGACAACCGGAACACCCAGTTGTCCGTTGGTCATGTGACTGAATGTAGCGGCATTATTGAAAATCTGGTCTAATGCCAGTAAACTGAAATTAACGGTCATAATTTCAACTATCGGCCGCATACCGTTCAGTGCTGCGCCAATTCCTGCACCCACAAATCCTGATTCGGAAAGCGGGACATCCATAATCCTGTCTTCCCCAAATTCCTGGAGCAATCCTTTGCTGATGGCAAAGGCGCCGCCATATCGGCCAACATCTTCCCCCATCAGGAATACTTTATCATCATTTTGCAATGCTGTTCTCAGCCCTTGCTTCAGGGCTTCTCGGTAGGTGATTTTTACAGGGCTGTCACTCATGCTTCTCTTTTTCGCTGTACACAAATTTTGTCAGACGTTCTACAGGTTCCCAGGTAGCTGTTTCCGCATAATCAGTGGCTTCCTGAATCTCCTTTTCAATTTTTGAGTCAATTGCAGAAAGGATAGTTTCATTGATTAACTGATTGTCGAACATATATTGCTTCAAGAGTATAATAGGGTCGCGGTATTTCCATTCTTCTACTTCACTTTTTTCCCGGTATAATTCTGCATCAAACATGGAGTGCGCCCTGAACCTATAGGTATTTGCCACCAGAAAATAGGGATTGCCAGTGGTTCGCACATAAGCTACTGCTTTGTTGGCGGCCTCCCTAACTTTCAGAATATCCATACCATCCACCGATGCTGATGCTATGCCGTAATCGTGACCTCTTTTGTCTAACTCCTTTGATGCATGGGTATATTGAATAGCGGTGCCCATGGCATACATGTTATTTTCGCATATGAATAATACAGGCACTTTCCATAAGGCTGCCAGATTCATGGCTTCATGAAATTCTCCTTCAGCCATTGCACCTTCACCAAAAAAACAAGTTACTATTTTATCCTGTTTCTGTTTTCTGGCAGCCAGCGCCATGCCAACAGCTATAGGGATATGTCCCGCAACAATTGCATTACCACCGTAAAAGTTCTTTTCTTTATCAAATAAATGCATAGAACCGCCTCTGCCGCCACTACATCCTTCCTGTTTGCCAAACATCTCTGCCATGATTTTTTTGGGAGAAATATTTCGTGTCAACGCATGGCCATGTTCCCGATAAGTAGCCAGTACAATATCCTGTTCGTTCAGTGCCTGTGATACGCCTACCGCCACTGCCTCCTCTCCGATGTATAAATGTAGAAACCCGCGTATCTGAGTTTTCGTATATAGTTCAGCCGCCTTTTCCTCAAATCGCCGGATGAGTTTCATCTGATAAAGCAGATGCAGGGCTTCCTCTTCCAGTAAATCATTTTGTATCATTGGTTGTTCAGTCATTTCAGGATTGTTCTAAGGTAGATAAATCGCCTTCCGGCAAACCGAGCTCTCTAGCTTTTAACAGGCGTCGCAGTATTTTGCCGCTTTTGGTTTTGGGTAGATTATCGATAAATGAAATTTCTTTTGGTGCAACTGCCGGGCCCATTTTTTTTCGTGCAAACCCCATGATATCAAGTTTAGTAGCATCATCCGGAGTAGAACCAGTTTTTAATACAATAAACGCCTTGACCAATTCTCCGATAGCAGGATCCGGTTTGCCGATTATAGCGGCTTCAGCCACAGCGGGGTGTTCCATTAAGACACTCTCCACTTCAAACGGCCCTACCATATGTCCGGATGTTTTGATGATATCATCAGCCCTGCCTACAAACCAGAAATAACCATCCGCATCTTTTTTTGCCAAATCACCAGACATATACCAATCACCGCGAAAACATTTGTTGTAACGTTCTTCTTCGTGTAAATAAGTTCTGAACAAAGAAGGAAATCCTTTTTTCAAGACGAGGTGGCCGCTTTTATCGGGTTCGGAAATAAATGACAGTCCGTCTGCCGTTTCTTCAGCAATCGCTGCATGTACCCCCGGCAGTGGTTTTCCCATAGATCCGGGCCTGACCGGCATAGAACGGTAATTCGCCATCATTATGCCGCCTGTTTCCGTCTGCCACCAGTTATCTAATATGGGAACACCAAATGTTTTTTGCGCCCAGATAACAGCTTCGGGATTCAGCGGTTCGCCTACACTTAAAATCAGTCGAAGGTTTTCCAGATTAAATTGCTCACGTGGCTGTATTGTTAGCCGCATCAGGCGCCGGATAGCTGTTGGCGCTGTATACCAAATGTTTACCTTTTGATTTTGCAAAATGGTATACCATCGTACTGCATCAAATTCTTCTTCATCAATAATATTCGTCACCCCATTTACAAAGGGAGAAATAATACCATAGGAAGTACCCGTTACCCATCCGGGATCGGCGGTACACCAGTAGCTATCGCCTTCATGAAAATCGAGTACATATTTTCCGGTGATATAGTGAGTAAGCACCGCATTGTGAACATGCAAGGCGCCTTTTGGCATGCCGGTAGTGCCACTGGTAAAATGCAGTAACGCCGGATCATCAGGCGAAGTGGGAGGAATAATAAATTCCAAAGCGGATGCTTCCATTAATTTTGAGAAGGAAAGCACATTATCTGAAATATGTTCTTCAATATCCGTAAGCAGGATGTATTGCAATGCCGGCAATTTATCCCATATTGCCATAATTTTCTTTTCATATTGTATACGGGTAGTAACCAATATCTTAGCATCTCCTTTACTAAGGCGTTGCCAAACCGGCTCAGGGCCAAATACAGAGAATAAGGGGCAATAAACGGCTGTTTTTTTGAGGGTTCCTAATGCCGTAATATACAATTCTGGAATGCGGCCAGTAAATGAAAAAACGCGTTCACCCTTTTGTATTCCGAGGGTATTCAGCACATTTGCGAATTTGGAAGTCAGGTGGTGTAAATCGTTATAGGTAAAGTCCTGAACGCTATTGTCTTTTTTTATCCAGCGCAGGGCAACCGTATTTTTGAGATGGCTGCAGGCGTGCCGTTCTATGGCTTCAAAGGCAATATTGATACCCTGATTATCGGGAAGCCCGTTAAGCTGGCTGCATTCCTTATTCCAGTCAAAGGAGTTGTACAAAGTGTTATAATCCTGTACATTAGGTACGATGGAGGAATGAGTGTTTAAAATTGCAGACATATTCTGATACTAAATTGATAACGACAATTTACCAATTAAAAATACAACAAATAGCAATTGATAAAACTGAGAAATATCAGATTTGTAGATAAAGTCAATTTTCTTTCAGGTATTCACTCACACGCAGAGATACATTTTTTCGAATATCCCACCAGAAGAGGTTATAATCCACCAGGTGAAGTACTTCTTTTTTTCGCATGAAGGTCAGGTTGGTTTTCGCCCATAAATAAGATTGATAGATGCGTGCTTCGGTAGTGAAATGTTTTTTGCGGTTTACATTTAACAGAATACCGCCAGAAGAAATAGCCGAAAGGGTATCTGATTTCCAGGAAACTGGATTTATACAAACATTTCCAAAATATTTCAACTTATCTGTGTATATAAAACCATCTTTAAACGTGGACCATGTTACGTAGCAGTTCGTCTCGGCAGCATCTTTGCAGGGTGTAAGCACTTGGTAGTTTTCTTTGTTGACTTCATAACCGACGATATAAGCGCATACCAGTTTCGCTTTCATTTCCGGGGTGTCAAAAAAATCTTTTATCAGCCGGCGGCAATGTGTAGTGCCCTGGCTGTGTGACGCGATGATAATGGGCCGTCCGTTGTTGTAGTGCTTCAGATAATATTCAAATGCCCGCTTTACGTCGTCGTATGCGAAGTCCAACGCTTTCGTGGCATTGTCTGTAGTATCAAAAAAACATTTTACAATTGCCTGCCTGTATCTTGGTGCATACACCCGGCCTACCTGGTTAAAAACGGATGCCTGGTATTTTACAGGCAGGTGGTCCAGCCGTTTGTTGAGCTGTTTATTATTTACATCCGCATTCCACGTTTTTCCTTTCGAGTATAAGGTCGGATATACATAAAAAACATCTACCTGTTTGAGGGAATCGTTTACCCATTGTTCGCTTTTAGGTGTCAGATCTGCGGCATCTTTGCGAAAGGGGAGTGCGCTCCAGTATTTGGTATCCGAATAATCCGGTGCTGCCGGTTGCTCAGCCGTGTTAAAAGATGGTAATCCTTTAGAAAAGGAGTTAAAACCATACATCAACACCATCAGCAGCAGGGAATATCTCATGGCTGTTTTTTATTTCTTATTGCATGAATGAATACCTGAATAAGGATTCCAGCCAGTAAACCGATGACAAATATGGAAAGAAAATCCACCGTTCGAATGGCGGCAGTATTGTTTATCCTGAAATAGTTACCAATTGTCAGCGACAATAAAACGGACAGGATAATTATTTTTCGTTTTTCCATAATATCTGTTTTTTTAACGAATAATGGTTATTAATACTGGATTTCAAATTCGTTGCGTTCGGTGTATAATTTCCAGAACTGGTCGGCAATATTTGACGGATTGTGTTTTTTTGCATCCGGTTTCACAAAACCACAAACCGTTACTGTGCCGACAAAAATGTTTTTCGGCTTTAAGGCGATGTGCAACGAATTGGCGAGGTTTCGGAGAGCAGCCTTTCCAATAGCCAGCGAACCGAACTGCGGGTCTGGCTGTATGGCAAATCCTCCGCCGGTAAGTAATATGGTGCCTTCCCCTTTCTTTTCCATATCCGATAACACCAGATTCAACATCGTCAGCACACCCGCTACATTTACTTTAAAGTCGCGCGTGAGGCCATCCGCCGTTTCATTGGCGATATTCACCATTTTTATTTTTGCCACGTTGTAATGCACTACATCAATATCATTCCATTTCTCCCATATCTGGTTAAAGGCGTCTTTCATGGATTCTGCATCTCCGGCATCAGCCGCAAAATCATGTGCGTCTATACCTTTTTGCTTCAGTTCCGCCGTAAGTTTTTCTAATTTTTCTTTTCTTCTGGATATCAGCGCCACAGAAAATCCGTTTTTGCCGAATTTTTCCGCCACTCCCTGCGCTATACCCGGGCCGGCACCGATAATCACTATTAATTTACTCATACCTTATTTTTTCTTTGCTAACAAAATATATCTGTCGGATGTTTTTGGGTTAAACGAATTTAAATGATAATCTCCGGATTCTTTAATTAAAGTAAACCCGGTGTTGTTTAAGAAAGTATGAAAATGATGCTGCATCAGCGCCTGTACTTCCTCCCGGAAGACCCACATCTTTTCTTCCTTTTCCACTTGTATGTGCTTGATTATTTTTCCGTTGACGACTTCTCTCCGAATGTAAAAATGGTATCCGTCTATCAGTTTGTTTTCTCTGGCCACGAGGTTTTTGATGACTTTTTCCGTATTCATAAAATCAATCAGTATATGGCCGTTATCTTTTAATCCGGAATGCATGCTTTCAAAAACCTTTTCATTTTCTCTAAGGTCATTAAAATAGCCCAGACTCGTAAAAAAATTAAAAATGTAATCAAAATAATTTATCCGGAAAGGCAGTCGCATGTCGTGTACATAAAATTCCAGATTGTCCAGCTGATACATGGTATTGGCATACTGAATGCTTTCCGGCGATAAATCCAAACCCACTACATCAAATCCCTTTTGTGCCAGATAATAGGCATGCCTTCCCTTACCGCACGCCAGGTCTAAAATACTGCCATATTCAATACTCAGGTGCTTTAAGACGGCATCAATAAACTGATGTGCTTCTTCCTGATTCCTGTTTTTATATAAAATATGATAGAATGGAGAATCAAACCAAAGTTCAAACCATTCCTTTTTTCCTGTTGTCATATTACGTTGTAATTGTATCTATTTGTCTGACAAATTTTTTCCATATGCCGCTTCCCCAATAAACTGTAGTAAAAGTAAGCAATGAAAACCAATAAACCACCTCACAGCCCCAGGCAATATATAACGGACTTCCTTTAAGCTGAATAAAGTAATAACAATATCCTATATATGAAAAGCAGCACAAAAGTTCAACCAAAGCAGGTATCTTGGTGGCGCCAGTACCAATAATTCCCTGATTCATAATCATTGCTGATGAAAAAAACAGCAATGCTATCATCAGTGTGTAAAACGGGGGGATGCAATCTTTTATCAGTTCCAGATCATTAGTAAATAATGATAAAACAGGCCGGGGAAATAAAAGAATGAAGAGATTAAGTGATAAAGAAATGCTTACGGTAACAAGAATTACTTTTTTGAGCGCCGGAATCACTTCTCCTAATTTTTGTTGGCCAATAATGTTGCTGATAATGGTATTGCCGGCACTTCCCAGGCTCCAGACGGGAATACCCAAAAAGACAAAGAGACTCTTGAGAATGCCAGAAACCGCCAGTTCATGCTCTCCAAGCTTTTCTACACACAAGAAGAAATATTGCCAGGAAGTGATGCCAATCAGGTTTTGTAAAACAATAGGAACCGACAAATCAATCATTTTGCGGAATTGCATGATTTTCAAAACCCTGAACTGAAAAACGCCATACATTTTATGATGTTGCTGCCGGATAAAATAGAGGAGGTAAACTAAAAATAAGACAACGTTCGCGATGGTGGTTGCAATGGCGGCACCTTTGATACCCATTGCCGGCAGGCCAAGTTTTCCGAAAATAAGTATATAGCCTAAGATGATGTTGGTGATGCCCATCAGCAACGTGGCATAGGTGATAATTTTTGTTTTTCCGATTCCGGAATAAAAGGCATTAAAACAAAAGCTGAATACCGCTGCCGGTACGCCGATATTCATAAATTTTAAATAGGTTAAAGCTTCCTGTTGTATCGCTGTTGATTTTACGGATATAGTTACGATAGCCGGTGACGCCCATACAAAAAAGAACATAATGATGACGGAAAGCAGAGCGGAAAATGTCAGTAAGTGGTCGAAAGCGACACCAATTTTGGAGTATTGTAATTCTCCGTTGTGACGTGCAATCATCACCTGTGCGCCTCTTGCAAAACCGCCAGCAATAAAAGTGATATTGAAGAAAAAAATACCGCTTAACGTTACAGCATCTAAAGATATCTTACTGTAATGGCCAAGAAATGCCGTATCAATCAGCTGATTGATGCTGTTTGCAAGACTACCCAGAATGATGGGAAAGGCAATCTGCCATATTTCACGGTATGTTCCTTTGATTTGCATGCAAACGGTAGGTAAATAATAATACGAAAGTATTTTAAACTTCCGGAAGAAGAAAAGTAAGTAATTTTTTCGTTAACGAGGCCTTTATTCCAAAGTATCACCCGTTAACGTGGGCTTTCACATCTTCCACTGGTCACCCCAAAGCCGGTTTCCGCCATCCACATACAATGTTTCGCCGGTGATATAGGAAGCCATCGGAGAGGAGAGAAAGAGAACAGGCCATCCTACTTCTTCCATCGTACCCATACGTTTATTCGGAATGCCGTCGGTTATACCTTTCAAGATGGCAGGAGGGTAGGTGTCCAGCCCGGATGATAAAATAATGCCCGGAGCTACCGCGTTTACCCGTATGTTGTAACGTACCCATTCAATGGATAAGGTTTTGGTAAGGTTGTCTACACCTGCGCGCGCGGCGCCTGTATGTGCCATTCCCGGAAATCCCCTGTAAATATTCGCAATGATATTGACGATATTTCCTTCCTTCTGAGGAATAAAAAATGTCTTTGCCATAATCTGTGTCACATAAAAGGTACCAATCAGATTGTTGGTCACTACAGCGCGGAAGCCGTTGAAAGAAATATTTTCCGCAGCTGCTGGAAACTGGCCGCCTGCATTGTTGATTAGTATATCCAGTCTGCCTGAATCATGCTTTATTTTATCTGCGAGCGCCTGTATCTGCTCCGGTTCTCTGATGTCGGCAATAGCGCTGCGCACATCACCAAATGCACTCAATTCACCTATCGCTTTTTCAATCTTTTCGGTGTTTCTGGAGGCGATGTAGACGATGGCGCCTGTCTGTAAATATTGTTTCGCGATGGTATATCCGATACCACTGCCTCCGCCTGTCACTAATACAATCTTGTCTTTAAATAAATCTGCCTGGAACATTTCTTGCTTTTTATGGAACAAAAATAAAGAAAAACTCTTACCAAACGAGCGTTTGATAAAAAAAGTAAGAGATGGATTAATTCTATTTCAGGAAATGCAGGCAAGTGCTATGGCCTGATACAAAATAAGTTAAGAATGATACTTAAAAAATTCTGTTCTCTCAATCAGCATTAATGACTATAATTACATTACAAATTCACTTTCCTGCTCACCGAAATCGTTCTTGCACCGTTATAGGAATGATATTCACCACGGTACATGGCATCGGCGCCTATCTGCCCAACATTAAATGTACCTAAGGACACAGCCCTGCACAGATAATAGTACTTCGTTATTTTCGGAGTAGCGGTGACAATCAGATTAATACGGTCGTCGCGTATATCCTTGTATTCAGGCTGTGCGTCTGTCTTTAGCCAGGCTAATTGCGGTATTTCCGTTATACGTGCATTCTCAATTTCAAAGCCTGCCGGCAACAAATCGGTAATGGCCACGTTAGGCACGTTGATACCGTTGGTGCTGCGTATTGCAATTTCCACCGCCACCAAATCGTTCTGGAAAAATGCAGCTTTTACTTCCTTGCCATTTCTGTCTAAGTATTTTCGGCGTACTTCCAGAAAATTATCTTCTTCTTTGTTAATGCCTGCTGTTGGTATGCCTTCCATTTCCCAGAAATAAAATACTTTTCCGCTGCCACCGGTATTGATGCTGAGCGTATTGCCGGACAGCAACTTATTTGAAAGTATGAGTTCATGCTTGCCGTCAAATGTGCCAATGGTTTTTCCGTTGGAAACTACAGTCGCTGTTGCAGACCCTTTATTAGCGGCGTGTGCAATTTTTCCCATTGCTAAGAATCCGAATACATTCTCCTGTGTATTAAGGTGTTGCCGGCTCATTAGTTGTTGTGCTACCTGTTTTGCCATGTAGTTGATTTGCGAATTTTTAGGGTCGGCCTCCAACAGTGTATTCAGCACCAGAGCCATGTCGCGAAAATTGGAGTAGAAATTACCGCTGAAGGCAGGGTCTGTTTGTTCACTGACATATCCCTTAGGTAGCATCTGATAAAATTTCTTTTTATCGCCCGATAAAGCGAAGGCGGATGCAATCAGGTAACGCCCGCTTTGTGTAAGTAAACCGGGGTTGGATTTGTAATAATTGAGATTCGGCATTTTTACCTCATCGGCCAACGCAAGTACATACAAACTGTAAGGGATTTCCGTTTTGACTACTTCCTTTTTACTGCCGTCTGAATAATACATAAATTCAAGTTCCTTTGTTTTCAGGCGTGCGTTCAGGTAGTCATACATTCTGGACAAGGTACTCTGATTAACAGTGTAACCCGCTTTTTGTGCTTCCTGCAAAAAGTGGGCGGCATAAATAGTAGCCCACCACGATTCGCTGCCACTGCCTTGCCAGTAACTCAGCGCGCCGTTGGACAGTTGCATAGATTGTAGTTTGTCGATGGCTGTTTGTACATTATTTACTGCATTTTTATTCAGTGTATTCGAATTGTTTAAGTTTTTAGATAAGTCTGAATAATACAATTGGGGGAAGGCGGAGGATATGGTTTGTTCCGCGCATCCGTAAGGGTAGTTCACCAATGCACTCAGGTTTTTACTGAACAGTACAAGCGGTGAATTGCTGATGATTAATTTTTTTCCGGAAGCTAATAACGATTCGTTGCCTGCGAAGGATACTGTTCCTTTTTGACCTCCTTGGATGGTTCCCGTTCCCGAAAATTTTCGGAAGCTTGAATTCGGCCTGGAGATGATATAGGTGGTGTCTGTAAAGATTTCGTTGAAGGCCTTAACACTGATGATGATTTTTCCTTCGCCGGTGGCATTTTTTGTTAATATTGATGCATCGATAGGTTGCTCGCTGTTGGCGGCTATTTCCACAGAAAAGGTATTGGCGGCATTAGTTTGCAATACACCTTCCGCTTTCAGGGAAATTGACGCCTGTGTTCTGTTTTTTGTGGTATTGCTGACCGTTACCGGAATAGTCAGAGCGTCGTTTGGCGCTACAAATCTCGGAACACCGGCACTGATGACAATCGGGTCGGCCACTTTCATATTCTTTTCTGCAGCACCGAATTTCTTGCCGTCCCATGCTACCGCCATGACACGCAGGCTGCCGGAGAATTGTGGAATATCAAAGGTGTATTCAGCGGTTCCAAACGTATTCGTCTTGATAATACCACTCCAGTTGGATACCAGTTTCACTCGTTTGTTCGTCAACGGATTTACTCGTTTCCCGATATCATCAAAACCGCCGCCAAGAGAAGTGACTTCGGGAAATAAATACGGGTAGATATTATACATCTCCACTTCAAGGGCGCGCTTGGTATAGAAGTAGGCATACGGATCCGGCGATTTCTGACTGTTTAATGCCAGAATACCTTCATCCACCACGGCTATTGTCATTTCCGTATTTGGTTTTGATTTTATCTTGATGGTTTGTCTGGTTCTGGAACGCGTTTCAGCGATACATTGTATGTCAATGGCAATTTTGTTGTCTGGATTTTCTACAAGAACAGGAGCATAGCCATAAGCCACTGTGAGCGGCATGCCGTCATTGGTGTTTGGTTTGATGAGTGTAGCGGAAATATAGACATTGGGCACATGTTTATCTTCCAGTTTAAGGTTAAATGATGCGGACTTGTTATCAGATTTCAGGTAAAAGTGTTCCAGTACCTTGTCTCGTTCCACCGTCACCAGTACTTTTCCGTCAAACGGCATTTTCAACAGAACTTTTGCTTTGTCGCCAATCAGATATTTGTCTTTATCCAGTGTAATGTCAATTTTACCTTCATTATTGACTTCAAAAGAAGAGGAATATGTATCGCCCCAGCCGTATGCGTAAAAATAATAGGACACATAGCTATCGCTGTTGGGTGCACCTATGCGGAACTCATAGTCGCCGCTTTCTTTGGCCGTAAATGCATAGTGTGAGCTGGCACCGCGAATGGTAACGTATTTGTTTTCTATAACTTCTTCCTTCTTCTGTGAAACGTATTTTAACTGACCATCAGATTTCTGCAGTACAGTTTCCCATTTTCTGCGGATGATTTGGACGTGCGCGGATTGTGTAGTCAGTGGTTTGCCTTTTTTATCCAATGCGACTACCGGAATTTTAATCAGTTGTTTGGTGCTGAAGAAGTCGTTATCTGTCTTAACGCCATAAAAAACATCTTGTGTGAAAACATCAAAAGTTTTGACGCGGTTTACCGGCCGGCCTGTTTCATCAAAAACAGTTGCAAGTATTCGTCCTTTCAATAAACCTGTTTCTTTGTACTCTGCCGGAATATCAAATGTTTCCAGTCCATTACCGAGAGCGTCCGTTTGGCCGTTGCGGACAACGGAAAGGTATTCGGCATATTTGCTGACGGAAAAATTAAAGCGTTCAAATTCTTTAGCGGAGAAAGTACTTTTCTCCAGCGAAAAATTTACTTCGTAATTGCGGTTGGCAGCCGGTGGCCCGAAATAGTTCATGGCGTTGAAAGAAGCCAGTACTTTTTCTGCCGGCTGATATTCCTCCTTGTCTGTTTTAATATCTACTTTGATTCTGTCGGGCATAAATTCTTCAATCATAATGTTTTTAGAACCCAGCAATACATCATTGCCTGTAAAAACCAAAAATGAATAGACTCCGGTAACGGCACTGCTGCTGAGCGGAATGCTGGTTTCAAAAGCGCCCTGAGCATCCAGCACATTTTTAAATACTTTAAACTCTTTTCCGGAGGGCAACAACAGTTTTGCTTTTACCGGCATTTCTCCCGGCAGGTTCCATTCGTTGGTACGGATGATAGTGTTCAAATGTATTACTTCTCCGGGACGGTAAATGCTGCGCTCTCCGTAAATGTAGGCGTCGTAATTCGCAGCGTTGAGCCTCTTGCCTCCGACATCAAATCGGGTGTTGTCGACATGTGTGTTGTTGTATAAAACATAATTAAAGTCGCTGTCTTCCGAAGCTGCTGTAATCATGCCTATTCTGAAATCTTTATAGGCGTCCGGTATTTCATAGGCAGCATAGCCGTCTTTGTCCGTTTTTATTTTTCCCAGTTCCTGATTGGATGTGCTGATGACGGATACTTCTATATTTTTCAGCGGTTCAGTATTTAAAATGGAGTTGGCAAATACATGTACGGCATTCTTACTCTGTTTTACAATCAAACCGATGTCTGACAGAGAAATAATTTTAGAATCCTGCAGCCATACTCTGTCATTATCTTCCACTTTTACAACATAAATCCCTTTAAATGCTTTCAGCTTGTCTTCAAAATCTATATTTAATAATTTTGAGTGGCCGTAATCTTTTAAGTCGCTCGTTTTATATTTCTTTTCAAATATTTTTTCCCCGAACCCGTCTGTTTCATAATACTGATAATCGTGATAGGTGTAGTTGTCCGTTTCATTATTGTACTCATCAGAATACCCCCAGTCTGTTCCGCGGTTGTTAAATGCATAGATATTGTTCTGAAAAACTTTATAAACAGTCACTTTTACTTTTTCTGTTTTGGTCATCAGTATGGAAACATCCTTACTGCCTTTAGAACCGAGATATCCTGCTTTTGTATTTTCAAATTTTATTTGAGGAGCAATTTCACCAAACGATACATCTTCAGCATAATCTGAGTGGAGTTTGCCCCCAAATATTCCTATGACATTTTTGGTAACATAGACTTCGTACGTTTCATCCGGAGAAAATTCTTCACTTGTGATTAATATTCCTTTATCATCGGCGGAAACATTAAAATTAATGGCTGGTTCCACCTGAATGGCTTCCTTTAATTTGTCTGAGGAAACAGGCTGTGAAGTAGCTATGAATACACTGCCGGTTACGCCGTCGTGTATGGTTTCCGGGTCTTCCATGGCCAGTTTTTGAACAGCAGGCACCGAGGATTTTTCGGTAAATTGCTCTTCTTTCATGCTTTTGCCTATTTTCTTTAAAACTACTTTTACTTTGGCGCTTTCATCCGTGTTTTTAGGAGCGGTAAATACAAGAGACAGTGTTTTAGACGTGCGGGTAGTGATGATTTTAAAATCTGCTTTTTCTCCGTTTATCGTTGCTTCAATCAGGTCTGCAGCTTTTTTAGGGTTCACTGGCATATTGAATTTAATATCTGTTTGTAATTCTATTTTGCCGGCATCCGATTTTGCTGCACGCCAGTAGGAATGTGAATTGATTAGCGTAAGGTAAGAGGTGTGCACATGATATTCAGTTGTTCCTAACAACGAATATGGTTGTACTGCGTTTTTCGTTATGTTATCAGATAGTGTAATTTTAAAATCAGTGGCATCAGGAAATCCGTCGAGCGGAGAGAACACCAGCTCACGTCCGGATGTCCATTTACATCTGCCGGGTACATTCGGCGTGATTTTGATTAAATCATCGTCCAGCCATTTGTCAATTAATGAGTCATTTTTCTGCAACTCTTTATTGAAGGTGAAGACCAGATTTTGGCTGTTCTCAATTTCTTCCTCAAAATTTGTCAGCACACAGCGTACCGCATTTTCGGGAGTATAAAACCGGTTACAGGAAAAAAACAGAAATCCAGCTAAGAAGAACAGGATATTTTTCAGGTCAGACATGATGTATGATTTATTTATTGATTAATGTACAAAGAATTTCAGATAAAAGTTCCGGGTTTTAAGAAATTTTTAACAACACTTAGATTTGGTATCCAAATAGTTTATTTGAACCGTTTGTAGTCTGGATAATTTGATGCTATTAACATTGATGTGCGGTTTGCATTTTTTAACTATACTTTGTATTTCTGTCTGCAATATCATATTTTATTTACTAAGTGATTGTATACCAGTATTTAAGGTGGTTTTAATTTTGTTTAGTAGTGTCATAAACAGACTTCATTTTTTGGATGCATATTCTTTATTGTTTCAACTTTGAACTAATAAAATCGAATAATATGAAGCAATTATTTTTTCTGTTGATGGTATTAGTTTCTATAGGATTAAAAGCCATTAATGTCAATGATTCAAAAGTAACAGATGTAACAGTTTTTAGAAACTATGCCAGGGAAACCAGGCTGGCATCCGCTACTTTGCCGGAAGGAAATTCAGAAATTGTCATTTCCAATATTTCCACATTTATGGATGACAATACACTTCAGATTGCGACAAAAGGTGCTGTTAAGATTTTGTCTGTTTCATCCAGGACCAATTACCTGAGTGATAAGAAAAAATCGGAACAGGTGATTAAACTCAATGACAGCATAGAATTTCTGAACGATGAGCTGAGCTGGATGAAAGTACAGATGGCCTCGTATGAAGATGAGTTGACGTTGTTAAATGATAACCGTAAACTGGCCAATGATAAAACTACTTTTACATCAGTTCAGGTAAAGGAACTGGCGGAATTGTACAGGGTGCGCTCCATTGAATTGAGAAAGTACATTTTTGATTTAAACAGGAAACAAAAAAACATGCGGGATAAAATTTCGTTGATTCAAAAACAGATTTCGGAACTGAATGGAAATCAAAATACTGCCGTGAAAGAAATTGTACTAAAGGTAAGTACAAAATCATCCGGCTCTGTTTCTTTTAAGTGTTCCTATATCGTGACTAATGCCTACTGGACGCCCATCTATGATATTCGTGCAAAAAATGTGAATGAACCATTACACCTTGATTGCAGAGCGAAGGTAGTGCAAAACACCGGTTACGACTGGAAAGATGTAAAACTGAGTTTGTCTACCGCCAATCCTTCAGCTAATCACGACAGGCCTATTCTGTATCCCGTTTTTGTTGACTTCTTTCAACCGGATTATTATAAGTACCAGCTGAGACAAGGATATGGCTCAGCCGGTCAAATGATGGAAAAATCTATGAACATGATGGCTCCGGCGAGTGTAGATATTAAAAGTAAAGATGATGAAGAAACCTACATGGACGGGCTGAAAGCGGAGGATAATAACGTGACAATTCTTGAAGGTGATATGGCTGTAGAATATGCTATAGAAACACTGCAGGATGTGGAGAGCGATAATAAAGAACATATTGTCGGAATACAGGAAATAGTAATGCCGGCGGTATATAGTTATCATACGGTTCCAAAGCTGGATATGACCGCTTACCTGCTGGCTAGAGTAACGGACTGGGCGAAATACAATCTGCTGGCCGGAGAGGCCAATATTTTCTTCGATGATAATTATGTCGGCAAATCCTATTTAAATCCCAATGTGAGCAGTGATACGTTATTAATCTCCTTAGGCCGTGATGAAAAGATAAGTGTGAAACGAATTAAGCTGAATGATTACAGTTCAAAGAAAATTGTCAGCAGTAACATCAGGGAAACAAAGGCATTTGAAACGACAATAAAAAATAATAAAAATATTCCGATAGAAATAGAAGTACTCGATCAGTATCCGATATCAAAGAATTCGCAGATAGAAGTTTCGGTAGATGATACTGACGGCGCACAGGTAACAGAAGCGTATGGCAAACTGATCTGGAAAATAAAATTACAGCCGAACGAATCCAGAAAGATTAAACTGGTCTATACAATAAAATATCCGAAAGATAAAAAGATAAAAGAAGCGAATCAGTAAGAAACGTTTGATAACGGAATGGATGAAAAGGAATTATTCGAAATCTTTGTAGAGCAGGTATTTTTTTCTGATTTTCTTGAAAGAAGATAACTGTGGCTGCCAGGTTTTTCGGATTGCTTTTTCGCCCATTCCTTTTTCTATTTGTTCGCGCAGGATTTTTTTTCCGCTCAGCTTTAGAAAAAAGGAATTGAAGAAATTCTTTTTGTCTGTGACGAGAGCATAAGCTTTCAGTAAATATTTTATAGTAAATTTTTGTTTGCGCAAGGTGTCCGGATGGATTTCAGATAAATCAAATCCAAAACAGGCCTGATCCTGCAGGAATGGTTTGGAAGCACCGGGTTTGGAAACAGGCGTAAATGAAAATAACGTTTTCGCAAATTGCGGTGAGCCATAAATCTGAAAAGGTTTATCCGTTCCTCGCCCGACACTCACCGAATTACTGCCTTCAAAAAAGCAAAGGCTCGGATACAGATAAATGGCAGTCATATTTGGCAGGTTAGGAGAGGGTTTAATAGGAAGTGTATAAAATGTTTTGTGATCATAATTTAAACACGGAATGACGGTAAGAGTACATTGCACTTTATTTTCCAGCCACTTTTCTCCGTTCAGCATATTGGCATATTCACCCATCGTCATACCGTAAACTACAGGGATAGGCTGCATTCCTACAAAAGAGCGCTCAGCTGTATCCAGTACCGGGCCGTCAACATAATGCCCGTTGGGATTCGGCCTGTCTAAGACGATAAGTTCCTTTTGCAGCTCTGCGCAGGCTTCCATCACATATTGTAAGGTGGATATATAGGTGTAGAAGCGAACACCCACATCTTGAATGTCAAAAATCAGGATGTCTATAGTGTTCAATTGCTCCGGTTTTGGTTTTTTATTGTCGCCGTATAATGAAACAATCGCCACATTTGTTTTCGGGTCTATTCCGTTTTTTACATGTTCACCGGCATCCGCCGTTCCACGAAAGCCGTGTTCGGGCGCAAACACGGACTGCACATGTATTCCAAGAGTGATTAAGGTATCCAGAAGATGTGTATCACCAACAGTTGATGTTTGATTCACTACCAGGCCGACCGATTTGCCCTTGATGAGTGGCAAGTACTGGTCTAATCGCGCTGCCCCGACAATGACATCTTTTGCCTGTAAGTAAGGCAGGACGCATGTAAAAGTTAAAATGAGTACAAACAATTTCTTCATAAAGCGAAGATATACAAAAATCATGCTCATTTTCAACCGATTTTTGGTAATGCAAAAGGAAAGAAATACTTTTGAGCTGTAAGATATATCATCTTGAAACTGGAATTATTTATAGCGAAACGTTTGTCCTTAGGAGATAAAAAATCTTTTTCGAGGTTTATTATCCGAATTGCGGTATTGGCCATAGCGCTGAGCGTGGCGGTTATGATTATCTCAACATGCATGGTTTCCGGATTTTCCATAGAAATTAAAAAAAGAATTTTTGGCTTCTGGGGCGAGATACACATTACCAATTTCGACAACAACGAATCATTAGACTTGCAGCCTGTTAAAAAGGATGAGGTATTTCTCGATAAACTTCGTAAATCGAAAGAAGTCAGAAATGTTGCACCATTTATTGTTACTCCCGCAATTCTAAAAACCAAAACAGAGATAGAAGGTATTGCGCTGAAAGGAGTAGACAGCTCGTACGATTGGAAAACGATAAATGAATATATGAAGGACGGAAAGCTTCCGGCCTTTGGTAATGAGGATGTCAATAAGGATATACTCATATCCAAATCAACTGCCCTGAAGCTGAAATTGAAGGCGGGAGATAGGGTGATAGTTTACTTTATCAGAAGCGATGCACCGGCGCCTATTGGCAGAAAATTAACGGTTTGTGGAATTTATCATACTGGCCTGGAAGAGTATGACAAACAATATGCGCTGGTCGATATCCGCCTGCTCCGTCAGCTCAATCAATGGGCAGAAGACGATGCTGTCGGCTATGAAGTCCGGCTGAAAGACATGAATAATATGGATGCCTTTAAAGATTCTATCTATTACAAATACATCGGACAGCAGGTAAATGCGCAAACCATGAAGGAAATCAACCGCAATATTTTTGAATGGCTCGATTTACAAAAAGTGAACGAATACCTGATTCTCGCCTTTATGGTCATTGTAGCTATTTTAAATATGATAACTGCTTTAATTATTCTTATCCTCGACAGAACCAATATGATTGGTATTTTGAAATCATTAGGCGCCGATAATGCTTCCATCTCCAAAATCTTTATTTACAATGCTGCGTATATCATAGTCAATGGTTTGTTTTGGGGAAACCTGATTGGTATTGGCATTTGTCTGGTCCAGCATTTTACGGGTTTCATACAATTAAATGAAGAAAACTACTATCTATCCGTTGCGCCGGTTTATTTTAATATCTGGGCGATTCTGTTCATCAATATCGGAACCTTATTTATTTGTACACTTGTATTGTTATTGCCGGTACAGTTAATTTCCCGGATCTCGCCTATGAAAGCCATTCGTTTTGAGTAAACTGAATCGTTATCTTGCGAACGGATCTTTTTTTACATCATCCGGTAAATTGCCGCTGAGTGTTTTCAGGAAAGCAGCAATTTTTTTAACCTCGGTATCATTCAGTGACTTATTAAGCTGCAGACTGCTCATGATTTTTATGGCATCATTCAAGTCGGCAATACTGCCATCATGGAAATAGGGTTTTGTTTCCGCTATATTACGTAAGGTAGGTACTCTGAACATGAATAAGTCGCCGGATTGTTTGGTAAGGGTGATTCTGCCCGAATCGATTTTAGTACTCTTGGTAGCATCCCAGTAATTTCCAAACAGCCCGAACTTTTGGAACATCTGTCCGCCGAGATTTACGCCTGCATGGCAGGTGGTACAGCCGGTTTTTACAAAAAGTTGTAATCCGTCTTTTTCTTCCTGCGTCAGTGCATCGGCTTTGCCTTCAAGATAGCTGTCAAATTTTGATGGTGTTATCAGTGTACGCTCAAATGCACCAATAGCTTTTTGTAAATTCTCAAATTTTACAGGACTTTTATCATTTGGGAAGGCAGCTGCAAATAATTTTGGATATTCTGCATCTTTTTTTAGCCTGTCTTCCAGCATTGCCTTATTGGGCATGTGCATTTCTACGGGATTTAAAATCGGCATACCGGCCTGTTCTTCCACATCTTTGGCTCTGCCATCCCAAAACTGAGTAGTATTAAGAGCAGCATTTAACACGGTCGGTGAATTTCTCCCGCCTTTCAGTCCATCATCGCCGGTTGAGGTTGCTTCATTATCCACTCCGAATGTGCTGAGATTATGACAGGAATTGCAACTGTTTTTACCTTTCATGGAAAGTTTGGTGTCAAAATATAATAACTTACCTAAAGCTATCTTTTCCGGTGTTATTGGGTTGTCCGGATTATCCGCCTGTGCCGGCAGTGCCTGGAATATTCCTTTCGCTAAAATCTGAAGAGAGTCTATTCCACCATCAATGGAAAAATCCTTTGCTGTTTTTTTAGGTTTACATTCAATCATCAACAAACTGATGCAGGATAAAAGCATAAGGACTAACATGTTTCTGCTGCTAAATTTCATCTTTATTATTTTTTTACAAAGTTAGTTCATATTATAAAATAATGCCATTATATATGTCATAATTCATTCTAATGGCGGAATTTAGAATGTGTTTAAATTAGAAGAATTATTTCTTATATTGTCTCCATATGTGGGTAGCAATTAAGAAATGGAAATGGATACTATCGGCATTGTTCTGCTTTCTGCTCCTGTATATTCTACCCTCAGAGACGGTAGAACAATATTATTCAAGAGGTATTTTTCTCCATATCCGGCATCTTCTGGATGTAACTTTTGGGAAGCTTCCATTTCCGTCTTATTATCTTTTTCTTGCGTTTTTAGCAATTGCAGCGTTAAAATGGATCGCACATTTTTTCAAAGAAAAACCCGGCCCTTTTTTACATCGATTATTTAAACTAATATCCTTTACCGGGTTTATGACAACCGCTTTTTTTATCATTTGGGGATTCAATTACGGTCGATACCCCTTAAGTAAATCCTTAGGGTTAATCCCTAAACCACTTACAAAAAATGAGTTGGAGAATGAACTGAAATTAACAGCAGAGCATCTGGCACAGATAAGGAATAAAATTCATAATGATACCAGTGAAATACCGCAAATTGCCTTTATCAATACCATTGAAGAGAAATGCACAAATTCACTGAATGTTGTCTTAACAGATTTCGGCTTCCCGACTTCCCGTGTTCGCGGCAGATTTGTACAAGATGATATGTTTTTGCTATTTAACATTGGCGGACAATATTTGCCTTTTGTAGGAGAGGCCAATGTTGACGATGCTGTTTATTGTTCCAAAAAACCATTTTACCTGATACATGAAATGGCTCATGGAAATGGGTTTACTTCAGAGAGTGACTGTAATTTTTTAGCGTATGTAAGCTGTATCCACTCTCAGAGCCTTCCATTGCAGTACAGCGGTGAATTAAATTACTTGATGTATCTGTTGGAGGATTATAGAGACAGAGATGAACTTGCAGCCGCCCAATTCGGAACTACTATGCCTACAATCATTCAAAAAGACCTTAAAGATATCAGGGATTATTATCTGAAACATACGTTTAAGACAGCAATTATAGGTGAGATGATTAATAATATTTATTTGAAAACACTCAGGGTGCAGGAGGGTACCAAAAGTTATAATAAGATGATATTGCTTGTGCATGCCTGGAAACAAAAAAATCAGTTCTGACAGAATCCGATTGTTTTCTTATTTTTAAAAACAATTTTTTAAAATGCTATTTGAATACATCAACAAAGTAAAATGTACAAAAGAAGAAGCCTGGCAGTTAATTATTGATATTGAACGACGCCCGGACTGGATTCATTTTCAGGAGAAATGCTACTGGACAGACAAAAAGCCAGGTATGGTCGGATCCCGATATCAGGAAGTGGAAGTTTTTCTGGGATTTCATATGAATGTTAATTACGAAGTGATTGAATGGGTTGACCATGTGAAAATGAAAAGCAAATGTATGATGCCGCCTTTTCACCAAACGGTGGAAGTTACTGTGTCAGAGGAAACAGACGGAGTGATCTGTACCCTGAGAATAGAAGCGAATATGGGTGTTTTAGGCCTGTTACCCAAAAGCTTTATAAAAAAGCAGGTGGATAACCTGATTGACCCGTTCACACAACAATTTATCCATATTTTGGAGTCGGAATCATCTCTTCGTAATAGATAATATCTGATTTTTAGATTTACGTCAATAAAACTTCAGGTTAGCAGAACATATTTTATGTAACTTTGTTATAAAATATAACTTAGTTAACTAATGCCTGCAAGAAACCGAAGAAAACTGGAAAAAGAGCTGATGCGCCAAACTATATTGGATGCAGCTAAGGATATTGCCGCCATGGATGGCTGGCAAAATGTTACCATCCGAAAGATATGCACCAGAATAAATTACACGGCACCCGTTATTTACCAGTATTTTGAAAGTAAGGAAGAACTTCTTCATGCGTTAAGAGTGGAAGGTATCATCTATATGAATAATACCATAAAAAAAATATACGAAAAAGAAAAACATCCTTTAGATAAACTGGTGGGATATGGTTTGGCATTCTGGAAATTTGCAGAAGAACATCCCGAGTCGTATCAGGTGATGTTTAATTTGCAGGGGGTTGTGTGCGGAGAAGAAAATAAGCCTGACCCCTTAAGTGAAATTACAGAGATATACAAAATTTCTTTCCGCCAGTTAAATGGTGATATTCATATCCCGCCCAAAAAAATGATCTGGTGGATTGATTACTATATCGCACTGATTCACGGGTTTATCGCACTCAATATGGTCAATAAAATAAAATCAGGTAAAGATGCAGGCTATCAGTTGTTGAAAGAAAGCCTGCAGCACTTTTTAGAATCAATAAAAAACAATAAATAACATGAGTAAAGGAAAATGGATAACGCTGGTTCTGCTTCTGTTGTTGACAGGGTGGCTTGTTTCTGTGAAATACAAAAATATTCAAAAAGAAAAGGCTAAGACAATGATGCAGGGGAAATCAAAAGGAATGCCTTCATCTATAGCCGTTTCAGGGTTTGTGGCGGAATATACCAGTCTGTCGAATAACCTGAATACAAATGGAACCATCATTGCTTCTGAAGAAGTACAACTGCAACCGGAGGTTTCAGGGCGAATTATATATCTGAATATTCACGAAGGCGGCATGGTTGGAAAAGGCACCTTGCTGGCGAAAATAAACGACGCCGAATTACAGGCTCAACTGAAAAAACTGCAATCACAGTATGCGATTGCGGAATCCAATGAAAAAAGGTTGTCGCAGTTGCTAAAAATAAACGGAGTATCCCAGCAGGAATATGATTTGGCGTTGAACACATTACAGAATGTAAGTGCTGATATGGAACTGGTAAAAGCGCAGATTGACAAAACGGAAATCCGAGCGCCCTTCAGCGGTAAACTGGGCCTGAGAAATATCAGCATGGGCGCCTATGTGAATCCATCTACGGTAATTACTTCGTTACAGAACACATCTCTTATGAAACTGGATATAACTGTTCCGGAAAAATATGCCGGCACAATAGAAACCGGAAACACCATGCAATGTACCGTAGATGGCAGCGCCGCTCCATTTATAGCCAGAGTGATTGCCATAGAGCCGCAAATAAATGAAAATACACGAAACCTGAAAGTACGGGCTGTTGTTGAGCATGCAGCTACTAAGTTAATGGCGGGAGCATTTGTTAAAGTGCAGATTAAATTAAAGCAGATTGCCAACGCCATCATGATTCCTGGAAATGCCATCATTCCCGATGCACAGAACAAGAAGGTGATTATTGCAGACAGCAGTAAAGCGAAATTTGTCGTAGTGGAAACCGGTATCCGCACTGAAAATGAAGTACAGATTGTGAGCGGCATAAAAGCCGGAGATACTATTGTAACCTCGGGTATTCTGCAAATAAAACCGGGTATGGGAGTCAAATTTACCAGAACTACGAGCAAATCAACTATTCATTAAGTCTATCATACGAATTCTATATGGGATTACCTTCATTAAGTTTACGACGTCCGGTTTTTGCGATTGTACTCAATATCGTGATAATATTATTCGGTGTTATCGGCTATAATTTTTTAGGTGTACGGGAATACCCTTCCATCGACCCTCCTGTCATTACCGTCCGTACCAATTATACGGGGGCCAATGCGGAAATTATTGAAACACAAATTACAGAGCCACTGGAAAAAGCAATCAATGGGGTGGAAGGTATTCGTACCGTTTCATCTTCCAGCAACCAGGGGTCTTCCATCATCACGGTAGAGTTTGATTTGGCTGCCGACCTCGAGACCGCAGCCAATGATGTTCGGGATAAGGTATCTCAGGCAGTTCGGCAATTACCGCAGGATATCGATGCACCTCCTGTTGTGTCTAAAGCGGATGCGAATTCGGATGCTATTATCTCCATGACAGTACAGAGCAACACGCGAAATATTTTACAGCTCAATGATTATGCGGTGAACACCTTGCAGGAACGCCTGCAAACTATACCCGGGGTAAGCAGTGTGCAGATATGGGGACAGAAAAACTATGCTATGCGCTTGTGGATTGACCCGCAGAAATTAGCTGCTTACGGCCTTACTCCGCTTGATGTTCAGAATGCTCTGAATGCAGAGAATGTGGAATTGCCATCCGGAAAGATAACTGGCAGCAGTATTGATTTAACCGTAAAGACATTGGGTAAATTAACGACAGAGGACGAATTCAATAACCTGCTGATAAAAAATATTGACGGTGCATCTATTCGTCTGAAAGATATTGGCTATGCCATTCTCGGCCCTGAAAACGAAGAAACCAGTTTGAAGGAAAGTGCCATTCCTATGGTGGCGCTGGCGGTTGTGCCACAACCGGGCAGCAACTATGTTGCCATTTCTGAGGAATTCTACAAACGTTATGAGCAGATAAAAAAAGAAGTACCCAAAGATATCCAGCTCAATATCGCCTTGGATTCAACGGTTTTTGTTAAAAAATCGATAGTCGAAGTAAAAGAAACATTACTCATTTCCATAGTATTGGTGGTGTTGGTGGTATATTTCTTTTTCAGGGACTGGCTCATAGCCTTGCGCCCGCTGATTGATATTCCTGTCTCATTAATAGGCGCATTTTTTATTATGTATCTGTTTGGTTATACTATTAACGTCCTGACCTTATTGGGTATAGTCTTAGCTACCGGCCTGGTTGTCGATGACGGGATTGTGGTAACGGAAAATATATTCAAAAAACTGGAGGCAGGTATTCCCAGGATGAAAGCCGCCAGGGATGGCTCGGAAGAAATATTTTTTGCAGTTATTTCTACATCACTCACGCTGGCAGTTGTGTTTCTTCCTATCCTGTTCTTACAGGGATTTGTGGGCAGTTTATTTCGCGAGTTTGGCATGGTGGTAGCCGGTGCGGTATTGATTTCCGCTTTTGTTTCACTCACACTCACACCGGTATTAAATGTGAAACTGGCCAAAGAAATTCATCAGCAATCCTGGTTCTATAAAAAAACAGAACCTTTTTTTACCTATCTGGATGAAGGCTATTTGGATTCGCTCCGGTCTTTTATGAAAATACGGTGGGTGGCGCTGTTGATTATTGGTATTTGTTTTACACTGATATTTTTAATAGGTAAAAATTTACCGTCAGAACTGGCGCCATTGGAGGACAGAAGTGTACTGCGGGTTTCATTGTCGGCACCGGAAGGCACATCGTACGACTTTATGCAGAATTATGTAGACAATGTTTCCAATTTTATCATGGATTCCGTGCCGGAAAAAAACATATTATTAAGTGTGACGGCACCGGCATTTGCAGGCTCCGGCGCGGTAAACACAGGATTCATGCGGCTTCGTCTTAAAGAGCCGCAACTGCGTACACGAAGTCAGAGCGATATAGCGCAGTACCTGAATAAAAACCTTTCAGGGTTCAATGCAGGAAAAGCATTTACCATTGAAGAGCAAACTATTTCCGTAGGTTCCGCCCGGTTCGGTTTGCCCGTTCAGTTTGTTTTACAGAATTTTGATTTCAATAAAATAAGGACTGCGCTGCCCGCATTTATGGATGAAGTACAGAAAAGCCCGGTATTTATGGGTTTTGATGTGAATCTGAAATTCAATAAACCGGAACTGAATATCCGGATTAACAAAGAAAAGGCCAACGCACTCGGCGTGTCTGTTATGGATATCGCTCAGACCTTGCAGTTTGCTTTGAGTGGCAGACGTTTTTCTTATTTTACTATGAACGGAAAACAATATCAGGTGGTAGGACAGGTGGAGAGAAACCAGCGTTCCAATCCGGATAACCTGAAAAGTATTTATGTACGCAACCTGCATGGCGAACTGATACAATTGGACAATTTAGTGGATATTGTCGAGCAGGCAAACCCGCCGCAATTATACCATTACAACCGTTATAAATCCGCGACAGTCTCTGCCGGACTGGCACCGGGTAAAACATTGGGAGACGGTATCAATGAAATGAAACGAATTGCAAAAAAGACTTTAGACAATTCCTTTACCACATCATTATCCGGTTCTTCCAGGGATTTTGCGGAGAGTTCTTCGAATACCATGTTTGCGTTTATTCTTGCGCTGATATTGGTATTCCTGATTTTAGCGGCACAGTTTGAGAGCTTCATCGACCCGTTGATTATTATGCTTACTGTTCCGCTGGCGCTGGCCGGTGCACTTTTATCCTTATGGATTTTTAATCAGTCCCTCAATATTTTTAGCCAGATTGGTATGATCATGCTGATTGGCCTCGTCACCAAGAACGGTATTTTGATTGTTGAATTTGCCAACAAAAAGAGGAAGGAAGGGTATGACAAACTGGAAGCGGTAATTACGGCTTCCGCCATGCGGTTGCGCCCGATTCTGATGACCAGTTTAACAATGGCCTTAGGGGCTCTGCCTATTGCAGTTGCTTTTAACGCGGGTTCACAAAGCAGGGTGTCGTTAGGTATTGTATTGATTGGCGGAATTTTATTTTCGCTGATACTGACCTTATTTGTTATTCCCGCGATGTATTTATTTATGTCACGTACAAAATCTGCTGATGCCCATGAGAACATTTAAAATAATCTGCTCCGTATTCATATTTTTCCTTTCTCTAAGGCTGGATGCACAGGAATTGCTCACCCCGGAAGAGGCGGTTTCTATGGCTGTTAGTACTAATTTTGATATTGTCATTGCAAAAAATGAAGCGGAAATTGCTAAAATAAATAATAACAAAGGGGCTGCCGGTATGCTGCCTAAAATCAACGTTACAACCGGCGACGTCTTTAACCTGAATAATATCAATCAAAAATTTACTTCAGGTTCGGATGTTGTAAAAAACTGGGTTCCTGTCAACAGTTTTAATATGTCCCTGAATCTCAACTGGACTGTTTTTGACGGGCTAAAAATGTTTGCCACAAAAGACAGGTTAAAAGCGTTACAGTCGATAGGTGAGTTGCAGTTAAAAGAACAGATTCAAAATACCATGTCGCAGGTGCTGAATGGTTATTATGAAGTGGTTCGGCAAAAGCAGCAATTGAAGGCTTTGCAGGAGTCCGCAAAGATTTCGGATGAACGTGTTAAATTGGCACAGAAAAAATTTGAAGTTGGCTACAGCGATAAAACTCCGCTTTTGCAGGCCAAAGTGGACTTTTCCTCACAGCAAATCAATATTTTAAAACAGGAAGCGCTCTTGCAGCAGGCTAAGGCGCAGTTGAATCAATTGCTATCCAGAGATGCTGCCGTTGATTTTGAGGTGGTTGACAGCATTCAGTTGAATTATATACCTAACCTGCAGCAGATAAAAGATACGGCCTTAACACAGCATTTTTCAGTACTTCGTGCTAAAAAGTATATTGAGGTTGCCCGCTTTCAACACAAAGAAATTAAAGCACAACGCATGCCATCTGTTAATTTTATTACGGGATATGGATTTACGCAGAACAACAGTAAAGCAGGTTTTCAGATATTTAACAGAACCTACGGACCTACCGTAGGTATTAACGCACTTATCCCGATATATAACGGAGGTACTGTAAAAAAAGAGCTGGCAGCATCTGCTGTGAATATTGCCACACAGGAAATAAAGGTGAACCAGCTAAAAAACGAACTGGATGCCAAAATTATCACAGCATACCGGAATTTCGACTATGCGCAGAAGATGCTTAAATTAAATGAGGAAAACGTCGCCGTTGCCGATGAGAATGTAAAGATAGCCCTGGAGCGATACAGACTGAATCAATCGAATTCAGTAGAAGTGAAACAGGCGCAAAGCAGTTATGAAGAAGCTTTGTATAACGTGATAGCGGCAAGGTATAGCGCAAAAATAGCGGAAATAGAATTGAGAAAATGGAGCAACGACTTAATCCGGTAACGGCTTATTTGCTCAGTATTTTTAGCAAGTCCTTGGCGCTTACTTCACCGGGAATTGTTTTTTTCCATGTTTTAGTTTTATCGAAAATTACCAGACACGGGAAGCTGGAATAACGAATCTGGCTGGTCAGGGAATAATTTAATTCCTGCCCGATGAAAACATTGGTGAAAGAGTTGAGGAAATAATTGAAATAAAATTTCCTGATGGTAGAGAAATCTTCAAAAGATGACAGTACAAATTGCGTTTCTTCAAATTTTGATATATTGACGAGTATGCTGTTGATTGTTCGCTGGCAATGTTCGCAGGTAGGGCTGAAATTGATAAAGATGGTGTTTTTATTTTCCGCCAGGTCCGCATTTGTCAGATAACTGGTGCTATCCATCTTTAATAAGGAAAACGTAGGAAAGACGACAGGTTTCTTTTGCGCCGACAACTGCAGGGAACAGGCAATGAAAAAAGCGGATACAATAACTATGGTTTTCATGGAAATTAAAAGTACAAAAATAATTCCAAAAAAAATCCCGGCTGTTTAGCCGGGATTTTTGTATAGGTCGTTTAGATACTATTTCACCTGATTTACGATAGCTTCAAACGCTTTAGGGTCATTCAGAGCTAAGTCTGCCAGTACCTTTCTGTTGATGTCAATCTTTGCATCCGCTAATTTTTTCATAAATACGGAGTAAGATAATCCGAAAGGACGAACCGCTGCGTTGATACGTACGATCCACATACTTCTGTAGTCTCTTTTCTTTAATTTTCTGCCTACAAATGCGTAGGTCAACCCTTTTTCTACTGCGTTTTTGGTAACTGTCCAAACGTTTTTACGTCTTCCGTAGTAACCTTTGGCAAGTTTGTATACTTTCTTTTTTCTGTCTTTCGCAGCAACTGAATTTACTGAACGTGGCATAGCTTTTTATTTTTAAGTGTTAACAATATGGCCATCGGCGATGCCTAGCCTTATGCCGTTTTATTGGTCATCCTGATCGAAACGCAGGATTTTAGTTCATGCACAACAAACTTTGGATATTACCTTCGTCGCATTTTTTAACGATAGTAGTACCTGTCAGATTGCGTTTTTGTTTAGTCGTTTTTTTAGTTAGAATGTGTCTTTTATAAGCGCATGCTCTTTTAATCTTGCCGCTTCCGGTCAGTTTAAAACGCTTTTTTGCGCTTGAGTTCGTTTTCATCTTTGGCATATAATCTTCTTTTATTCGATTAAAAACTGTAAAATAGGGTGCAAAGATACACCTTTTTTCCTGAAATATTACATGTCAGCATGTAAAATCAAGGTAAATTATACACGAAAGGTGGGTAAAAGATTACTTTTTCTTCGGAGCGATGTAGGCAATCATCTTTTTTCCTTCCAGATTAGGCATGGCTTCCAAAGCGCCAAATTCCTTCAGGCTGTCTGCAAACTGGAGTAAAACCAGCTCTCCTCTGTCCTTAAACTGAATGGCACGGCCTTTAAACTGAACGTATATCTTGACTTTGGAGCCTTCCTGTAAAAATTTCTGAGCATGTTTTTTCTTGAAATCCAAATCGTGGTCGTCGGTATTGGGTGTAAAACGGATTTCTTTAACTTCCGTCTTCTTTTGCTTTGCTTTAATTTCCTTCTCTTTCTTCTTTTTGTCGTAAAGGAATTTATTGTAATCCACCAATCGGCAGACAGGAGGTACTGCTTTCGGAGAAATTTCCACTAAATCCACTTCCTGTTCTTTGGCTAACCGAAGAGCTTCTTCAATCGGATAAACGCCCGGCTCTATTTCTTCGCCTACTAAGCGCACTTCAGGTACACGTATATCTCTGTTTAATCTGTGTTCCGTTTCTTTTTTCTTCGGAATAAATGGTCGTCTTTTAGGTATCAAGTGGTTTTGTTTAAGTTATAAAGTTATTTGTTATAAGTTAAATGTAATCAGGATTCTTTCTTTGCTTTTAATAGATATTGAATATAGCCATTAATGAGCGCATTATTTTTATTGATTTTTTGTCGAAATTCATTTAATTGTTCTAGTGTTATATATTCAGATTCCTGAGCAATTTTTAAATGATCTAATAATTCCATCAAAGAACCTCTGCTATTTCTGCAAAATTTTGCATTATCCAAATAGTGAAATCTTCCATAACCTTCCGCAATATTATTCGTTACACTTCTTGAACATCTTATCATTTGATCTGCTAGTCTATATTTTTCTTCAACTGGAAAAGATTTTACTAAAATACTAATCTCTTTTCTTAATTCAACACCTACTCTATAGCATTCTAAACTTTCAAAACTTGTAATTTTATTTTTACAAGATAAAATATTTAGAACCTGATTCTTGTAACCAATAACGAATATCTTCTCAATTATTCAATTCTTCCTGCAATAATACGGCAAAGTCTTCAATAGTAAAAGCGCCAATATCAC
>CAZBED010000005.1:0-4115 GCA_964490845.1 uncultured Chitinophagales bacterium | reverse complement strand
AATTCTTCCTGCAATAATACGGCAAAGTCTTCAATAGTAAAAGCGCCAATATCACCTTTTCCGTGTTTTCGGACAGAAATTTGACTGTTTTCCACTTCTTTTTCTCCAATAACCGCCATATACGGGACTTTCATCATTTCAGCATCCCGGATTTTCTTGCCTATTTTTTCAGCGCGTTCATCCATTTTTACCCTGAATCCTTTTGCTTTCAGGGCAGCTGCCACGGTTTCCGAATAGTCTAAAAATTTATCACTGATGGGCAAAATCGCAATCTGTTTAGGTGCCAGCCACAATGGGAAGTTACCGGCACAATGTTCGATTAAAATAGCCATAAAACGTTCCATAGAACCAAACGGCGCACGGTGTATCATCACCGGGCGGTGCCTTTCGTTGTCGGCGCCGATATATTCCAGATTGAAACGTTCCGGCAGGTTATAATCCACCTGGATGGTGCCCAGCTGCCAGCTTCTGCCAATGACGTCTTTCACCATGAAATCCAGTTTAGGGCCGTAAAAGGCTGCTTCACCATATTCCGTCACAGTTTTCAGGCCTTTTTCCGCCGCAGACTCTATGATGGCATTTTCCGCTTTCGCCCAGTTTTCATCCGATCCGATATACTTATCTTTATTTTCCGGGTCGCGCAACGAGATTTGTGCCGTAAATTCGGTAAATCCTAATTTCCCAAACACCAGCTGCACCAAATCAATCACGGTTTTAAACTCATCCTTCAACTGGTCAGGCGTACAGAAAATATGCGCATCATCCTGCGTAAAACCCCGGACACGGGTTAGCCCGTGCAATTCACCGCTTTGTTCATAGCGGTAAACCGTTCCGAATTCTGCCACCCTGTATGGTAAATCCTTGTAGGATTTAGGCACATGGTTGTATATTTCGCAATGATGCGGGCAGTTCATCGGTTTCAGGAAAAATTCTTCGTTTTCTTCCGGAGTGTGGATAGGCTGAAAGGAATCTTTGCCGTATTTTTCATAATGCCCTGAAGTGACATACAAATCTTTTTTGCCGATATGCGGCGTCACTACCGGCAAATAGCCCCGTTCAATCTGCTCTTTTTTCAGAAACTCGGTTAATTGCTCCCGGACAAAGGTGCCGTTCGGCATCCATAATGGTAAACCGGAACCCACCTTTTGCGAAAATGCAAATAATTCTAATTGCTGGCCTAATTTACGATGGTCGCGCTTTTCTGCTTCTTCCAGCAAACGCAAATGTTCATCCAGTTCCTGCTGGTTTGGAAAAGTAACTCCATACACGCGAGTCAACTGTTTGCGTTTTTCATCACCGCGCCAGTAAGCACCGGCTACTTTCATCAATTTAATGGCTTTGATATGTCCGGTATTCGGAATATGCGGTCCGCGGCATAAATCGGTAAAATTGCCTTGAGTATAAAAAGTAATGTCACCATCATTTAAACCTTCGAGCAGTTCCAGTTTATATTCATCCCCTTTGGCTTCAAAGTATTTGATAGCATCTGCTTTTGAAATATCCTGACGTTTATATTCACTTTTCAGATTGGCTAATTCCGCCATCTTCTTTTCAATTTTTGGCAAATCAGCTAAAGTGATGGAAGTATCACCTGAGTCGATATCGTAATAGAAACCATTTTCAATGGGCGGGCCTATGCCGAACTTTACACCTTTGTAAAGGGCTTCTATCGCCTCAGCAAATAAATGCGCGGAAGAATGCCAGAAGGTGGATTTGCCATTTGTATCGTTCCAGGTCAGCAATTTCAGGGTGGCATCGCCGGTGATAGGGCGGGTGGCATCCTGCACTTCGCCGTTGATTTCTGCTGCTAATACTTTTTTGGGCAGACTGTTGCTTAGCTGCCCTGCAATTTCTAAAGCAGTAATACCAGAATTATATTCTTTTACTGCTCCGTCCGGAAAGGTAATTTTGATACTCATAATCGTAATGCTGCAAAGGTAGGAAATGCAAAGATGAATTCACAATCGAAACTATACAATTGATATTTTGATTAAAAATGGTATACCCGGTCTCAGGGTTCATGAAGCCGCCATCGAAAAAGGCGGGCGGCGGCAGTACGAGCTGAGCAACCACCTGGGCAATGTGATGGCGACGCTGAGCGATGTGAAAACCTACGCGGTGGGCACAAAGGGGGCGGTAGGCTACCTGGCCAAAGTAACAACAGCGCAGCAATATTATCCGTTTGGGATGCAAATGCCCGGAAAAAATGTTACATTAGCTTCGTATAGTTCTTTGAATAGGTATCGGTACGGGTTTAACGGACAGGAAACGGAAACGGAAATAAATCCAAGTGTTACAACTGCGCAGTTTTGGGAATATGATTCACGTATTGGACATCGTTGGAACATTGATCCTGTGTCATACCCTTGGCAAAGCAGTTATACTACTTTTAATAATAATCCAATTTTATATGCAGATCCATTGGGTTTATATGGTACAAAAAAACGTGCAGAGAAAATGCAACAACGGGCAAAAGATGCAGGTTTTGATGTTGGAGAAGTTTATAAATCTGAATCTACAAAATGGTATAAAAGTGATCAATGGGGTTTTGCGAAAGGGGAATTTAATGATTATACTGGTGATAGTTGGAGTCATGTATTTAAACAAACTGATTTTGGTATTAGCAATAGTAAGTTATTTGCAGATGCAAGTGCTAAAAATGCATCTGCATCATTAAGCACTTATGATGATTCCCCTACGGCAAACTTTAAGAGACAGGAATGGAAAGATTACTATCGGGAAAAAGAATACAATGAGAAGATATTTAATGACTATGGAATTCATAATCCAATGTCTGTCGGTTATTCAATGTCTACCGCATTTGAACAAGGTGCATACGAGGTTAGCGGTGTTTATGCAATAAATGGTATTAAATATGTGTACAATACTGCCAAAACCTTTAATAAATATAGAGTTGCCGTTAAAACCTTGGATTTTTCAACTGACTTTAATGGAGCTGTTTTTTATTCGGGTTCAGGAAATAAAGATATAGCAATACAATTTGCAAATGAATTTGGCAAGAAAACTATTGATATGACACAAGGTGGTCAAGTTTTGAACAATGCTAATTTATACAGTAATTTACCAAGCTTCTTAGCTGACCATATATGGATTCAAGGTTCAAAGAATTTTGTAAACAACGCATCAGGAACTGCATTTGGATTTGTAAAGGGGGCCAATCCTAAAAGGGTTTTCAATACATATGAGTTTCCAGCTTTATTACAAAACCCAAAAATTAATAACGTAATAACAGGAGGATATTGATATGGATTTTTTTGAAAGTTACAAATTTCTCAAGCTAACTGATAATGATGGATTTAATTTTGAATTTTCTATTGATAGAGAAATTGGATTGTTTTGTACAAAAGCTTTTATTGGAATTCCAACAGTTAAGAGGTGGTCAGAGTTACATCCAAATTTAGTTAACAAAAGAGAGGAAGTAATAAAACAATTAAAGGAGTATGTAAAAATAAAATCATGCCTGTTTTATAAATATTATATTGAAGAGTATGAATAACCCCTCGCCCCGCCCACGGCAGGTGTTTAGCTTAGCAAAGCCTTAGGGCGGCAAGCGTCACCTGCCGACCACGAACCGTAAAGAATCGCAACAATATTTTTATAAATTTGCTACATGATTTATGAAGAAAATCACCCGCAGTTTTTCACAGCAACGATTTATGAGTGGAATCCTTTATTAAAGGATGATAATGTAAAAGACATTATAATAATCAGTTTGCGATTTTTGGTAAGAGCGAACAGGATCTCATTATATGGTTTTGTAATAATGAGCAACCATCTGCATTTGATACCCCCGCCTTTGTTGGTCTTCTTGACCAACAAACAACCATACCGTGATGAAGCCGTAGCAAAAAGATATAACTTTAAGCAATGACTGATATTAAAGACGAAGATTATTTTCCTGATTTTATTACGGTCACCTGTTATAATTGGGAGAGACCCCGCCCACGGCAGGTGTTTAGCTTAGCAAAGCCTAAGCGCAGCAAGAGTCACCTGCCGACCACGAACCGTAAAGAATCGCAACAATATTTTTATAAATTTGCCCCCGCCTTTGTTGGTCTTCTTGACCAACAAACAACCATACCGTGATGAAGCCG
>CAZBED010000004.1:0-200357 GCA_964490845.1 uncultured Chitinophagales bacterium | reverse complement strand
AAATTTAAGAGTTTTACTCCAGTTTTAAACTGTCTGATTTTTAGGGACACTTACACTGAGAGCCTACATGGAGATTCCCGTTTACACGGGAATGACGTTTAAACAGGATACTATTCAAAATAACTCTAACTGCTGAGGGATGTCGGGCAGTTGAGCCTCTTTTTTGCCGATAAATAGTTCCATTTGTCCGAATTGCTTGTCGGTGATACATATAATTCCTATGTGGCCGAGTTCGGGCAGTATATTCTTTACCCTTTTTATGTGTACTTCAGCATTCTCGCGACTGCTGCAGTGGCGCAGATAAATGGAGAACTGGAACATGCCGAAGCCGTCCTCCATCAGTTTTTTCCGGAACTTAGCATACCGTTTCCTGTCCGTATCTGTTTCCGTCGGCAAATCAAAGAATACTAATACCCACATAACCTGATAGCCATTTAAGTGCATATGTAAACTATAATTATAACTATTTACCACCCCCTGTCTGCCGACAGGCAGGCTTGATCCCCTCCCGGGAGGGGAGATTCGGCATGTGGAGTGTAAATACGGTAGTTTCATATTTTTAAGCCTTTTTGGATTCCATCTGATAGAACTGAATTGCACTGTCCATTTCCCCTCTTGAGAGGGGATAAAGGGGTGTGTCCTACTCGAATTCAGGATACAACAACTTCTTACTCTTTCCTTCAAAACAGGCCGCCAATGATGCCGTGGTACGTTGAAGCCCTACCATGAGCGGGCTTTTTTTTCCATCTATGACCAAATCCAAAGCGGGTATTTCCAGTAACCTGCGTTTTATATTACCGGTTAATTCCTGTTCGTCTAACTCCGTTACCAGTTCTTTCACCAGATGGTCCACAAAGGGGCGGTAAGGCTCCATAATATCGTCAGCCAGGCAATAGGCGTTGTATTTATTGCTGTGGTGTATGCCGAGTGTGGGCAGTAGGCCGGAGGATACCAGCCCGCGCGCAACGGTAGCACGCAGAATGGCATAGCCATAATTCAGGAAATTGTTGGGATACTCGCCAAACCGTTCGCGGACGAAAAACGGGTCTTCCTCATTAAAAAAAACCTTCCAGTAGTAGCGTGCTGCCTGTGCTTCCTGATTGGTGGTGTCACCGCTCAGTACCAACTGCGCGTATCGTTTCAGGTAGCTGTTGTCTAATTCCCATTTGGCTAACACTGCCGCCTGATTCTGTATTTTGGCTTTTACGGTTTGTTGCCACAATTGTTTTTTCAGGGGCTCGCTGGCATCGAGTTGTGCCTTGAACTTTTCGGTTTGCTGGGTGTGTCCGTCCAGATTGAGCAGCAGTCCGGTGGGATGGTGCTTATCGTTGCAGGTGATGACGGCGGCATTGTTTTCTAATAGTTTATGCAACACGGCATGGGTAACGGATATCTGGTAATGGTCTATCACCAATACACCTATATCTTCGATGGCGACCGCCGATTCCCGCTCCTCGGTTTTAATCAGCAATTGCTGCTGCTGCACCGACAGGCGGGTGGGATTGCCAAAATATAGGGTGCGTTTGATCATTATTCACCTATTTTAGTTATTTCACCCAAGTGATTTAAACGGACTTTTACAGGATTTAACTCGTTCAAGCCTTTTAAACTTAATCTGTAAAATCTTTTACAATCCTTTGCGCCAACTGTATTCTTTAATTCTGAATTTTTCGTTTCAAGATGATGCCTAAACCAATAATCACCATCTGCAATACTCCAAACTAAATATAATTGTTTACTCAGTAGTGGTAGATCCATTTTCTTTATTGCATCTTCAAATTCTTCTTTAGATAAACCTAAAATGAACATTTCGTTTTGCTGCATACTGAATTGTAATTCTAAATTGGTAGCAGGTAGTTTTTCAAGGAATGATTCGGGTAATTCCTTATCAAATAAAGTATCCCATAATGTTGCTGTGTTTTTGATAATGTACGGTATTCCATGTTTTTTACGTTCCACAGCATGCCAGAATGTACAAACATGCTGTATTTGTCTCCCTTCTCTATCTTTATAAATAGCAATATGATGGTTGTTGCCAAGTACAGCAAATCCAATATTTTCTCCTTTTTCATCCTTCTTTATTGCTTCAACAGCAGATAGTCCGGTAAAGCATCGAACGGTATGTATCGGAATTTGTTTTTCTTCATTAAACCAAAGAATATCTTTAAATGCTTCCTTTTCTTTTCCGTTGTGTTGTTCTAACCTTGTTTTTACCAGCTGTTTTACTTTTGGGTCTATTATAAAAGGAATATCTTTTGTTTTTAAATCTTGCAGTTTATATTTTATAACATATTCTTCTTTATAGCAGGAAGCTTTCTCTAGAATGATATCTTTATTACTGTCTAAATATATCGGATACTTTTTTAATGTTGCCAATGCTTTCTTGGTATCATTCTCGTTTTCTGTTAATCTGTTTTTTATTAAGTTTTTTATGTGTGCATTTATAATGCTTTCGCAATGCTCAAACAAATATTTTAATGGTTTATCTTTATCTTCTACTTTAATTTTTCCGTAAACAAATTGTTCATGCAAAGCACCTCTTGGGACAATAATACCTGACTGAACGACTTTCTTCTTACCGTTTACTTTTATTTTTCTAACACCGTTTGTCGCAACTTTTTTGCCTGCTTTGAAGGAGATTAATATTTTTTCTGCTTCTTTTTCTACATCTGCTGTAGAAAACGGTTTTTGGGTCACTAAGTATTTCTCCAATAGCGTTAGTTTCTCATTGTATATAATTGCAGCCTCTTCCACTTTTTTATTCATTTCGTCTTTCACTTCACTTGCGTTCAATGTGTTAATACGCTGAATAAAACCTTGCTGAGTACAAGCAATTACTAATGCATCAATAGCATGATGTCTATGGTCGTCGCGTTTCGACCAGTTTTCAATCTCTTCTTTTTGATGTTTTCGTTTACCATGTTCACTTGTCCATTCTTTAATTACAGTTTGACCCAATTCTTTGTATTTTGACAATTGCAGATTCATTAGAGCGTCATCCCAACCCCATAGGTTTCGAAGAGTAGCCGTCACAGTGCCCTCTGTGGATGTTACATTATTGCAGATTTGTTGTAATATTTCTTTTGACTTTCTCGCTATATATTGTGTCTCTCTTAGTTGTCTGTCAATAAACCCTTCCCAAAGTCTTTTGTCTGCCTCAGTTTCCTTTTTGAGTTTCTTTCGTTCAGTATACTCTTCAAAAGAAACTTTCAATCGCTGCATCTTACTGTAAGAGATAATTCCTCGTTTAAACCAATCGTCCACTCTTTCGATATATTTGCTTAATTCTTCATTCCCTTTTTTGGAAATATAGTCGTATGCTGTTTGATTTGTCTTAGTTGAATTGCAGCTCCTATGCACAAGCACCTTATTTGTTTGAGAGTCATCAAAAAGCAATGCTTTGGGTACTATATGGTCTACATCAAAATTGTCACCGCTTAATGCTTCTGTTAGATTGAATGAATGACCACAGTATATACATTGATTTACAACTTGCGCATCTTTAAGTTTTTTGTCTCTGGTTGGGAATATAAACTTATATTTTTGTATGTATCTTTTCGTAGCAGGGAGACCCAATTCCTGTAATCTTTTGCTTACTTCCTCATTTAATTTTTTATTTCCTGAGTTTTGAATGTCTGCATCATTCCGTTCATCTTTACTCTGTTTTAGTTCACGGGCAAGTTCAATTCTTATGCTATCTGGTTTTCCATATTTTTCGATGATGGCATTTACTACATTAATCATTTGATTGATTATTTTTTCAACTATAGGTTGGCGAAGGCTGTTTTTAGGCAGTAATTCTAATTTGTCTAACGTAGCTATTGAGGATTTTTCTTCTTTAGTTAAACTATTTGAATGATTGTATCCTGCTAAACTACATGCTTGGGAATAATCATATCCCTGCATAAGATATGGTAATATCTTTCGCATGGCTTTGTTTGATTTGTTTCCAAATGCTTGTTTGTTGAAATCAATTTTGGATAATTTCTCTGCAATCTCTTCACTTATCTCGAATCTATTGATTAAGGCATTCTTACATTCTTCTAAGTCTTTAATAGAATAGATAGTGTGCCATAATTGATAAAAAGGTTCCAGTTCTAATTTTGCATTAAGTTGTAAGCCGTCTCTCTCTGCTAGTATTTCACCCGTTTTTTTATCTATTAAATATGCTTTTTGGTTTGACGGTATTATTTCCAAGTCAAATTTCAACCATTTGCTTTCTCCAAGAATGTTATGAATATCTGCATAAGTTGTATTTCCCTGTATGCCTTTTGAAATCTGTTTATTTACATATACTTCCTCTTTTTTTAGGTGTAATATCTTTAAAAGATCTGTTAGGCTGAGACTTGAATTTTGGGAAAGATGCTTTACGATTGATTCTTTTTCTTCAAGGTTAGGTATTCTGTCGCTCCATTTGTACTTTGAACCTTCGGGATTCTTTACTTTCAGTGATATATTATTAACAGATTCCCAAATTTTACAAAGTTGAAATAAAGGAGCTGATTTTGGTGCTACTTTGGGGCCAGTAAATATTGTTTTTTCTTTTTTTGTTTCTTTATCAAAATAGGTAGTATTAAATCCTTCAAATTCACATACGCTTACTAAACCTTTTTGAGATTTTAATTTTCTTTGATAATAAATAATTTCATTTCTTAGCTTCTCAATAACTTCATTTGTTAAAAAACTATGCTTGTTTCTTTGAGAATTTATAATAGTGTCAAACTCTTCAATATAGGCTTCACGAGGGTAGACTTTTTTCTTTACTTGAAAGTAAGTATCATTTTGATTTGAAACTAAAAGTTCATCATAGAAATATTGACCAATCGTTTGATTCCTTTCTTTAAGTTGGGCGTATCTACCCTTAACTTCAGCAACATATTCAGTATCTTTTTTGTCTTGGTTTGCCTCGCTTCTTGCAGATTTATACCCTCTCTTTTGATTGAGCATATAAAATATTCTACCTAATTGTTCCGCGCTGATTGTTGAATTTTCAGAAGCGGCATCACTCCTTAATTTCCATAAATCCATACTGGGTAATTGCAATAATTCTTTAGAAGGGTAAATATTTAACTCGGAGAGGATTTTCTTCAAGCTGTATTTAAAGTTATCGCTCTTTTTTAGTTGTTTTCTGTCATAACCTTTTCTTTGTGTCCGTGCTTTAGTTCTATCCTGATTTTTGGATATGGCTTGTCCCTTTTGAAACTGATCTCTGTCTTCTGAACTTAAGGGTATTATTCTTGATCCCATTGCTATTATTTTAATGGGTTTGTTATTCTCATCCACCTCAATTAATGCCCAGCCAATACTGTTAGTGCCTAAATCTAATCCTAATACCTTTTTCATCATTTATCGTAGTTTTATGATATTTACTCTAATTTATTAAAAAAATCTTTTTTTAAAGGAAATATTTGTATATATTTGCAGTACACAATTTAAAATCAATTCACAATAAGGATTATTCCGTTGTGAAAACATTCTAGTCGCCTCGCCTAACCATGCGGGGCATTTTTTTTTAATGTTTCACGAATACCATTTAAATTTAAAAACTGGTATTAGGCTAAAACATCTAAGGCATGCAACTCGCTTTTTTCTATTATTGAGAGACACCGAATCCCTGTTTTCCATAAAATTCTCCCAATTTTATCTCCACACCCGTTTAAAACTCTTTTTGTAATTCTTCTTTCCTTATCCTATACTTGCAGGTGGAAGAGATTTGTACCATGTCCACCGAAGAATACAACGAGCAGCAGAACGCCCATATTACTACCATTGACGGCTTATACGAAAACTGGTTCCTGGATTACGCCTCCTACGTTATCATGGAGCGGGCCGTACCGGCCCTGTACGACGGGTTTAAGCCCGTTCAGCGCCGTATTCTGCATGCTATGAAGGAAATGGATGACGGCCGTTATAATAAGGTCGCCAACATTGTAGGCAGCACCATGCAGTACCATCCGCACGGAGATGCCAGCATCAACGACGCGATTGTCAACATTGGCCAAAAGGATCTGCTCATCGATTGCCAGGGCAACTGGGGCGATATCCGCACCGGTGACAGCGCCGCAGCCCCCCGCTATATTGAAGCACGTTTGTCAAAATTTGCACTGGATGTCGTCTTTAATGAAGATACTACAGAATGGCAGTTGTCTTACGACGGCAGAAAACGTGAGCCGGTGGAGTTGCCGGTCAAATTTCCCCTGCTGCTTGCTCAGGGGGCAGAAGGGATTGCAGTAGGGTTGTCTACCAAAATCATGTCGCACAACTTCTGTGAACTGATAGAGGCTTCCATTAAATACCTGCGTAAAGAATCGTTTGAATTGTATCCGGATTTCCTGACGGGAGGCCTCGTGGATGTGCGTGAATATAACGACGGCAGACGCGGCGGCCGGATTCGGGTACGCGCAAAAATTGAAATTGTCGATAAGAAAACTCTCAAAATTTCGGAAATACCGTTCGGTACCACCACTACGGATTTGATAGATTCCATTCTGAAAGCCAATGAAAAAGGAAAGATAAAGGTGAAGAAAGTGGTGGATAATACCGCCAAGGACGTGGAGATACTGATAGAACTGCAGCCGCAGGTTTCGCCGAGTGTGACGGTAGATGCGCTCTACGCTTTTTCAGATTGCGAGTTGTCCATTTCACCGAACACCTGTGTCATCATTGGTGATAAGCCGCATTTTATCGGTGTGACGGAAGCATTGAAATTATCGACGGACACGACGCTGGAACTGCTGAAGCGGGAGCTGGAAATTGAACTGAAAGACCTGGAAAACAAATGGCATTTTTCATCACTCGAGAAAATTTTCATTGAACATAAAATCTATCGCGACATAGAAGAAGAAGAAACCTGGGAAGGGGTGATTGCCGCCATCGATAAAGGCCTGACGCCTTTCAAAAAATTACTGATGCGCGAAGTAACGGAAGAGGATATCGTGCGGCTGACGGAAATAAAAATCAAACGTATCTCCAAATTTGACAAGAAGAAAGCGGATGAATATATCAGAGGCCTCGAAGAGCAGATGGAGGAAACGAAGAAAAACTTAAAGTCGCTGACAAAATACGCGATTCGGTATTTTGAAGAATTGCTCAAAAAATATGGTAAAGGCAAAGAACGCAAGACGGAAATTGCTTTGTTTGATGTAGTGGAAGTGAAAACGGTGGCCGCTAATAATGAGAAATTATATGTCAACCGGACGGAAGGTTTTATAGGCTTTGGCAAGGATTTGAAAAAAGAGGAATTGGTTTCCGAATGCTCGGATATCGACGATATTATCGCGTTTATGAAAGACGGTACCATGAAGGTTGTGCGCAATGCCGAAAAAGTGTTTGTCGGCAAAGACATCATACATGTGGCGGTATGGAAAAAGAACGACGAGCGTACTACGTATAACTGTGTGTACCTCGACGGCAAATCAGGTATCAGCTATGCGAAACGGTTTAATGTTACCTCCATCACACGTGATAAGGAGTACCCGGTAACACAGGGCAACCCCAAATCGAAGATTTTGTATTTTTCCGTTAACCCGAACGGGGAAGCGGAGAGTTGTAATGTGGTACTGTCGCCAACCTGCAGTGCCCGCAACAAAGTTTTTGAGTTTGATTTTTATAACCTGGATATTAAAGGCAGAGGTTCTGTGGGAAATATCGTTACGAAATATCCGGTGAAGAAGATAGAGCAGAAAGGAAAGGGAAGGACCACGCTGGGCGGGGTGGAAATCTGGCTGGACGATACGGTGGGACGCTTGAATACGGATAAACGTGGCCGTTACTTAGGCTCGTTCCAGAATGAAGATAGAATTTTGGTGGTACTGAAATCAGGGGAATATTACCTGTCCAATTTTGATTTAACGAACCGCTATGCCATGAACGACTTGTTTGCCATCGATAAACTGTATCCGACCACAACGGTAACGGCTGTGCATTATTCCGATGCCAAAAAAGCGAATTTTGTAAAACGTTTCCAGATAGAAACGTCCACCATCGATTCTAAATACAGTTTTATTTCTGATGAGAATAATGCGAAGCTGGTATTTGCCACGCTTTATACCAATCCGACCATCGAATATATACTGGATACTGGAAAGGGAAAGGCGAGCGCCCCATACACCGAGAATCTGGCTGAATTTATTGAAGTGAAGGGCTGGAAAGCCATCGGTAATAAATTGTGCGGCGGCACGATTAAAGAGATTAAACTGGTGGAAACGGCACACGACGACGAACAGGAAGCCAACTTCGATGTAGATTTTGAAATCACCAATTTATCCGACAGGAAGGAGCCGGAGCAGGGGGAATTGTTTTAAAATTCTTGCAAAAAAATGAAAAAATCTCATTTTATTTTTATATTTTAGAGTATCAAAACTCTTTAAAATGAAGTATTTATCTATTAAATCCAATCGGATTTATTTTTTCTTATTTATGATGATGAGTGTTGCGGCCTTCGCTCAGTCCGGCTCAAAAACAGTTTTACAATGGGCGGTATTGGCTAAAAACGGTGAAAAGAATCTAGCCGGAGCAAATCTGACAGGTGTGCAGTTGCAGAAAGCGGATTTAAGAGGGGTTGATTTAAGTAATGCAAATCTGACGGGTGTCAACCTGAGCGAAGCGAATCTGACCGGCGCGAAATTGTACGGCTGTAATCTGACAGGCGTTAATTTTACCGGTGCCAATTTGACTAAAGCTAATTTTCTGGCTACTAACATGCATTTTGTGAACCTTAAAAATGCGAACCTTACGCAGGCGCTTTTGCAGGAAGCGGATTTACAGTATGCCATCCTGAACGGCGCTGATATGACTGCAGCGAATCTTATACTATCCAGTCTGGAAAGCGCGGACTTACAAAATGCCAATCTGAGTCAGGCGCTCTTCGTTTACGAGTCGTCTCCAACGCCGCAGTCAACAACGGTGTATGAGAATAAATCCAGCACGGCCTCCGGATTGGTTGCTGCTCCAAAAATATTAGCACCGGAAATCGTGGAGACAGAGGCTTTAGGCCTTGCATTGGAGAAAATGGAAAAAACGAAAACGATGCCGGTGAAACTCACAGGTGCTAAAATCAATTCCAATACCAAAGGGATTACTGTTGCATGGGCTAAGAAAAATGGCGCGGTTGTTGTACCGGCACTGATAAAGTAACGTTTACAGGATGTTTAATCTTCCTTCGTCTTTACAAGCTGTCCAAAATGATATTACCCGGAAGTTTAAAATCCATTTGTTCATCAAACGGGATGACCTGATTCATCCGGAAGTTTCCGGCAATAAATGGCGCAAACTGAAGTATAATCTGGAGCAGGCGAGGCTGGAAAATAAAACTACTTTGCTGACATTTGGCGGTGCATTTTCCAATCATATTACGGCAACAGCCGCCGCCGGAAAACTCCTGGGGTTTAAGACCATCGGAATCATAAGAGGAGAGGAGTATCAGCCTCTGAATAAAAGTCTTCAATTTGCGGCCGATTCCGGGATGGAGCTGTATTATATAAACAGGGGCGCCTATAAAGACAAAAAACACATTCCTTCTTCTTTATTTTCTGATATCGATTCAATGTTTATCCTGCCTGAAGGCGGGGCAAATGTATGGGCGGTTAAAGGATGTACAGAAATTACTGAAGAGATACAAACGGATTTCGATTTCATCTGCTGTGCCTGCGGAACAGGTACTACGCTTGCCGGAATTGCCGGTAATCTGAAAGCACATCAGCAGGCTTTAGGTTTTCCTGTATTGAAAAACGGCGATTTTTTAACAGAAGAAATCAAAAAGTTCACTACGGCAGATTTTCAATTAATGACGGATTATCATTTTGGCGGTTATGCCAAAACATCGCCTGAATTGATTCAATTTATCAAAGATTTCTATGCCGAACATCAGATTTTGCTGGATTATGTCTATACCGGTAAAATGATGTACGGCATCATGGATTTAATCGCTAAAAACTATTTTCCACCGGAGTCTGTTGTTATCGCAGTTCATACAGGAGGCGTAATGAATGCCAATGTGCTGGATTAGCGTTTATTGATTCTTAAAGACTTATATCAAAAAGCGCCGTCTTTAGACGGCGCTTTTTGATATAACGGAATGATGTATTTACCACATTTTAGACCGTTCTTCTTCCGGATTATACATGGCATCACCCGGTTTAACGTTAAATGCTTTATGGAATTCCGGCAAATTACTCAAAACGCCGTTTACCCTGTATTTTGCAGGGGAATGAGGGTCAGACAGCATTTGCATGCGCATGGATTCCGGACGCATATTCGACCTCCATATAATCGCGTAATTAATGAAATAACGTTGTTCCGGAGTAAGCCCGCTGATTAATGGTGTAGTATTTCCGATAGCTTTTTTCAGTGCGTTTAAACTGATAATCATACCGCCTAAATCAGCAATGTTTTCTCCTAAAGTTAATTCACCATTGACATAAATACTGTCTTCCGGAAACGGAGAATATTTGCTGTATTGTGCCACAAATTTATCGGTCAGTGCTTCATAGCGTTTTTTGTCTTCCGGTGTCCACCAGTTTTTCAGGTTTCCTTCCGCATCATATTGACTGCCTTCATCATCAAAACCGTGCGTGATTTCATGTCCTATGACCATCCCGATTCCTCCGTAGTTGACCGCATCATCGCCTTTGGCATAGAAGAAAGGCGGTTGCAGGATAGCTGCCGGAAATACAATCTCATTAATCAAAGGATTGTAGTAGGCATTAACGGTTTGCGGTCCCATCAGCCACTCTGTACGGTCTATTTTGTCTTTTTTCATACGTTCCAAAACACGCAGGTTTTCAGCATAAGAGCAGTTTAACACATTTAAAACGTAGGGCTGATTGCTGACATCCGTGTTTTCATACGTCCACCATTTGTCCGGATAACCGATTTTCACGTCTATTTTGGCCAGCTTTTCCAGCGCTTTTGCCTTGGTTTCAGCGCCCATCCATTCAAGCTTTTGGATGCGTTCTGCCAATGCGGCACGAATATTTTCAACTAAATCGAGCGCTCGTTTCTTGGCTAATGGGGAAAACTTCGTTTTCACATATTCCTGTCCGATTAAGTCTCTGAGCAGGTCTTCTGAAATGCGCGAAACACGTTTCCATCTCGGTTCCATTGTTTGAATACCGCTCAATGTTTTTCCGAAGAAATCAAAGCGTGCCTGTACAATCTCGCTGTTTAGGTATTTGGCGTTGGAATTGATTAAATGAAATTGCTGATAAGATACCCATTTGTCGTGTGGTATGGCTACGAACAAACTATCCAAAGCATGCATAAAAGACGGCTGTCCAACTATGATTTCTTTTGGAGCAGCTTTCATTTCTCCGAAAAATGCGTCCCAGTCAAAATTTTTGAATTCACTTTTTAAGCGGTCAATTGTGTATAGGTTATAATTCTTTTCAGGATCGCGTAATTCTACTTTTGATAAAGAAGTTTTAGCGATGGCTGTTTCGACTTCCATAATGTTTTCGGCCTGTTGCTCAGCAGAAACAGTTTTATCCAGTTTCGCCAGCCCGATGATTGACTTCATGTAACCTTTGTAGGCTTCCAGTGTTTTCTTAGATTTTTCATCAGTACGGAAATAAAAATCACGGTCAGGGAGTCCTAAACCGCCCTGGCTGATATACATAACGTAGCGGGTGGAATTTTTGGCATCCACTTCCACGTAATAACCAATCGGCGTATTGATGTTGCGGAGTTGCAATTTTGCCATATCTTTTGCAAATTCCTGAGGAGTAGTGGCATTTTGAATATCTTCGAACCATGCCTGAAGCGGTTGTATACCGGCTTTGTTAATAGCATCTGTATCCATGGCGCTACGGTAAAAATCACCTAAAATCTGGAGGTTCGAGCCTTTTGGGGTTTTTATCTTTAAGTTTGCCGCATTCTCTAAAATACGTTTTATGACAATCCTGCTTTCTTCATCCAGTTTTTCAAACATGCCAAATCCAGCTTTGTCGCCGGGTATCGGATTGGCTTTTGTCCATTTTGCGTTGACATACTCATAAAAGTCTTTTCCGGGTTTCGTAGTTGTACTAAAATCACCGGTTTTGATGGCTACATCTTTAACTGCCGGTGGTACAGTTTTCTGAGTGGCAGGTTTTACAGCCGCCGGTTCTGCTGCCATTGCGGAAAAGCTAAATGCTGATACCAACAACGCAGGTAAAATTGCTTTATTCATAGATAAAAATAATTAGGTTGCAAAATTAGTAGAAAGAAGTGACTTAATATTACAATAAGCAGAACTATTTATTGGTTTTGTACTTCGGCAGATTGTCCTTTTCTCGAATATTTCATCCAGATGCGTTCATGCAGGTAGTACAGGAAAACTTTGGTAATGACTTCCGTAAATCCGATTTTTAAAGCTTTACTGTAATCTCCTGTCCAGAAAGTGGCAATGATTATGGTATCGATGGTGCCAACTATACGCCAGCTGATACCTTTTACCACACTTCGCAGGTGGGATTCTCTCCAGATATCGTCTTTATGTTCATAATCGCTTAATTCTTCTTCGGATAGTTGTTTTTGAGATTCAATCCGGATTAAGCCCCATTTTATTTTAAACCAGCCCCGTTCATGAAGATAAAAAAGGAAGATTTTAGTAAATACTTCCGTAAAACCAATTTTCAGCGCATTCCCAATGCTTCCTGTAAAAATATAGGAAAGCATCATGGTATCGAGCGTTCCGATAATTCTCCAGGTGACCCCTTTGGTCAGACTGATAAAATGCCTGTCTTTTTGCATACTATTATTATATACTCTATAGAATTAGTATACTACAAATATACACTTTCACTTTAAATATTATAGCCAATAACAAAATAATTTGTAACTATAAATTACCTGATATAAAAAGGAAACGCGATTTCGATGTCTGTTTCTCCGTCTGCATTAGAAATATCACCTGAAGCAACGCCTGCAGCCGATTTATTGGGTTCGTGCCGTAAAATTACTTTTAAGGCACCGTTTGAGGGTATATTTTTTGACTCGCAGCTAAACATTAATCCAAGCGGTTTGCCGTTATCATCAAACGATAAATAGGAAAAGTTAGTCAAAACATCCGACGGAATTGACTGATAAAAAAACTGGTGAGCCGTATTTTCTGCTGTTATCTCCCGGTTGATGGTATCCGTTTCGGGATTTCTCTCATCTAATAGCAAGAGCGTTGCATTAAATGCAGTGCCGGCAGGCAAACTAAGCGAATCAGGTGTAAGTATGGCATCTGTTCCTCCGTCCCCGTCTAAATCTCTGAAAATTATACTGTGTGTATTGTATGGTGATGCGGTATCAGTCAGTGTAAGTTGAACCGTAGTAATTAACTCAGATTCATTCACCGGTAAAGGGTCTTTTATACAACTACCCGTTATCAGCATAATGGATGGTACTAAGATGTTTAAAATGTATTTTTTCATAAAGCTGTTTTAGGTTTTGGAGAATGAATATCTTAACCTGAAAATCAGATTCCAGCCAGGCTCGTCAGCATAATACCTGAACCGGTTCATATAATCCCGATAGGCGGTGTTGGTTATATTTTCTGCGGCTATCGAAAAAGAGAGCGTGTGATGCTCATGGATGGCATAATCAAAGCCGGCATCGGCATTCAGCACTGTATATCCATTCGGGGCGGGCTTATAATCCGCAATCAAAAGGGGAGTGTTTTTTTGTTTAAAAGTATGTAGGACAGTCATACCAGCATGTACATGCTGGATTTTTTTAAAATCATGGTGTAGATCAAAACCCGCGCTGATTCTGTCAGATGGCATATAAATTAAATGGTCATTAGTACCGGTGTTTTTACCTCTTACGATACTCGATTTCATGGTCAAAGACAGATAGGAAAGCGGTTCACTGCTTATGGTTACATCCAGCCCCAGCAAACGGGCATCTGTTTGATAATATTGAAAGGCCGGAAATGCGCCCCGTATTGTAATGACAGGTTTAGGTAACGGGGCTAAATAAATAAAATCATCTATTTTGGATAGGTAAAAAGTAGCTTCCGTCTGAAAATATTTTTGATACCCTGCACCAACAGTTGTTATCCACTTTATGCCTTTTTCCGGTTTCATTGCTGCATTGCCAAATTCCAGTACTGCAATGCCGTGGTGTAGTCCCTCACTGTACAATTCAGAGGCATTCGGAAACCGGGAACTGAACGACAGATTATTTTGCAAACGGATATTATCGGAGGTATTCTTCCAGCTTCCGCCTAATGTGAATGCATAGGTGTGAAAATTGTAAGCTGGCTTTTGCAGGATATTATTTTTATCAAACCGCAGCGCTAAAAACCGGGTATAGTCATATCTTCCCCCCAACTCGATACAGAAATTCTCCAGCCGGATTTTTTCGATGTCAAAAATACCGATACCATATTGATAATAATCCGGAATGAGTGGCCGTATACCGGTAGCAGAATTATTAAAATTATGTTTGGTAATAAAATCAAAACCACTTTTCCCTTCTATGCTGATGTCTTTGGTTCCAATACGTTTATTCCTGCTATAAGCAGCGAGCAAATGATGTGTCCATAATTGCATATCCAGTGCGGGGATTTCGGAACGGCCGCTCCGTCGGATGTCAAACTCTTTCCGTTGGTTAATTTGAATGGAATAGGTGACAGACAACAGGCTTTGGTTGGAAAAGAACCGCATTATATTCATCTTAGCCAGATGATGGTTGACTGCCTGTTTGGGATTTTCTATATTATAGGTGAATGGTTTTACGATGAGAGGAGTATCGCTCGCGATAGCGTTTTCGAGGTCGGTGATATTGCCGATGTGCGAACTTCTTAAAATTCCTAAATCCTGATGGAATAAGGAATAATAGGCGTTTATATCCCAGTTCTTTTTTAATACGCCTATACCTGCGGAGAAATTCCCTTCCTGTAATCCGGTATTGGTTAAATTGTAATGTGGTGTCTGGCCGTCACCCTGGCGTTTAAAGCTGCCTTGTACAAAAAAAGCGGTTTGTTTTTTGAATCCCTGTTCTATTTTTGCGGAAACAGTTATTCCTCGTCCGTTTGTTTGTCCTGCCAGACTAAAACCTGTCTTCAGGTGTTGATTTTTTTGCAGGACTGGCGGCTCCATCAATATCATGCCCCCCATTGCATCTGTGCCGTATTCAAGACTTCCGACACCTTTTATCACAGTAATTGTACTAGATGCCAGTGGGTTAATTTCAGGCGCATGTTCAGTCCCCCAATTTTGAGATTCCAGTTTTACCCCGTTGCTGATAATTGAAATCCGGTCACCCGACAACCCATGAATGACCGGTTTACTGATGGTAGAACCGGTTTTTAGCTGATTCACTCCGGAAATGGTAGCTAAAATAGAACCCAGGTCTTTTCCTTCCAGCTTCAGAAGAGTTTTAGTATCCAGTACAGTGGTAGATTGAGTGGTTTCATTTTTATTTCTGTTGGCCGTGGCGACAATTTCTGCAAGTTCTTCAGCATGATGTTCAAGATAAAAATTTTTAGTGATGCTTTGTGAAATTGACACCGTCACGGTATCGCTGGCGCATCCGATATGGTCAATGATAAAGGTATAGGTACCCGGACAAATGTTGCTGAACGCATAACTACCTTTATCATCAGCAGCCGTACCGAGTTGCAGTTCAAGAATATACAGGTTGGCATAATCCAAAACGGACTTATCGTGTTCGTCAATTATCTTTCCAGAAATTTTTAATGTGCAGGTTTGTGCATGGACGTTTGTCCAAATTAAACAAATTAAAAACACAGCAACGGTTTTATGCAACATGATTGCAAATATAGGTTTTATTTTCTTTAATGCAATTATGTTGCAAATAAATTTTATGTAAAAAAAATTTTTTATTTCCTCAGATAATTCTATATTTGCACTCCCTTACAAAAAGGCAGTAAGGGCGCATAGCTCAGCTGGTTCAGAGCACCTGCCTTACAAGCAGGGGGTCCGCGGTTCGAACCCGTGTGCGCCCACAAGGTCCCGACATTTAGTCGGGACTTTTTTTATATCTTCCTCAATACTCCCGTTCCTATGTTCATTTATCAATCTGTTTATATCGTATTATAATTATTTTGAGATTTTTATAAAAGAATTATTTTGTATATTTAAGTATAAAACCATTGCTAATAATGAAATACCTGTTTCATAAAGATATTGTTTTTGTAACCATTTTGTGTTTTGTGGTTATGTGGCTCCTCCATTTCGTAGCCATAAATACACATCTCTTTAATCCTATCAGTGAGGCTGTAGCTGATTTCAGTTATACTGATATCACGTTAAATACAAAGATAAATGAAAATGCACCCTTGCATCCTGAAATAGTAGTTGTTAATATAGATACGGCAAACAGAAAACAAATAGCGGAGACAATTAACAAGCTTAGTCAATTCAACCCTAAGATTATTGGTTTAGATGTTTATTTTAAAGATCCAAAAGATGCTTATACAGATAGCATTCTGAGAAATGAAATTAATAAGACGAATATCGTGTTAGCAAATAAATTTAATGGTGAAAAGAATCTCCTACAGAAATCTTATTTCGAACGTGAAAATACACAAAGTGGCTATATTAATTTTGTCGGATTCAAAATAATCAGACAATGTTCCTTTTTTGAAGAAATAAATAATAAAAGATATACTTCATTTTCAGCCACTATATTTAAAAAGTCATATCCGGACAGGTTTAAAAACCTGGAACACAGAATGAGTGGGCTGCATTATATTAACTACGTCAGGAGAGGGGATAAGTTTTTGACAATTCGTTTTGACAGCATAATAAACTATCCACCATCTGTATATAAAAATAAGATTGTTTTGATGGGGTTTGTTACTAATGATAAAAATTCAATTGAGGACAAATTTATTACTCCGGTAAATAATGAAAATAATGAGTTGCCAGAAATGTCAGGAGTATATATTCATGCAAATATTTTATCCATGTTGTTGGAGGATAATTTATTAAAAAAAACGTCTTCATTCATTCAGTGGCTGCTGGCAATTATTTTTACCTGGCTGTGTGTCGCTTTTTTCTTAAAATATTTTATAGAAAAACATCTTTGGTTCCATCTAACCGTAAAAATTACACAATTATCCGTTTCTGTTTTATTGCTGTATGTACAGGTTTTATTTCTTCAGTATTTTAACAGGATTATTGATTTTAAATATGCCATCATAGGCATAATACTGTCTGTTGATGTACTTTATTTTTATGAAGGGTTTGCAAACTGGTTGAGGCTTAAGTTCAAGTACAAAACAATCTTTAAACAACATTAAAATGAGAGCGTACATCAGTATTTTTTTGTTTTTTTTAGTACAGTTGCTTCATGCACAGTATTATATAGTTTATCAGTTGAAAGGTAATGTTAAACATCATAATAAAAAACTGATTGTTGGTCAACAGTTTTCTGAAAATGACAGCTTTGTAATTAGTGATAAATCTTCCGTTACATTGCTTTGTCCGGATTATATACCGGTTACTATTTCCCAAAAGGGTATTTGTTCATTGAAAAACACGTTATGCAAAACAGCAGATTTTTCTGTATCCGCAAAGTACTGGAAATCTGTATATACACAGTTGTTGCATCCGCATGAACCAATAAGTGATAAGAACAGAAAAGAATATATGCAAAACGTAGGTGGAGTAACCAGAGGAGAAGAAGATCCTGTTATATTTCCTCCGAACATGAGAAAAATATATGTATATAAAGAAGCTGTAACACTTAAATGGCAGCTGCCGGAGCAGATAATTAAAGCATTGCTTGAAAAGGATATGACACCTCCATCGGTTAGACTGATTCTTTATAAAGATTCTTACGGCAGTTCTATACTGACAGATACACTGATAAAAGGAAATTCATGCGAAGCATCGATTTTTAAGAGTAAATCAGAAGAAGATAAGATATATTATTGGGGAATAATGATTAATGGAAAAAAATACGGAGCATTGAACCAAATACAGTTTTTGAGCAGTAATGAGTATAAGAAGTTGTGGAAAAAAATAAGTGATGAAATCAGTGTGATACCTGACGCTGCAGAACGTGATTTTGCCGCAGGAGTCATTTTACAGGACAATTTTTTATATGGGGAGGCTTTCACCCGTTTTAATAAAGCATCTTTAGCAAGACCTAAAAATATAGAGTATATGAAGGCCGCAAATGGATTGAAATAATATTTTATACTAAATACTAGATAGTATGAAGATACGTATTCCTATAATTTTGATGTTTTTATTTTCCTTTGTTTTTGAAGGCAATACATTAGCGCAAAGCTGGGATTCTCTTCATAATATAACTCAGGAATCATTCAATCAGGGCAATTTTAAAGAAGCTTTAATCTATGGAGAGGAAGCTTTATTACAAGCTGAAAAAGAGTTTGGTAAAACAGATTCGAATTATGGGTTTTCTTTATGTGATTTAGGTCTTATCTATGCAATAACCGGCCAACATATTAAGGCTTTGTCATTATTGCTTAAATCACAGGAAATATTACAAAATACAATTGGAAAAGAAAATCAGAAATATGGATTTTGTCTCAATAATATTTCTGCTGCATATTTTTATTCTGGACAGTATGATAAAGCGTTGTCATTTTCTCAGGAAGCATTGATTAACGCAGAGAAATATCTTGGTAGAGATAAACCAGAATATGGCAATAGACTAAACGATTTGGCAGAAATTTATAGAATAATGGGGCGTTTTGAAAATGCATTACCTCTTTTTAAGGAGGCTTTAGAGATTAATGAAGCGACATTAGGGAAAGAGAATCCAGATTATGTTATTTCTCTTGGAAATATGGGAAACATATACATGGATCTTGGTCAATACGAAAAAGCACTACACTTTAACCTTGAAGCTTATATGTATGCTGAAAAATTTATGGGAAGAAATCACCCAAATTATCCCACTGTACTAAATAATTTAGCAATGACATACCAATATCTATATCAGTTCAAGAATGCAGAGCCATTTTTTGTGATGGCATTGAAATTACAAGACTCCCTATTACAAAAAGACAATCCTAATTACTGCATAGCTCTTAATAATTTAGCATTGTGCTACAGGGAAATGGGTGAGTACGAAAAGGCCATGCTTATTTATAGAGAATCATTGGATTGTACTGAGAAATCTCTTGGTAAGAATCATTCTAATTATGCTGCCATACTTAGTAATCTAGCTGTGTGTTACAAAAGAATGGGGCAGTATGATAAATCAATTCCATTATTTTCAGAATCACTTGAAATCACTATAAAGTCTTTAGGAAGAGACCATCCTGATTATGGAAAAGGGTTATTTAACTTCGCAAGCTTATATATTGGAGAGCGGCAGTTAGAAAATGCGCGACCTTTGATAATAGAATCAAAAAATAATATTATAAGAAATATTGATAGAACTTTTACAGTTTTGTCTGAAAGTGAAAAAGAAAAATATTTTAAAAAGGTTACAGACCAATTTGATTTTTTAAAATCTTTTTACCTGAAATATTCTTTACTGAATAATTCAATTGCCATAGAAGCTTTTGATATTGAACTTGCAACTAAAGGTGTAATATTAAATTCTTCTATAGAGTTGAGGCAAAATATTTTGATTAGTGGAGATACTATTGCCTTAAGACTTTATGATAAATGGAAAACTGCAAAAATATTTTTATCAAAGCAATATACTAAAAGAATTATCAAAAGAGACAGTACTCTTATAGCCGTAAACGAAGAAAAAGCGAATGATTTGGAATCACAACTGACAAGATTATCTAATACTTTCAAGGAATCCAAATCACTGCTAAGTACCCGTTGGCAGGATATTCAGAAAGCTTTAGGAGATAAGGAAGTGGCAATTGAGTTTTCTTCGTTTAATTTCTATAATGGTAAGAAATTTACCGACAGCATTATGTATGTGGCACTGGTGTTGCGAAAAAATGATTCATTTCCGTTTATGATCCCATTGTGTGAACAAAAGCAACTGGATAGTTTGTTAGATAAGGCAGGTTTTTCAGATGCAGAATTTATCAGTGAGATGTATAATAGTACTACTTCAGGAAAGCATTTATATAATCTGGTCTGGAAACCACTGGACAGTTTGCTGAACAAAGGCGATAAGATCTATTTTGCTCCGTCAGGCAGTTTGCATCAGATTGCATTTTCCGCCATTCCGTATAATTCCACTGCCTTGCTTTCCGACCGCTATACTCTTACCCAGCTCAGTTCTACTGCCATGCTGTTGCGGGCATCCAAATATAAAGAAACCTTACCACCGAGCATGACGATCTTCGGAGGTATCCAGTATGATGTGACAGACCAGGAATTGCTGGCACTGGCAGAAAAAGATGAAAAAGAAACCAGTTTTGTTTCCCGCTCTTTACCTGAGGATTTAAACAGAGGGAATAGCTGGAAATACCTGGAGGGAACTTTCACCGAAGCAAAGGCCATAGACACCATTGCCCATCAAAATAAAATAAATGTTTCCATGTATTCTGGTAAACAGGCAACTGAAGAAGCATTTAAGAAACTGAGCGGCAATAATTCACCGCGTGTACTTCATATTGCGAGCCATGGTTTTTTCTTTCCGGATCCAAAGAAACAAAACTTGAATGAATTTGGCGATGAAAGCCAGCAGGTGTTCCGTTCCTCGGATAATCCACTGAACAGAGCAGGTTTACTGCTGGCAGGAGCCAATAGAGTCTGGAAAGGAGATACCCTTCCGGCAAATGTGGAAGATGGCATTCTGACTGCTTATGAAGTATCCAATGTTTCGCTGAATAATACAGAACTGGTGGTTCTCTCTGCCTGCGAAACGGGTTTGGGTGATATCAAAGGCAGTGAAGGTGTGTTTGGCTTGCAACGGGCATTTAAGATGGCTGGTGCAGCATATCTGCTAATGAGCCTCTGGAAAGTACCGGATACAGAGACTACAGAATTGATGACGAAATTTTACAGCACCTGGTTTTCAGGTAAAACAATTCCGGAAGCCTTTCATCAAACCCAAACGTATATGAAAAGCAAATACCCCAATGATCCGTATAAATGGGCGGCATTTGTACTGGTGGAATAAGCAGTATATAGCTGAATTATCTGACAGACTTTTCCTATTTTTACTCAAATGAATTTCTACCAACATAGAAACCGTTGGAAAATCCTTCTTTTCCTGTTTGCTGTGAGTATCATATTTTTTACACTATGGTACACACACAGGCTCGCGAAAGCTATTGCGCGGGAAGAAATAAAAAAGGCGGAAGAAATAGCGGAGGCCTATAAGGTACTGAGCAGCAATACCTCAGATGAAATTGAGTTATCTAAAGCACTGGATAAAATTAAATACAACGATAATATCCCCGTGATTTGGACAAATGCCAATGATGAAATATTGGCACATAAGAATTTCGATTCAACCAGAGTGGTTAAGGATAAAGATTATTTACTCAGACAACTGAAGACACTTAAAACAATTCAGCAGTTTATTGAGATTGATTTGCCCGACAGTGAAAAACAGTACCTGTATTACAAGGATTCTGACCTGCTTATTGGTATCCGAAAATATCCGTTTTATGTTCTGGCTCTGGTGGCTTTGTTTTTTATTATCAGTTATGCCGCCTTTACGTCTTCCCGTCGGGCAGAACAAAATCAGGTATGGGTGGGACTTGCGAAAGAAACTGCGCATCAGTTGGGCACTCCTTTGTCATCCCTTTCCGCATGGATTGATATCCTTCGCGAGAAACTGAACACGGAAGAGGATGAAATGATGTTTGAAGAGATGCAGAAGGATATTGACAGGCTTGTTTTAATTGCTGAACGATTTTCTAAAATTGGTTCGGTTCCTGAATTGCAGCGTCACAGGGTAACGGATGTTCTGCAACACGGAGTCGATTATATCTCCAAACGGGCATCAAAAAAAATAAATATCTATCTTTTAAAGTCAGATGAGACTATCATTGCTATGCTGAATCCGCCGCTGTTTGAGTGGGTGCTGGAAAATATAATGAAAAATGCACTGGATGCAATGGAAGAATCTGGCGAGATACATGTGCATGCCTTTGAGAAAGACGGATTAGTGAATATTGACATACAGGATACCGGTAAAGGAATTCCAAAAAACAGTTTTGAGCAGATTTTTGAGCCTGGATACAGCAGTAAAAAGAGAGGATGGGGGCTGGGTTTGACACTGGCCAGAAGAATTATTGAGGAATACCATCACGGAAAGATTTTTGTCAAGGATTCTTCTTCCAAAGGAACCACCTTTCGGATTATTTTGAAAGCTGAAGTTTAGAGTTATCTATCTGTTATAAAAGTAAATGAGATTTTATTGCTAATTTTACGGACTGATAATTTCAAATTTCTTATTGCTGCATGAAAGTATATTTTGATAATGCCGCCACTACTCCGATAGATAAAGAGGTGCTGGAAGCCATGATGCCCTATTTGAAAGAACATTTTGGTAATCCATCTACCCAATATTCTTATGGCCGTGATACAAGGGCTGCTGTGGAAGCAGCTCGTAAAACGATAGCACAGCTTATCAACGCGCAACCCGGCGAAATCATTTTTACTTCGGGCGCTACCGAGGCGAATAATATGGCCATCAAAGGTGCTGTTACTTATTTGGATGTGAAACGCATCATTACATCTCCGATTGAACACCATTGTGTGGAATATTCCGTTGATTTTTGCAGGGATTATCTGCATACTGAAGTGGAGTTAGTAAAGATAGATGAAAAAGGAAATGTGGATATGGAGGATTTGAACCGTTTGTTGTCTGCTTCAGATAAAAAGACACTGGTTACGCTGATGCATGCCAACAATGAGATCGGTACCTTGCTGGATACAGAAAAAGTCGGCGCATTATGCAAGCAGCATCATGCTTTGTTTCATTCGGATACGGTACAGACATTTGCCCATTTGCCCATTGATGTACAGAAAATGCAGGCGGATTTTATATCAGGGGCTGCGCATAAATTTCACGGACCGAAAGGTGTCGGGTTTTTGTTTATGCGTAAGCAGAACAAGGTGCAGCCGTTGATACACGGGGGAGGGCAGGAACGTGGTTTCCGGGCAGGAACAGAAAATGTATATGGTATTGTGGGATTGGCTGCTGCAGCACAAAAGGCGTACGCAAATATTGAACAGGATGCAGCCTATATAAAAGGCATAAAAAACTATTTTATTGATCAACTGAAAGCAAATTTTCAAGATATTGATTTTAACGGCAATACAGACGACAGGAGTTTATATACAGTATTAAATGTCTCTTTTCCGCCGAATGATAAATCAGCTTTGCTGTTGTTTACTCTGGATATGGAAGGTATTTGCTGCAGCGGCGGCAGTGCCTGTGGCAGCGGAGCCTCAGCAGGCTCACATGTAGTGAGGGCATTACATAAAGATGAAAACAGGGTTTCAATCCGATTTTCCTTTTCAAAACATAATACAAAAGAAGAAGTCGATTATGTGATTGGAAAACTGATGCAGATTTTTACTGCCTGATTTATTTTATCAGACTGCCGATTCTTTTAGGCTGTTGCTGATTAAATCACACAGATCGATTTCATTTGAAGGGTGCTGGATGCTATTGCAGGTCACCACTTTGCCAACACCTGCATTCAGTAAGTCCTGATAGGCATTTCCTGAAAATAATCCGTGGACTCCGATACAGACCGCCGGTTTCATCCCGGATTCCTTTAAATGTCCTGCCGTAACAATCATTGTTTTTGCTGTCGAAATAATATCATCTATTAAGACCGGTGTGTGGCCGGTATATACTTCGATATCAGGAACGGAAATTGTAACTTCAGTATCGCTGATCCTGAGCTTATTCAAAACGATATAGGGTGTATTCATTTTTTTTGCAGTTTCAGCCACCCATTGTTCACTTTCACTGTCCGGCCCTACAAGTAAAGGCTTCTTTATATGTACACTAATCCAGTCGGAAATGATGGAGGTGGCATGTAAAACTTTACATGGAACCGAATAGATTTCACTCATGGAACTTCGGCGGTGCAAATGCGGATCTATGGTGATGAGTTCATCGATAAAGGATGATAATAACGAGGCGAAATAAGTACTCGTTACCGCTTCGCCGGGATGAAACTTCTTGTCTTGCCGCATATAAGCAAGATATGGAGCTACCAATGTGATTTTTAGTGCACCTTCTTCCTTTAGTAATTTAGCTGAAAAATAGAGTGGCAGGAATTTTGTGTCCGGCTGATACAGCGAATCAATTAAAATAACTTCTTTGTTCCGGACATCTGTAAGTAAGCGCACACAGGTTTCTCCATCCGGAAATGTATGTAATGTTAGTTCCCCAACAGGAATCCGGAGTTTTTGGGCAACCGTATTTGCAATGGTTTCATTACCCGGCAGAAAAAAAACAATTCTATCCATTATTCAAATGTAATCAGATGATTGATGGTTTTGATGTATTCTTTTACATATTCCAATTGACCCTTTCCTTCTGCATATATGGAATAAAGGACATCGCCTGTTTTAACTGCCTTTCCGACAGGGGCATTGAACAGAATTCCCGCACCGGGTGATTTGGGTGCGCCGGCGAGTTTGGCTATCCGTGCCAGTTTCCGGTTATCTATTTCTTTCACTATACCATCTCTCTCTGCAAAAACATCAAAAGTATATGCACCTTTTTCAGGAATGGAAAATCTGCCCTGGGCCAGACAAATAGCCTTTAGCTTTTGCATAGCCTTGCCGGATGTAATGATATCATCTGCCATCTTTTTTCCATCACCGGCATCACATTTTTTAGCAAGTTCCAATAACTTTCCGGCAATGGAAGCAGCACGGTCTCTGAGGTCTAATGGTGCATTTGCAGCATTGTTCAGAACACTCAGCACATCGAGAGCTTCCAATGCAGGGCCAATGCCCCTGCCTACCGGTTGTGAGCCGTCTGTAATCAGGATTGTCATATTCAGCCCTATGGCTTCACCGACAGCTTCAAAATAATATTTCATTTTTAAAGCGTCTTCATGTGAACGGACTTTTGCTGTTTTCCCAAACGGAATATCAATGATAACATGTGTGGAGCCGGCAGCGGCTTTTTTTGAAAGAACCGAAGCAATCATCTGAGGCTCGCTGTCAATATCCAGCGCTTTTTCAACGTAAATGAGTAAGTCATCGGCGGGACTTAGTTTTACTTCGCCTCCCCATACGAGACAGGCGTTTTCTTTCCTGACTACTTCTTTTATTTCTTCGATGGACAGGTTCACATTGGTAATGGTTTCCATCATATCTGATGTTCCGGCAGGTGAAGTGATGGCTTTGGAGGATGTTTTGGGAATAATCAAACCGGCTGCGGCCACAATACTTACCACGATGGGGGTTGTTCGATTGCCGGGTACACCGCCCACACAGTGTTTATCATAAATAACTGGTTGTTCCCATTTAATTTGCTGTCCCGCCTGAATCATAGCCTTGGTCAGGAACACCATTTCCTGCAGATCCATATTATTGCCGGCACAGGCCGTGACAAAGGCTGCCAGCTCAATATTGGAATAGTATCCATTTACAACATCTGCGATTATTTCATTGTATGCCTCTTCGTTTAATTCTTTGCCGTATATTTTTGCACGAACGTAGCTTAAAGAGTTTATTGGCTGTAAGTGTTTGATGACTATTGTGTCGCCCTCGCTGACTTTTAGCCTGTTCATCGCCTCTACGGAGAGTCCGGCTTCGCCTTCCTGCAGCAGGTTGGAATGAACAGTGTTGAGGGTTGCAATAATTTTTGAACCGTTGTAATGTACAAAAACTCTGGTCAATACCTTAAACCCTTCAGAGTGGGTCAGCGGGGAGTCTTCCCTGATATACAAGGTATTCTCATGTGAAGCATGTATGCCTATATTTTTTAAGCGGAACATTGTGTCAGTTTGAATGATTGTGGTTGTTTGCTGCCATCTGACACAGCTGTTTGCCTTCGTCATACACAGATTTTAGCCTTGCTTCTTTTACCCCTGCATTGCGTAATATTGTTTCATCGTTATAAATTTCTCGAACAAGGATATAATTTTTTTCCAGCAGGTTTTGCTTTTCAGTTCTCGTTAGTGAGGTCAGGCAAGTGAGCGGATATAAACCAGTTTTATCTATTATATCTTTCAGAGAATTGCTTTTCGGATAATTCCAGCTTAGCAGATACATTTTTTTACATAATCCGTAAGCGAGGGCATCATCGGTAAATTTGGTGTTGGTTGCTATCCATCCTGAAAAGTTTGCTGTTGATTCATTTAACAATCCGTTGTCCAGCACATCCTGGTATCTTGCAAAAATGTAAAGCGGTGTTTTTACGTCTACGGAAAATCCGGACTGATTTCTGTATTTGCATTCAACAAATACAATTGTGTCATCTTTTTCTGCCACCACATCAATCTCGTGATTAACACATTTACCATGGACGATTTTACCTACTTGTACGCGGTATCCTTGCTGTCTGAATAGTTCCCCGATAAATCGTTCAAACGGAAATCCCGTTGGGCCAAATTCCATCAGTCCCCTTTTCAGATAATAGCGTGCCGCCTTTGTTTTAGATTGATTTCTGAGCAATCTGAATGCCTCGCTATAGATTTTTTTTGTGGTGATACCCTCATATAAATTCGGCAGTAGCGCATCTGTTATGGATTTGATTTCTTCCTCTGTCGCATGGGCACGCGTTAATGAATTTATTAATTTTTCCAATGAAAATTCTTCACTTTCTCCTGATGCTTTCGTTACGTATATTTTATCTTTCATCTGATGAATTAATCCAGTGATTCAAATAATCCCAGTTCCTTGTTTTTTTGGACATTGTTCCATTCAAAATATTTTCCGTTCATGGAGATATAGATGCCTTTTGGCAATGTCTGCACAAATGCCAGTGCGGCTCCCAGATTGAATAGTCCATCGGAGCTGCCAAATTTATAAGGTATCATGGCGCCTGTCAGGACGATGGTTTTATCACTTATTTTTTCGGCCAGCAATTTTGCGGTTTCAACCATGGTATCCGTACCATGTGTGATTACTATTTTGTCTTCATCGCATTGTACGCAGTTGTGCGCAATTATTTCGCGGTCTTCGGTAGTCATTTCCAGGCTGTCAATCATCATTAAGGTTCGGATATTGACATCCAGTTTGCATCTGCCCAGTTCCAGCATTTCAGGAAGATGTGTGTCTTCAAAGAATAGTTTTCCGTTGAGTTCATTGTATTCTTTGTCAAAAGTGCCGCCGGTAATAAATAATCGTATCTGCATAGGTTTAATCTTCAACTACTAATGTTTTGGGAATGGAATCATGCCAGAAAATACCGGATGTGAAAAGGCCGCTGATATATTCAAACGGGATGATTCTGCAAAACGATCTTACGAGGCACTGGCCAAAACTCAGTTCAGTTCCATCGTTTGAGATAACTTTAGTTCTGGTAAAAAATTTGCCTATTGTTTTTCCGAATCTATATTCCAGCAAGGCGTAATAAAAAGGGAAAGTAACCAGAAATAAAATCTGTATCACTTCATTTTCTGTTATGGTAAATGTATATCCAAAATAATTAATCAGGAAAATGATGAATATGATAAGTGCGATCACACAGATGATATCAATGATGTAATTGATAAATCGTTTGGATAAAGGCGCAGTAACGAAGGTTTGTTTTTCCACAAGATCCAGCAGGCCGGATTCATTGGCCAGTTCAAATTCTTTCTTTACTTTAAATCCGGTCTCATACTCACTGACGTGTCCGCAGTTCAGGCACCTGACCTGTGTTTGGGAAAATTGTTCGTATAACGTATTGCCGCAGGATGAACAGATAAAGGAGGAATGCATTTCAGGTTGGATTTAGGGTAAAAATACGTTTTTTACAATTCTAAAATAAATTTCAGGGTATCTACATTGTCGGCATAATCGTTTAAATCCGGTTGCTGGCTTTTCCCAAACGGCAAATAGCCTTTTCCCGCTATACATTGAATATGTTCTTTCTCGCAGATAATATACTCATTCACTTCGTCGATGTTCGCATACCGCTCTACATGCAGGCAGGAAATAGGCGAGTGCAGACTTTTATTTTCAACGATATTAATGAAATCAATATCTACTAAAGGAGTTTGATTCATCAGGTATAAAGTCCGTTGATAATCCAGGTTATTCATATACTGATTGTGGTCCATTATTCTGCTAAAATCAGAAAACCCTGCTTTTAACTGATTAAGATCATATTCAGTGGGGACAAAAATTTTGGATACATTTCTGCATCCGAGCCCGAAATAATCAAAAATATCGGCACCTAGGCCGGCAAGTTCTTCTTTCGACTCATTACCTGTTAATACAGCTATGGAATTTCTGTTTTTGCGGATAATATTTTTATATTTTCCAAAATAGTACTCAAAATGTCTGGCCGTGTTATTGCTTCCGGTGGCAATAATAGCGTCAAAATTTTCGAGTTTTGGCTGTATGGAAATGAAATCTTTAAATCCCGGCTCAAATTCCACTATTTTTTCCAGAAGATGCGGAAGTAAATACCGGTCTTTATCGGATAATTTGAGCTGCAATTTATTTCCGGATATCAAAACACATAAAATATCATGAAATGCAACCATCGGTATATTTCCCGCAGCCACAATGGCGATTGTCTTTGTCGATAGTTTAGATAAATCATATCCGGAAATCCAATTTTTCAGCTTTTCCTTTTCCAGAAATTCAACTGCAATATTGTGTAATGCTTTTTGTGTATTCTCTCTGGTGAACCAGGTATTGTGGATATAGGCTTTGTGTATCGTTTCCTGTAAGGTTTCAGGGTTCTCTTTAATATAATTTCCCAGTCTGGCAAGTGCTTGTATGCGGGTTTCTGTATTCATTAACTATAAATTATTGTTTTTCTTTTATCAATTTTGTGCTCAATGTATATATTTGTGCAAAAGTACAACAAATGGCAATCAGAATAACCGATGAATGTATTAATTGTGGCGCATGTGAGCCGGAATGCCCGAATAATGCGATTTACGAGGGTGGTATTGAGTGGGCTATCAAGGACGGAACGAATGTTTCCGGACAATATACCTTAAAAGACGGAAGAGTGGTGGGGGTTGACGAAAAGCAAAAACCGGTTTCCAACGATGTTTATTTTATAGTAACGGATAAATGCACCGAATGTAAAGGGTTTCACGAAGAGCCGCAATGCGCGGCGGTTTGCCCGGTAGATTGCTGTATTCCCGATGAAATGAATGTAGAAACCGAAGAAGAACTGTTGGCCAGAAAAGCCAGGTTGCATATATAAGTAGCTCATTAGCAATAAATAAAAAGTCCCGAATTAATTCGGGACTTTTTATTTATATCGTTTATGAAACCATTATTGTGCAAAAGCGGCTCTTGGACCACCGGTAGCAAATACGGCTAACATTCTGGATTTTTGGCCTAAAGAAAACATATACATACAAGGATCGTCTGTGTAATCCATATAGTTCATGGTCATTTCAACAGGTGTGCCTGTACAGGTGGATAAATGACCGGCAGCCGGACATCCGTAATTAGCTGTGTTGTGAGTCGGCGTATCATTTACCAGGTCACTGCCGCAGGTTGCATCACCCCAGATGTGACGTAAGTTCATCCAGTGGCCAACTTCGTGCGTGGCAGTTCTGCCTTTGTTGTATGGTGCCTGAACGGTTCCGGTGCGTCCAAATGCTGTGTTTAAGATAACAACGCCATCAGTAGAAGAGCTTCCACCAGGGAATTGAGCATAGCCCAGAATTCCGTTTGATAGGGTGCAAGACCATAAATTCAATTTAGTTGTAGGAGAGGTTGGATTGATACCGCCCTGAGTACTTTTCTTCATGGCATCATTGGTGCCCCAGCTTTTCTTCGTAGTAGATTTTCTGATAACCTGATCTAAAACAAAGCGGATGCCCACATTGGCTTTAACACCGGAAAAAGTGGAAGGAACCAGACTGAAGTCAGCATTGGTAGCGTTGAAGTCTTCATTTAAAACATCAATCTGAGACTGAATCTGTGCCAGAGAGATATTTTCAGCAGATGTTCTGTATAACACGTTGACAACCACCGGAATTTCAATTACACCATTGACCAAACGGGCAGTAGCGCCTTTAGCAATGGCCTCCTGAGTGAACGTTTCTATGGAGCTCATGCGTGCTTCCAGTGTAGGATCGGCTTTCATTTGTGCAGCCAATACTTCCATAGAGCCGCAGCTTCTTTGAGTAATTGCAGAGTTGGTAGCATCATTGACCAAATTGGATTTTTGACAGCCAGAGAACAGCATAGCTGCCATCGAGCTCACTAAGATGAGTTTTTTCATTTAAAGAATTTTATGTTAATAAATAGTTTACGACTTAAATGTTAAGCTAATTTAAAGCTAATCATCTAAAAACGAAAGAAATGTACTTTTTATTTTATTAACAAGCGTGTGTTTTTAACAAAAATGAATGAATTAGGCAATGTACCGGATAAATTGTACCAACTTACTGTACCAATACGGCGCTGCCATAGGTTGAGGTACCATCGTTCAGCTTAATCCAGTAGATACCTTTCGGTAAATGACTCAAATCTAAATCGAATAAGGTGGATGCGTGGTGGATTCTCTTTTCCCTGTTCAGTACTTCGCCATTTAAGTTAATGATTTCCAATTCAATAGCGTTGTTAGTCTTACTGTCAAGTTGAACACTAAACTTGCCCCTGTTTGGATTGGGAAAGAGTTTCAATTTTCCATCATATGCCTTGTTTGTTTTGGCTGCAGACAATAATATGATGTTTGTTCTCACCGTATTCGTTAAAACCGGCTGATTATAATCAAAGAAAATATAAGCTGTATTATCAATGTTGCTTCCTAGTGACAATCCGCTTTTTGGTTTCACTTTGTAGGAAATATAACCGGTACTGGAAATGTCCAGCGTATCATAGGGCAGGCGAATATTGCTGAATGTAAATTTGAGTATATGTTCGTTAATGATATCAAGGGTATAGGCATGGGATGCCCCGACTACTTGCAGCGAAGAAACATCTACATTTGTACTGAGCGTATCCAGTACTACTACCCTGAAAGCGGTATCATTACCATAATTTTGGAAATGAATGATGTATGAGATAGACTCTCCGTTGCTTATTTGGGAAGGTGTCAATACGCTGCCCGTTAGGATGGATTTCTCGTTCGGGTCGTAAGAAGCTCTGATTACCTCACTAACTACAGCCACATTATCCGATGGCGTCAAATCAATGGAATCGCTTTCGAGCCAGCCTTTGGATACAATAGTATCGCCGCCGTTTAAAACAGGGGGAATTTCAGCCGTAAAATCGATTGTAGCAGAAAACGTTTGATTCGGCAAAAAGTCAGTGATACTCCAAATGATGGTGTCACCATGACTACTGGAGTAATTCGGATTTGTAGTAATATTCAGCAGTCTGCTGTCCAGCAGCAATTTAAGTTTGCCATTCACCGTTGTGGTTCCGTAGTTCTGGATGGAAACGGTATATCTGTTGTTTTGTCCCAATCGGGTCATCCAGTTGTTGAACATATTAACTCCGATATCGTTTTTGCCCGGAACAGGTTGTAAGGCAAAATACAAGGTATCTGAGTTATAATAATCAGTATGAGTAATTATCTGTTGAGCAGGTGAGACAGTGTAATAGTCATTGTATAAATGAAGTTTAGCGGTATAGGCTCCAGTGTCAGTAAAGAAATTAAACGGATACAGCGTGTTTAAATGTTGTGATTGCATATTGTCTGCCTTTTGAGCGACGGCATAACCATAGCCAAACTGAATATCTCCGGCATCCATCATGTTATTCGTATTGTTGTCAATGTAGGCAATCCCCTTAATGTTGTTGAAGCTGTTGGAGAAATAACCCAGGTAAATATCGCCCTGTCCTAAATTGCAATAGGTGTTTTCGTTACAGGCGATAAAGAATTTTCCTCTGTCATAATAGCTCTTGTAAAAAGAATACTCCGGTTTGGCATCAATAATCATGCGCTCTTTTACAGCACCGGTCTGCATATCCAGTACCTGGATTAAATGAATCGTTTTACAATTAGAACAGGCGGTTTCATAATAGTCAGAGAAATAATAAAGTTCATTTTTGTCATAAGAAACTTGGGCATTGGTGCCGAAAATCTGACTATTGGAGTAAGTCCAGTTTTTATCATTATAATAGATGGTGTCATTAAAGACGGCCTGGCAGGCCCATTTTTTTACTCCATTTTCAATCAGTTCTTTATTCAGTAAAATGGAATTATTGCTTACTATGACTGTATTAAAAATGTCGTTACTTGCAATTCCTGTGTTGTATTCCCATAAGAGGTTAAAGTGAATGTCGTAACATTGCAATATACTGTCATCAAAAGGGTACGGAATCCTGAATATATGGGAAGTGTCATTATACCTGCCTTTGTAGCTGAGCATCAGGATGTCATTGTAACCGACGTTGTCGGTGCGTGTATATGATAAATCATTCGGATTGATCACTACCCGTATCATATTGTTAAAGTTGCTTCTATTGTAATGAAATCGAACAATGGAGTTGGAAGAACTGTAATTATATATCGGCTGATACTGCATTTCCTCTGTATCAATCAGCGTATCGCTTTTGATTAGATTTCCTGAAGAATCTAATAACCCATATACCAAAGCTGCGGAGTCATTTGTAATGCTCCAGGAATATCGATGTGCAACATATACACTGAAAAACGTGTTCTTATTGGATAAGGGCAATAGGGTTAAGTTAGAGTGCATATTATTAGGATCTTCCGGCAACAATCCGGATTTTGATATCTGCGTTCTCCATAGAATACTACCCGTATTGGAAATCGATAGAACATCACTTTCTGTTTGATCACTTTTATAGGTGTAAATACTATAACCACCATCCGGTTTGTTTTGTATAAAGTAATCATAATAGGTGCCTGAGTCCGGGATACTATCCACTTCCCATAGAAACTGGCCTTCTTTATCAAATTTCATTCCTCTCATCTTTGAATCATAGATTGTTCCCAAGGTATCCTCCGGTCTGAAATAAAAAATAACAAAGAACCCGCCGTCATTATCAAATGTCAGGTAACTGCTATTTAGGGGCAGATAAGGTATGAGAGAGTCAATGGCGCTGTTGTACAGGGTGTTTTTATCTTTATCTAATTTAATCAGCCGATACCTCAGGTTGATTAATACATCCGGATCATTATCATATATTTCATAGATTATACTCGTGGTGGAATCAGCATTCTCGTGCGTACTGATGATTGCTTCATTAGTGGTATTTCCAATACATTCTTCTCTTACCAAACGTTGCGCATGTGTTAAAACAATGGACATACACATACAGATTGCAACCAATATGCTTTTTTGCATAATTTAATAGTTTATGTAAATGTATGCAATTCAAATAATATTAGTCAGAGATAAATTTAATCTAATGTAGTAATGAATCAGTTTTTATTTTTATATTTTATTGAAATTCAGACTGATGCGCCTGATTATGTAGAAAGTGTTTGTTTTGACCCGTCCTGTGATGTAGAAATAGTAAGCAGGGATGTTTATTTCGCAAACATACCGCTCACAGTGATGTCTTTACTGCCGGATTCGTATTTATAAAATCCTTCACCACTTTTCACACCCAGATATCCTGCCGTAACCATATTGACCAACAACGGACAAGGCGCGTATTTAGGATTTCCAAATCCTTCGTGCAGTACTCTTAAAATGGCAAGGCAGACATCCAATCCGATAAAATCTGCCAGTTGTAGCGGCCCCATCGGATGTGCCATGCCCAGTTTCATTACCGTGTCAATTTCATAGACACTGGCTACGCCTTCATACAATGAATAAATGGCTTCATTAATCATAGGCATCAGGATACGGTTGGCTACAAATCCCGGATAGTCGTTCACTTCCACCGGTATTTTTTGCAGTGCCTTCGACACTTCAAAAACCAGTTGTGTAGTTTCATCACTTGTCGCATAGCCGCGTATCACTTCCACCAGTTTCATTACCGGCACCGGATTCATGAAGTGCATACCTATTACCCTGTCCGGTCGTTTCGTTACTGCCGCAATACGGGTAATGGAAATGGAGGACGTGTTGCTTGCTAAAATGCAATGCAGCGGGCAGATTTCGTCCAATTCTTTAAAAATTTTTTCTTTAATACTAAAATTTTCAGAAGCTGCCTCAATGACAAGGTCGCTGTTGGCCGCTGCCGATTTTATGTCGGTGTACGTCTTAATATGTTGAAGTGTATTGTTTTTTGTTTCTTCCGACAGGACACCTTTCTGCAACTGCCTGTCCAGGTTTTTGGTAATAGTCTGCAAAGCCTTATCCAATGCCGTTTGTGCTATATCTACAAGTGCTACCTGATAGCCAAATTGTGCACATACATGTGCAATACCGTTTCCCATAGTACCTGAACCAATTACGGTTATCTGTTTGATGGACATTTTTAGTTATTTTAGCGCAAGTTATCAAATTTTAGTATGCAATTCCAACAATTTTTCCTGAAATATAAATCAGATAAAGAAACGAAAGAAATCATAGCGACTGATTTTTCCGTATTTGAAAATGAAACGCTTAAGGTTGAATTTTTACTGGATAGTATTGGTGATGATAACCGATATAAAGTGCATTTATCAGCCAAATGTCCTGTTGAACTGATTGATTTTTACATCACTGCCAAAGTTGATTACAGGGAGACAAAGAATATTTTTTGTAACGGATTCCAGTCATGGACAGAAACCCGGCTATTTGATACTACAGAAAAACTGAAAGGACAGCGCAGGCTGCTGAAAGCGATAGGAGAGGCTTATGGCGACGGCAAATTTTACCGCTATAAAAATCAGAAAGGAGTAGTACACAGCTGGACCTATACTTATATACAATTGCCCAGGCGACATTTGATGTTTCTGGGTTCTTTGAATGATAATACAGGGTATACCATTTTTGAACATCATGCATCCGACAGCGAGTTGTGGATTAAAAAGGATTGTGAAGGTTTGGCTGTGCCAGACGAAATTGTTCTGATGGATATTCTCCATATACAATCGTATGAGTTTGTATGCTTTCAGCGATACTTTGAAGCGCAGCAATTAAAGCCTGTACCCGTTAAACCTGCCATCGGCTGGACCAGCTGGTATTATTACTATACCAATATTTCCGAAAAAATTATAGAAGATAATTTAGATTCGTTTACCAAAAATAATGTTCCAATAGAAATTTTTCAGATTGACGACGGGTATCAGAAAGCGGTCGGCGACTGGCTGCATTTCAATGAGCGTTTCCCGAGTGGCCTGACCTCCATTGTGGATAAAATTCATGCGCGTGGGGTGAAAGCAGGATTGTGGCTGGCGCCGCTGGCTTGCGAACATAATTCCTTTATCGTGAAAGAAAAACCTGACTGGATAATAAAAGATGAAAAGGGCAAGTTTTTGAAAATCGGATTTAATCCGCTTTGGAGCTATTGGTTTTATGCATTGGATGTGTATAACGAAGAAGTGCGGGCGTATCTGAAAAAAGTGTTTCATACCGTACTGCGGGAATGGAACTTCGATTTGGTAAAACTTGATTTTTTATATGGTACTGCTTTGGTCCCGAGATATGGCAAATCACGCGGACAGATTATGAGAGATGCGATGTTGTTTTTGAGGGAATGCATCGGAGATGACAAAATGATTCTGGGTTGCGGAGTACCATTAAGTGCAGCCATGGAAACCACAGATTACTGCCGTATAGGGCCGGATATACACCTGACCTGGGATTTCAAGATTTTGAAATGGATACGTGCCAGAGAGCGTCCTTCTGTCCTGAATGCCATCCATAATACCATTTCCAGACGGCAGCTTTCCGGTAAATGGTTCTGGAACGATCCGGATGTTTTTTTACTGCGCAAAAATAAAAACATACTTTCTTTCGAGGAGAAGTATTCCTTGCTACTGGCTAACCTGCTGTTCGGCCATCTGCTCTTCACATCCGACAATATCGGTGAATACGATGAAAATACGTTAACATTGTATAAGTCCATTTTTCCGCTGATGCCTGTGGAAGACGCACAGGTGCTATATCAGGATAATTTTTATATCATCCATTTCCGGATTAAAGACAAATATTATCTGGCACTGATAAACACCGGAGAATCATCTAAAATGTACAAGCTACCCGACAATCTGTACTATGATAATGTAAAACAGGAATTGATAAGGGGGGATAAGCGGATTGAAATCCCTAAACACAGTTCTAAATGCTACCTGACCGTCGGTTTTACTCCATTCGCCATTGCAGGCAGCAGCGGCCATTTTTTTTCTGGCACAGAAATTGAAAATATATTTATGACGGGCAATAATATTGAACTGAAATGGACGGAAGGTATATTGAACGACGTGAAGATATACATTAAAGTTCCGACAGGGCACGCCGTTGACACAATAAACAAAAGTGGAAACTTTAAAAGAATTGAAAAAAAGGATTTTTCTATTATTGAAGTTGAAAAATGTACTTTAATCTAAACGATAGAACTTTTCTATATAGAGGTATTTATGAATAGTACTTTTACAAGAGTATTTAATAAGAAATTCATCCGCATTTTTATCATCAGTCTTGTAATGTGTATGGATGCAGGGGACGCATTCGCAAAATCGGGCGACCCGGTCTTTGATTTTGCCAAACAGCAGTTTGATGATAAACTATTCCTTCCGGCTATTTCTACGTTAAAAGGGTATGTTGCCAGAAATCCCAATGATGCAGATGCGCTCTATCTGCTGGCAAAATGTTATTCAGAAATAGGGGACTTTACACTGGCCAATATTACATATGAAAAAGTGCTGAAGTTCAAACCGAAGATATTTGAATTGTACGAAGACCTGGGGAATAATAATAAAAAGCAGAACAAATTTGATATAGCCGCGGAATACTACTCCAAAGCATTATTGATAAGGGATACCAGTATCCGTGTGCTGAATAATCGGGGAATGTGTTTTTATTACCTGGAAAATTTTGAGGCTGCTATAAAAGACTTTAATAAAGTACTCAAACTGGATTCAACCTATTATCTGGCATATAATAATCGTGGTTCTTCCCGGTACAATAATCAGAATATTGCCGACGCGAGTATAATAGATTTGCGTATGGCGGAAGCAGATTTTAATAAATGCCTCAAACTGCGGCCGGATTTTGAATTAGCTTATCGAAACAGGGGTATTGTACGGTTCTATATGGATAGTCTGAGTGCGGCTTACAAAGATTTATGGACTGCTATCCAGCTGGATCCAAATGATGCGAATGCTCATTATTATATGGGAAAGACATTATTTAAACAGAATAATTTCCCCGTAGCCATTCAGTTTTATGATAATGCCGTTAAACTGGTAAATTATAAGGCAGATATGTTTCTCGACAGAGGGATTTGTAAGCTGGAAATGGGTGATTATGAAGGTTCTAAGGAAGACTTTGTAATGGCTTCGCTGATTAATAAACAGGATCCGAAGATTTCTTACCATATGGCTCGTTTATATGCTGCAGAAGACGATAAGTCCGGAATTACCTTCGCTCTCCGAAGAGCCAAAGAGCTTGGTTTATTTATCAATACAAAGTATTTTACGTACATAAACAAGGATAAGTACTTCGCCAATTATCTGAAGGACAAAGATTTTATGGCGCTCATAGAAGAGTTAAAATGGGGTAAATAAAATTAGCCGCCACCTTCAACACCACTGCCGCTGTCTTCGAAGTTGGACTTCTTTTGTTTAGGCATATTTTGTTTCTGTTCTGATTTTCCGAAGCGATATGTAAAAACGATATTGCCTACGGTGCTTTCCCAAAAACGTTTCACATCGCCGTTAAATGTGTTGCCATAAGTTGAAACTCCGAAGTACTGTGTATGAAAAATATCACTGACGTTGATGGCGATACTGGCTCTGTTGTCTTTCAGAAAATCATATTTAAAGCCGAGGTTGGCAAATACCATAGGTCTGATTTCACCTTGTAAAAATTTAATTTTACTTCTGTAAGATACCATTAATTGTATAGTTGCTTTAGGTGTTATAGTAAAGGTGTTCATCAGCCGCAGATTATACTGGAAACTGTTGGTAGTGGCATCCACTTCGCCGTTGGGCACATCTCCCTGTATTTTGTTGTAAAATAAGTTTGCGGACAGTACAAAATTCCACCATCTGAAAAGGGTTGTTTTATTGGTAAACTCCACACCAATGTTTTGACCCGTATTCAGGTTGTCAAAGTTAACAATAGAACGTCCGATGCTGTCAACGGTTCTGTATCGCGTAAAAACATTATAGGCATAACGGTAATAAACTGTGGTGCTGAAGAAGATACTTCGCTGAAATGTAGAATCTTTCCTGCTGGGTTTGATGTCTATATTTTTGACGTGCGTAATTTCAGCTGCATGTGTATAAGCCGGCTTCATTTTCGGATTTCCCGTCAGAATATTATAGGGGTCGCTGTAGTTTCCAAACGGATTGAGTTGTTCCGGATTAGGCCGGTTGATACGCTTGCTGTAACTGACACTCAGCGTGTGCGCCTTTTTCAGATTAAACGAAATGGAGGCCGATGGGAAGTAGTCAAAATATTTTTGTCTGTATGACTGATTACCTACATCCTGTTTTAAATCGATAGTTGTATTCTCCAGTCGTATGCCGGCTTTATAGTTGGCTATCTTTTTGATACTCCCGCCAAAAATAATATATCCGGCATTTATCATTTCCTGATAGCGGTATTTGTTTGAAATGGAACTGTCATAAACTGTCACCAGAGTGATGGTATTTAAGGAATCTGCATACAGTTCGGTGAAATAATCACGCATATTGAACCGATATCCAAATTCGAGTTTTGCTTTTATTTTTTTAAAAGGTTGTGCGTAATCAGCCTGTATGAAGCCGGAGTGGCTGGTGTTATAATTGTTGTTCGTCTGCCGCTGAGGAATCACAGGGACTTCAGCATCATTTTCATCCAACGTTTTTTGCACATAATGTATGGGTTTGCTGGTTCTGTCGGAATAGGCATAATTTCCGGCAATCACCAGGTCATTGTTATTATCCTTGAACGTTCTTCGGTAGGATGCATTGATTTCTGCATTTCCATTTAAGCTTTTTGAGTCCGAATAACGGTTGTAGGAATTAATATATGCTGATAAAGAATCCAGAAAATCGGTATTGACCTTGCCTTCAGAAATACCATTGGATTCACTCAGTAAAACAGAAAAGGACACGGTATTCTTTTCTTTTATGTACCAGTCCAGATTCGTATTCAGCGTATTGGAGAAGTTTAGGTTGGTGCCATAATCATTGGTATTCAGATAAAACGGAGACTGGCCGGGGTAGAAATTATACCGATTGCCCCTGCCTTTGTAATAGGATTCTGTAAAACGGAAATTATAAGACGTTGAGAAATTGATGTTCTTTTTTCTGAAATTGACAGTGACACCGGTATTGGCATCGTATTTTGTTCCGTAGCCTACGGTAAAATTACCGTTTAAACCGGCTTTCGTATTTTTTTTCAAAACTATATTGATAATACCCACTTCACCTTCCGCATCGTATTTTGCTGACGGGTTGTTGATGACTTCAATGCTTTCAATCTGAGAAGCCGGAATTGCATCCAGAATAGCTTTCGTATTGTTGGAAGTAATACCGGAAGGCCGACCATTGATAAATACTTTTAAGTTGCCTGAACCACGCATGGATAGATTACCATCCTGATCTACTTCCACCACAGGAACCTGTTTTAGTGCATCCGTTGCGGAACCACCGGCAGAAAGTGTATTTTTCTCGATATTAAAGACTTTCTTTTCGGCATTAACCGTCATGATACTTTTTTCTCCGGTTATTTGCACTTCCTGAAGCACTTTGGCATCTTCCGACACCTTTATCGTACCTAAATTAATTTCCACTTTGTCAGGAGGAATAATTAATAATTTCTCGATGGTGTAATCGGTATATCCAACAAAACTAACTGTCATTCGATAAGCTCCTAACGGGATATTAGCGATTTCAAAGTCCCCCTTCTCGTTCACCAGGTTTCCATAAATTTTTGCGGAATCCTTCAGGCTTTGTATCGTGACTGAAGAATATTCCAGAGGTGTATTTTTAGCTGCATCGACCACTTTGCCGTAAATTCTGCCAATAGCAGGCGGCGGGCCGCTGAAACCTTGCGGTGGTTGTGCGGATATGGAGTATGGAAGAAGGTGAAACGAAAATATAAATAGCAGTATTCGGAAAGTCAGTATTCTCTTCATAGTATTTGATGCTGTCTGTAATCAGTATTTCGGGACGCTAAAATATTACAGTTTGGTAAAAGAAATTGCCAGCAAAACCCAGCCGATGATAAAACATAATCCTCCTAATGGCGTTACTGGGCCTAAAACCGGAGTCAGGGCATCTGTACCCAGGAGGTTGCGCGTAGCCAGCAAGTATAAAGAGCCGGAAAAAAATAAGATGCCGGCGGAAAAGAACCAGCCTGAAAGTGTCAGTGAACGAGTATGCAGCTTTTCCGCTAAAAATGCAACGGCCAGCAATGCAGCTACATGGTAAAACTGATAATGGACAGCTTTCTCATAAATCGTGTGCTGATAGGCATCCAGTTTATCTTTCAGCGCATGTGCACCGAAGGCACCCAGCATTACAGCCAAAGCGCCATATACAGCAGCAATAATTCCAAATGTTTTATGCATGACAAAAGTTTGTGTAAATTTAGGTATTAAAGACTAAAACAAAAGAGAAGGTGAATTTGTTAATCTTTGAATAACAGCAAATCTCACTTTTTAGTTCTTTAATATTTCCGAAGAAATTAAATGGACGTAAAATTATTTCAGCAATATACCGGTAATTTGCCATCTGCAGAGCCGATGCCTGTATTATTTTTCGGACATGGCAGCCCCATGAACGCGATTGAAGAGAATGAATTTACAACAGGATGGCGGGAGAGTGTAAGAAATTTACCTAAACCGTCGGCAATCTTATGTATATCGGCCCATTGGGAAACACGTGGCACGTTTGTCACCGCTATGGAAAAACCAAGGACTATCCACGATTTCGGTGGGTTTCCTACTGAATTATATCAGGTAAGTTATCCCGCGCCCGGAAGTGCGGAGTTGGCTACAGATACCAGAAATGCTGTTACAGAAACCAATATCGGTTTAGATGAACACTGGGGCCTTGATCACGGCTGTTGGAGTATTTTGATAAAAGCTTATCCTGAAGCGGATATTCCCGTTGTACAGTTAAGTCTTGATTATACCCAATCGCCACAATATCACTTTGAACTGGCTAAAGAAATTGAGTCACTTCGTCATAAAGGTGTTTTGATTGTCGGAAGCGGAAATATGGTGCATAATTTAAGAATGCTGGACTGGAACAACCAGACGGGAGGATTTGACTGGTCGATGGAGGCAAATACAAAATTTAAAGAATTGATTCTGAACAATGACTTTACCTCCCTCATCAATTATGACAAACTGGGAAAAGCTATACAATTGTCAATTCCAACCCCCGAGCATTATCTGCCGCTGTTGTATGCACTCGCATTAAAAAATAAACACGAAAAGATTACGTTTTTTAATGACCAGTTAGTAATGGGTTCCATTTCAATGTTATCACTGAAAATTGATAATAACTAAACAGACCGGCAATCTTTAATCTTATTTTTTACAATTGGGAATTCATTCGCTCATACTCCCGTCCGAAACGAATGAACATACCGATGCTGTACGGTTTTTCGTTTTTTACTTTTCGTTTAAGATAGTAGTTCTTATTACCGATACAGGTTCCTTTGCATACATTTTTAGTGGTTATATATTTTCCGGACACCTGTTTGGTACTGTAATTCCGCAATCCTTTGTATGCTAATTCAATACTGCTTTTAAAAGTGTCATCGTTTACAATGCCCAACTCAACAGCTTTCGTAATCCCGAAGGAAAACATGGCGGTACTTGAGCTTTCGATATAGTTTTTCGGGTCTTGCGGGCGAACGGGCAACTGGTACCAGTGCCCATTTTGTTCGTTTTGTAATTCAGGAAGGTGAGCAATCATTTCTTTTAAATAACCCGCAAGTTCAGCCCATTGTGGTTTGTCTTTAGGCATAATTTCTAAGGCATCAGCTAATGTCACAACTATCCATCCGTTCCCACGACCCCATATTTCCGCGCTTCTGCCTGTTGTTTTATCGGGCCAGTTTAACTGCCCGCAAAATGTACAATGTGATTTCTGGTCGCTGTCCCAGCCGTGTACCCACAATCCCCATTCTTTATCCTGTAGTTTACCACGGTGAACACGAATTTGCAAAACAAGTTCATCGAGGTATGCAGAGTCACCGGTGGTTTTATACATTTCCAGTAAAAACTGTCCAATCATAAAAATAGTATCATCCCAAAGTTCCAAATCTTTCCGCAAGTGTGAAACACCACCTTCTTTGGTTCGTTTAATTTTTAAGTAATCCGCATATATCTTTTGACAGGCTTTCTTATACTTTTCCTCACCCGTAATTCTTGCCAGAAAAGCCATGCCGATTCCCGAAGCTACTGCATTTGGTATTTTGCCATTGGCAACGGAATAGGTTTTATTCATCGCTTTGCGGACATAGTCTAGATAAGTTTTCTTTTTTTGTTCCGGACTGTAATCATATTGTTTTATCATAGTATACAGCAGGGACGCATTCATCCAGTTCCAATGGAAAGAGGAAGGTGGTAGATATTCCTCCCGCGCGTAGGCATCGAGAGAATCGACCCAGGTTTGTGCACATCCATTCTGGTGTTTTCCAAAAAGGATAACGATTACAGCAATCAGCATTTTTAATTTCATCGCAATAGAAAGGTGTTATCGTTTGATGAGCAGTTTTTGAGTGTAAATATCCTGCTGACTTTCCAGTAAGAGCATGTACATGCCTTCTGTCCAGTCTTTTGTTGTAATATTAATAGCATTGCCCGGCGGGGGAACAACCATTTTTTCAGAATAGATTTCATCTCCCTTGATATCAAATATTCTAAACGTTGCGGCACGCAGGGATAACGGCAGGGAAACTGTCACAACATCTGCAGCAGGGTTAGGAAAGATGGTTAAAGATTTTACTTCCTTGCTGCTGTTCTGTACAGCAGTAGGTGTTTGTGTAGGACCCGAGAAGATATCACCGTTCCAGGCATACTCTATCGTTTTGCCATCCACAACAATTTTGGAATAGTACACCCATTGTAAAGTCGGCAGATTAAAATACCATTTTTCTTCGTACTGTGATTGTTCAATGATTTGCTGGAAATGATCGAAACTGCCATACATATCCGCATTACCTACCATAAACACCCATGTTTGACCGTCAGGGTTTTCACAGGCTGATACTCCGTTTATTTCACCTGTGCAACTTCTGCGGACGGCTACGTATCCGTCACCTTCACGGCCTAACAGCCATTTGCCGCTTTCACGAATTTCATCCATTTTATCCGTCTTGAAGTGTAGGGCAACATCCAATTTTTCGTTTTTATAACCAAATAGTGCCAACCCTTTTTCCGGGCGGTACATGACCAATGCTACATTATCTTTTTGCTGAACATAAGGCAGATGAGTATTTGCATTGTGAGATGGTCTGTTATCCCAGTCAATATCAGGTTTTCCTGAAAGTGTAAATACGGCGTTGGTTCCTGTATTTACCATAATCGGAAATTGCTGATAACCTAATTTCCCTTTCCAAAAATCCTCAATGGATGAGAGCGTTACAGATTTGTTTTTGAATACGGCGATAGTAGGGTTGTATATGCCCGAACTTTTACTGATTGGACTGGCTATCTCTGCAATAGCGGGTGCTAAGTCAGTTGGCAAAAATGAATACTGCCTGAAATCGGCAAATTCAAAATGTCCCCACAAGTTCAGGTCTTTTAAGAGTTGAAAGGTAGATTTTGCAACATCCGGATGAAAATACGCACCGGAACTCCATTGAAAGATTACCTTGTCTTTCGTCGACATGGTATTGTTTATGTTATTAATGCCGTTCTGTAAGGTATGCCCCTGGGTAAAAGTAGTATTTACTAAAGGAGACCATGAGTTTATAACATCATCCACTTCAAGGGAAGAGGTAGACAAAAAGCCACCTGCATGCGAGCCGGTTTCTGTTTGCCCCATGCCGGTTAAAAGATAGATAAGGTTATTATGATTGGCGCCGTAAGCTACGTCATATTTAGATGGGTAATTACGACCGGCAATCGGGAAAAACACCCCTTTGTCATTTGTCAGCAAGAGAATATCTTTCAGTAATCTTTTAGAAGCCTGTTGTGCCATATCTTTTATCTCGGCATCTGCAGAAAAATCAGCCAGATTCAACAAGCCGCTGAGGCAGTACGGTGCATATGTAGAAGAAAAGAATTCATAAAATCCGTATTGAACTTTTAGTCTTAAATAATGCCGCAGCCTCTTTTCCAATGTGCTGTCAATTACTTTTCCATATTTTTCATGTAAGAGCCAGTCAGAAGACATCCACATGATCATATGATTCTCTGACCAGTATTCTCTGTTGTCTTCATTCTTTTCGAGCCAAAACGGAATAGGCCTCAGCACCGGCAATATCAGACTGTCATATTCTCCATGTGTTAATTCCAGAACACGAATTAATTTTACAATGTCAAAATCTGCGGTGCTATTGGTCATTACATTATTTAATGTAGTTGCCAGTGCTGCAGAATTTACAGGCAGCCCTCTGTAGGCTTGTGCCGCCATACCGTCTGAATTGTTGTTATTTACTACCACATCTATATATGCATTTCTTCTGGCTTCATATTCCGGGTTATTGGCAAACGAATATGAACCGGAGCAGCATACAATGATTAGGATAAATAAGTTGTAAATACGTGACATCGCTTTGTCTTTTAGTATTAATAAAGATACTAAAAATTGTCATTATTTCCTTTCCTGCCGAACCAATATACAATGCATGTATGTGTTATTGGCTTATGAGATTGTTTAAACGCATATTTGTTGTATTTTTACAATATGTCAAAGAAGAAAAAGATTAACAAAACCAAACATACCCATTCTCACAAACGTGATAAAAAGGATACTAAAAAAAACCACGAAATATTTCTTGTTGGTGAGGAACTGACCGGTGTGATTGATATATCCAGAAGCGGAGACGCATATGTTTCTGTTGAAGGGAAATCTAAGGATTTCTTTATCCATCGTAAAAATACACACCATGCATTTGATGGGGATACGGTAAAAGTCCAGCGTGTGCACAAACCAAATGCCGTTCGTCCGGAAGGAATAGTAACGGAAGTGGTTAAAAGAAAACGCTCTCATTTTATTGGCGTAGTGGAAAGAAATAATGACACCTGTTTTGTTGTTGCCGATCATCCGGGTATCAAATCGGATTTTTATATCCCGGAAGGCCGCTCGCTGAAAGCTAAACATAAAGATAAAGTAGTGGTAGAGCTGGTGGAATGGCGGCCAAAGGATAAGAATCCTATCGGACATATCACCGAGATATTCGGACAGGCGGGCAGTAACGATATTGAGATGAAATCAATTTTGGTGGAAAACGGATTCTTTACCTCTTTTCCAAGAAATGTGCTGGATGAAGCAGATGAATTGGAATTCAAGGTTTCCGATGAAGAGAAAAAAAACCGCAGAGACTTTACGGATATTCCTACGTTCACGATTGACCCGGCAGATGCAAAAGATTTTGATGATGCTTTGTCATTTCGTGTGTTAGAAAATGGTCTGTTTGAGGTGGGAGTACATATTGCCGATGTATCACATTATGTGAAAGAACATTCTGCATTGGAAAAAGAAGCATTCAAAAGGGCAACTTCTGTTTATCTGGTGGATAGGGTAGCCCCGATGTTTCCGGAAAGGCTTTCCAATATCATTTGTTCTCTCCGTCCAAATGAGGATAAATGCAGTTATGCCGCTGTTTTTCAATTAGATGAAAAGGCGGAGGTAAAAGATGTCTGGTTTGGAAGAACGGTGATACATTCAAAAAAACGCTTCAGCTATGAAGAAGCACAGGAAATTCTGGAAGGAAAAGAAGGAGTATTTAAAGAAGAACTGCTGAAGCTGAATGAACTGGCACATAGTTTACGCAGAGAACGTTTTAAAAACGGCTCCATCGGGTTTGAAGCTCCGGAAACCAAGTTTCAGCTGGATGATAAAGGCAAACCTGTCGGTGTGTATATCAAAGAGCGAAAAGATGCGCATATGTTGATTGAAGATTTTATGTTGCTGGCGAATAAATATGTGGCGAAGTTTATAGGAAAGGATAAAAATGAAAATGGGAGAATACCGTTTGTTTTCCGTGTTCATGATTTACCCAATGAAGAAAAATTAATCGACTTCCAGTTGTTTGCGCAGAAGTTTGGCTATAAGATACAGTTTGACAATCCTAAACAAATTGCGAGAGAGCTAAACCGGCTGATGCAGGAAATTGAAGGAAAACCCGAACAGGCGGTGCTGCAGCAATTAGCGATTCGCTGTATGGCTAAAGCAGTCTATACCACTAATAATATAGGACATTACGGATTAGGGTTTGACTTTTATACACATTTTACGTCACCTATCCGACGCTATCCGGATGTTATGGTGCATCGCTTGCTGGATAAAATTATGAACAATAAAAAATTACCGACCAAAGACGAGCTGGAATACCAGTGCAAGCACAGCAGTGAACGCGAACGTGCTGCCAATGATGCCGAACGTTCATCGGTAAAATACAAAATGGCGGAATTTATGCTCGACAGAATCGGAGAACATTTCACAGGGGTTATTTCCGGAGTGAAAAATTGGGGAATTTATGTGGAATTGCCGCAATACAACTGTGAAGGGCTGATTCGTATTGAGACGATGAAAAATGACAATTACACGTTTGATGAACGCAAGATGCGATTCTTAGGCAGGCATCAGGGGCATACCTACCAGCTGGGCGATAAGATAGACGTTACTCTCACGGGAGTAGATATCGAAAAGAAAACGATTGATTTTGAATTGAAGGAAAGCCACGGGCTGCTATTGTAAATCACATTACATGTAATCCGCATCGTAGCCCCACCGGTATTCCATCAGGTATCCCAACGCCTGATCTACCTGCAGGTCCTCAAACAATGCACGGTATATATTCTGAATGATGGGTAGTTTAACTCCCGTGGTATCCGCCAGTTTCTTAGAGATGCTGACTGTTTTAATACCTTCCGCCACTTCGGTGGAAGTAGCAATGATTTGTTCGAGAGTTTCACCTTTGGCAAGTCTTGCACCCACAGTATAGTTACGGCTCATCGGTGATGTACAGGTGGCTATCAGATCACCTATACCTGCAAGACCTAAGAACGCCTGTTTGTCTGCACCCATCGCCGTCGCCAATCGAATAATTTCTCCAAGGCCGCGTGTAATCAGGAATGCCATGGCATTGTTGCCATACCCTAAACCGCCTAATGCACCTGCCGCCAAAGCCATAGAGTTTTTTAATACCCCTGCTAATTCTACCGCGTAAATGTCGTGGTTACTGTACACTTGCAGACGTTTGCTGCGTATGGCTGTTTCGCCTTCTTTTATTACTTCATCAAATTTACTGGCAATAACTGTAGCCGCAGGATGCTGATTGGCGATTTCTCTGGCAAGATTTGGCCCGCTCATACAGCCGACTCTTTTTACACAGGTTTCTTCCAGTATCACTTTACTCATCGTATAGATGTCTTGCGGATGAAGTATGATATCCTTATCCAAAATGGATTTGCCCGGTTCCAATTTGATGTCAAAGCCTTTTGTGCAATGTATCATCATATGATACGGTTTCAAAAAAGGAGCCATGTCGCGCATGACTTGCCGGAAACTATCAGATGACACGGAAGGAAGCAACAGATAGCACTTGTCAGTGATTTCCTGCATATCGTTGGTTGCCGTGACGTTCGAATGGATGGACTGGCCGTTATTGATACGGTCTTTGTTTATAATCTCAACAGCTTCCGGCCTTCTCGAATACAAGAAAACCTGTCCGTTTTCTGCGAGCAAATTCGCAACTGCAGTACCAAAACTGCCGGCGCCTATAACAGCAACAGGATGTTTATCAGAGGTGCTTTTCGAGACCATAACCAAATAATCTGTTGTGATAGTAATATAATAGTTTTAAATCTTCGCTGGTGATATTGCCTTCCTTGTTACGCATAATTGGAAGGTTGGCATGATAGATGCAAACGTTGTTGATGCCCAGTTCAATAATTTCTTCCAGTTCTTTGGTTGTCATATGCGGGGCAAGTTTAATCATGTTTTTGTTATTCAGCATATAGAGTTCGTCAATGACTCTTTTGACGGATGTTTTAAATTCATCCCAATTGATTTCCCTGTCTTCATCGGAGGTTCGCAATAATGTGAATAAATCGGGATAATCCAGCTTTTTCTTTAATAATTCAAAAGCTACGAATGCCACAACATGTGAAGCGTACACAACATTATTTCTGAAAAATCCTTCAATAATTTTATCGCCGAGCATTTGAGTATAAATCGTTTCGCGCTGGTCGTCGGCTTTTAATTGACCTTTATTGACAAAATAATTTCTGATTTCCAGTTTATGGCCTGTTTTATCCAGACTGTTCCCGTCGTTGTCTACCGCATTGCCGAAAATATCCATTGGCTCGCTGATGGAGAGTGTAATATCTGTTGACTTGGAAAAAGTCTCCCAGAAAAACTTCCAGATAGCTTTACCGGTAGTTTGTGTATTGTCGTAAACAAGATATTGCTCTTTTCCCGTTCGTTTCAATTGTTCTTCAATGAGGGAAGAGGCTTCCAAAACAAAGTGATAGCTGATAGTGAGCGGAACGATAAATATTTTAGGTGCCAGATTTGCCGGATTTTTTTCATAATGGATGCGTTGTGCTTCCACAACTGTGCCAAGAAGTCCAAGTTTTAAATCTGTCTCAATATTTCCGGCTCGAGAACGGGTACCGCCGGGAAAAAAGATGGTATGCGCGCCCGCCAAAACATTTGTTTTGGAAAACGATTTTAAAGTCTCCAGATAAATAGGGTTCTTTTTTCTTCTGTCTAATTTATAAGCGCCTAAGTTACCCATGAACACACTGAAAAATTTCGAGTTAAACAGATTTAACCCTGCGCCGTATTGGAATGCCGGCATACCGATATAATCCATTCCGAAACCAATGATTACGGAATCCAGATTGCTGAAATGCGTAGGAACTAAAATAACGGTACCTTTAGTGGCCAGTGTACGCAGTTTCTCCACAGGCCCGGAAACAACCAATTTGTCTTTCAGCTTTTCCTCTGGATTGAAAAGCCCTTTAAAGCCCCCGAAATGAGCATTGAACAGACGCGCGAAAAAGCGACGCAGAATCTGCCGGGCAAACCAGAATAAATTGGGGATGAAATTGCCGATAATTTCATTGGCATACCGCGACATGATATCCTGCAGCATTTCCTGATGCTGTTCCCTTGATATATCTTCATCATTATGCGCCGGATCCGCCCTTAGCAGCCTTTTTTTTATGTCTCCCCAAAATTCACGGTCATCCTCAGGGTCCACTTCCCATGGGTCATTTTTAATACGAATATGTTCGAGGTAAAGTGTTTTTTGTAACTGGTTGCGCAACGCGTTCAGCGTTGGGTTTGCTTTATTGAATTCTAATACCGCTTCTGAAATAGTTTCCTGTAATATTTTGTCCCTTTTCTTGGCTATCAGGTTGATTGGCCAGTCTTTTATTTTGGGAATTACTGATTCTAACATAGCTGATTAATCCACTTGTAAGTAAGTAAAAATAGGTATTTAATTATAAAATTCTATGTTTTTTGTTTAAATGAACTTTTATACATTGCAACGGTAATACAGATCATGCAATTTTCTCCAGAAATAAAATATGATATTGATGAGCTGGAACGGATGATCTCCAAAGGGGAGGGTGTGCAGCTGGATTTCAAACAGGCCATTACGAGTCAGCGCAAGATAGCACGCACTCTGGCCGCCTTTGCCAACAACAGAGGTGGCAAATTACTGATAGGGGTTAAGGATAACGGTACGTTGATTGGTTGTGATATTGAAGAAGAAATGTACATGATTCATGAAGCGGCAGAGCATTTTTGCGAACCGCCGGTAGATGTGGATTTTACAGTATATGAAACAGATGATTTACGCTCGATCGTAGTCGCAACTGTGAATAATAGTTTGAGAAAACCACATTTTGCACAGGACGATCATGGTGAATGGCAATTGTATATGAGAAGTATTGACAAAACGCTAATAGCATCCAAAAAAACACAACGGATGCTGGAACTGGAAGACGGAGAGGAGGATTCAACAGTACTGGACACTAAAGAACGATTTGTACTGGAATATTTGAAGATAAAACAAACTATTACCGCAAAAATACTGGCACAGCAACTCAATATTTCCATTCAACGGGCAAATGTGATGCTTGTTAAACTGGCTAAGCTTGGATTAATCCTGTATGACAAGGATGAACGCGGAGAACACTATCTGTTGCGATAACACATTTACAGTCTGCTTGATTTATTGCCCTTTTGATGTAAATGAAAGATTCTTTTGGAACAGTTCATCAAATCTTTCTTTAGATTTTATTTTATCTTCTAACAGGTTGATTGGCTTAATGGACGAAGTGTCAACTGGTGTTTCTTTTGGTTTTTTGTCTTTTTTATTTTTCGGACGGAATAGCTCTTTTAAGCTGTCAAAATCTTTCTGGAATGAAATCGCACCGCCGGTTCGTACCCTGTCCTGGTTGATGATATCCGTGGTATAATTAGTAGTTCTGGCATAGGTTTTCAATCGGATTCTTCCATCCGGTGTAACCAGATATTCTAAAAGAAAGTCACCTGCTATTCCTGTGTTATTCGTGGTTTGTCCGGTTGTTGTATTTGCAACCGTATTATTGGCATTACCAAAGTTGACATTGCCACCTATCGTTAAGATCAAACGGCTGCCCAGTAATTCCTGCTTGTAGCTGAAGCCGAAGTTCCTGGATTCTTTGGATTCGAGGTCACTTAGCAGTAAGTCAATGGATGCGCCTTTTATAACCTGCGATAAGCCCTGCGATAACAGCTTGGAAATCTGGCTCGTCAGAAGTTGTGTTACGGTATTAGAATACGCCTGAAATTTTTGATCAGATGCCGTACCAAGCGGCCAGAATGAACTGAACAACAACAGTGTTCCGGCTTGTTTGTCTACTTCCGCATCATTCTTGGAAATTTCATCCAGCACTCGCATCAGTTCATCGGACTGAGCTGAGGCGGAGCCTTCAGTGGGTGCGATTCTGAAGCCGATTTTGGTTTTCTCCAGAGTGCCTGTAATCAAAAGATTCAAATCAATAGGGAAGGTTCTGTTTTTGATGGTTGAATTACTGTCCACAATATTTCGTACGGAGGCGGCTTTTACATTGTAAAGCCCCACGATGTTTAATTCCGCCTTCAGCGGGTCGCCGTTGAAATTAATAGTACTGCCCTTTCTTACATTAAATGTTTTATTCAAAATGCCCTGAAAATTAAAATCATACTTTCCTTCCGTCAGGTTGTACGTTCCTTCTATATTCAGTTCTCCTTTTTTGTTCATGGTGAGGTTCAGGTTGCCTTCGCCGCGACCTATTATTTTGTCATTGGAGGACGGATCGAGAATGATATTTGCAACAGCATCCGGTGTTGCCGTAATATTCATGTTCAAATTTAATCCGCTGATTTTTGATTTATAGTCTATTTTTTTTATAGTGTCTTTCGGATCGACAAATTTCACAAAACTGTATCCTTTGTCAGCCGCCTTATCTGAAACCGGTAAATTGAATTCTGTATTTTTCATTGTTTCCATTCGGGTTACATCAATAAATAAATCATTGAAAAAACCTGAAATATTCACTTCGCCCCTGGCAAATACCTTGCCATAAAAATCCTGATTGTCGTCATAAGTGATATTCATGAAATTAAAGCCGGCAGGAGCGCTGAAATTGACATTCTCCGCTTTAAAATTTTTAAATCCGGTGTGCTGTAATTTACCGGAAACCAAAGCGGTATTTCCATAGTTGTCATACACGGTCATTTCTCCGAAATCAAACCCTTTTTGCGTAAGCTTTACTTCCTCATTCACTAGTTTAAATGTGGTACCGAGATAACGCATTTTTAATTCAGCGGTATCTATAATCTGTGCTTCACCCAGCAATATCGGTTTTTTTATATTTCCCGTTACTTTCACATTACCCTTCACATATGCTCTTGGTACCAGCAGTTCTTTTTTTAGCAGTGCTTCCAGAAAGTTGAGGTTGACTTTTTCGATGTCCGCATTCACATCTAAATTTTCTTTTCCCTGCACCTGCATGTCGTAAGTTCCGTCAAAAGACAGCTGGTAATTGTCGTCTTCGATGGTACCGCCAGCTTCCAGTATTTTTTTACCGTTTCTGCCATAGACACCATCGAGGCCAATATATTTTACTTTGTAATCCAAAACCTGCAGGTCGTTGATGGTGATATCGGCGTTTGCCTGTAATTTGGTCAGGATGTTTTTCAGATTAACCGTACCTGAAAGTTTTCCGTTGCGAATCGCACCTGTTGAATCGATTAGTTGCCCGATATCTGTCAGGTCTAAGTTTTCGATATTGATTTTTGCATCAGATAATGTATTCCGTCCGTTCTGAATGTTGATTTTCTGTTTATCCTGAATCAGCGAGAAATTTTTGGCTATGAAAATACTGTCAATAATTACCAGCTCGTTTTCTTTTTGTACGGTCCATATCTTCTTATTCAGCATAAGTTTTGAGTTCAGGATTTTTGCGGTAATGGTATCTTTATTGAAGTCTAAAGTTGACAGTAATCGTACCGCATTATCAGCGGTGTCACTCGAAATATTGAGATGGGTTAGTAATTGTTCCAGAGAGCTGTTTAGCCCGATATGAATATCGTCAATTACCGTTTTTCCGGATTGTATTTTTTTGATTTCGCTGTTGAGCAATAAGTCCCTGTCCTGTATGTCTCCCGATAAGCCAATATGGTTAAACGCGATGCTCTTAAAATTGGCGGAATCCATTCTGGCATTGATTTCAAAGAGGTTCTCTTCCGTATTTACGCTGGCATTCAAATCCAGCTCACTGATGTATTTAAGGTCAGGAACAAATACCTTAAACAAACCAAAGTCGGATTTTAAATTAAGTCTGGCTTCCACCTGCTGCGGCTTGCTGAGTTTGTAATCCCTTTCCGTCGGTTTTATCAGTTTGGAATAATTGCTGAGGAAAACTTTCATGGAAGGAACAAGTGATACAGGGTCAAATGCGCCGGAGAAATTGGCATTAAACTGGTCTGAGGTGATGGTGTAATTTTTTGTTGTACCGTCATTTTGCAGGTCAATATCTACATCAGATAATACAAGGATATCTTTTGCATTCTGAAGAATCAGGTTGCTGAATTTTCCAGTTCCCTTCAGATTTTCGATACTGTTGCCTATTGCATGCACTTCTCCGTTTAGAGAAATCATCAGGGTGTCTTTGGTAAAATTAAGCTTCTTCAGGTCAGCATTTTTAATACTGGTGACAAAGTCGAATTTCGGTAGTTTCTCATTAAAGTCAGCACTGCCGTTGAAATCTATGAGTAAGCAGTTATCATCATAAAATGCTTTTCCTTTGAATTTCTTGCCATCCAGCAATCCATCTACTTTTATCTTGTCGAAAACAAATCCGTTAAAATAAAAATTACGGATGGTGCCTGTTAATTTGGTATTGAGGTCTTTGGCATTAAATCCGTTTCCATTGGCATTCAGATCTACATCAGCAGTGCCAAATAATTTATTATTGCCGGTCAGTTCGGCAACATTGATTTTGGTTGCCAGAATAGTACCCGAATAATTAGGAGCTTTTCCTTTCGGAAAACTCATTCTGACATCTGTAGTTATACTGCCTAAATTGGTGGTTGTCAGATTGCCGCGGGCGACAAAATCGTTGATAAATCCAAAATACGAACCTTTGAAATTTATGATACCGGCATTTTTCAGCTGTTCTGGTATTTTTACAGCAGGAAGAAGGGTTTTTAAATCGTCGGTGGATGTTGTGATGTTGTTGGCTTTGATGTCGAATAAGGTTTGATTGATGTTGGGTAATCCTTTTATATTTCCCGTGATATTAACCACCGTCTTTTTGCCTGTCTTTAAAAATAACTCATCTACGCGCAGGTTTGCTAATTTTCCTTTGATATAACCGTGCATATCTACAGATGGTGGCAGATATTTCAGTAGCTTGGGAGCGAAAACACCTATATCTTTAGCTTTTACATACACTTCTTTTAAGTCCGCTTTCAGAATGACTTTGTTTTGGAAATCACCGAATGAACGCCATTCATCTAAAAACTGGATAGATAAATTTCCTTTGATTTTGGAATCATTGAATGCTATATCCGCATTGTCCAGATAGATACCGCCATTATCCAGTAAGGCGATGCCTTCCAGTTTTTTTACATTCGCATTACTGTCTGCCAATGTTTGGAGGCGTTTCATATCAACATGCATACCCGTAGAATCCCAGCGATAGTTCCTGAAATCCAGTTGAATATTGTGAATATTCATCCTGCTGATCAGGAAAGTCCCGGCCTTTTGGTCTTTATGTCGAAAGTCCATGGAATGAGTGCCATTCGCAATCGTCAATTTATCAACTGATATATTGAGTTTTTTTCCTAATCCCTGTACATCAAAACCTTTGCCGGGTTTGCCGCTTGGTTTCTTTTGCTTTTCATTGTATTGTGTCAGTTTAAAATAAGGGTCAGTCAATTCAATTTTGTTCGCATCTATCTTTAAATGATTAAAGTTCAGTTCTCGTAAATCAATAAATACCTTGGTAAATTGTATATCGAATCGTTTATCCTTAAAATGGTCGTCCAGTATAATGTTTCCGTTTGTGAGCGTCAGTTTATTCAGTTTTAATTCTAATGGTGAAGCGCTTTTTGCAGTGTCGGACGGCTTTTTATTTTTGGAAGCTAATTTTGACAAAATAAACTGATAGTTGTAAAGGCTGTCATTAAAGCCCCGATACCCGTTAAGCCTTACTCCATCTAAACTGATATTGTCAATATAGATCTTTTTGTCACGCAAGTGGGTGATTTGTTCTATCAGGTTCTTTCCCAGCATCATATCCGCACCCAATCTGTTTACATACAAAAGGGTGTCGTTTTTATCTTTCAGGGTGGATAAATATACCCCGTGTATATCCAGGGTTCTGATAAAACGGATACTGACGGAATCTACTTTTACCTTACTGCCTAATTCTTTTGATAAATATTCACTTACTTTGTGAACCAGATAGGTTTGTACTTTAGGCTGTTGGATTAAATAAAAGGTGGAAACGAATAAAAGCAGCAATATCAGTACGATGACTAACAGTGTTCGGAAGGTATATTTAAGGAATTTCTTCAACAGCTATCTAAAAGTGACAAAATTACGAGAATTTAAGCAATAATTATGCCCGATATAGTCATATTAGCGATTGAGTCTTCCTGTGATGACACCTCTGCTGCCGTATGTATAAATGGCACTGTCGTTTCTAACCTTACCGCTACCCAGAAAATACACGAACAATATGGTGGGGTAGTACCCGAACTGGCGAGCCGTGAACACACAAAGAACATTATACCTGTTGTGGCAGAAGCAATAAAAAAGGCCGGTATACACAAAAATGATATTTCTGCAGTGGCATTTACAAGAGGCCCAGGTTTAATGGGTTCCTTACTGGTCGGAGGTATTTTTGCCAAATCATTCGCACAATCTTTGAAGGTACCTCTGATCGATGTACATCATATGCAGGCGCATGTTTTGGCACATTTTATTGATGAACCAAAACCATCCTTTCCATTTTTATGTCTTACCGTTTCCGGCGGTCACACACAGATTGTTTTGATAAATGATTTTCTTGATATGGAAGTGTTGGGTGAAACCATTGATGATGCGGCCGGTGAGGCATTTGATAAAACAGCCAAACTACTAAATCTTCCTTATCCGGGCGGCCCACTGATTGATAAACTTGCCCAATCGGGAAATTCAGCCGCTTATAAGTTTTCTGAACCTCAGATCGAAGGATTAAATTTTTCCTTCAGCGGGCTTAAAACGAATATTTTGTATTTTTTGCAAAAGGAAGTTAAAGCCAATCCGTCTTTTATTCAGGATCATTTGAATGATATTTGCGCATCTGTACAACATTCTATCGTACTGATTTTAATGAATAAACTCAAAAAAGCAGCGCAGCTGACAGGTATACGGGACATAGCCATTGCGGGTGGAGTCAGCGCCAATTCTGAATTGAGAAAACAATTAACTCGGTTAGGTGAGAATTATAGTTGGAATACATACATACCTGATTTTCAATATTGTACAGATAATGCAGGTATGATTGCTATAACAGCTTACTACAAATACCTGCAACAAGACTTTTGTTCCATTGATATTCCGATTCAGGCAAGAATGCTGATGAATTGAACATTTCTGTAAAATAATTATTTACAGTATGACAAATTGTTTTTATTTTTACCAAACGTTTGTTTGGAAAAAAATTAATTTTTTATGCGTAAATCAATTTTACTTTTATCATCATTAATGATTGCTGTCAGTATTTTTGCTCAGTACTCTATTGGAAATAAGAAGTTTATTTTAATAGATAAATCGAGGAGCAATCGCAGTATTCTGACATTTGTCTATTATCCTGCCACTTCCACCGGTTTGGATGCGCCAATTGTTGATGATGGAAATAAATTTCCGGTGGTTTCATTCGGCCACGGGTTTGTAATGTCATCTTTGGCTTATCAGTGGCTGGTAGAAGCGTTGGTACCTTATGGATATATTGTCGCATTTCCTGGAACGGAAGAAGGTGTGCCTCCCAATCACAGCGATTTTGGGAAGGATGAGGTATTTGTTGCACGTGCTTTCAGAAATTATGGAGATTCAGCTACTTCTTTTTTATATGGCAAGACCAATGGCTACACGGCAGTAGGTGGCCATTCTATGGGTGGCGGAGCATCGTTTTTGGGTATGCAAAATGTAAGGGATATCACAACATTTTTTAATTTTTCAGCAGCGGAAACATTTATAACGGAATCCGCCATTCAATCCGCAAAGAATTGTACCCGGCCGGCACTGGTTTTTACCGGAACCAAAGATTGTGTCGCTCCGCCGATTGGTAACAGCCGGTTTATGTATAACAACTTAAACTCTGAATACAAATTTTTCGCCAATATAATCGGCGCATCGCATTGTCAGTTCGGAGACCCAAATAAAACGCCTTGCGAGTTAGGTGAAACGGTGGCTTGTGCCGGCACTACCTATATTCCTTCTGCTGACCAGAAGAATAAAGTCATCTTGCTTCTAAAGCCGTGGTTGGATTTCTGGACGAAAAGGGAATGTGCTGCCATTACAACCTACTATAGCAATGTAGCATCTAACCTGTCTGCCATTGATACCCTGCAATCTAAGATAATCACCTGTGGTGCATTGGATGTTACAACATCTGTACGAAACCTGTCTATTCTGAAAGCAAATTTATTTCCGAATCCATCCAATGGTTCTTTTACGTTGGAAATAGGTGAAAATTATTCCAAAGGTCATTTACAACTTATCGATGTGACCGGGAAAATAGTTGATGCACAAAATTTCAATAACCAGCGTTCTATTGTCTTACACTATCCGTTGGTAGCAAAGGGCATATATCAGTTGCAGTTTAATACGGAGAAAGGGAATTATACCGCCCGGATGGTTATTGAATAAACCGAAAGGTAGCTGCAGGAATTTTTTAGTATCATTGTGTATGGAACGCGTCAAAATTGATTTGCCGGAAAAGATATTGTTTACCAGTTATTTTACTATTGGTCCAGAGGATATTAACGAGGCTAATCACATGGGCAATGAACGAATTCTGGTGTTTACCAATGCTATACGTTCTCCGTTTTTCAAACATTTGAAATTGACGGAAAATAATTTTGAAAAAATGGAAGGAACAATTGTAGCCAATCATTCCATTCAGTATGCCTCTGAAGGCTTCTTAGGAGATGAAATAACTTGTGATGTGGGGGTAACCAACTTGTCAGAGTGCAGTTTTGATGTTGTTTTCAACTTTAAGAAAAAGAATGGTAAAACAATGGCTATAGTCAGAAGCGGCTGTGTCTATTATGATTATATTGCCAGAAAAATACGTGCGTTACCGGAAAACTTTATAAATACTTTTGCTGTTTGAAACAATCCGTCTTATTATTGTATATTTATCATGACTGATTGTTATCATTAACTATTAAACTCACATACTATGCCCGCTACCAAATCTTATGCAGCGCTCAGCGCCACCACACCTTTGGTTCCCTATACCATCGACAGGCGAAATCCAAAACCACATGATGTACAGATAGAGATACTCTTTTGCGGGGTTTGCCACAGCGACCTTCATTTTGCGCGTAACGACTGGGGCATGTCCGTTTTTCCTATTGTTCCCGGCCATGAAATTGTTGGCAGAGTAACTGCAATTGGCTCCGCAGTGACCAGATTTAAAGTGGGCGACCTGGCCGGTATCGGATGTATGGTGGATAGTTGCCGTACCTGTGATAATTGTCGGCAGGGTTTGGAGCAATATTGTGCGGAAGGTCCGGTATTTACCTATGGCGGAGTGGAAAGAGACGGCAGTGGTAATACCTATGGAGGCTATAGTAAATCAATTTTGTCGCACGAAGATTTTGTACTTCATATCTCTGATAAACTGCCACTGGAGGGAGTGGCGCCCTTACTTTGTGCAGGTATTACAACCTATTCGCCGCTGCGCCACTGGAAAGTTGGAAACGGTACAAGGGTTGGCGTATTGGGATTGGGTGGTTTGGGGCACATGGCAGTGAAACTGGCCGTGTCGATGGGTGCGGAAGTCACCATGCTGAGTCATACTGCAGCAAAAGAAGCAGATGCAAAGAAATTGGGCGCACACAAATTTGTACTCACTACAGATGCGGAGCAGATAAAATCTGTCACCGGCTATTTTGATTTTATATTAGACACTGTTTCTGCAGAACATGATTATAATTTTTACCTGAGCCTGTTACGTACAAACGGAACAATGGTTTGCGTGGGTGTCCCCCCGGTTCCGGCTACCATTCCTGCCATGAATCTCATTTTTGGCCGCAAAAGCTTTGCCGGTTCACTGATTGGCGGTATTCCGGAAACCCAGGAAATGCTGAATTATTGTGCCGAAAATAATATAGTCAGTGACGTGGAAGTGATTGCTATGAAAGATATAAACGAAGCGTACGAACGAATGCTGAAAGGAGATGTTCGTTACCGGTTTGTGATTGATATGGCTACCTTATAATCTTTCCTGCATTCAGTTTCTTATATTTCATAATGCCGATGAAATTAGTTTAAGATAACATTATTTAAAGAAATATTTTGCGTTGAATCAAAACAAGGTTGCATCACTTTCACTTATCTTTAGATAAAATTGTAAAGTTATTTTATGCCCTTTTCCGCACGTAACAGAACCCGGTATATTCAGCAACTGCAAAACGATTCATTTGACTTATTGGTTATAGGCGGCGGCATAACAGGTGCCGGCATTGCGTTAGATGCTATTACACGTGGATTAAAAGTATGTTTGATTGAAAAGTCAGACTTTGCATCCGGCACCAGTTCTCGTTCCACCAAATTAATTCATGGAGGGTTACGCTACCTCAAGCAACTGGAATTCGGTATCGTGCGGGAGGTAGGCCAGGAGCGTTCTATTTTATATAAAAATGCACCACATATAGTTATTCCTGAGCGTATGCTGCTGCCGATTGTTGAAGGCGGATCGTTAGGGAAGTATTCCACATCTTTGGGGTTGTATGTTTATGACCGTCTGGCGGGCGTAGAAAAAGAAGAGCGCAGAAATATGCTCTCCAAAGAGGAAACGCTGGAAAAGGAACCCCTTCTAAATCAGGATATCCTGAAAGGCGGCGGTATGTATGTGGAATACAGGAGTGATGATGCGCGCTTGACGATTGAAGTTATGAAATCGGCGGTGGAACGGGGCGCATTGTGTATCAATTATGTTTCTTTTGAGTCCTTTACCCATAATGCAAGCAATAAGATTGCAGGTGCAATGTGCAGAGATGTTTTAAGCAGAAAGACATTTTATATCAAAGCTAAAAAAGTCATCAATGCCTGTGGCCCGTGGGTGGATGTATTAAGGAAAAAAGACAAATCACTCAATAAAAAAAGGCTGCATCTTACTAAAGGCATTCATATCGTGATATCAAAAGATAAACTGTCGATACATCAGGCTGTATATTTTGATGTACAGGATGGCAGGATGATATTTGCCATTCCTCGTGGCCGGAAAGTCTATATTGGCACTACGGATACCAATTATAATGAAGATACTGATTTTCCGTTTGCCACCCGGGAAGATGTTCAGTATGTTCTTGATGCTGCCAATTTTATGTTTCCAAGTGCTTCTCTGCATATTAATGATGTGGAATCCAGCTGGGCAGGTTTGCGTCCGCTGATTCATGAAGAGGGAAAATCACCGTCTGATTTATCTAGGAAAGATGAAATTTTCATTTCTGATTCGGGGTTGATTTCTATAGCAGGAGGTAAATTAACCGGATTCCGCAAGATGGCAGAACGCTCGGTCAATGTAGTTTGCAAGCAGCTCAAACTGGAAGAAGGTAGAACATTCCAGCCCTGTATTACCGATAAAATTGAACTTAGTGGCGGCAATCTCGATAAATACCCGGCTGAATTCGCCCGAGAACTACAGGAAGATTTTAAACAGTTTTACCTGGATGATGTATATGACCTGGTGTTGAAATATGGAAGCAATACGCAATATGTGCTGGCATCTGCACAAACCAATTTTAAAAATGATTTGATTTTGGCAGAAGCAGAATACTGTCTGGAAAATGAGCTAACCATGAATGCTTCTGATTTTCTGATTCGCAGAACAGGGCGCTTGTATTTCGATCGTCCGGAAATAAATACCCTGATAGAAAAAGTCGACGATTATTTTAATAGTCAATTGGAATATACACCTGAAATAATAACCAGGAATCTGAAAGATTTTGAAAAAGAATACAACGGTGTAGTGTTCTTTAGAAATGAATAATCAGATTTTATAAACAATAAAAAACGGACGTCTAGTATAACTTACCAGACAGGCATTCTACCGAGACGTATTCCACTATAAATTACTAACTTTGTTTTATGTATTAAGTTATTCAAAATAAGGTACTATGTCCAATAAAGTATTAAAGATTGCCCTTCCCCAAAATGAACCAATCCTCGGCTATCTGCCGGGCAGCAAGGAACGCGCAGCGCTGAAAGATGAATTGAAGCGGAGAAAAAATACAGTTTATGACATTCCTCAGGTGATTCACGGCAAAGAAATCAGAAGTAATAATACCTTGGATTTGTTTCCGCCGCATGAGTTGAACCATAAAATTGCCCACATCCATCAAGGTAACGGCAAGGATGTACATGCCGCCATTGAATCCTGTTTGAATGCGAGAACGAAATGGGCGGCTACACCCTGGGAAGACCGTTCAGCCATTTTTCTGAAAGCTGCCGATTTGATTTCAGGACCTTACCGGGCGAGTATCAATGCAGCTACCATGCTGGGGCAGTCTAAGAATGTATTTCAGGCTGAGATAGATGCAGCCTGTGAACTGGCAGATTTCCTGCGTTTCAACGTCTATTATGCCAATGAAATCTATGGTGACCAGCCGATTTCAGTTTCCGGCATTCGCAACACGGTGGAATACCGCCCTTTGGAAGGATTTGTGTATGCCATTACACCGTTCAACTTTACTGCAATTGCAGGCAACCTGTGTGCAGCACCTGCTATGATGGGGAATGTGGTGGTCTGGAAGCCCTCCCATTTTCAAATCTATTCAGCCTGGACGATTATGGAGATTTTTAAAGAAGCAGGATTGCCGGATGGTGTCATAAATCTGATTTATACGGAACCTATCGAAACGTCTAAAATCATTTTGTCGCATCCTGACTTCGCAGGGGTGCATTTTACCGGTTCAACATTTGTGTTCCAGGAACTCTGGAAGATGATAGGACATAATATAGACACCTACAAGACCTACCCCAGAATAGTAGGAGAGACCGGTGGAAAAGATTTTACGCTGGCTCATCCTTCCGCAGATATTGATATTTTTTCAACTGCGATTTTAAGAGGGGCGTTTGAATATCAGGGACAGAAATGTTCCGCCTGTTCTCGGGCGTATATTCCAAAATCATTGTGGGATAAAACCTGGGAGAAGATGTATGAAGCTTTAAAAACGTTTAAAGTGGGTAATACGGAAGATTTTTCCACCTTTATGGGGGCGGTTATTTCAGAGGATGCTTACAGACGTATTACGAAATATATAGATCAGGCTAAAGCCAATCCGAATAATATCATTATGTACGGCGGCGGGTATGATAAGAAAAAGGGCTATTTCATTGAACCGACCGTTATACTGACCAAAGACCCGAAATCCGTGACGATGGTGGAAGAGATTTTCGGGCCGGTGCTTACGATTTTCGTGTACGAGGATGAAACATTCGATGAGGTATTACACTTAATTGACACTACTTCCGGATATGCACTGACCGGAGCTATTATAGCACAGGATGTTTATGCATTGGAAAAAATGAAATGCGCATTAACCAACTGTGCCGGTAATTTCTATGTGAATGACAAATGCACCGGTGCTGTAGTTGGCCAACAACCGTTCGGCGGCGCCCGAAAGAGCGGCACGAACGACAAAGCCGGCAGCAAACTGAACCTGCTTCGCTGGATTTCTCCGCGCACCGTAAAAGAAAACTTTGTGCCGCCGAAGTACTATACTTACCCGTATATGAACGAGGAGTAATACCGCTTACTCAATACAACTACCTTTTAAACATTTGTAAATTATTCTTACGATAAGGTAAATATATTTGCATGGTTAAAAAATAGATACTATATTTAAAACTATAAAATCTAAAATTATGGCAATCGAAGCAATCAAATTTATTTTTATTAATGACACAGGTTCAGCAATTCCTAGTGGCTACAAGTTTTTTGTAAAACTTAAAGATGGTGTTGGTCCAGATCCTGCAACGCCTGCTTTGGGAAGAGAAAAAATTAAATTCTCAGCCTCGGCTCAAACAATTGGATATATAGAAACAAGTGGTTTAAATTATTTTATGTTTGTCGTTTTCTGTGTTTATGATGAACCCGGTGATGATGAAGATAAAATTCATAGTAACAGAATCAGGTTCAGGTTTGATGTTGCCGATTATTTAGGAAATGGAACGTGGGCTAAACCTAATGGAATTAAAACAGTACGAATTTCATATTTTGAACCGAATCCAACGATGAAATATTCAGGATCAAAATTTAAACAATCAAAGGCTGTTACCAAAAACTCCATTATTATTGGTGGAGGTTCACCAGAGCCGCCTAATAATATGTTTAAACCTGTTCCTAAAAAGACGAATAATAGAAAAAAATAGTTTTTAATTATTTTGATAATTAATTTTTGGCACCTGAAACAATAGCCATACACTATCCTTTTTATCCTTCCAGTAAGGAAGATGACAAGGAGTATGTTACATTTTATCTGGATAAAGTTGGGGGTGGTCCTGTAAAAAGGATTGTTTTATTAGAAGCCGTTTTTGATATTGATGACGACGGGAATCCCGTTGTTAATCCAAATTATATTGAATTAAATTCGTGGTCACGAAATGATTTAGTTTTTCCAATCCTTTACAAGAAATCAGAGATTTATCCAGAGAATAAATATATAAATTATATTTTTAAAGTGTTTTACTCAAAATACAGTTATCAGCATTCAGTTAGTTTTGTTTCAAGACCATATTTTAAAGCTATTCAATCGGATTCGTCTGAATGCCTTCCTGTTCCTGTCTATATAGTCTCAAATAGGAACGTGGCAATGAATTGTGTCATTATACCTGATTTTGAAATGGTTTGTAAGCAAGATATAAATGCCAATGAGTGTGAAAAATTACAGATTAAGTTCTATGATCATGTTTGTTCTATAATTCATAATTCCATTCAAAAAGAATCATTATTAAGAAAATTCAGGAATTTGCTTAATTTCTATGTTAATCCTGTTCCTTCAGACTATCGTATTTACACGAAGCCGAGAAACAGTAAAAATATAAGTTTTGCACAATCGAAAATGATATTACACTCCGTTAGTGACAGAGACAGGACTACTGGACCAATTGGGAATAAATATTCAACTTCTGAGTATTATTCATTTGGAACATTTTTACATGAGCTTTCTCATGGCTTATTTCTTTTAATGGATGAGTATAAAGGTGGTGATCACGAACAATTTCCTTTCCCATTTGCTAATAATTGGTTTAATAAAACAGATGCTACTTTGGCTGCACAATTTTATAAATTACCGGTTTATTCAGTTAAAAAAATTGAAGATAATGTCTGGAAATTGTGTAATGACAATTGCATTATGAATAATTCTGGAATATTTATTTACAAATACGGATATGCCTGCAAAAGAGTAGTAATTGCAACGTTAGCAAATAAAAAGAGAATAAAATTTGATTTAACCGATTTAGTCAATTTTGAGGATGAGATTATTAAACGAATTAATAAATTAGATAATAAAAGCAAATTTGATATCAATTATGGCTCTCATATAGGATTTATGGTAAAGATTAATAACAGAACGAATGAGATACAAGTATATGATTTTGAAAAAAGAAATGGTGCTTTACCTTATAATTCATATTTTAACAATTCCGAATATTTTAAGGGTATTGCATACACATATACTAGTGGAATTAAGGTTTCGTATTTTCTTCCTATCTATTTTCAATCGACTATTTATAATTCAGATAATTTTTTTTGCTTTGAATTATTAATGCCTTATACCAGAAACATAATTGAAATTGATTTGAATATTAATAAGCAACTCACATTTTTGTTTGATAAGAAATTGCTTGAAGATGGAATAAAGAGCTTATTTTGATTTTGAAATGATTATTTGGATAAGATCAGTTGCTTTATAAGGTTTGCTTAAAAAATCATCAAAGCCGTATGCCAACATTTCTTCTCTGGATAACGTTGATAATGATGCCGTGTTTCCAATAACAGGAATATTTTTATAAGCTGATTGTTTTCTGATCTCAAAGATTGTTTCTATTCCATTTAGAACAGGCATATCCAAGTCTATAAAGATGACATCAACCGCATTTTTTTCTAAAATGTCCAACACTTCTTGTCCGTTAGCTGCTTCAAATAGCTCAATGCTTGTGTTAAAGTGTAACAGGATTTCTTTAGCCACGAGGCGGTTTTCTTCATTGTCGTCAGCAATCAGAATTCGTTTATTGTCCAGCAATTCCTTAGGAAGCACCGCTGTAATTTCCGGAGATTTTATAGGGTTATGGTCGGTTTCAAACGGGATGGTGACGATAAATTCTGTTCCTTTACCGTGTTCACTCTTTACGTGAATGATTCCCTGCATCAGTTCTATAATCTTCCTAGATATTGAGAGCCCCAAACCTGTTCCACCAAAAGTGTTTTTAATACTGGCATCTGCCTGTTCGTATCTTTCAAAAATGCGGTTAATTTTTTCCTGCGCAATACCGATACCGGTATCTGAAATGATAAACTCAATAATCAATTTTTCTTGATTTGTTGCCGCTGTTCTTACTTCCATTGTAACGCTTCCAGCCGGCGTAAACTTGATGGCATTGGATACCAAATTGAGCAACACCTGATACATGCGAACAGGGTCTCCCATAAGCAATAAATCACTTTCTGTAGATAAAATTGTTTTTAACAGAATTCCCTTTTCATTGGCTTTTGGCTCCAGTGCATTATAAATATCCTGAACCAGGTTCTGAAGAGAAAACGGTTGCAGCACTAATTCCATTTTTCCGGATTCAATCTTGGAGATATCCAGTATATCGTTCACAATACCGAGCAAGCCCTCACCGGAACGCTGTAAACGGTGGATGTAATTTTGTTGCAGGTCATTCAGCGATTGCTGTTGCAATAAATAACAAATTCCAAGGATGCTGTTAATCGGTGTTCGGATTTCATGGCTCATATTGGCCAGAAAATCATGCTTGGCATGGGCAAGCTGTTCTGCAGTGGCTTTTTCCATTTTTAGGATATTCACCTTTTGCATCATTTCCAAGTTACGGATACGTTTTTCAGACTCATTATTCAGATATTCCTCTTTTACTCTGATAAGTTGTCTCAGGTAATACAAGGATTCCTTATAATTTCCATTTTTTTCATACAGGTTGGCAAGTGCATCATAGGTGCCAATCAGATTGTATTTTAACTGGTTTTTTTCTGAAAATTCAATCGTCTCTTTCATGATTTTTTCCGCTTCATCAGTTCGGTTAAAATGAACTAATGCATCTGCCAGCATAATCTTACCCATTATGGCATCTGAAGTATTATTGAGTTGTGTATATAATGCTATACATTCGTAAAAAGCCTGAACGGAAAGTTCCTCTTTGTTTTGTAATTGGTAAAGAAACCCAAAGTTGGATTTTGCCAACGCCTGTTGGTGGATATAGCTTTGTTCAAAAGCAATGGCATAACCATCTTGCAAATACTTATCTGCTTTATCCAGCATACCAAAGTCTAAAAGCATTCCTGAATAGGCAAGCTGAAACATAGAAATATAGTAGGTTTCTCTAGATTTTTTAATATTGAAGATTGCTTCTTCATTTGCCTCTATGCAATCTTCTTTCAGTCCTAGTCTATGAAATAATGCACCTTGATTTAAATAAGCACTTCCAATTAAATGAGGGTCTTTGTACAGCAGGGCTATTTCTATCTGTTTATTTACAATTTCCTGTGCTCTTTCCAAGTTTCCTAAGAAACGCTGAACGCGGTATTGCAAACTTAATGCATTTAAAATGCATTCATAATTACTGTATTTTTCTGCGTATTTTTCCGCCAGTTCGGCATTTTCCCAGGCTAGTCCGAATTCACCTTTATCGATATGATACAAGCAGGCGTTTACGCCCCAATAGGGTAACAGATCTTCGCGCTGGTGCTTTTCTATTAAAGTCCGTGTTGTTTCCAGCCGGTCTAACATCGTCTCATCACTTACCCAATTGTTGTTGGAGCGTTTCAGGTTCCTGATGTAATCTTCAGCCTGCTCTATGGTAGAAATGATAGTATTCATTCGGGTTTTACGGGAATATAGATTCTTACAAATTATGATTTACCTCTTAATGCAACACCCAATGCACCTGCAATAACTCCTATGAATGTATTAGAAAGGCTCTCAATCAATGGGACACATTTTTCAGGATTATTAGTTGGGAAACCTGCATATGCATAGGTTATGATGGCAATCAACAGCCCTAATAAGTAAAAATAGCAGGCGAGAATCTGTATATTTTCAGGTCCGGGGTCGCGGAGTGTGGTAAATGGGTTCCAGTTGGATTTGATGGAATACTTGGTATCAGATGATTTGAAAGTAAACCCCAGCACAACACCCGCATTTACGGCTAAATAGCCTCCGATAGCCAACACAGCGGTATTTACAAAAGGTGGGAAGTTGCCCGGATTCTTTGTCACCGTAAGACAGGAAGCATACAACAGTCCAATAATAAAAAACAGGCAGGCAATGACCGCCAGAATGGCGATTATAATATTTCTTTTAAATGCAGGCTGACTCATGAAATGGTTTTAGTATATAAATATAATAATTATCAGCAATTCTTTCTGTTTTATTGATAAGTTCATTTTACCGATTTCAATAAGCATAAAATATTGGAGGGAGGTACAATTTAAATTATTCTAAAATTTATCGGTTCGTTTGGTTCTCACTAAAAACAGTGATATCTTGCCGGAAATTAAATCTTAATGCGTCCTTTTTTCGTTTTTTTGGTATTCCTTCTTGCTTCTAAGTTCATCCACTCAGAGGATAAAATTAGTAATGCAACCCCAACCAATTACCTTATCAGTTATAATCTGGTAAAAGCTCATACTAAGAAAACGATATCTGATCTCTGGAAAAAGCATCATATTCCTAAGGTGATATTACATGTTAAAAATGACGTGGACATTTATGAAGTTATCTATCGCGCCAAATGGATAGACAGCACCTGGATTCAATGTTCCGGCATCTACTATGCACCTAAAAACATAAAGAAGCCTGCACCAATTATGATGTACGGGCACGGTACCCAGATTCATAAACACCGAGATATTAGTGATGAAGATGCGCAGCAGGGAATTTGTCTGGGATTTGCCACAGACGGATATGCTGCCTGCTATCCGGATTATTACGGCATCGGGAAAGGGGAAAAAGAACACCTATACCAGCACTCCTGGTCTGAGGCTATGTCATTTATCTACATGTTATACGCCATTGATGAGTTGAATAAAAAGATTGGTGTAAAAACGAACGGACAGTTATTTCTGACCGGATATTCGCAAGGTGGCCACTCTTCTTTTGCCGCGCAGAAATACCTGGAAGAACTGAATGACCCGCGTTTTAAGGTTACCGCCTCTTCGCCGATGAGCGGCGCTTATGATATGACGGGTGAACAGGAAAAATACATGTTCCAGGTGTATCCGCGCCCATTCTATTTGCCGTATTTACTGGTATCTTACCAAACCGCATACAGAGTGCTGGATATTGATAACATTTATTCCATCTTTAAGCCGCCGTTTGATACCTTGCTGCCACAATTTTATTCAAATAATTATAATAATACATTGGATTCCCTGGATAAGATTATGCCCAAAATCCCGGCAGAGGTGGTGAAGGATTCTTTGGTGGAACTTTATAAGAATACCCCGGATTTTCTGTTTACGCGGAAACTAAAAGAGAATAGCCTCACTGACTGGAAACCGCAGGCACCGGTACAGTTGTGTTACTGCAAAGGCGACCGTGAAGTGAATTACAAAAACTCAGAGGTAGCCTACAACACGATGACAGGGATGGGGGTCACCAATATTAAACTGAATAATCTTAGCAATAAATTGGATCATAATACCTGCGCGCCTTTCGCAGTGATGGCCACTAAGTTCTATTTTGACCGTTTTAAAAAATACGGCGAAAATCCAAAGATGAAAGACGTTCCCAGATTTAAAAAAGCGCTGGCCAATATTATAAAAAAGAAAGAAGAGAAAAAATATGAACAGACCGGAGCGGATGGTATCCGGTATTAATTTTAAAATATATCAACTTATTCTAACCTTGCAGATTGTGAAAACTGCAGGGTTTTTTAATAAATTTGAAACATGAAGATCAAGATATGTGGCATGAAGTATCCGGAAAATATGCAGTCAGTGGCTGCATTGCAACCTGATTACATGGGATTTATCTTTTATCCGAAATCTTCCCGCTATTGTGCGGATACCCTGAAGTATGAAGATGTCGCCGCCATAGAATTTCCTGTTCAGAAAGTGGGTGTTTTTGTCAATGAAACCATTAAGGATATTATCAGGCTTTCTACAGAATATGAAATGGATTTAATTCAACTGCACGGTGATGAAACAGCCGAGTACTGTGAAAATCTGAAACTGCTGGATTTCCGGATTATAAAAGCTTTCGGGATAGATGAAAATTTCGACTTCAACAATTTGAATGAATACGATGAGGTATGTGATTATTTTTTATTTGATACCAAATCTTCAGCATATGGTGGTACGGGTCAAAAATTTGATTGGACTTTTTTGAAGCGGTATCAACTGCAGAAGCCTGTGTTTTTATCAGGTGGCTTGGATGTTTCCGATATTCCGAGTATTTACGATTTAATAAAAGATATCCCTGTTCATACGTTGGATTTTAATAGTAAATTGGAACTTGAACCCGGACGGAAGGATATTGAAAAATGCAGATTGCTGATAGAATCTATTCGGAATCAGTAAATAAAAAGAAATGACAACAGGCAGAAAATATCAGGTGAATGAGCAAGGCTATTACGGCCGGTATGGCGGAGCCTATATTCCCGAAATGCTGCATCCGAATGTAGAAGAGCTGCAGCAGCGCTATAAGCAAATCATTGCGGAAGAAAGTTTTCAAAAGGAATTTCAATCGCTGCTGAAAGATTATGTAGGACGCCCTACGCCTTTGTATCTAGCAAAACGCCTTTCCGAACATTTTAAAACAAATATTTATCTAAAAAGAGAAGACCTTTGCCATACCGGTGCACATAAAATAAACAATACAGTTGGCCAGATTTTATTGGCAAAACGATTGGGAAAAACCCGTATTATAGCAGAAACCGGAGCAGGACAACATGGGGTTGCTACAGCTACCGTATGTGCACTAATGGGTATGCCTTGTGTTGTATATATGGGGGAAGTAGATATAGCCCGTCAGGCGCCCAACGTGCAGCGTATGAAGATGCTGGGAGCAGAAGTTCGCCCGGCAACCAGTGGCAGCAAAACGCTGAAAGACGCGACCAATGAAGCCATGCGCGATTGGATTGCCAATCCGGTAGATACACATTATATCATTGGTAGTGTGGTTGGCCCGCATCCGTTTCCGGATATGGTCGCCTATTTTCAGAGTATTATCTCAGCAGAAATAAAAGAACAGTTAAAAGCTAAGACCGGCAATGAAGCTCCGGATTTTGTAGTTGCGTGTGTAGGTGGCGGCAGTAATGCAGCCGGGGCATTCTATCATTTTCTGGAGAATGATAAAGTGAAACTGGTCGCTGTGGAAGCAGCAGGACATGGCGTTTATTCGGGTAAAAGCGCGGCAACCACGATACTAGGGAAACCGGGTGTACTGCACGGCAGCAAGACCTTGTTTATGCAGACTGATGACGGACAGGTGGTGGAGCCGCATTCCATTTCTGCCGGTTTGGATTATCCCGGAATCGGGCCAATACATGCCAACCTGTTGGATGCCGGACGAGCGATGTTTCTGAGTGCCACAGATGATGAGGCATTAGATGCGGTATTACTGCTCTCAAGGCTTGAGGGTATCATTCCGGCACTGGAAAGTGCACATGCCATCGCCGTTTTAGACAGGATTGTAGCCAAAGAAGAAGATGTAGTGGTAGTTAATCTTTCGGGAAGAGGAGATAAGGATTTAGATACCTATTTGAAAACATTGAAGCTGTAATATCCATATCAGATGAACCGAATTAAAGAACTCTTTCAGCAAAAACAGCATAATATTCTCAGTGTATTCTGTACGGCGGGCTTTCCGGAATTGGACAGTATTGTGCCGGTACTGGAAGAACTGCAGGCAAACGGCGTAGATGTGGTGGAAATCGGGATGCCGTTTTCTGACCCAACTGCGGACGGCCCTGTTATACAGCATTCCAACACCATCGCCATCCAGAATGGAATGACGTTGAAAGTATTGTTTAGCCAGTTAAAAAAGATTCGTGAAAAAATTCATATTCCGCTTGTTCTAATGGGTTATATTAATCCCGCTATGCAATATGGAATTGACAATTTCCTTAAAGATGCACAAGATTGCGGCATAGATGGTGTCATAATCCCGGATTTGCCAATATATGAGTACGAAACTTTCTACAAAGAAAAATTCAAACAGTATCAAATACAGAATATTTTTTTGGTGACGCCGCAAACCTCGGAACAACGTATCCGAAAAATAGATGTACTGTCCGATGCATTCATATATATCGTTTCTTCCAATGCTATCACCGGTGGTAATTCATCTATTCAGTATGAGCAAGAGAATTATTTTCAGCGTATAAAGAATATGCAGCTTAAGAATCCAACATTAATTGGATTTGGTATCAAAGACAAATCAACTTTTGATACAGCATGCAACTATTCAAACGGCGCTATTATCGGTACTGCATTTATAAATGCCATTGATAAGTCAACCAATTTAAAAAACGATATCCAACAGTTTATCAATAAAATAAAAGCTGTTTAAATCAGTATTATCAGTTAAATCTGTTTTCAATAAATGCAGGTCGTCATCATAAAATATAATGCGGGAAACACGAAAAGTGTAGAACATGCTTTGCACCGTATCGGGATACAACCCGTGATTTCTGATGATGCGGAAGTGATTCGAATGGCTGATAAAGTTATCTTTCCGGGTGTCGGTCACGCTGAAACCACTATGAAACATTTGAAAGAACTTCGTCTGGATGAGGTAATCAGGCAATTAAAACAGCCGTTTTTAGGTATTTGTCTGGGGCAGCAACTGATGTGTTCACACAGCGAAGAAGGTGATGTGGAATGTTTAAATATTTTTCCAGTGAAGGTTAAAAAGTTTCAATCTGAACCACTGCAACAGGGTAATCATCCAAAGATTCCACACATGGGATGGAATACCATCCGGCAATTGTCTACACCGCTGTTTGAAGGGGTGGATGAAAAGGACTATGTCTATTTTGTGCATAGTTACTATTGTGAAAAAAATGATTATGCCATTTCCACTTGTGATTATATACTGCCTTTTGCGGCAGCCATCCGAAAAGATAATTTTTATGCCGTTCAGTTTCACCCCGAAAAGAGTGCAGATACAGGCGGCCGGATTTTAGAAAACTTCATAAATATCTGATAATCAATCTATTATATTTCAACTAAAGTGCTTTAGTTAACCATAAACAATTCGTATATTTGTTAATCATTTTTTTTACGAATAGCTATCTGTGTTTTCCCAAAAAGAAAATGTTGGAGTAGGTATTATACACCACTAAAATAAAAAGATTAATGAAGAAAATTTTAATCCTGTTGAGCATCTTTACCGCTCTTCATTTCCATTCGACTGCAAATACAGACAAACATGGTGGCAATGAAACAAGAACTAATCCAATAAAGAGAACCTGTAAGACAAAAATTCCATCGCTGGAATGGGAAAACGATTTTCAACAAAAGATCACACAGTATTTAGCAGCGCAACAGAATCCTCAGGCAAGAATGATGACGGATTATACGATTCCCGTGGTGGTACACGTCGTATATTGGAATTCCACTCAAAATATATCACAGGCACAGGTCAATTCACAAATTGATGTATTGAATAAAGATTATGCAGGTACCGGATTGAATGTCGGAAATGTTCCTGGTGCATTCTCTGCATTAGTAGCCAATACTAATATTCAATTTTGTCTGGCCCAGAAAAATCCGAATGGAATAACAATGAATGAACCCGGCATCGACCGAGTAGATGCACAGGGAATGAGTTTCAGCAACCCCGGCACATTTGGCTGGCTGAGTGACTATGTTGATGCCACTATAAAACCTGCGACAATCTGGGATCCGACAAAATATTGCAATATTTGGGTATTGCCGCTGGAAGACGGAACTCTGGGATACGCCACATTTCCCGCTGCTTCGACATTATCCGGTATTTCTGCCGGTGATGTAGGAAGTAATACAGATGATGGTGTTGTAATCGGCTACCTTTATTTTGGCGATAATATAGGTACCGTAACAGGTTCTGCACCATACAACCGAGGCAGAACCACTTCTCACGAAATTGGCCACTGGCTTGGGCTCAGACATATCTGGGGCGATTCCAATTGCGGTACGGATTATTGCAATGATACACCCACACAGCAATCTGAAAATTATGATTGCCCTACATTTCCCAATATTTCCTGTTCTAATGGTCCAAATGGCGATATGTTCATGAATTTCATGGATTATACAGATGACCCTTGCATGTATATGTTTACGCCGGATCAGCGGACCAGAATCCAAACAGCTATGGCTAATGGCACATACCGTCTTCCACTGGCATCTTCTAATGTTTGTACTATTACACCACAGCCACCGGTAGCTAATTTTACAGCCGATAAAACCAGTATCTGTCCCGGAAATTCAGTAAAATTTACCGACCAGTCCTCTAATGCGCCTACTTCATGGTTATGGACGTTTAACGGCGGAACTCCAGCTTCCTCTAACTCTCAGAATCCAACTGTCACTTATAATACTGCAGGAACCTATAATGTAACTTTAAAGGCAACCAATGCGCTTGGTAACAACACGCTAACCAAAACAGGCTATATAGTTGTAGGAAATCCTACAGGAGCTTCACTTCCATTCACGGAGGGTTTTCAGAATGTTACTTTTCCGCCTGCTGGATGGACACTGGCTTCTGCTTCGGGTTTTAACTGGTCAAGATCAGCAAGTGCAGGTGGCTTTGGTGCATCATCTGCAAGCATGTACAACAACAACTTTGATAATAATGCAAATAGTTTAAAAGATGATGTACTGACACCCACCATTAATCTAAACGGTGCTGTAAATCCTAAGTTAAAATTTGATGTTGCCTATGCGCCTTATCTGCGATTAAATGGTACCAGTAAATTTGATACACTGGAAGTGCTGATTACAGATGTTTGCAGCGGAACCAATACAAGTATTTATAAAAAAGGAGGAACACAACTAGCAACAGCTGCCGCAACCTCGAATGGATTTACACCTACTGCCACCCAATGGAGACAGGATTCGGTATTACTGCCTGCACAGTATATAAATAAATATGTCAAGGTAATTTTTAGAAATTATGGCCTTTACGCGAATAACATTTATATTGATAATGTCAATCTGTATAATAATCCTACTTCCACACCAACCGCTACTGCTTCTTTTACTACAAGTGACACAGCTGTTTGTGTCGGCGGAAGTCTCACATTTACTAATACCTCTACTGCATCCAGCGGCTCACCGGATTCTGTTCGCTGGACAATAAACGGTGGTACACCTTCCACATCGAATTCGAATACCACCGTATCGCCTGTATTTAATACATCAGGAACATTTACTGTTAGCCTGGTTGCATACAAATCCGGAAATGCGAGTGCGCCTTATACCAAATCAATCCGGGTAAATGCATTTCCAACGGTAACAGTAAACTCTCCATCTATTTGTTCTGGTACTGCCGCCACTCTGACTGCCGGAGGTGCAACAACTTATACCTGGACAGGCGGATTATCAGGTAACCCTGTGACGACACCGGTGCTAACATCAACTACAACTTATACTGTTACCGGTGCTACCAGTGGCTGCAGCAGAACTGCGGTTGCTACGGTGACAGTTACACCATTGCCAAACGTAACAGTGAATTCGCCGACCATCTGTTCCGGTAAAACGGCAACGTTAACAGCCGCTGGAGCCACAACCTATACATGGACAGGAGGTTTAAGTGGTAATCCGGCGACAACACCTGCATTAAGTGCGACTACAACATATACTGTTACAGGTACAGCAAGTGGTTGCAGTAAAACTGCAGTTGCTACGGTTACGGTTACGCCATTGCCGAATGTTACGGTGAATTCACCTTCAATATGTTCCGGCCAAACAGCCATATTAACGGCAAGTGGTGCTACATCCTATACATGGACAGGCGGACTGAGCGGCAACCCTGCGACTACACCCGCCCTGACATCCACCACCACTTATACTGTAACAGGTACATCGGGTAGCTGTAGTAAAACGGCTGTCGCCACTGTTGCAGTCAGTTCTGCTCTATCAGTAACGGTAAACTCACCGGCAATATGCACAGGTTCTACAGCCATTTTAACTGCCAACGGTGCTGCAACCTATACCTGGACAGGTGGATTAAGTGGAAATCCGGCGACAACCCCTGTGTTAAACACCACCACAACTTATACGGTGACAGGAAATAGCGGTTCATGCAGCGGAACAGCCATAGCAACGGTTACTGTTAACGCTTTGCCGAATGTCACCGTAAATTCACCTGCTATATGCTCCGGCAAAACCGCCACTTTGACGGCCGGCGGCGCTTCAACTTATACCTGGACAGGTGGATTAAGCGGCAATCCCGCGACAACACCTGTGTTAAACTCCACCACAACTTATACTGTAACAGGAACGGCAAATTCATGCAGCAAGACAGCCATTGCAACAGTTACTGTTAATTCAACACCGGCAACGCCAACTATTACACAAAGTAACGACACCCTTTACAGCAGCACCATATTTGCAGGCGCAACTTATGAATGGTATAAAGGCGGGATATTACAAAGCACCACTAATTTCCCATTTTTAAAAATTACAACAGATGGCGTATATACAGTAAAAGTGATAAACAGTACTTGTACTTCCACCATATCGAACAATTTCAATGCGTCTCTGACAGCGGTTAAGCTGAATCAATTAGATGTTATATTTTCGATTGTACCCAATCCGAATAATGGGATTTTTGAAGTGAAAATAAGTTCAGATAAAACCAAAGACTATCAGCTTAAGATGTTTAATGTGAGTGGACAGGTATTGATTAATGATGCGATGAAAGTAAGAGTTGGTCAGAATACGAAACTGATTAATGTGACTGGATTGGAAAAGGGGATGTATTTTATCAGCATTATCGGAGAAGAAGGAATGGCAACTCAAAATATTATCGTGCAATAAAAAATATTTTTTCTATTTTACAAGTCCGGCTTATAGTCGGACTTTTTTATACCAATAACAATCATGCTGATTATTCCTGCAATAGATATTATAGACGGTAAGTGTGTTCGATTGACGAAAGGCAATTATGACACTAAAAAAATCTATAACGAGAATCCACTTGAAGTAGCCAAAGAATTTGAAACGAACGGAATCAGTCATCTGCATCTGGTGGATTTGGATGGCGCTAAAAAAGGCGAGGTGGTCAACTGGAAAGTATTGGAATCCATAGCTTCCAAAACAAGCTTGAAAATTGATTTTTCAGGTGGGATAAAGACAAAAACTGCCGCTCAGAAAGCATTTGATGCAGGCGCTAACCAGATAACAGTGGGCAGCCTTGCGGTAAAAAATCCGAAAGAATTTGTTGACTGGATTTGGGAATTCGGCGAAGAAAAGCTGATACTGGGTGCGGATGTTATCAAGGATAAAATCGCTATTCACGGCTGGCAGGAGAGCAGTACAAAAGATATTTTCTCGTATCTGGATTTCTATTTTGAAGAAGGGATAGATTATGTATTGTGTACCGATGTTTCCAAAGATGGTATGCTGCAAGGGCCATCAATTGAATTATATCAGGAAATTATTGAGGCGTATGAAGGGTTGAATCTGATTGCCTCCGGCGGCGTTTCAGGGTTAGATGATTTAACCCGTTTGAAGGAAATTGGCTGCTACGCTGCTATTGTTGGAAAGGCATTTTATGAAGGAAGGATTTCACTGGCAGAATTAAAATGTTTATAATAAAAACGGAATATGCTTACCAGACGAATCATACCTTGTTTAGATATTAAAGACGGTCAAACCGTTAAAGGTGTCAATTTTGTGAACCTGATTCATGCAGGCGATCCGGTCGAATTGGCGCAAGCATATGTGGAACAGGGGGCGGATGAGTTGGTTTTTCTGGATATTACAGCCACAGTGGAGAAGCGAAAGACCCTGGTAGAGTTGGTGGAGAAAGTAGCGGCAGCCATTAATATACCTTTTACGGTAGGTGGTGGTATTGCCTCCGTGGAAGATGTAGATGACTTGCTGAGTGCCGGCGCTGATAAGGTTTCTATCAATTCATCTGCCGTCAAACGTCCTGAACTTATTGATGAATTGGCCGCTCAATTCGGTTCTCAATGTGTGGTGGTTGCAGTTGATACCAAACTCGAAGATGATTGGAAAGTATATACTCACGGAGGAAGAACATCTACGCCATTGTACACCAAAAAATGGACAAAAGAAATTCAGGAGCGTGGAGGAGGAGAAATTCTGCTGACTTCCATGAATCATGATGGCACAAAAAATGGATTTGCACTGGATATTATCGGGTGGTGTTCAGACAACCTGATGATTCCGGTTATCGCCAGCGGCGGTGCCGGTAATAAACAGCATTTTGCCGATGTCTTTAAAATTGCTGATGCGGATGCAGCTTTAGCAGCAAGTGTATTCCATTTTAGTGAAATTAAGATTCCGGATTTAAAAAAATATTTAAAAGAACAGGGAATTATCGTTAGAATATAAAACGTATTTTTGAGCATGCAAGCGGACTTTCAAAAAGCACAGGACGGTTTATTGCCGGCCATCATTCAGGATTTCCAGACTGGAAAAGTACTGATGTTGGGGTATATGAATGAAGAGAGTCTGGCGAAAACAAAAGCACTGAACAAGGTTACGTTTTTCTCCCGCAGTAAAAACCGTTTGTGGACAAAAGGAGAGGAGAGCGGTAATTTTCTGGAAGTGATGGATATTAAACTGGATTGTGACAATGATACATTCTTAATAAAAGTGAAACCTGTTGGCCCTGTATGTCATACCGGCAATGATACCTGCTGGTACGAAAAGAATAAAGATGAATTTTCATTTCTGCATTATCTGGAAGCGCTGATTCTGGACAGAAAACTACACCCGAAAGATAACTCTTACACCAATTTATTATTTGACAAAGGCCTGAATAAAATAGCCCAGAAAGTAGGCGAAGAAGCTGTGGAAGTCGTCATTGAAGCGAAAGACAGTAACGATGAGTTATTTAAAGGAGAAGCAGCGGATTTGTTTTTTCATCTCCTGGTTTTGCTGGCAGAAAAAAATATATCGCTCAATGAAGTACTCGCGGTACTAAAAAACCGCCATAAATAATACACTCCTTTCCGGAACTAATTCAGGTATAAATGTTGTTTATACTTCAAATTAATTGATTAAATGAGCATCTGGAGAGTTTTGTTGAGCATTTTATTTCCGCCTTTGGCTGTTTATGATAAAGGATGCGGAAGTATTGTCATTACATTTATACTGACTTTAATTGGATGGGTGCCAGGTGTTATTGCTGCACTGGTTATCCTGAATAATCCTAAAAGCTAAAATGGGTTTTTTATGTTTCTGAGCCGTCCTCCAACTGATTCCGGACGGCTTTTTTATTCCTCTTTTCGTTTGGATGGCCGAATAATCAACCGCAAGGTTCTGTCGTACGTAAAATAATTGTATAACCAGCCAAGTGTTACGGTGAGTTTATTGCGGAATCCGACCAGCGTCATCACATGCACAAAGAGCCACGCCAGCCATGCAATAAATCCTCCCATTCTGATGCCTTTACTTTCCATAACGGCTTTATTTCTTCCAACGGTTGCCATTGCACCTTTGTCGAGATATACAAACGGCCTGATTTCCTTATTCTTCAGCTCACGCAGAATATTGTTAGCAACCAGATGCCCTTGTTGTATGGCAACCGGAGCCACCATCGGATGCCCTTTTGGAAAAGTTTCCTGAGACATCAATGCCACATCGCCTAATGCATAAATATGTTCAAAGCCTTTCACGCGACAAAATTCGTCGACAACAATCCTGTTGTTTCCGGTAATTAATTCATCAGAAAGTCCGGCTATCGGATTTCCTTTCACACCGGCAGTCCAGATAACTGTATCTGTTTTTACTTTTTTCCCGTTATTCAGGGATAATTCTCTTCCGTCGTATCCGGTTACCATGGTGTTGAGCCATACATTGACGCCAAAATTTTTTACATATTTCAGGGATTTCTCCGAGTTTTCCGGATGCATGGCAGACAATAAACGATCTCCTGCTTCAAATAAATGAATTTGCATTTTCCTGAAATCCAGTTCCGGATAATCTTTTGGTAAAATGTTTTTTCGCATTTCACCAATGGCTCCTGCCAACTCTACACCGGTAGGGCCTCCGCCGACAATTGCAATATTGATTAATTCTTCTTTCCGGAGTTCATCGAATGTCAGCAAAGCCTCTTCAAAATTTTCCAGAATATAGCTTCGTAAATCCAGCGCTTGCGGAATATCCTTCATCTGTTGCATCTTGCCTGCTTCCGCTTCAGAAAATTTAAAAAAATTAGTGGTACTCCCAGTGGCGATTACCAGATAATCGAAATGTAAATCTCCGATGTCCGTATGTATTTTTTGATGAGTGGTATCAATCTCTTTGACCTCTGCCAGACGGAATATTCCATTCGGAATGTCCTGCATGAATTTTCGCAAAGGATAGGCGATACTTCCCGGTTCCAGGCCGCCTGTCGCGACCTGATACAGCAGTGGCTGAAACGTGTGGTAATTGTGTTTGTCTAATAATACAATCTGTATATCCTGATTCTTCAGAGCCTTGGCCAGTTCTATCCCGCCAAAACCGCCGCCGACGATTACGATTCTTTTTTGCCCCGTATACGGTATTTTCAAATCCATTCTTGAAATTTGACACAAAAATATCCCAAATAAACAGGATTTAGATGAAGACAATATTACGTTGTAACTATTTTTTGTCTTTTTCTTTATCTTCGTTGTTCTTATACTTCTAATTTATTCACACGCAAACATTTATTTAAATACACATGGCACACATTCACCTGATTAAGAGAGAAAATTACGGCATCATCCAGATGGACAGAGAAAAGGCAAACCCGATGAACCACGAGTTTGTGGCGGAAATGAGAATTGCGCTTAAAAACTTTATGGAAGACGACAGTATTGAAGGAGCGATCATAAACGGTAAAGAAAATTTCTTTTCCGCCGGACTGGATTTGCCGGAATTGTATACTTATGACGATAAACAATTTGAGAAATTCTGGCGCAATTTTATGGATTTGATTTGTGATCTGGTCGCTTTTGATAAACCATTGATAGCATCCATTAACGGACATTCACCCGCCGGTGGATGTATCATAGCCATCGGTTGTGATTATCGTGTAATGGCTGACGGAAACTATAAGATTGGATTAAATGAAATTCCGATTGGCATTGTTGTACCACGCGGTATATTTGATATTTATAGTTACTGGATAGGCAGAAAGACTGCTTATCAATACCTGATGGAAGGGAAATTATATTCGCCGGTACATGCTAAAGAGATTGGGTTGGTGGATGAAGTAGTGCCGGCCGATAAAGTGCTGGAAGCTGCCGAAACCAAACTGAAACAATACCTGGCATTTAATCAGTCAGGATGGCGCATAACCAAACGCCAGTTAAAACAAGACCAGCTGAAATCCATTAGCTCCATTTCTGATTTTGAGATGAAAACATTTCTGCAGCAATGGTGGAGTGAACCTGTACGAAAGAGTGTCGGACAGTTTGTTGAGAACCTGAAGAAGAAATAAATTGCACGATAAATTCCAGTCTTTTGAAAACCGATTATCGAAGGTGTATAAACATATCGGTAAAATTGCACGCAAGCAACAGGTAGCGTGTTACAGAGTATATGATATAGATTTGCCTGAATTTCCTTTTATTATTGATGTTTATAAAGATTGTATTTATGTGGCCGAATACAAAAGTAAACATAAACTGACAGACGAAGAATACACGGAGTGGCTGGAAACCTCCTTGCAGATTATTCAACAGGTCTTTTGTGTGGATGAAAAACATGTATTTCTGAAACTGCGTGAACGGCAGAAAGGCGAACGGCAATACACTAAACTGACTCAGGAAAAGAGAGAGATGATTGTGGATGAAAACGGACTGAGTTTTATCGTCAATCTTTCTGATTATTTGGATACCGGCTTGTTTTTAGACCATCGTATTACCCGTCAGATAATCAGAGAAATAGCAGGCGGAAAAAGGGTGTTGAACCTTTTTTCCTATACCGGTAGCTTTACCGTGTATGCAGCTTCCGGCGGTGCTTCCAAAATAACGACTGTTGATTTATCAAAAACGTATATCAATTGGGCAAAGCGAAATCTTACATACAATAAACTCTATGATGATATTAAACATGAGTTTATTCAGGAGGATGTATTGCAATACCTAAAAACTGTTCCGGAAAATTCTTACGACCTGATTATCCTGGATCCGCCTACTTTTTCCAACAGCAAGAGAATGCTTGATGTGCTCGATATTCAGCGTGATCATGCAGCTATTATCAACCGCTGTCTGGAAATAGTATCAGAGAATGGTGTAATAATATTCAGTACGAATTACAGAGGATTTGTACTGGATACGGAAAAACTGAATTCTAAAAAAATAAAAGATATTTCCAGACAAACAACTCCATTTGATTTTGAAGGAAAATTGAAACGCAAATGCTATCGAATAGTTAAGTGAAATGTTTACTCCAGCTTTAATCCGTATTTCTTACAATAAGCTTCCTGAGCAGCATTATAGGCCGGATACACGGCATTCGCTTTTACTTTTATTTTAGACAGAACAGCAATTTTTTTTGCTTTGAAATCTTTAGCCTCCAGCTCCGGATCTTCTACAATTTTCAGCAATTCAGTGTATTCATGTTCAGCAACGTCTTTATAAAACAGGAACAATTTTTTTGCGGCATCCAGATATGTTGTTTCATTGTTATATACTTTTAGACTATCGGTAAAGGTTATACTTCTTTGGATTTCAAATTTCAGTATTTTCAGGTTCAGCTCTGATACGCTTTGGTTGAAATTATAAACTTCTGTACCAATGTTCTGCTGGGCTTCCACAATAGACTGATGGAACGTATAGGCATCCGTATTATAATTTTGAGAGAAAGCGGTTGCCGCGGACAACAGAAGCAAGCCAAGCGCATAAAATCGTTGCATTATCAGAAAATTTATGCAAATATATCAATTAAAATGCCAATTTTACGGATAGGCTGCTTTTGAAAGATGAATGATTCAATGTTTCATTTTCTTTAATTCATGTATGACATCCGTAAAGAATATACGTGCATCGAAGTTCGGATTTCCAAAAAACTGGGTTAATCCGACCATATCGGCATGACTCACAGAAGAGGCTGTACCCGATTGTATGATGCCTTTGTAGTTACCCCATTTACAGGATTCTATACCCACCATTCCGTCATTTTTTCCTTCATAGGGACGTATAATGTAGGCAATCGTTTTCCATAATATGTTTGGGTATTCCTTATTGACATGGCTGGCGTAACTTTGGTAATACACTTTAGACGAATCCGGGACTTCTTCGTTAAACTGATTCATTCCCTGTGTGGTTACCTGAACCACCGCACGAAGGCTGTCCGGCCGTTTATCGCCCATCAATGTAGCATACAGGTTCACTAAACGGGCAGTGGCAAACTTGGGCAGTGGTAATCTTCCCAAAATTATATCCGCTAAATGTGTCCCGCGGTGCGGAGACCCCAGGGTGGTAATACTCGAGATATGCTCATCCATACCCAGACGGCTGGCAACATAGCGTGCTTCCAGCCCGCCCTTAGAGTGGCCGATAATGTTAATCTTATCCTTCTTTGTTTTTTCCAGTATATCCAGAATTCTGAATTTCAATTTCAGTGCGTTATCCGGAATGGAAATAAAAGCCTCCTGATGTGCGGTATATATGTCACAACCATGTTGTTTCAGATGGTCTGGAATCAATCCCCAGTAATTCAATACTCTGTTTTGGTCGTGAAATCCTAATCCGCTGACTAATATTACCGGATACTTTGTATCGCAATGGGATAGTTTTTGTGCTTCTGTCATCGTTTCTGTGCTTTCTAAGCTGTTTCTTTATTACACGATACTTGTAAAGGAATGCAATTTTAAAACATGTCGCATAAAAAACAAACCTTTTGCCAATAACTTTTTGGCTTAACCATGAATTAATACAGAAATAGTTGCATTTTAAACAAATTCTATTTTAATTTGTACTGATGAATACAATGTTTTACTACGGCTATTACTTTTTTCGCTCTTGGCGGGACTAATAATGTTGTAGTTTACTATAAAGAAATAGTCCCGATTCATTCGGGACTTTTTTTATACTGTCAATATGAAACCAACTATAGCCATACAAGGATTTGAAGCATCTTTTCACGAGATAGCGGCATTACAGTTTTTTGGAGATAATATTCAAACGGTAGAATGTGCCTCTTTTCCGAAATTATTCGATGTTATGAAACAGTATCAGGCAGATTATGCGGTATGTGCCATCGAAAATTCTTTGGCAGGTTCTATATTGCCTAATTATGCCTCACTCAGAAATTCAAACTTGTCTATCATCGGGGAATTGTACCTAAGGATTGAGATGAACCTGATGGCATTACCCGGACAAACCATACAAGATTTAGATGAAGTGCATTCTCATCCGATGGCTTTGCTGCAATGCAGAGGTTTCTTTGATAATTATCCTGAAATTCAGTTGATAGAATCCAATGATACGGCATTAAGCGCCCGCGAAATTAAAGAACATCATATCAAACACAGGGGAGCAGTTGCCAGCACGCGTGCAGCGGAGTTGTATGAGCTGGAAATTTTAGCAAAAGATATTCACGATAATAAACGGAATTTCACTCGTTTTCTGGTGTTGGCAGATTCGACTAAACTTACTGAGAGTTCAGCTGGCTTTAATAAAGCCTCACTAAGTTTCAGGGCGCATCATCATCCCGGAAGTTTAGCAAAAGTCTTAACGATAATAGGCAGTCACCATATCAATCTTACCAAAATACAGTCACTACCTGTTATCGGAGAAGAATGGCAATATTACATGTATGCGGATTTGGAATTTGAGCAAATGGAGGATTACCATAAAATGCTGGCTGAAATTGAGCCGCTGACAAAAGAATTAAAAGTATTAGGAGAATACAACCAAGGCGAAAAATTACAATAATATGATTATTCCACCGGCAGATAAATTACAACATATAAATGAATACTACTTCTCCGCCAAGTTGAAGCAGATAGCACAATTGCGCGCGGAAGGTAAAGATATTCTGAACCTGGGAATCGGCAATCCGGACCAGGCGCCGTCAGAACAAACGATTGAAGCGTTAAAGAAATCTGCGGAGAATCCTAAGAATCATGGGTATCAAAGTTATATCGGTATCCCTGCATTGCGTAAAGCGATGAGCAACTGGTATAAATCCATTTATGATGTTACATTGAATCCGGATGCTGAAATATTACCGTTGCTGGGTTCCAAAGAAGGCATCTCACATATTTCCAATGCCTTTTTAAATCCCGGCGATAAAGTGTTGGTTCCAAATCCCGGTTATCCGACTTATACCTCTGCTACTTTCCTTGCCGGAGCGGAGCCTGTTTATTATGATTTGGATGAATCAAATGGCTGGGCCCCGGATTTTACAAATATCAATGAGGCCACTTTACACGAAGCAAAATTACTCTGGATCAATTATCCCAACATGCCTACAGGCGCAAAGGGAAATGCTGAAATTTTTAAGACACTCATTGAGGTGGCTAAGGAATTCAATATTTTAATTATAAATGACAATCCATACAGTCTGGTACTGAATGAAGGTATTCCGGTTTCCATCTTTCAGACAGAGGGAGCAATGGATGTCTGTCTGGAGTTAAATTCATTAAGTAAATCACATAATCTCGCCGGTGCCCGTATCGGTATGGTAAGCGGCGATAAAGCCTATATAGATACCATCTTAAAAGTGAAAAGCAATGTGGACAGCGGTATGTACCTGCCTTTGCAGGAAGCTGCTATTGCAGCGTTGTCAAATAGTGAGGAATGGCATGTACAGCGCAACAATGAATATCGAAAGAGAAGAACCTATGCTTACCATATTATGGATGCCTTAGGATGTGTGTATGATAAAGAACAAATTGGAATGTTTTTATGGGCAAAAATTCCCGATATCTACGGACATGTTGAAGAATTGACGGAAAAAATATTGTACAAAGCTAATGTGTTCATTACACCTGGATTTATTTTTGGCAGCAAAGGAGAACGTTATGTACGCATATCATTGTGCAGTCCGGAGAATGATTTAAAAGAAGCATTAAACAGAATTACTAATTTTATCAGCGCATGAAAGTAGCCATCATAGGTATCGGTTTAATCGGCGGCTCTGCAGCGATAGATTTGCGCGCAGCACACTTCGCTTCGGCCTATCTTGGGGTTGGAAGAAGCAAGGTAAATTGCGAGCTCGCAGTACAGTTAGGTTTGGTGGATGAAGTGCTGACTAAAGAAGAAGCCATGCAGCAGGCGGATTTGATTATTCTGACAGTTCCGGTGAATAGCCTGATTGAAGAATTGAAATGGGTGTTGGAGCATATTCAGCCACATCAGACGGTAACAGATATGGGTTCTACGAAAGGTCATATCATTGACGCTATTAAAGACCACCCGAACAGAAACCGATATGTCGCCTCGCATCCGATGGCCGGTACGGAAAATTCAGGGCCTGGAGCAGCTATTCCGAATTTATTCCGTAATAAAGTTTGCATTATCTGCGATAAAGAAAACAGCGATGCGGATGCCGTAGCCATTGTACAGAATTTATATCATGTTCTAGGTATGCGATTAAAATATATGGATGCTCATCAGCATGATATGCATGCGGCTTATATCTCTCATATTTCTCACATCAGTTCATTCGTACTGGCATCTACCGTATTGGAAAAGGAAAAAGACGAAGAAGCAATTCTTGAGATGGCAGGCGGTGGTTTTGAAAGCACGGTTCGTCTTGCCAAAAGTTCCCCCGAAATGTGGGCGCCCATTTTTCACCAAAATAAAATTTATTTACTGGAGGTCATGGATACGTACATTGAGAAAATGTACCATTTCAGAAACCTGATTAATAAAAATAAAAATGAAGAACTGCTGGATTTCATGAAACAGGCCAATGAAATCAGGAAAATTCTGAAATAGCTGATTTTAAGCTAACTATTAATAAATATTAATGTTTTAGGCGTATATTAAGAGAACAAAACAAATGAACTAATTTAGCAGAACAATATCTATCAACAAAAAAGTAAATATCGTATCATATGAGTAATTTAAACATCATCCCGCTGAAAGACTGGGGATTTAATTTCGAAAGACCGGTTATTATTTCCGGGCCGTGTTCTTGTGAAACTGAAGAACAAATGACAGAGACAGCCAGCCGTTTGGGAACAATAGGAATTGATGTGCTGAGAGCAGGAATATGGAAGCCGAGAACCCGGCCGGGTATGTTTGAAGGCATCGGAAAGGAAGGTTTATCCTGGCTGGTGAGTGCTGGAAAGCAAATCGGAAAGCCGACAACCGTGGAAGTCGCTACGGCACAACATGTTGAAGAATCGCTGGAGGCAGGTGTGGATATCCTTTGGATAGGTGCGCGTACCACGGTAAATCCGTTTTCCGTTCAGGAAATTGCAGACGCATTACGTGGCGTGGATATTCCGGTGTTGGTAAAGAATCCGATAAACCCGGATTTACAGTTGTGGCTGGGCAGTATGGAACGCCTGAATGCCGTTGGAATTAACAGATTAGGTGCTATCCACCGCGGATTTTCTTCGTATGAGAAATCCAAATACCGCAACAAACCAATGTGGGAATTGCCGGTAGAATTGCGCCGGTTATACCCGAATATGCCTATTATCGTGGATCCTTCCCATATCTGTGGTTCCCGTGAGCTGATTCCTTCTGTATCTCAAAAAGCACTGGACTTAGATTTTGACGGACTGATGATAGAAGCACACCGCGATCCGGACAATGCTTGGAGTGACGCGCAGCAGCAGGTGACGCCGGAACGATTAGGTGAAATTTTGTCTGCTTTAATTGTGCGCTCCAGCAAATTGGACGATTATGCCGAAAATAAGCTGGAATCCTTGCGTGCCCAGATTGACAGAATAGATAATTATATGCTGGAAATAATGGGTGAACGGATGGATATTGCCCGAAAGATAGGGGAGTTCAAACGGGATAACGGCATCACCATTTTGCAGACCAACCGTTGGGATGAAATTATACATGACCGTATAAAAAAAGCAGCCAAAAAAGAGCTGACAGAAGACTTTGTTAAGGACATGATGGAGGCGATTCATCAGGAATCTATCCGCCATCAGACAAAAATTATGAACAATATTTTAGCCGAATAGTCAAAACATTAAACAAATAATTGATAATCAGTTATATGTATTGTTTTTCTGATTTTAGTAAATGTTAGTAGATTAATCCATGATAAGCTGATTACCACCCGATTGTTAGATTGTTTATTAAATTTGACCATCTTATTTATCATTTAAATCAAACAACAATGGACAAATCTAAAATGATTCTGGCATACTGCCTGAAAACGAAAGAAAAAAACGTACCTATGCACGATGCGGTAATTACCAAAACATCCAGAGGTGGTTATTTAGCTTCCGGAAATGATGGCAAAGGCAATAAAATGGCTGCTATATTAGGTGAAGCTAAGGCATTGCAGGCAATCAAAGACGGCGTTGCTAAAAAAGGATTCTAATCTATCCTTAACAAGTTTTTAAGATAAAAAGTCAACCACAAAGGTTGGCTTTTTTTATTTTTGAAGCATGGGAAATTTAACCCGATATTTTTTGTCAGTATTTGTTTTTTGCACGGCCTTGAATGCCGAGGCACAAACGGCAAAAGAGTCTTTCAAAGAACTGGAACAGCAGCATAAAGACTGTGAAAAATTCAAGGCTGATTCGGTTAATTGTCATAAGCTTTACCTGCAGCAACTGGATAGTATGCTGCTTATCGTTTTCGAGAAAGTAAAGGTCAACCTTTCTGCGGATCAGAAAGCAAAGGTTATCAAAGAACAACTGAGCTGGAGTGCACAGAAAAACACTTTTTTCAAAAAGCAGGATGAAAATTTTGTCTATAATATACAGGAAGGAATCTGGACGAAGGATATGATAAAGGTGACTTATGCCACCAAGTCTGATTTCGTACGGAAAAGAATACAAAGCCTGTTGAAACAGGTAAAAGAATAACTATTTTTGGGGTGCATTTTGAAAACCTAACCCTTACTTAGAAAATATCAAAGGCATCATCACCTTTATTATCCTCATCTTTCATAAAGTTGCCTTTAGATGGTACCGTTTTATAGGATGTCATTTCCTGCATTTCATCCAATAGCCTGTCCGCATCATAAAAACGTCCGAAATTCTTATTAAACCGAAGCGGAATGGTATCTGTTGGGCCATTTCTGTGTTTGGCGATAATCACTTCGGCAATCCCTTTCAAATCAACTCCGCCGTTACCTTCCGTCATGTTGTAGTACTCCGGACGGTAGAGGAACATCACCATATCCGCATCCTGTTCAATGGAACCTGATTCCCGCAAATCTGACAACATCGGTTTTTTCTCGCCGCCCCGAGATTCAACACTACGGTTCAGCTGTGACAATGCAATCACCGGAATATTTAACTCTTTTGCCAGTCCTTTCAGGGAGCGGGATATGGAGGATATTTCCTGCTCCCGGTTCATACCTTTATCACCGCCGCCGCTCATCAATTGCAAATAGTCTATAATCACCATTTTGATGCCGTGGGCGTTTTGTAAACGCCGGCATTGAGCTCTTAACTCATAAATATTGATAGCAGGCTGATCATTGATGTAAATCGGAGCTTGTGATAAACGTTCTACTTTCTCCAGCATCATGGCATATTCGGCATCGCTCATTTTACCATTGGAGATACGCTGCGCATCGATTTCACATTCCACGGAAATCAATCGTTTTGCCAACTGTACGGCGCCCATTTCCAGAGAAAATATGGCCACCGGCATATTGAAATCAACGGCGGCATTCCTTGCAAGGTTTAATACAAACGCTGTTTTACCCATAGATGGGCGCGCTGCAATAATGACTAAATCCGTCGCTTTCCATCCAGACGTAATTTTGTCCAGATTCAAGTATCCGGATGGAACAGAGTCTGACAACAAGCCATCCTGTCGTTTAATCAACCCGTCTATCTCAGTAATAGATTTGGATACAAGTTGCCCTATGCCCTGAACGGAATTGCGCAGGTTCTTGTCGGTAATTTCATAAATTCGTTTTTCCGCGTTATCCAGCAAATCGAACACGTCTGTTGTGTCTTCATAAGCATCGCGTATGATATCATTGGATATCCGTATCAGTTCGCGTTGTATGAATTTCTGTATGACAATGCGTGCGTGATATTCTACGTTGGCGGAAGAGGCTATCTTGTTGGTTAATTCACTTAAGTAATATGCCCCGCCAACTTCTTCCAGTTTTCCTTCCTTTCGCAATTCTTCAGTGACCGTCAGCAAGTCTATCGGCTGTGATTTTCCATATAAGTTTTGAATAGCACGAAAGATGGTAGAATGGGCATCAACATAAAAACTGTCCGGTTTCAGAATGTCTGATACATCCGCAATTGCATCTTTTTCTATCAATATAGCGCCCAGTACCGCTTCTTCCAGTTCACGGGCTTGTGGGGGTATTTTTCCGTATAAAAGATTAGATATATCTTCGGTTTTATTTCTGGCAAATCGAGTAGTTCTCTTGTTGGTAGTAGATTCTTCCATGGGGTAACGAAAATACAATTTTAAGTTCGATGTTATTTCAGGAATAGTCAACTTTATGATGTTAATTATTTCCTAATCGTGGAACAAACTGTTTCTGTTTTGATAATTAAAGGGTTAGAAAATAATTTGCATTATTAGCGTGGAATAATAGTTGAATTACGTGTACAAGTGAATTATTTTAGTGTATAACCTCGTGGAAAAGATGTGTATAACAAGATTTGAGAATTATGATTTAAGATTTAAGATGTGCAGCAGGTAGCCACAGCACACTGTGTACTTTCGTCGAGGTACGAGGAGAAAACTTGCTCTATAATTGAAAGTTTAGAATTTGAGATTTAAGGCTTTCCTACTAGCAGAGTCTCCTGAAAGGAACAGTACATCTATTAAAAATAAGATGTAACTTTATAGTATATTTCTTAAACATGAGACTATTACGTTACCTCTTATTTTTATTCCTTGGTGCTTCCATACTAAGTTGTAAAAAAGATAAGGAAACAGCGCTGTTTGCAGTGCCTGTTGTCAAAAAACTGACAGATATACGCAGCCGTGTTTCCGTAACCGGTGCAAGACTAACGCAATCGGACGGAAAAATATATGTGACTTCTCATCTTTTGTTTTATATTGCTCAGGAATCCGGCGTACACATTTTTGACAATCATTTACCTTCCAGTCCGGTAAATACCGCTTTCATCAATCTGGAAGGTGTTCATGATATTGCCGTAAAGGGCAACTATCTCTATGCCGACAATTTTGTGGATTTGCTGGTTTTTGACATTTCCGATATACATGCTATCCATTTGGTTAAAACAGTTGAACATGCATTCTCTTTTTATCCGTCATATCCTGCCACCGCAGAGTTTTATGATTATCTGGAAACAGCTGATTCAACGGAGATAGTGGTGGGGTACCGTCTGGAGACCAGAACCCGCCCGAAATATGATGAACGTATCTTAATGGAAGCAGCATTCGCAGATTTACAAAGCAACACATCCGGTGCAGTTGGTACAGGAGGGTCTTACGCTCGTTTTCAAATTAATAATAATGCATTGTATGGGTTGGAATCCTATCAGCTCAATGTGTTTAATATCAGCGATCCTGAAAATACCGTTTTTGATAAAAATGTTTACATGACCGACTGGCTGGGCGGCGGACAGTTTGAAACTTTATTTAAACAACGCGAGTTTCTATTTGTCGGTTCTACTAATGGTATGTATATCGTCAATGCAGCCGATGAGTTCAATCCTTATTTCGTTTCTTCATTTTCACACGCAACGGCTTGTGACCCGGTGGTGGTGGATAATAATACGGCTTATATAACCGTCAGAGGCGGCAATTCCTGCGGTGCTATCGAAGATCAGGTGAATGTCATAGATATTACTGATATCGGACATCCGACATTAACATCTACTTATTTACTGAATCAGCCTTATGGATTGGGGATACATAACGGAATCCTGTATGTTTGCACAGGTTCCGGCGGACTGAAAGTGTTTGATGCATCAAATCCGGCTGCATTATTACTGAAAAACTCCTATGACGATAATGTAACAGATGTCATTCCACTGTCATCCCATTTGATCGCAGTGGGAACCAATAAAATTATTCAGTACGGATATGGCCCTGATTTTACGCTGGAGCCCATTAGCACCATTAATTTTTGAGCACAGGGAAATCTTACCATTTTTTTTGAAAATATACACACAGGAGACTATCTGCAGCAGGATCTCTCTCTTCGTTCGAGATGACAGTTGTCATAAAACAGCACAACTGCACAATCCCGCAAGCCGTGTCCTTTCGACGAGGAACGAGGAGAAAACTTGCTGAAGGTAGTCGTGAGTACTGAGTGGTGGGATTTCAGATTTCAATTTTATCAATCTCTTTTTCATCAGCCTGTTGGTTTTAGTTAAGGCGATGATAATTTTTTGCACCTTTGAGATGTTTATCGCAGATAATCCTATATTTTACCCAAACGCATTGATGCCTGTCACATCCATACCGGTAATCAGCAGGTGTACCTCATGAGTGCCTTCGTAGGTGATTACACTCTCGAGGTTCATGGCATGGCGCATGAACGGAAAATCGCCGGTAATGCCCATGCCGCCGCAGATTTGCCTGCAATCCCGGGCGATGCGCAAGGCCATTTCCACATTGTTGCGCTTCAGCATCGATATATGTGCCGGAGTTGCTTTACTTTCGTTGTTCAAAGTGCCAACCTGCAGCGCCAGTAATTGCGCTTTTGCGATATCTGTCAGCATTTCTGCCAGTTTCTTCTGTGTCAATTGGAAAGCGGCCAGCGGTTTACCAAATTGTATGCGTTCCTTACTGTATTCAAGTGCGTGGTGCAGGCAGTCCATCGCAGCGCCCAGCACACCCCAACCAATGCCATATCGGGCTGAGGACAGACAGGAGAGTGGTGCTTTCAGCCCTTTAGCCAGGGGTAATATATTTTCCTCCGGTATTTCCACATCTTCAAAAATCAGTTCACCGGTGATGGAAGCTCGTAAACTCCATTTCCCTTTTATTTCAGGAGTGGAAAACCCTTTCATACCTCGTTCGACGATACAGCCTACGATATGTCCGTTTTCATTTTTTGCCCAAACCACCGCCAAATCACAAAGCGGGGAATTAGTAATCCACATCTTGGCGCCATTGAGCAGGTATTTTCCGTCCTTTTGAAAGAGCCGTGTTTCCATACTCGAAGGGTCAGAGCCATGATTGGGTTCTGTTAGCCCGAAGCTGCCCAGCATTTCACCTTTTGCCAACAAAGGAAGGAATTTTTGTTTTTGTGCTTCGCTGCCAAACTTCCAGATGGGATACATCACTAAAGAACTTTGAACGCTGGCACAACTTCGGATGCCGCTGTCGCCGCGTTCCAGTTCCTGCATAATCAGTCCGTAGGAGATGAGATCCAGTCCGCCACCTCCATATTCTGTGGGAATATGCGGACCTAAGGCGCCGATTTGTCCGAGTTCTTTAACCAGTTCTTTAGGGAAACGATTCTGTTCGGCACAGTCTTCAACTATTGGAATTACGGAAGTATTCACCCAGCTACGGATACTGTCGCGTATCATCTTTTGTTCATCTGTCAGTTGTGCATCGAGCAGCAGATAATCAAATCCGCGGTAAGAAGATGCATATCGGTTGGACATAAAAAGTATTTTATTTGTTTAAAAATATTTAGGTTTGTACCAAATGCAAGATATGCAAAAAAAAGCATGGATAGGACTGGAAGGTATGGAATTTTATGCGTACCACGGCGTATATGACGAAGAGCGTATGATAGGTGGTAAATATATAGTGGATGTATTCGTATATACCGATACAGAAGGTGCACAGTGGAAGGATGATTTAACCGGAACAGTAAATTACGAGCAAATTTATAAGGCTGTTGAACGAAACATGCAGGTTCCGGTACAATTGATTGAACACCTCTCCAGAAAAATCATGAATGATATTCGTGCGTATGTATCCGCGGAAGATACTGTTCGCGTTAAAATCAGTAAAATCCATCCTCCTCTAGGCGGCAGGGTACATGGGAGTGTAATCGAGTTGGAAGAATAATGGCTGTTTTCTGTTGTAAATGCTACTAAAAAATTTAAATAATAGATGACGCTGACTAAAAATGTCGAATAATTTTGTATTTAGATAAAAAAATGTAGATTTGCAGTCCACAAAAAATGGTCGGTTGGCCGAGAGGCTAGGCAGAGCTCTGCAAAAGCTCGTACGGCGGTTCGAATCCGCCATCGACCTCGAGGCTGAACGAAAGTTCAGCTTTTTTTATTCCGCTATTTCCCGAATTCTCATTTATGAACACCGAATGATAAATATCATAGCAGGTATGATGTATATAGCATAAATTTGAACTATTAAATTAAATACTATGAATACCACTAAGAAAACAGGAATTTTATTCAGTATCTTATTACTGATGTTTTGTAGTTTCTCCAGAGCAGAAGATGGAACTACGGATTCAGTTATTAAAAAGCATTACTTCAAATTTCAGGGAAGAGTGAAGGGAGGTGCAGGAACCAATTTTACATCCATTCCTATGAACCTGGACGTCCATAATGTAACAATACTTGATAGCTTTATAAAAAAGACTGTTTCCCGTTCGGCTGACAAACAGGATTTTTTAAAATCAAAATGGGGCGGCTACGGAGGCGCTAATTTTGATTTCTATTTTCACAAGAATATAGGCTTCGGTGTCGATGTGGATTATTTCAATAATAGAATCAATTATATCGCTCCTGCAGTGCTAACCAATTTCATCACCTCTACAGCTACTGAAATTCCTCCAACTAAACTGGTAGAGACCAACCGAAGAAATCAACAATTGATTTTCGTAGGTATTGGTCCAAGTGCGAAGCTGTTTACTAATGAAAAAGTAGATGTGGATTTGAATGTTCGCGTGGGACTAAGCCATCTGATGATGGGCTCATTAAGCGTTGGAATAGACTCATTAAGCAGAAAATTAAGTGGTAATGAATTTGAACCCCGCAAAACTATATTAGAATATGATTATAACAAAGGTATTAATGCTGCCGGATTGAAAGTCGGATTATATGTCAATTACTGGTTTCATAAAAATGTGGGCGTAACTGCCGGAATGGATTTTGTACATTCATTTGTCAGCAATAATGCAGTAAAAACAGATGCGGATTATAAACTGAATTACCTTCGTCCGGAAGACTTTGTGAATAGTTCGGACAATTTAAATCCATTTCAATACTTTTCGTCGTCTACTCCTTTAAATGCTTATCCTGTTAAGAAATTAAATATCAACCATCTTGCATTGAATGCAGGGTTGGTCTTCAGAGTTGAAAAAACATCGGTGACGAAAAAAGCGCCCGCTAAACGAGAAGTGAGCAAGAACATTATCGTAACGGTAAAAGACAAATTTACAGGTATGCCGGTAAATGAAGTGGATGTGACACTTGCCGACGCCAATGGAACGGTGATAAGCACTCAAAAAACAGGTAAAGACGGTAAGGTGACGTTTGAAAATGTTGCCCCGAATGTATATGCTCTGACCGGAGACAGATACGGAATTAAGACCACATCTGAGAGTGTCGCTAAGACGGAGTTTGAAAAGAAAGGAAATATTTATAAAGAACTACTGTACGAAGACCCAGGATTTATTCTGGATGGATTAACGGTAGAATGCGATAAGAAAGATAAGCCTATGGCAGGTGTAGAAGTGGAATTAACCAACAAAGAAACCGGTAAAGTAGAAAAAGCTACTTCCGATGCGAACGGTAAGTTCTCTTTCCATTTGAATGCGAACACGGATTACAGTGTAGTAGGCAGCAAAGACGGCTACTATTCCAATATCGAGGGCATTACCACCAAAGGCCTGGACAGAAACAGAACCTTATATGTCAAACTGAAACTGTGTGTGGAGCAGCTCGAAGTTGGAAAAACCTTTGTACTGCGCAATATCTATTATGATTTCGATAAGTGCAATATCCGTAATGATGCTTCCAAAGAACTTGACCATCTGGTGGATATCATGAAACAGTATAAAAACATGACTATAGAGTTATCTTCTCATACAGATCAACGCGGTACAAACGAATACAACCTGAAACTTTCTCAATGCAGAGCGGAAAGCGCCGTAGACTACCTGATTAAACACGGCATAGATAAATCCAGAATGACTGCCGTTGGATTTGGTGAAAGTAAGTTGCTGCAAGATTGCACTGGTGTAGCCGGTTGTCCAACCGATTCAAAAGGAGATTGCGATTGCCATCAAAATAACCGAAGAACGGAAGTGAAGATTATAAAGATGTAAATGAAACATAATTTTATTATACAAAGCAGGGATTCAAGATGAATCCCTGCTTTAGTAATGTACAATCAGTATTTTTTGGATGCCTTGTCTTTTACCATCTGAAATTTTTAGGAGATACATACCTTCTGAAAGTTGGGCGGTATTGATTGCGATGGATTCTTCCGCATAATCAGCAGTGTATATTTGCTGACCAATTATATTGTACAATTGTACCTTTACAACTGAAGTCAAATCGGATAGGTGTATATAGAACTGATGACTGGCGGGATTAGGAAAGACACTAAATGGAAAATTTTCTGTCGGATTGCTTTTTACAAAAACAGGTTGGAATGGAGGAGGGTCCTGACTGAAAATAATCAAGCCTCCGGAACTGTTTCCGGTTAGCATTTCTAATTTACCGTCATGGGTAATATCAGCTATGGTTGCGGTAGTTCTCAGTCCCAGTTTGTCAGAAACAATATCCGATGTATAAATAAAAGTGTCGTTGAGTTTGTCTTCAATATTATTGTAAAATTGCAATCCGCTTAAATTCGTTCCTAAAATCAGATCGTATTTTCCATCATCCGTCACATCCGCAACACAGGGATGCGTAAATCCAAACTGACTGCTATTGGTTTTAATCCTTAGCTTGCCGAGCGAATCTGTTACTAAATTTAACTTTACAGCGCCGGTCTCGCTTCCTGTATAATAATTGATATTTCCGTTTCGTTCACCTATCACCAGGTCTGTTTTCCCATCCCTGTTTAAATCCACCAGACATGGAGCAGCAAATGCCCCGACGTTGATGATGGCATTTGACGCATTTTTCAAATTTCCTTTAAAAACCAGATTTGGCGGATTGCCGGTCGTTGCCGTATTCTCCCAGTAAATCAGGTCGCCGGTAGACAATCCGATTACAAGGTCTGTATCTCCATCATTATCGATATCTCCTGAAGCAGGCTTTATTTCCTGCACACCAAAGGTGCTGATATTTAAAAAATCATCATTTTCCAATGTATATATAGGATAAGTGGAAGTACCGGTGTTTTTATAATAACGGAGCTTGTAAACCGCCGGATTGATGTAATCTTTAAACCCACCGCTGCCTAAAAGTATATCCGTCAGTCCGTCGCCATTTACATCCATGAAGCACGGATTTGAATTTTCGCCCGCGTCAATCATATCATTCAGCAAAAAGTCTTTCTGCTGAAAGCGCAAATCAACGGAGTCGCTTCTGATATTTTTGTAATACCAGGTATTTTCAATATTGGCGGCTCCTTCATCGTATGTGGAAACAAGCAAATCTTTTTTACCGTCATTATTGACATCCAGGAAAACAGGAGCAGCAAAAGAACTGGTATTGAACGGAACATCGTAGTTCGGGAAATGTGTATCTTGTTTGAGCACACTCGCATAGATAGTGGTTCCATTGTTGTATAACATGGTCATATTATTGAGCCCGACACTGCCAACCAATATATCCAAAACACCATTATTATCAACGTCCATGGATTCGATATAAGAACCGGTATGCATGATCTCATTGTTGTTCCCCATTCTGTTGAATTTAAATGAACAGGTGTCCAGTAAGGCATAAGAAGACGAAAACGTGTCAAATACATTACCCCAGCAATTATCGGTTTTATTAAAAAACAAACTGTCACAAGGCAATCCAAGTTCTTTCTGTTGGTTTTCGTAATAAATTAAACGGTTGCCGGAAACATTAAAGGAAACAACATCCATATCACCGTCTTTATTGAAATCGTCTATCGTTGGTTTGATAACTTCCGAACAATAGACATTTATGAAAATGCCTGAACCAAAATAGTAGAATCCGTTTTGCTGTGAGCGAAACCGTAATGTATCGTTTGAGTAATAGCCTGTGTATACTTTTATATTTCCCGGCGCCATATAGGTAAAAAAATCCTCAATACCGTCACAATTGTAATCTTTTAAGACCATCCATCCGTTTACCTCCGGAAAAATGCCCGCGTAACCGGCATTAAAAACATACTCAGTGGAATTTAAAGCCTTAGCCAGAAATACACAGATACGGCCACTGGATTTATCATACAGAAATAAGTCTTTTTTGCCATCGTGATTAACATCCGCTTTTGAAAACTGTACACTGTTTATTCCACCTGTCCACGGATAACGCAGTTGCCGGCTGTTTTCCGAAACGGATAAATAATCAAATCGCTGAAAATTTTGTGCGTACGAATGGACATAAAAAGTAAACAACACTGTTATTATCAGCCACTTTTTTAAATCAAATTTGTATTGAAATTTCATTCGTTTCTGCTGCATGAAGAATAGACAATAAAAGTAATGAATTGTTCTGTAAATGGAAAAGCTATTAAAACGGATAACCAATGGCAAAATTCAAACCTACAAAATCCCTCATGTTGAATTTATAAAGTCCCAGTTCCTGATTATTTGGCTTCTTATATAATTTATATTTTTCGTTGTTTACTTTGTTAAATATCCACCTGTCGCCGGCATCAAACGCCGGGTCGTATAAAGCAAATGCCACATCAAATCGGATGACGAAAAAGTTCATATCCAGCCGCAAGCCAAAACCGGCATCCCAGGCCAGCTCTTTGGCAAACCGCTTGACATCGAAATTACTTAAAGGTTTCGAGGGGTCTTCTTTTATCAGCCAGATGTTTCCGATATCCGTGAAGATGGCGCCTTTAAACACTTTGTATATGGTAAAGCGGTATTCCGCATTCAGTTCCAGTTTTATATCTCCCGTTTGGTCCAGCAAACTTCTGTTGGGCTGGTCATATATCTTAAATCCACCGGGTCCGAGTAAACGGAATCCCCAGCCGCGCATGGAATTGGGGCCACCTGCAAAGAACTGTTTCACATACGGCATGACAGCGGTATCCCGATAAGTGGAGTTTCCATACGGAATGCCGATTCCGGCAAAAAGCCGGAAGGAAAGAGACTGTCCTCGTTTGAAATTGAAATAGTAACGGGGTTCTGCTTCCAGGCGGGCAAACTGTGAAAAACTGACGCCGCCTAATTTATAGGGTTTTTCATTTCCTTTCTGCGTGATGGATGCGAATGCATACAGGACATTACCGGAAAGAAAAGCATTACCACGGAAATAGAAAAAGTTTTTATACCTGCCAACGTTCAGGTTCTGGTTTGTGTATGAAAAAGTATACTCTTGACCCATAATGAACTGCTGGCTGAAACTCTGTTTGAACCGTGGATTCACATCCATCAGTCGCTTTATGGAATCGCTGAGATTGGTAGGCAATACGTATGTAAAGCTGAGTGGTGTCAGAATATGCCGGTATTTGTCGTTAAACCATTCATATCCGTAACTTGTACCAATTGTTTGAATATTGTATTGTTTGATTCGTTTTTGAAAATTGTAGTTTAAACTGATGAATGTTCTCGGTTTATACTTCTGATAAGTAATACATTTATTCTTTTTGAATGTGGGAAACAAACGGGCTAAATTAATTTTTGCCTCTACGTTAATGTTGACGGCATTAATGGCGCTGTTTTCTATTCGTTTTTCTTTTAACAACTGAAACTCAATACCTGTACTGATGTTAAACTGAAATTTAGCAGCCGTCCTGAAGAGGTTATTATTGCGGTATGCTCCTACAAGGTTGAATCCCAGTGTACTTTGCGCATTGGTGTTTAATTCTATATCTGTGCTGAAAGAGTGCCGTTTGGCCGGCGCGCATTTTATTTTGGTATATAACCCGCTTTCCTCCGGTGAGATGGATATTGGTTCGTTTTCCACGTTCACGAAGCGGAATACACCCAGCCCATTGAGTGCATTCCTGGTTTTTTGCAACTGGTCTTTGTTGAAGTAATCGCCGGGCTTGATGTAAATAGATTTCGTAAGGGCCTTTGGAAGTACGGAACTTTTTAAGACCCTGTAGTTCACATCACAAATCGTATCGTAGATAAAATCTTTTTTGCTGAGTTTCAGGTTTTCTTTCTTTTTGTCAAATTCAATTATCTCATAATTAATTTCTACGTACGAATATTTTTTATGAATTAAAGAATCCTGTTCATTGCGGACTATTAATTCAGCATCAATCTGGTGGTTGCCGATGGTGCTGTCAATATTGAGAAAAATATATTCCGGACTGAAGGTGAAATATCCCTGATTTTGAACTAAATCGGCCAGACGCTGCCGCTCTTTTTTCACGAGTTCAATATCAAACGGGTCACCCTTTTTCATCAGCATATCCTGATGCCTGGACGTGACGATAGGGTAGAGGGAACTGTCTTCAACGGATAGCTTTATGTTTCTGTAGGTAAATTGCGGACCCGACTGAATATTATATGATACGGTGGTTTTCTTTTTTTTTATTTTAAAGGTGGCAGAAACATCGTTATAAAAATATCCATGATAAAACAGGTAGTTTTTCATCCGGTTGATCGACGTTATTAATGTCGTTGAATCAAAAAGTACAGGAGCTTCACCGCTGGACGTTTCATTTAAAAAATTTTCGAAACTTTTCTTTTTCATTAATTTTACCAGCGCCATTGTATCTTTTTTGGTATAATTACCACTTCTGATTTTTTCATCGAGCATTTTTTTCTTAATCAGGCGCTTTTCATTTTTCAAGACAGTCAGGGTATACACTCCCAGTTTTAACCGGAATAAGCCGAGGAATTTTGAATTGGGCTGTTGATTGTACACAACCTGTTTTCCTAATTCTGATTTTAATTCGGTTTTATCACTGACAATTTTGCCGGTATACTTTATATTTATTCCGTTACCAATCAGGAGGCTTTGGTCATCTTTGATTAAATGTTTGGTTGCTGAGCAGGAATAGAGCAGCAGTATGCACACTACATATCCGATTTTTTTACATCTTTGAAAATAATTTTGCATAGAATGCTCAGCCAGCTTGAAATAAAACGTATAAATGCGCTCAAAATTAAGAAATACCGCCATAAGTATTCCGAATTTATCGCAGAAGGGGATAAAATTATAAAAGAATTAATAGATGAAGGATTGGAAGTTGTGAACATCTATACACTCCAAAATAGTTTCTCCCTGAATGATACTCGTATAAAAATTGTTTCAGAAGCCGCTTTAAAGAAAATTACGGCATTAACACAACCCCATCAGAGTCTTGCTGTCTTTAAAATTCCGGCTCATCAGGCATCTGTTCAAAAAGATGAATGGGTGTTGTTGCTGGACGATATACAGGATCCCGGGAATATGGGAACCATTATAAGAACATGCGATTGGTTTGGTATTTGGACGATTATTTGTTCAGATGGTTGTGTGGATGCATTTAATCCAAAAGTGGTACAGGCCAGCATGGCGTCAATAGGCAGGGTACGGGTAATAGAGGATGATCTCGAAAAAGTTATCACAGAATATCAATTACCAGTATATGGGGCGGTCTTAAACGGAAAAAATTATCATACTCAGGATTTTACCAGAAAGGGTGCGATATTAATCGGAAATGAAGGGCATGGAATTCAGGAACGTCTATTATCAAAAATAACTTATCCGATAACTATTCCTAAAAAAGGAAAGGCAGAGTCGTTGAATGCGGCGATTGCCACGGCGTTGATTCTCGATAAACTTTGAAACTATTTTGTTTTCGGGGTGTACAGTTCGAGCGATTGTTTCTTTATGACATTGGGAACATCGCCGTCTTTTCGTTTTTCATAGCCGATTTCATTTACATGCTTCCATTTTCCTTTTTTCCATTCAAAGCCTTCATAAGTGCCATCGGGAATATAGTTTCCAAAAAATCCCTCCAGAGCATCTCCGTTGGGAATGATATGGTCGTAAATCACTTTTTTCTCGGATTCATTGTATGCCAGAGTCGCGGTCGCCTCATCCGAAAATTCAAGGATAAAACGATTCAGGATTTTTCCTTTACCCATATCGATAATCGGTGCGCCGAACCGTATTTTTCCTTGCTTGTTAAACGACAGTATTTCCATGACCTTTTTATTGCTCGTCTTGTTGTTGCCGTCCCACCCGAATAAGGTGTAATATGTCTTCTTTCCGGCCTTTACCGTTTTTATGCCATAATATAAAGCGCCTATCCAGTTGCCGTTGTCCACATTGATATCCTCCTGATGGTCAGTAAAATCAGAGTAATCAATCAATGGAAACATCTTTAGAGTATCTGATTTTAGCTGAACGGTACCAAAATATTTATAAAGGTCAATATCACTGCGTGTATACCAGGTAAAGACTTTGAAAGAGCCGTCTTCCGGCATCATCACTTTCCAGGGCAATGTGGAGTCCCACCGGTAATAAAAAGAGTTTTTTATTTTCAGCGCTTTCGACAAAGACTTGATAATACGATAGCTGGCTATCGTCCGGTTTTCTTCCAGTTGACTGTTGATAAGTGTATCGCCATAGATACGGATGGTATCCTCCAGCGTTTTTATTTTTATAAAATCTTCCGGCGTCAATTGCGCCTTTGCAGTAAGGGTGAGAAATAAAACAGCTATAAATAGTTTGCACTTCATGGTATGGAGTCTGTTCAAAATTAATACCAAAAATAAACGTTATAACTTGTAAAATAGTATAGAATCCATTTTTTGGTATAAATCTTGTGTTTTATCCTTAAAATTTGGGAAGATTCGTTATTTTCATCAGGCGTAAATTTATGAGATTCATTCTGTGTATTGGTATTGTTTTTTTTACTGTCTGCCGTTCTTTCGGGCAAACCGTTCAATGGGCCAGCCAGCTTATTGAGTTCTCATCGGAATTCAGAGATAAAGATATTCCTGAAAATTCAAACAGATACAGGGCTAGACAAGTCTTAGGTTATCCTAATACTATGAAATATGGTAAATCTGAACTAGCCTGGGCGCCTGCCAAATCGCAGGCCGGAAAAGAATCCATCATGGTTGGCTTTAGTTTCCCGCAAACCGTTCAGCAGGTAATCATAGGTGAGACACTGAATTCCGGATCTGTGGAAGAAATTATTCTATATGATAATTCTGGGAAAAAGTTCAGCGTCTACCAAAATCAGCATCCTATCCCTACGCAAAAAATGTATGATGTCCTGACCTATTTTAAAATTAAACCCGCTTATAATATTGTTAAGCTGAAACTGATTCTCAACACAGATGCGGTGATAGGGATGCAACAAATTGATTGTATCGGAATATCTTCCGCTACCACACCTTATGTACAATCCATTAATGTCATAAAATACAGCGAAACTGTTGACCTTCCGGAAAATTTAGGCCCTTATGTCAACTCGGAATATTACGACCATTTGCCGATGATTTCTCCCGATGGAAGCAGGCTGTATTTTACCAGAAAATTTGCCGAACAAAATATAGGCAAAGATCATAACGACGATATTTACTACTCCTATATCATGACGAATGGTAAGTTTTCCAAAGCTGAAAATATTGGCCCTCCGTTAAATAATGAAAATAATAACTTCATTTGTTTTATCAGTAGTGATAACAATAAATTGTATACAGCCAACAAATACATCCGGAATTCATACAATTACAATGGCCTGTCTTATTCAATCAGACAAAAAAACGGAGAATGGTCAAAACCAAAATCGTTGGATATTCCCAATCTGGTGAATGATAATGAGTTTGCTCACTATCATGTCAGTCTGGATGAACAAACCGTTCTGATGGCTATACAGCGGCCGGATTCATACGGCGATATGGATTTATATGTTTCCCAAAAATACAGTGATGGCAGTTGGTCGGCACCTAAAAACCTTGGGCCGACTATTAATACTGTCAGTGCTGAAGGTAGTGTCTTCTTGGCGGCAGATGGTAAAACATTGTATTTCTCGTCCGCCGGGCATCCCGGGTTTGGAAGTTATGATATGTATATGTCTAAACGGCTGGATAATACCTGGACGAACTGGAGCAAACCGCTGAATTTAGGGGATAAAATTAATACGGATGAAATGGATATTTACTACACCATTCCCGCATCCGGCGATTATGCTTATTTTTCAAGCGGAAAAACCTATTTTGGCTTAAATGATTTATACCGTATCAGACTGCCCCGAGAAATCAGGCCAGAGCCGGTGGATATCAACAGGCTTGTATCCGCATCTTCTGTAAAGCCCGAACCTGTATTATCAACTTATGCTTCTCCGGCTGAATCTCCTAAAACAACAACTGTCAGTTCGACTGTTACTACGGCCAACATGCCTGCTATTAAACCAACCGTCAACGCACAAACAGACGATTTACAACGCAAACTGGATGCCCTGAAACAACAGCAAAATCAAGTCGGTTCAACACAGGCAGTACAACAAACTAAGCCTGTTAGTCCGGTTGTTCCCACCCCTTCTCAACCTGTGGTAAAGAAAGAAGTGGTCAATTCCATTCAACCCTATCAGGCACCGGATCCTGGCAGAAAAGTGCTGACACGAGAGGAACTGGCTGCTCAGCAAACTATCAGAAATAATCCAACAGTTAATCCGAATAACAGTGATTTAGCCAGATTGTCACAAAAAAATATACCCGTTGATATTAATACCACAGCTAAAGAGAACAAGGTATCTGCGCCTGTTGTTAGTCAACCAAATTATGTCACTAATGAAATAGATCCGGCTGTAATTTCCACAACATCCACTCCGGCAGCCACTGCTTTTAAAACAAATAATCCGGCTACAGATGAGTTGCAACAAAAACTGGACGAGTTAAAAAGACAGCAAACCCAAGCATCCGTAAAATCATCGACACAGCAACCATCGGTTTATACGGCTAACAAACCGGTTAATCCTGCTATAGATTATCCTAACCCGACAGCACCTGTAGCTACTGCAAACGCAACTACTGACGCTTTGCAGCAAAAACTGGATGCCTTAAAACAGCAGCAGAGGGAAGTTGGTCAAAGCAATAAACTGGCATCCAATCCATGGCAACAAAAGCCTTATGACCCTCAGCCGCCTAAGGAAAGACAAGAGGATAAGTTTACACAGGATTTCGATGTCTATCAGCAAAAATTAGATGAGTTGAAAAAGCAACAAAAAAATCCTACAGTTGCCGTTAATTCAACTGTCAGCCCGGATACTAAAAAAACAGTTACTAAATCCGAAACCAATCCAACATCTTCAGTTGCTTATACACCTCAGCCATCTACAGGTTTGAACATAAATCCGGTAATTTCAAAATATGAGGAAAAATTAAAAAAGCTTCAGGATGAAATGGCTCAATTAAAAACCCCTCATGCTTCAACTCAGGCATCTGTCGTACCAGACAATAAGGATATTCAGCCTACTGCTAAATCTTTGGAAACAACCCATCCAACAGAATCAAGTCCATCTGTTGCCGCGCCGACTGTCGAAAATTCAGACATGCCTGTTCAAAAAACAGAAGAGCCTGTATCTGCTGTTGTTAATAATGAAACTATATCAGCGCCGGATCGTTCCGCAGATTTAACTAATGAAAAAGCTAAACTGGATTCTATTCAGGAAGCACAGAAAGCAGCCTCTCTGAAGTTGACAGATATGTTGGATAAGTTGGGCAGCAGCAAACAGGATCTGGAGAAAGATATTGTAGATTTGCAATCACAACGTACCAAATTTACCGAAGAAAAAGACAAACTGGCTTCACAGAATGCAACCCTGGAGTCAGAAAAAAGCAGGTTGGAACTGGAAAAAAAACAAATGGACGATTTATTGTCGCAGATGCAGGCGGAGAGGGATAAGCTGGCTGCCGAAAAATTAAAGATGGAGCAGGACAAAGCAAAGCTGGACGCCTTGAAAAAGCAGCAGGAGCGGGAAGTACTGGCCTTAAAGCGTTCGATTGATTCACTGGCGAAAGTACAACAGCAAACCGGCAGCAATACACAGTTACAGAAAGAATATGATTTGTTCAGTGTGCCATTGGTGGTTGGTGCAATAGCACAGGTGAACAATATCTATTTTGTTGCGGATGCCTCGTATCTTCAAATCCCGTCCTACCCTGAATTGGATAAGGTGGTTGCCTTTCTCAAAAAAAACAACAAACTGACCGTTGAGATAGGCGGACATACCAACGGGTTATGTGACGATAATTTCTGCCAGAAATTATCGACCAGCCGTGCAAAGACCTGTGTGGACTATCTGATTAGCAAAGGTATTGACACCAAACGTCTCAGCTATAAAGGTTATGGAAAAACAAAGCTACTACTGCCTGATAAACCAGATAATCCGTTGAACCAGCGCGTGGAAATAAAAATCTTAAGTATAGAATAGCACTTTTATAAGAAATCATAGAAGCTACTGCTTACTAATTTTTATCTTTGTTGCATGTCAGCAGAATTTTACGACAGCATTTTTGAACAATTCCTTCCTGTTTCCGCTGAAATATGGAAAGAAAAAATCATTCGTGACTTAAAGGGAGATACTTTTGATAAGCTCATCTGGCATTCAAAAGAAGGAATTGACATTCTGCCTTTTTATACAAAAGAGGATAATGAAAAATACCAGCTCCAGATTCCGCACAAATTCACCACAGGGTGGCAGATAACGGAACGGATTGTTGTGGAAGATATAAAAGAAGCGAACAGAGTAGCATTACATGCATTATCCTGTGGTGCCACAACTATCTTATTTAATTTAAGACATCAGCAGATTACTGAAGCTGATGCAGATACACTGTTAAATGGTATCCTGTTGGATGTAGCTCCTGTGATTTTTGAAGATTACTCAGAGGAGGATTGCACTCTTCTGGGAAAAAAAATACCCAACAGTTGTGTGCCAATGATTCGTGTGCCACAACAGGAAACTATTACGGATGAATTGCTGATGGCATTAAAGCTTGGAAGTGCTGCTGATTTTAAGTTACATCGGTTTTATTTTTATATTGGTCAAAATTATTTCTTTGAAATAGCTAAGCTGCGAGCATTCCGCTGGCTGTGGAATCAATTTTGTCAATTGAAAAAACAGTCCATTAAGCCTTATATATTTTGTGAAACCGGTGTACAGAAACGTGATGGCGCGGATGAGTATTCCAATATGCTGCGAAATACCACCGAAGCGATGAGCGCTGTTTTGGGAGGCAGTGATGCGGTTATAATCAATAGTCACGATGTGCTGAAAGGTAATACTGATTTTGGCAAACGCATTGCACGAAATATACACCATATATTACAACAGGAAGTTGGTTATGCAGAAATTTCTGATGCAGCCAAAGGAAGTTATTATATCGAATACCTCACCTATAAACTCGCACAAAAAACCTGGGAAAAATTCCAAAACGTTTAATTTTTTTTGCGGGCAGTATCCGAGTGGTTTTACCTTACTTACTAATTTTTGCTTCTTATCTTAAATTCATCTAAAGATTGAATTAAATTCGTAATTTGTTTTTCAAATTATTTAGATTTCATGGGAACACACACTTTGGACTACGATTATGTTATTATCGGTAGCGGCTTCGGAGGCTCCGTTTCCGCTCTTCGTTTATCAGAGAAAGGGTATAAGGTATTAGTGATAGAGAAAGGAAGATGGTTTACAAAACCGGAAGATTTTCCGGAAACCAACTGGAACCTCCGCAAATGGATGTGGATGCCTAAGCTGGGCATGCAGGGATTGTTTAAACTTACCTTCTACAGGCATGTGGCAATATTGAGCGGTGTAGCAGTAGGCGGCGGTTCTGTGGTGTATGCCAACACCCTGCCGGTGCCGAAGTCGGAGTTTTATAACAGCGGCCATTGGAACGGACTGGAAAACTGGGAGGAGACGTTGAAGCCTTTTTATTCAACTGCCAAAAGAATGCTGGGAGCGGAAAAGCATCCATATATGAGCCGCAGCGATAAAGCCATGTTGCAACTGGCAAAAGATATGGGCAATGAAAAAGCTTTTGATAAAACAGATGTGGCGGTATATTTCGGAAAAGTGGGCGTTACCGTGCCCGATCCGTATTTTGATGGAAAAGGACCTGACAGAACTGGTTGCAATTTATGCGGCGGTTGTATGTTGGGTTGCCGCTTTAATGCAAAGAATACCCTAGATAAAAACTATCTGCATCTCGCTCAGCAGTTAGGGGCAGAAATCATTGCGGAGAAAGAAGTATATGATGTCGTTCCATTAAGTGAAGACGGCAGTGCGGGTTACGAAATCAGGTATAAGGATTCTTTATCCTGGTTTCCGAAAAAAGGAAGCGTTAAAGCCAAAGGAGTCATTTTTGCCGGTGGAGTACTGGGTACAATGGACCTGATGCTGAAGTTAAAAGATACTTCTTTGCCCAATATATCGGATAAACTCGGAACAGGCATCCGCACTAACTCAGAAAGTCTGATTGGGGTTACTACTTTTGACAAAGATGTTTCCTTTTCTGAAGGTATTGCGATTGGATCTATCGTAAATATAGATGAACATCGTCATATAGAACCTGTAAAATATTCAGAAGGAGCAGGTTTCTGGCGAATTTTTATGGCACCGATGGTACAGGGTAAAAACATTTTCATCCGATTCTTTAATATGCTTAAAGATTTTTTTCTGCATCCGCTGGACAATCTAAAAGTATTTTTCGTCGATGACTGGAGCAAGAAAACACATATTCTTTTGTATATGGAGAGCATAGATTCTACATTAAGCCTGAAAAGAACCAAAGTTGGAATAATGAAAACGAATCTGGATACCGGACCGGCACCTACGGCTTTTAACCCGAAAGCACAGGAGCTTGCCCATAAGATTGAAAAAATCATAAACGGCAAAGCGATGGTGATGAGCACAGAAACTTTATTGGGTATTCCTACTACTGCACATATTTTAGGCGGTGCCTGTATGGGAAAAGATGCTTCTTCAGGTGTGATTGATAAAAATAATCATGTTTTTAACTATAAAAATATGATGGTCTGCGACGGTAGCATGATGTCAGCTAACCCGGGAGTAAATCCTAGTTTGAGTATTACGGCTATCTCCGAACGTGCAATGAGTCTGATACCCATGAAAAAAGATAATCCGGAATTTGCATGAACAAATACGCGTTCTTTTTCATTTATATTGTATTGAAGATATGAAACGACTTTTAATTGCTCTTGCAGTCATCTTTTTACAGGTAAACTTTAGTTATTCCCAAAAGTATTATCAAATCAGATGGCAAAATAAACCCAGAAATTTTTATGTTTATCTTCCCAGAAATTTTAATCCTTCTGAGAATTTACCGGTAGTCATTAATATGCATGGTTTTCTTACCACCGCACAGTTCCAGATGGATTATTCTCAATTTAACAAAACCGCTGATTCAGTAAGATGTATTGTTATTTACCCTGAAGGGGTGGACTTGCGTTGGAATTCAGGTACATTCTTCTTTGTTTCTTCAGATGTGGATGATATTGGTTTTTTAAGCGATTTGATGGACAGGGCAGCAGTATTATATAATGCAAATCTTCGTAAAGTTTATTCTACTGGTTATTCTGCAGGAGGATTTATGAGTTATAAGCTTGCCTGCGATGCAACCAACAGGATAGCCGCCATTGCGCCGGATGTGGCGAGTATGGTATTTGATAATCTGAACAGTTGCGTACCGTCAAGACCTATTCATATTGCGGCATTTAACGGTACAGCTGATCCAGTAACTGCTTATTTTGGAATACCGGGTAATTTCCCAAGTATAGATTCCATTAAACATTTTTGGCAAATCAAAAATAATTGCGATATAGAACCTATGATTGATACCTTACCCGATTTTAGAAATGACGGCACTCGCATTGTAACCTATACCTATCTGAATTGCGCTCAAAATATTCAGCAGGTTTTTCATAAGATCATCAACGGCGGCCATGTATGGCCAGGAGCAAACGATATCTTTGCAGGTATTTTAGGTAAGACGACACAGGACATCAGTATGAATGCAACCGCATGGAGTTTTTTCAAAGATAAAGAGATACCGCAATCAGTCATTTGTGATGCCCCCGGAAATTTACTGGCAACAGCAGTTTCTTCCGACTCATTTCAATTAAGCTGGAATACAGTAGCTGGTGTAAGCCAATATAAAAATAGGATTAGCGGATGACAGTGACAAAGTGGTGTTTTACGAAACGACCTTCAATACATTTGGAATAAAAATTGACCCAACCAGACGTATCCGCTGGAATGTGGCTTCCTTGTGCAGCAGCGGTTATCATAATTGGAACACTACCGTTCCATTGAATTTCTCCATTACTGGAATCCGTACTATAGATTCTGAGAAATTTGCGGTTTTTCCCAATCCGGCAAACGAAGCGGTTTATTTTAATATTTCAACAATTAAAAACACCTCAAACAGACTTGCTGTTTATGATGTGTCAGGCAGAGAAGTTATCGTTTCCACTAAATTTCCGACGGATAATAAATTAACTGTAAGTAATTTGCCTAAAGGATGGTATCAATTGGTGGTGGAAACAAACGACAAAAGTTATATAACCTCTTTCGTGAAACAGTAAATTTTACTCAAATTTCACCACAAATGCATCTCTAAATCTGTCGGATAAGGTTGATTTCAATGCATCTGCATAAGCTCTGTTCTGAAATTTCCCAACATATAATTTATAGACAGTCTTGTCTTTAAGCTTCACTTGTTGCACCACCATCGTCTGTTTATACTTTGCTTCCAGTTCTTCAATGAGTGTCAATACGGCATTCACATCTGAAAATACGCCCAACTGCAATCCGAAAAAACCTGTCTTGGTTTTATCTATGTTGGTAATAATAAAATATGGAGAGCGGTTGGTAATTGCATTGTCCTCAATTAAATCAGTTGTCTTTAGCGGCGGATTATTGCCCTGAGTATTGTTCTGGTAGTTTGTCGTTGCTGTAGTAGCAGGTTTGGTGGCACTCACCAAAGTGTCATTCTTTTGTAAAACACTGGTTACTTCCTGCTGATTACTGCTGTCATAATCCTGAATGCCATTTTGTTGGGCAATGTCCGCAGTACTATCCATTAAATCAGTTGGAATCGAACCGGGTTCTACCACTTCCAGTTTAACATAAGCAGTACCCTTATTTCTGAAACCCAGCAATTCAGCTGCCTTGGTAGATACATCAACAATTCTTCCCTTTACAAATGGCCCACGGTCGTTTACCTTTACATAAACGGATTTATTGTTTTGAGCATTGGTTACTTTTAGGATAGTACCCAAAGGCAAAGTTTTATGGGCAGCAGTCAGCTTGTTTTGGGAATAGGTTTCACCACTTGCTGTAGTTTTACCATGAAAATCAATTCCATAGTAAGAAGCTGTTCCAAACTCAACTTGTGCGTTTGCGATGTAAAAAGGAAAAACCGTAAGCAAAAAAATAACTATCTTTTTCATGGCAACTATTTGGTTTATTGAACTTAGCTTTTGCCTAAAAAGTCCTTTGCAAAGGTACTGCCAGCTTTTTACGGCTCTGTTAAGGCAGCAGAGAGTTGCATTAAAGGTTCGGTTAAAATTGCGTGTCCTCCCTTGTAAAAAATATGTGAAAATGTTAACCCAGTGTTAATAAATGTTTTCATTACCTCTTCCAGCCGTTCCTTAGAAATAAACTCATCTTCGTCACCTACCAATAAATAAGGAGATAATGAATTCAGCTTTTCAATTTGATTAAAACAGTCGTTTGGTATACTTCCGCCCCAAAACACTATACGGTTCAACCGCTTAGAAGTATTCACTGCCCATCTGGCCATAGTAGCAGCCCCCTGTGAGAAGCCCAAACCTATAATTTTTGCGTTGGTTTGTGAAATTAATGTTTGATAAACGTTATCCAGGTATAAAATATAGTCTTTTATTTCATTTTCCCGGTCTTCCGTTGTCATCCAGGAGGCTCCGACACGGCCTGTCATATCTTTCAGATAAAAACGGTTGAGTGCCTCCGGAACTATAACATAATGCTCTTCCGGGTTCAGTTCCTCAAATTTTTTAATAAAATATTCGGCTAAAAAACCGTATCCATGCGCCACTATCCATATCAGCCTTGTTTTGGATGATAAAATTCCGTGAGTGTAAATTCGCGCTGTTTTAGTGGTCGTAATGGTATGTGCCTGTGCCATAGCTGATAAAATGATGAGCCAAAATACTTAAAACGCTGAATATTTTACTATGTTCCGCTTTTTGCCTTACTTTTATAGCAGACATTATGAAAGACTATAAAAAATACTATATACTGCCTGAACCTCCTGAAATGGTTTATCTGGCATTGACCAATCCGGCAATTATTCGCCTATGGACAGGAGATGAGGTGGATATGAAGGCAGAGCCGAACACGGAATTTTCTTTGTGGGATGGCAGTATTACCGGCATGAACCTGGAGTTTGTACCAGATAAGAAAATTGTGCAGGAGTGGTACTTTGGCGAGCAGGCGGAACCGTCTATCGTTACTATATTGTTGCACGAACACAAACAAGGCACATCTGTAGAACTCAGGCATACCAATATTCCGGATGAAGATTACGACGATATCGTTACGGGATGGAATGAACAGTATTTTGGCGCCTTATCGGATTTTTACGAACAAGGATAACGAATAATAAACAATTCTCTAATTTATGGAATACAAGGATATTTTGGTTGAGGTTAACGGACCGATAACGACAATACTGCTAAACCGTCCACAAGCGTTGAATGCACTGAGTCCCAATCTCATCCATGAACTTAAATGCGCTTTGCAGGAAATCAGCGCCGATTCAGACTGCAAAGTATTAATCGTAAAAGGAGCGGGAAGGGCGTTTTCCGCCGGAGTCGATTTAAAAGCAATGAATGAAAGCCTCGTTGACGGGCAGTTTACTGCTGATCAAATCATAAAAGACGGCAATGAGATTGCGCGATTGCTTCGCAATATGCCTCAGCCCGCTATTGCCCAGGTACATGGACATTGCTATACAGGCGCTACCGAGCTGATGATGTTCTTCGATATTATTTTTGCTGCGGAAGACGCCAAAATTGGCGATACCCATGCCAAATGGGGAATTATGCCTACCTGGGGCATGACACAGCGTTTACCCAGGCTGGTAGGTGTGATGAAAGCAAAAGAGTTATCGTTTACCTGCAAGCCGGTTTCCGGAAAAGAAGCCGAACATATTGGATTGATTAACAAAGCTGTAGCATTAACAGAATTGGATAATACTGTATTAGAGTTGGCCAATGCCATATTGCAAAATTCCGCACAAACCATTGCTGCCATGAAAAAACTATATAATGAAGGCATGGATACCACTTTGGCGGAAGGGTTAGCAATAGAAAGCAACTTCAAAACAGAAATTACAGACAGGACTGAGTTTTTAAGGGAATTTGAAAAAAATAAATAATTTAAAAAATCTACTTTTTTATAGCGGGTGACTATTTCTTGAATTGATAAACCATTACACCTTTAGTATTGAGTAATTGAATATCGGCCCCTTTCTCTATATGTGCAATACCATTTTTAAATATTGCGGAGCGGTCAAAGCGGTCATCTAATTCTGTATCGCCGTTAACATCAATAAACTTCCATTTGTCAAATCCTGTTTCCACTGCTGCAAATCCTTCACTAAAAATATGAGCATTGCTGTATTGCGGCTGAATCGCCCATTCTCCTTTTTCGTTGATATATCCCCATTTATCGTCCACGTTTCGTGCCGGCGCCAATCCATTTCCGAAACTACCCATCCTGCTGAATCCCTTTTGAGAAGTTATAATTTCATGTATATCTATCAAATTCCACTCGGTGTACACTGTTTTTTGTGCACCAAGAACTTTTCCTGAATAATCTGTAAGATTGTAGTAGCTAGGTTTGATGACGAACTTACCTGTTTTATCTATCAATCCCCACAAGTTTTTCTGCTGCGCCTGTGCATAGCCGTTTTTAAACTCATAACATAGCTGATACTGCGGCTGAATGACCATATTTCCTTTTTTATCTATATATCCCCATTTGCCATTCACCTGTACTCTGGCCAGCCCTTCGCTGAAATCGCCTGCAGCTGTATAAGCCGGTTTAAGCACGAATATGCCTTTTGAGTTGATGTATCCTTTGGGAGCAGACAACGCATTATCACCTTTTGCAGCTACGGCCAAATCTTCCGAAAAATTAGCGGCAAAACTAAATGTCGGAGCGATTGCCGGATTGCCGGCTGCATCCACGAATCCAAATTTACCGGCATTCATGTAGAAAAATAAGGCATTATTTTGGGCAGAAAGCTGAAAACCCGTCCAACATAAGAAAATAGTAAGCAGTCGTTTCATGAGCAATTTTTATTTGATAAAAATAGATGTTTATCTGAATTAACAGTTGTTATTAAAAGTCAAATTTGATACCCTGTGCTAATGGCAGGTCAGTACCGTAATTGACGGAACTGGTTTGCCGACGCATATACGCTTTCCAGGCATCAGAGCCGGATTCCCTGCCGCCACCAGTTTCCTTTTCACCACCAAAAGCTCCACCGATTTCCGCGCCTGAAGTGCCAGCATTCACATTGGCGATCCCGCAATCTGAGCCGGCTGCAGATAGAAACAATTCCATTTCCCGCATATTCTGCGTCATAATAGCGGAAGACAGTCCTTGTGGAACTGCATTCTGCAAAGCAATCGCTTCTTCCAGTTTATTGTATTTTATCAGGTAAAGAATAGGGGCGAAGGTTTCTGTTTGTACGATTGGCAACTGACTATCCACTTCTGCTATACATGGTTTAACATAACAGTCTGATTCATAATTTTTTATTATTAATACTTCACCTTCCACTATAAACTTACCTCCCTGTGATTTGCAAGCTTCAATTGCATTTAAATAGTTTCTAACTGAATGATTATCAATTAATGGTCCTACATGAATACCGTCTTCTAAAGGGTTACCCACTTTAAGCTGGCCATAAGCATTGATTAATTGTTGTTTAAACTGCTCATAAATAGACTCATGTATGATTAATCTTCGTGTAGTAGTACAGCGTTGACCGGTGGTTCCGGTAGCACCAAACACAGCCCCTACGACAGCCAGTTTTAAGTCGGCATCCGGAGTAATGATGATAGCATTATTTCCACCCAACTCGAGTAAGCTTCTGCCTAACCGGGCAGCCACCATTTTGCCTACTTCTTTACCCATTCGCGTGGAGCCGGTGGCGGATATCAGCGGAATTCGCTCATCTGCCGCCATCCATTCTCCGACATTGCGGTCACCTGTGACGAGACAGGATAAACCTTCCGGCAATTGATTTGCCCTGATGACTTTTTCCGCTATTTTCTGACATGCAACTGCGGTCAACGGAGTTTTTTCGGAAGGTTTCCATACACATACATCCCCGCACACCCAGGCGAGTATGGCATTCCAGCCCCAAACGGCGACAGGAAAATTGAAGGCGGTGATAATCCCTACAATTCCTAAGGGATGCCATTGTTCATACATCCGATGGTGTGGACGTTCAGAATGCATGCTCAGACCGTATAGTTGCCTGGACAACCCCACTGCAAAGTCGCAGATGTCAATGATTTCCTGTACCTCACCCAATCCTTCCTGCAGGCTTTTACCCATTTCCCATGAAACCAGCCGCCCCAGATCATCTTTGTGCCTGCGGAATTCATCACCCATCTGACGAATAATTTCACCGCGCTTAGGCGCCGGAACCATTCTCCAGACGGTAAACGCTTCTTGTGCCTTTTGAATAACATCTTCGTAGGCATCTTTGCCGGTAAGTTGTACAGAGGCAATTTTTTTACCATCTACCGGTGAGAAAGAGTCCAGTAAAACTGAGGTTTCTATCCATTGTGTGCCGGTGGAAGTACCAATATTTATATCTTGAATAGCCAAATTTTTCAGAAATTGCATAAAAATAAATTTAGATTGTTTTGTCAAATGTATTTTGGAGGGTAAAGTTAATAAAATGTGAACTGTAACACTGTATCTGAAAGAATAAATAAGTATATTTTGATTAGTGTGTTTTACATTATAGTTTTGCAGTACAAATTAAATTTATGAACTTATTATTTTTATTAGAAGCAGGTGGTTCACCCGGAAGCGGTTTACCAACCTTGATTATGATGGCGCTGATGTTTGTGGTATTCTATTTTTTCCTGATACGTCCGCAATCTAAAAAAGCAAAAGAAGCACAAAATTTTATTGATACACTGAAAGCGGGTGACAAAGTCATTACAATCGCTGGCATACACGGAAAAATAGTATCCATTAACGATGAGGATAAAACTTTTTTAATTCAGGTGGATGGCCCAACCCGGTTGAAGATAGAGAAATCCGCCATCAACTCTGAACTTTCCAAACCGTTGAACGCGGTTACTCAACCGTCTTGATTTTTATATCCGGTATTGAATTAAATTCTACCGGAATACATCGTTGTCAGGTAACATTTTTTCATGTTGAAGGTGGGAATAACAGGTGGAATTGGGAGCGGTAAGACTACCGTCTGCCGAATCTTTGAAACCTTGGGTGTTCCGGTTTATTACGCAGATGACCGTGCGAAAGAACTGATGAATAAGGATGAAACCATTCGAAAGCAGGTGATTGCGCTCTTTGGCAAGGATGCTTATTTAACGGACGGACAGCTCAACCGGAAATTTATCGCTGACAAAGTTTTTCAACAACAGTCATTACTGGCACAACTGAATGCAATTGTGCATCCAGCTGTGTTTAATGATTCTCAGGCATGGTTTCTGCGGCATGAAGAAAAGCCTTATACCCTATATGAAGCGGCAATTCTTTTTGAAAGCGGCAGTTATCTTTTTTTAGACAAAACCATTACCGTATTTGCGCCTCTTGAGGAAAGAGTGGCACGAACAATGAAAAGAGATAAAGCTCTCAGAGCAGAAGTAATGGAACGTGTTGCCAAACAAATGCCGGAAGAAGAGAAAATAAAAAAAGCTGATTTTGTGATTTACAATGATCATTCGACACCGTTGATAGAACAAGTGTTGACAATTCATCAGCGATTAATTGAATTATCCGGATAGAACTTTTTAATTTCGGTGTACGTTATACTCTATAATTCTCTGACTTAATTTTTTAAAATGATTGAAACAGTAAACTGTCTGATAATTGGTGCAGGTCCTGCGGGATACACTGCCGCAATTTATGCCGCCAGAGCAAACCTCAAACCTGTATTATATACCGGTTTAGAGCCGGGCGGCCAGCTGATGACCACCACGGATGTAGAAAATTATCCCGGCTATCCGGATGCTGTTACGGGCCCTAAGATGATGGATGATTTCCAGAAACAGGCCGAGCGGGTAGGAACGGAAGTGCGTTTTGGATTAGTGACAAAAGTAGACTTTTCTGGAAAAGTGCATAAAGTTTGGGTGGATGATGAAAAGGAAATCCATGCCAATGCAGTGATTATCGCTACAGGCGCTAAAGCGAAATGGCTGGGCATTCCATCCGAAGAAAAATTGAACGGTCGTGGTGTATCAGCCTGTGCCGTTTGTGACGGGTTCTTTTACAAAGGCAAAGAAGTGGCAATTGTTGGAGCCGGAGATACGGCCTGTGAAGAAGCATTATATTTATCCAATCTCTGTCCGCAGGTACATATGATTGTCCGTCGTGACAAAATGCGGGCTTCCAAGATTATGCAGGAAAGAGTGCTGAAAACGCCTAATATTAAAGTGTACTGGAATAGCGAAACTGAAGAAATATTAGGAGAGGAGAAGGTCGAAGGCGTCCGCCTGAAGAACCTTGCCACTAACGAAGTGACAGAGGTGAAACTGGAAGGTTTCTTTGTCGCGATAGGCCATAAACCGAATTCAGATATTTTCAAAGGATGGCTGGATATGGATGAAACCGGTTATATTATGACAATTCCGGGTTCTACCAAAACCAATGTAAATGGTGTTTTTGCTGCTGGTGATGTACAGGATAAGATCTATCGTCAGGCTGTTACATCTGCAGGTTCAGGCTGTATGGCTGCTTTGGACGCTGAACGTTACCTTGCAGAACATTTTCATTAATCAAAAAAGCTTGTTTTACGGAAAATCTTAAAGATTACCTGACCCACTCAGCATAAGAGCTGCTCGTTTCGTATAATTTCAGTTTGGCTAATTCCATCTCGCCGGTGAGTATGGAATTCAACTCGTTTTTGAAATAGAGCAGTATATTTTCCGCGCTGGGTTCAAAATCCCAGATTATAAGATTCTCTGCCGCGCTGAAACCGGGATGGGCATCCATATATCCCTTAGACAATACCAGTTTATGATCGTATTTTTTAATGATGGCGTCGCTGACGAGCTTTTTCAAATCCTTAAAATCAACGATAAACCCGGTGTCTTTCAGGTAGTCATATTCATCATTGCCGGAGGTAACGGTAACTTCCAATATATAAGAATGGCCGTGAATATGTTTGCAAGGCCCGTCATACCCGTGTATGGCATGTGCCATTTCAAAGTTAAAAATTTTGGTAACGAATAACATGTTTGTTTATTGCTGCTGCAAAAATACGAGATAAACCGATGAATTTCCGGAAAATCAGAATTTCAGATGTTATTTATGAGTGAATAAATAAATACTCAAAATCTATTTACTGTCTTTAAAATTAAACAGCATTTTTCCGTATAAGAACATACCGCCAAATCCCATTTGGGCAGCATCCCACATTCCTCCGCTTTCGCTCCAGCCCATATCGTGCGCAGTAGGGTAGGTATCAAGCAAATTATTGCTGCCAAGAACCAACGAAACGTTTTTGCAAACATCATACGCTACAGATAAATCAAGGGTTACTTTTGGCTTGTAAACATCGGTAATGGCGGCATTGTAGGCAGCCATATCGCCGGCGGCAAGTGCAGCATCAGCTATATCGCCATCACCCAAAACCCTGTAGTTGATCAGTTCCACTCTGTCAAAAAAGTTCAGTCGAGGTTGAATACTGAAATTGCCCACTTTATACTCAATGCTGAGATTCGCTTTTGAGCGCGGAGCGGAAGCCAGCAAAAAACCTTTATCGCGCACACCGAAATAGGTTTCTTCTTTTCCTGCTAGGGCTGCGCTTGTTTTTATTTTACCTAAGAACATTTTATTGAAGTTACCCGCCAGTGTAATATTCAGGCCGTGTTTTCCCCAGTTATGGTTATAGGTTAATACCACATCAACACCCACAGTTTTGGTATCCAACGCATTGGTGAAAAATTGCGCTGCACCTACATTTAATGCACTAAGGGCCGGTCCGATATCTGGGTCATCAGCGGAAAATGCTCCTGTTAACACAATTCTGTCTTTTATGCCAACAAAGTAAGCATCGGCTGTAATACTCAGGCCGTTGGCAGGACGTGCTGTAAATCCGAAACTACCGTTCAATGATTTTTCCTGTTTCAGTGAAGGAATTCCAAGTGATTTTACAATATCACTCTTATTGTTGGCAATTACCTTATCAATTATGTTCCCTGCGACTACATCTGTAAAAGTGGACTGAAAATAAATCTGCGCGAGTGACGGGGCACGAAATCCCGTGCTGACAGAGCCTCTCAATGTAAATTTTTCCCCGAATTTATAACGTGTGGCGAATTTAAAGTTGACAGTATGCCCAAAATCGTTATAATATTCATACCGGATGGCACCAGTCATCAAGAATGATTTCGTAACATCCAGTTCCACATCAGTATATAACCCGACAGTATGCCTGTTTTTATTGACCTCATCACCTGGCCGGAAGCCAGGAAATCCTTGAGCGCCGCCGGGGCGATAGGTGATATCAAAGCCTGTAAAAACACCGCCGTCATCAAAAAGGGAATCCCTGCTGAATTCAACGGGGCCATAAGTCTTCCAGGAGGCTTCTTCTCCAGCAAATATCTGATAGTTTTCGAGTCGGTATTCCGCGCCGGCCGCAAAATTCAATCCTTTCAGCACTTTCTCAAAATTTTTGGTTACACCCAGATTCACGGTGTTTTGTATGAATTGGAATCCGCCGTCATCAAAATGTGTAGGAGAAGCTGCTTCTAAAGAAGCATTCAGGGTGCCGTCACCGAAGTAATGCATCCTGTTTAGTCCAAACGTATTGGAGAGATCGAAATCCCAGGTTCCTAATTTACCTTTTGTTCCCAATGAGTAATTAGCATCATATATTTTTGATTGTATATGCGGATCAAAGCCATCCGGATAGATTGCGGTGACATTGCGCGCGCTGCCTGCATCGCGGGTATAGGCGAAGGCATCCGTATTTCTGAAATTAAATCCGCCGAAAGAATATATACTCCACTTATCATTGATGCCAAAACTGGAGTTTAGGTAAATACTGGGTCCATAGTTCGATGCTTCACCAAATTTTTTACGGAAGTCATCCGGAAACAAGACCGTATTATTGGGGCGGTATGTTTTCTTTTTCGTGAGGATATCCACCGTAAAATTGATAAAACTGTTTTTGCACGGCTTCCATCCATAATTGACAAACACATTAGTGGTAAGCCCGTCATTTCTTCTGGAAAACAGTTTTGTGCCGTTGTATTTGAGAGAAGGCCCGTATCCCGTAACATTCGCACCAACGGTGATACCGCCAGAGAATTCATCTGTATTTGATTTTAAGACCACATTCATCACCCCGGCAATTGCATCCGAGCCATATTGAGCGGATGAACCGTCTCTTAAGACTTCTATACGTTCTATCGCGGATGCGGGTATGGAATTCAGGTCTGTGCCTGTATTTCCTCGTCCTCTCGTACCATACAAATTGATGAGAGAAGTTTGGTGGAGCCGTTTTCCGTTTATTAATACCAGCGTCTGATCAGGGCCCAACCCTCTGAGTGTGGCCGGATCAATATGGTCAGCTCCGTCAGCACCGGATTGTTTGTTGGAATTAAAGGAAGGTGCGACATATTGCAGTAACTGGTTGACATCCGTTTGCCCCATTAATTTGCTCATCTGTTTTACCTGAATAATGTCAATCGGAACAGGCGTCTCAATGGCTGTTCGTTTCAGGCTGCGGGTTCCAACAACTACAACATCCCCTAATCCGACAGCGGATTCTGTAATTGTAATTGTGATATTATCTGCCGCATCGGTTTCCTTTTCAACAGTGGTATATCCTAAATAACTGATGACAAGTATTCCCTTTTTTTGTTCGGATAAAATGGTAAATGCACCATTTATATCTGTTGTCGATCCGGCTTCTGTTCCTTTTAACTGAACGGAAGCTCCGATTACAGGTTGTCCGCCAACATCAGTAACGGTTCCTTTAAAAACAAAATTCTCTGCTGCCGACAGGTAAAAAGGAATTAAAAAGAAGATAGCAATTAGCCGGATACGAGTCTTCATATGATTAAATTTATAGTTTTAGAAAGCTAAATATGGTTAATAAATTTCTAATTTCATAAAAAAAGCGGAGTTATCACTAACTCCGCTTTCGCAACATATGTTGAAAATGGTTTCTGCAGATTAATTGATTTTTACATACTTAACCACCGCCTGCTCTTTTACAAATGCATATTTTTTAGAACTGATGGTTTCAATAGTAAAATTCCATGGACAAACTTCCAGAATTGCCGTAGCATTTCCGCCGGTAGTACCCAATGTGGCAATATCTGACGCACTGATAGTGACAGAAGATGCACCGCCACCCACTCTTTTTAAGATTTGTTTGCTATTATTGGCTAACAAAACATAAACGGAGTCAGAACTGCTAATTTTACCGGTTAATGTTATTGTTAAGTCGGAAGAGGAAGAAACGGTTTCCGGTAAATCTGCTTTACCGCTGTAATTTGGAAATGTAGTGGTATGGTTGTATGAAATAGCCGGCACGTCCCCGTTACCAGCAACAGACCAGTTACTTCCGGAACCAAAGCCAAGGTCAAGTGTAGGAGAGGTGTAGTCAAAGGCCAGCTTGGTGTAGGTATTATTCGATAATTTATCCAACGACTTTGTGTTTACACTTACTGCACCTGCATCGAGGTAAACAGCTGTAGAGAAGTCATTGCTGAATGCCGCGACAGCTGTTTCCGCATCAACATCCACTACCGGCAAAGCAATAGGTGGTTTGGGATTGATAAATTTATTGGGATCATAAGAAAAACTGGTTCTTAAAGATACCAGTGAGCCTTTAACATCACCTGAAAAAGTAGGGGACGGAGCCGATGGTACACCGGTATCCGTTGAAGTGGAGGTTTTTGAACAAGCGGCTGTTGCCAAAGCAACTACCACTAAAACATAACGTAAAGTCTTTAAAGTGCGCATAGAATTATTTTTTTACAAATCTAAGATCTGTCTGTATAAATGAAAATAAGTAATAGGGAGTATATTTATCTACGTGCCAGCACGTAGGATTTAAATCAGTTTGTTGTCGAGGGCATATTTTATTAAACCAACAATAGTTTTAGTATTAAACTTTCGTATCATATTTTTCCGGTGAGTTTCGACTGTTCGTTCGCTGATAAATAATTTATCCGCTATTTCCGCATTATTCAGTTCGAGTACAATAAGTTTTAGAATTTCCAGCTCCCTGTCGGTAAGTGTAGGCTGGTGTTCTTGTTTTGCCGGTTTGGAAAATGCACTTTTTGCCATCTCTTCCAAGATGTCATCACTGAAATGCATTTTACCTGAGGCTACTTTCCGGATAGCATCTATCAATTCCTGATTACCTACATTTTTCAGAAGGTATGCGGAAATACCAGCTTCGAGCATTTTGTTAATTTCATTGATGCTTCCGAACATCGATAAAGCGATAACATTCGTTTGTGGAAGCAGTCTTTTTATTTTTTTGGTCAGTTCAAATCCGTCTATTTCCGGCATGCTGATGTCAGTAAGCACAATATTTGGCTGCAATTGATGAATTTCATCCAAAAATAAATTGCCGTTGGTGAAGGTCTTAACTATTTCAATATCATTATACGGAGCGAGCAATGCGGTCAGTCCGTCTATCAGCATCTGGTGATCATCTATCAGTACGAGTCGTATGCTTTTCATCGGTGTTAAGATAATGGAATTTCTATTATTATAGTAGTACCGTTTTGCGGGGAGGAGTCGATATCTAAACTTCCTTTCAGATATTCTGTTCGCAGCAACATATTCTTCATGCCGATTCCGCCTTTCATTTTTGCTTCCTTAACATCAAAACCTTTGCCATTATCTTCAATTAGCAGGGAGATTTCCTGCTCGTCTGCGGAAAGCTGTAGTGCTATCTTGGTGGCTTCGGAATATTTCAATACATTACTGACAGCCTCCTGTATGATTCTGTACAACATCAGTTTTGCCGTATCGTCCAGCATACTTTCTTTCCATCCTGTGCATTGCCATTCCAGTGTTACTTTTTTTGTTTGATTCATTTTAGCAACGAAATCCTCTACCGCTTTCTGTAATCCGTACTTCAGTAGCAAATCAGGTACCATATTGTGTGATATGCTACGAATTTCACGGATGGATTCGTCTAGCATACTCAGTGAGTTGTCTAACCCTGATTTTTGCCCGGCAGCAACGGAAATGGAATTTGTAAAAGTGTTCAGATGCATTTTCGTAGCTGTTAATAGCTGGCCGACACCATCGTGTAATTCACGGGCCAGCCGCTGACGTTCATTCTCCTCTGATTCCAAAATGGCTTTGGAGCGTTTTTCAGTTTCTTTCAGGAGCTCCATCTGTAGCCTTTTTTCCTGTTGCTGTTTGAATCGATTGTAAATAAAATAAAACGAAAAAAGCGCTGTCAACAATATTCCAGACAGGGTTATCAATAGATTGTTACGCTTACTCAGTTGAAGCTTTTGTTTGGTAATCTCATTTTCTTTCTTCTCGCTTTCATATTTTGCTTCAAACTCTTCTATATTCTTCAGCCTTTTTTCGTCCATTACATTTTTGTTTAGTAGCGTATACTGCTGCAGAGCATCGTAGGCATTTTTATAATCACCGGTCAACTGATACACATTGGCCAGCATATTCATTGCATTAGCCTGTAAGTCGATGAACTGAAGTACAGCTGCCGAATCATAAGCGGCTTTGAAAAAATATATAGCCTGCGAATATTCTTTTTTGGCTAAAAATAATTCCCCTAAATTATTGATAGCAATAGCAACACCCGTCTTGTCTTGCAGTTGTTGTCTTATTTCAAGTGAATGTCGCAAATCGCGTTCCGCTTCATTTAAACGTTCGGTACGGGCATAAATGCCGCTTAAGTAATCCAGTGCATACGCCATTCCCAACCGGTTATTAATAGACTTGTATAGTTCAAAAGCTTTTAAGTAACAGTATTCCGCGCTGTCCATATTGTTTTCCGCCTCATAAACCAGACCAAGATTGTTGTTGGACGTTGCAATAATATCAGGATTTTCATCAACATCTGAAAGACGGATGGCTTCGGATAAGACTTTCTTAGATAACACCGGTTTATTTTGTTTTCGGTATAAAATTCCAAGCTCATTATCAGTTCTGGCAATACCGCTGTTGCTCCGGACAGCAGAAAACAAGTTGTGTGCTTTCAGGTAAAAACCTAAAGCCTCATCATGTTTGCCGGCCAGATAAGTGGCGACGCCCTGAACCAGAATAGCTTCAGCTTCCAGCGTGTCATTTCCGGTAGTCTTTGCAACAGATTCAACCTGTTGAGCAAAGGCGATACTTTTTTTATAATCGGATAACTTGTAATGGTCTGCACTGTCTAACAGCCGGTTGCTGATTTCAGCGCTGAGATTTAAAATGCCATTGAAGGAAAATAAAGCAAAATAAAACAGGTTCAAATGTTTGCTGATTCTATTCATCAGGATGTATTACCTTTAATATTTGTTAAAAATATTAAATTACACTCGCATCTTCTCCAACTTACAGCAATTAATTCTTCATTTTGTAGTTTGTTGGCATGGTTGTGGTACTTCAAACAGTAAAAAAATATCAGGTTGGGTAAAAAATTCGTGATACTACTTTTTTTCTGCGGAACTATTCCGGTCTTGCATGCACAGTCTGAGAAAGATCCTATTGTTTTGCCAAAGGTAATTTTATTGGGAGACACCCTTCCTGAAATTGTCCTGGACCCGATAGAAATTAACGCGACACGGCTGACTAAAGTAAACTTGCAGGAATGGCAAATGAGGTATTTGCGAAAAGTGTATCCGTACGCCCTGCGGACAGCCCGGCTAACCAAGAAGATAAATGACGATTTAAAGCTTTGCAAAACAAAAAGGCAGGAAAAACGTTACCTGAATGAATGTGAGAAAGTACTCAGAGTAGAATTTGAAGATAATCTGAAAAATCTGACCAGAAAGCAAGGACAGTTTCTGATTAAACTGATACACCGGGAAACTGGACAGACTGTATATGATTTATTGAAAGAATACAGAAGCGGCTGGAAAGCATTCTGGTGGAATTTTGCCGGCAAATTTTTTCAGCTAAATTTGAAAGACAAATATGAACCTCAGGGAGAAGATAAAGAAATAGAAAATTATATCGCCCGCTTAGAGGAAATATATCAACAAGACGGAACCAAATACAAAATAGAAAATGAGCAATTCAATACACCAATTCCGGGTGAAAAACGCCCAAAACAAAGAAGTGAATCTGAGTGATTACAAAGGTAAAGTGCTGCTGGTGGTTAATACGGCATCTAAATGCGGATTGACACCCCAGTATGATAAGCTGGAAAAGCTGTACAAAGAATTTAAAAATGAAGGCTTTGAGATTATCGGATTTCCCTCCAATGATTTTGCCGGTCAGGAGCCTTTATCTTCTGAGAAGGCTGAAGAATTTTGCCAGATTAATTATGGTGTGACCTTTCCTATCATGGAGAAAACACATGTGAAGAAAGGGGAAAACCAGCACGAAGTTTTTAAATTTTTGGGAGATCAAGCGCCCGGTGTCAAACTTTTGACACATCCCAAATGGAATTTCCAGAAGTATCTGATTGATAAAGACGGAAAAGTAGTGGATTATTTTATTCCGACTACCGATCCGGAATCCGATAAAATTAAAAATGAGATCAGAGCGTTATTGAAAAAGTAAGTATTTTCGATAATGAATACTTTCCTCTCAGTATTTTTTGCTTTTTTCCTTACTGCAGGATTGTATGCTCAACCCATTTTCACAACAGAGTGGACAAAACTGATACCATCAGCCTCTTTGCCCGGAAATATAAAATGCCGTAATTCCAATAATAATCTGGATGTCATTCAATTTCAGGGACGGTATTATGTCGCTTTCAGAACGGCGCCCACACATTTTGCTTCCAAAAAAACAAAGCTCTACATTGTCAGTTCCACTGATTTCAAAAAGTGGAGATATGAAAACACTTTTTTTGTAGGAGCGGATATGCGCGAACCGAGATTTGCCCTTTTCAAAGACCAACTTTTTTTTTACTTTTTTGAAGCAGGTACCAAAATGTTTAAATTTGAACCCAAACATATCTGGGTAAGTTCTTTGACGGAGAAAGGATGGAATGAAATGCAAAAAACGAATCTGGATGGCTTTGTGGATTGGCGATTTCGCACCAAATACGGAAAGCTTTATCTGTCCGCCTATTACGGAGTAAATCTTTATAACAGCGGACATGAGGCCAATCTGCGGTTGTTTTCTTCTGAGGATGGAGTGCATTTCAACCCGGTCAGTGAGCAGCCTCAAATCTCTACAAAAGGAGCAGAGGAAGGAGAGTTTATTTTTGACCGCTCCGGAAATATTTGGGCAACAGTACGGCTGGAAGGTTCCGGTTCTTATCTGTGTTTTGCCTCTAAGGATTCCATTGATAAATGGAAAACCAGATTTTCCAGATTAAAGTACGACAGCGCTCTGTTGTTTGAATACGGCGATGATATTTTCCTGATTTCCAGAAGGCATCTGAAGGGTGACGCCACTCCGGTGGAAATTCCGGATGAAAAACAACGGATGAAAAACCTCATCCGTTATTCCTTTTCGAAAAAAGTGACTGCTTTATTCAGAATAAATAAAGAAAAGATGGAAATCGAACACATCATAGATTTTCCCTCTACCGGTGACACCGCTTTTCCGGGAATAGCGCCTAAGGATGAAAATTCTTTTTATTTGTTGAATTATTCTTCCGATATCCTGAAGCGCGATAAAATCTGGATTGGGGGGCAGTTGGGTAAAACGTACATCTACAAAACAGAATTACATTTTCCAAAGTAAGCGATAACCCTGCTGTTACTATTGATTTTTTATCTAATTTTGTCCTCAAATTAGTATGAATAAATTAGACATCCTTGTTTTTGCTGCTCATCCCGATGATGTGGAACTGGCCTGCAGCGGTACTGTCCTGAAACATATCAGTAAGGGGTACAAAGTAGGCATTGCAGATTTGACGAGAGGAGAGTTGGGAACCAGAGGTACTGCCGAGATCAGAGCGGAAGAATCCAAAAAAGCTACGGAAATACTGGGCATACACATCAGGGAAAACTTAGGATTCAGGGATGGTTTCTTTGAGATAGATGAAGCTCATTTGTTAAAAGTGGTGGAAATTATCCGGAAATACCAGCCGGAAATTATACTGGCTAATGCAAAATCAGACCGTCATCCCGACCACCCTCGTGGCGGGGATTTGGTGTCCAGAGCTAACTTTCTTAGCGGATTAATTAAGGTAGTTACCAGCCACGATAATAAACCACAGGCTGCATGGAGGGCTAATGCCGTCTATCGTTATGTTCAGGATAATTTTATTCAGCCGGATTTTGTGGTGGATATAACAGGGTTTGAAACAAAGAAGATGGAAGCCATAAAAGCTTTTAAATCACAGTTTTACGACCCAAACTCCACCGAACCGCAGACACCTATATCGAGGGAAGATTTTCTTGATTTTGTGATGGGAAGGGCAAAACAGTTTGGCAGACCTATTGGAGTCGCTTTTGGCGAAGGATTTACGGTCGAACGGTATATTGGACTGGATAACTTATTCTCTTTGAGATAATTACCACACCTTGCTGATGTCCGAGCACCAGGCACGAACCAACGCATCTTCTTCTTTTCCTACAAATCCTTTTCCGGTCAGCATGACGTAGCAGGTTAGTAAGTCGTCCAGCATATTTTCCTTGCCTCCTTTAATATTCAGTGCAGCCAACTCATTGCATATCTTAGAGTTATTCAGATACCCGGGAATTTCATCTTCAAAATCTTTTAACAGGTTATGCTGATTGCGTTCCTGCCAAACAGTAGCTTCATGGAACAGTATACTCCAGCCGTTAGCCCACGCAATACGCTGAGCTACATAACTACGCCAGATGTCTGTCATGCGGAAACTACAATAAGCGGGAAGATATAATAATGGAAATGCCTCTTTGTACCAATAGGTATTCTGACTGTTGAACGGGCTCCAGGCGCCATCGCCTAAAGCGATATTCATGCCTTTTTTGAAATCTAAAGGAAGAGGATAGGTAAGTCGGTAGACAGCATCAACATCCGGGTTTTCATCTGCCAATCCTTGTTGAATAGGGCAAAGTATATCCTTTATTTCAAAATCGGAGAGAGGCTTACTTTGTTTTTGCAGCTCTTCCAGAGGTAAGCCTCTAGGCCATATAAATTTGTCACTGAAGTAGTTGTATACATTTACCCAGCCTTGATCTTTAATATCATGAGCTCTTACAGTTTTTGATTTCTCATTCCAGAATTCCGTTCTGGGCAGGTTATCATCATCCGTTTCTACAATTTCATCCGTTCCATTTCGCAATGCAATAATATATCCAATATTTTTTCTTGCATAATGTCTTGTAGGACATAATTTTGCAAATTCTGAATCAAGTGTTAGTTGACGTTCTACAGACCAAAAATCACAGCCATTTATGTTAAAATCATCCGGAGATTTAGTATCTCCAATCATTATGAACTCAATATTCCGTTCTTTACAATCTTTTGCATAGGTATGTAACACTTCAAGTGTGTCAGGGGCAATGGAGGTGATTACAAGTGATTTTTTTGACATAATTTATTTTATTTCAATCATTTAATTAAAAATATAAATGTTTTACTATAACACAGGAGTATTCCCTTTAAGGCGTTCCCAAAAGTAATACAGCAAAGTATTACGTGCATTTTTTACAGCCGAAGGCGATACACGAGGGGAAGGGGCCTGATAGTGAATCGGTACTTCCGCCGTACGATGTTTTCTCAGCAGGTATTTTACTTCCGTTTGGTAGAAATGCGCTTTTGACTTCAGCGGATATTGCAATAATTTGCCGATTATCTCTCTGTGAAAACCCTGAAAACCGCTGGTCATATCGTATAACTTAGTGCCTAATAATAAGTTAGCTAATACTGTTCCCATTTTTGACAACATTCTGCGATTAAACGGAGAGTCGCCCATAGAGCCGTCTTTGATAAACCTGGACCCAAAGGCACATTCATTGCCTTCATTCAATACCCTCAGGTACATTGGAATAGCTCTGGGATCGTGGGATAACCCGGCATCCATTTCTATGATGATATCATGCCCGTTGGCATAGGCTACCCTGAATCCTGCCAGATAAGCATCCACTACGTTCCGGTTATCCGGCGCCCAGACCACCTCAAAACGAGGGTCTTTTTGTGCTAAATCTTTTGCCAGTTCTAGTGTTTTGTCTTTTGAAGCATTGTCTATCACGAAATAGATTTTGCCGGTGCCGATTACATCCATCACACGGATTAACAAATTGACAAAAGGCTCAAAATCCTGCTCCTCATTAGCCATGGGAATAGTAGCCGCCCAGTTGGTATATAAGTACATGTGTTTACGCTGAATTAAAACGCTAAAGATAGATGAAATGCGCTAAAAAAAGAATTTTCGGGTTTTTATTAAACTTTAGATAAAATGGCATATATTTTGCAATTTTGCGAATATAAACTAACCCATAATGAAGCCCGTGCGTATACTTTTAGCTTTTTCATTTTTTATTTTTTATACTGTTCAAGCTCAACCAAAAGTTTCTATATCCTTTGAAATCAAAGGTATGCAAGACGGTTTCTGCAAAATCGTAGGAATGTTGGGGAATAATAATTACCTGGTGGATACTTTGCCCGCCAAAAACGGGAAAGCTGTATATACCCGTAGTGAATTACTGCAGGGAGGCTTGTATTACTTTGTTTTTCCCGATCAACGCAGTTTTGTACAGTTTTTAGTGGATAAGGAACAGCAATTTTCGATGCAGACGGATACATCAGATATTGCCGGACATATGAAAATTAAAGGGAGTGCAGACAATACCCTGTTTTATGAGAATCAACAATTTGAAACTTCGCACCGAAAGCGATTAGACTCTATTGAAACGGCAATGAAGTTGCTATCACCTGACAATCAGTTTTATATCTCTCTAAATTCTCAAAAAGAAGCACTTATAAGGGAGAGAAAGGAATATCTGCAAACAATTTCTGCCCAATATCCACATACGTTTTTCACTTATTTCAAATTGTCGGGCCAAAATCCGACATTGCAATATCCTAAAAAAGCCAATGGCACTTTAGATACGGCCTTACAGGTTCAGTTGTATCGTACTGAATATTGGAACAATACCGATATTTCGGATGAAAAGCTGTTGAGAACACCTATAATTGCCAATAAATTAAAGACTTATATAACTCAATTAGTGCCCCAAAATCCGGATTCTATCATAAAATATGCCATACCATTAATTGAAAAATCCAGAAAATGCCCTGAATGTTTTAAATTTATAGTTAACTGGATTGCCATACAGTATGAGAAACCAAGTATTATGGGGGACGAAAAGATTTTGGTGTATATGGCTGATAACTATTTTACAGATGAAATTGCCGGACCCTGGTTCAAGGAGAATCCGTATGAGCTGACAAAGATACGTCTGAAAGTAAATGCTATGCGTCCGAGTATGCTGGGAAGCATCGGTCAGGATTTACGCTGTAAGAACCTGAATGGCGAATATGAGAATCTCTATGACTTAAAAACCCCCATAAAAATTGCCTTTTTATATGATCCGGATTGTAGTCATTGCCAGGAGGAAGCGCCAAAGCTTCAGGAATTGCTTACTAAATGGAATGACAACGTTTCCGTTTATGCGCTCAGTTTGGATGATAGCGAAACTAAATGGCGTGAATTTGTGGTTAAGTACCATACCGAGAATTTTCACAACGTATTTGATCCAAAAATGGAAAGCCTGTATTACAAAAAATACCATATAGATGTAACGCCGGAGATTTATGTTTTGGACAAGAATAATAAAATCGTCGGTAAAGATTTGCATCCTGAACAACTGGAGGAGGTTTTTCAGCAGCTTCTGGATAAGAAGTAGTAAATTGTTAGTCGTTTACTGACGATTTAAAATATCATTTTTTAAATTTTCAACTATTATATGAGCTATTAAATTATAGCCTAATGAGTTGTTATGAAAATCATTTTGTAAGTAATAATTATCGATTTCGTTTATATTTTGTTTGAAATATTGCCGATAATGTTTTCCTAAGTCAATATAGGTTAACTTTGATTGGACTATAGCTGTATGCAGGGCTTTTGACCATTTTACCTTTTTACTGCCTGTGATTTCTTCTTTTAAAGGTACATAAACAACCACCAACCGTTGGTTTTTCATTCTTAGTTCATTTTCCAATAAGGATATTTTTTCAACAATGAGATTACTGTAATACTTAACCTTAGACTTACTCCATTTGCAATTTGTTTCTTTAGATAGATCATAACCGACCAAATGACCGTATAATATTCTGAAAATGTGTGATGTAGCAAAAAAATATTCATAAACAGGTATTGAATGCTGATGTAAATAATACTCCACATCCATAATGTCAGTTACATTAGTAAAAATTAATACAATATCTGGATTGTATTGCTTAATAGTGTTATTGTATAAGCATATTTCATAGAGAGGGTTACTTCCGCATATCCCTGCGTTCATAACGGATACAACATTCATGAATGCTTTAAGTTTATTTTCTATTAATATAGGTATCGTAGAATCATAAGGTGAGCCATAACCTTCAACAAATGAATCACCCAAGGCCGCAACACGTAATTCATTCATTTTCTTTTCTTTAACTGGTATCGTACCACGTAAACCCTTAGAATTATAATTAACTATATACCTGGGATCGTTTCCATTTTGGAAATATGTAGAATAGGGCTTATAACCTTGACAAAAATGTTCAACAAAATATCCTTTATAAGTTGAATGATAAACTCCGTTTTTTTGCTCTGTCGGTTGGGTATCCCATTTTAGAACAAACGCAATAACAAATTCTAATACTAAACACAAAACAAGTGTTATACGAAGATTAATGAGCATCAATTGTCTTAAATTTAAGTTCTTTATAATTGACAGGAGTTGTTTTATACCTAAATAAATCAGGTAATAAAACAAGAGAGTGGAACTGGGTAAAGAAATGCCTGTATACTTAAACATTAAAATATGCAGTACCGTTATTATTAAGATGAATACAACAAATATTGATTTCTTATTTCTCATAAATCAAGTTAAATTAAAATTGATTCCAATATAAATTTTTTAATCTCTATTTTACTATTTAAATCTTACATTTTTCCTCCAATTGAATATAAACAATTTACTATTTTATATTGTAAACCAGTATATTGTATTTAGTTTACCCTTATATTTATGTCCTATAATTTATATTATGTTAAGTAAAATATTGCCAAAGTACTAGAATCACATTTAGTTAAACAACTAGATAAAACGCTTTACCACTATTCATTCGGGTAAATATACTCTGTTTTATAAAGCTGATTTGGCGGAAGCTCTACCGGAGAAATGTAATCCAGTATTTTGGTGCTTACCCGTTGTTTGGAGTCAAAAGTATATTGATACGTATAATCCGGTAAAGTATTAGGTATAAAATTTAGGCTTGTCAGCAGATTACCGGCAGTATTAAAAGAACAGCCCGTTAATTCTAGATTCATAGTCTGAAATTCACCGGAAATAACATTAAACATGTTTACCAGCAGAAAATTATTAATTCCGGGTTGATTTACAATCGTCAAATAGTTGGCCGATACTTGAATCGTATCATTACCATATGGAGGTAATATTCTGGGAAATAATAACTTATAACTTGAAATAGCATTAAGCGTATAGTTAAAATCAAAAAGTTGTAATCCTGTAAAGTAATTGATTTGAAGAATATGATACGATAAATCATAATAGTAAATTCTATCAGAATTTACGGTAAGGTTTTCGTTATTGTATGTCTTTATTCTGGAGACCAATCGCTCATTTCCTGTTGTAAATAGAATAATCAAATTGTGTATGGAGTCTGATCCATTAAAAATGACCTGACTGACAGTAATGGAATCCTTGAAGTAATTATAAAGATTTTTAACGAATTTGTTTACATAAATATGAGTAGTCTCACTTATTAGTAAACCACTGCTGTCATCATACAAATAGTCAGTTTTCCCTACAAATGAATCATTAATATAGTAATTTGCTTTTACGAATCGTTTATCAGAACCCGTATCCGTATTTTTACAGGACAATAAGACGATGGGAAATAAAAGAAACAAAATAATTTTTTTCATAGAATTGGATAATGTGATGATACTTAATTTCGTTTGAATCTACGGTATTGGTCATAGGCATAAAAACTGAGGTATTCACCCGCTTCAATACGTTTTTGAATGTCTCGCCAGTATTTGGGGTCAAAAATTTCATTGTGTTCTGCTAAAAAAATATCCCCAATTGGCCCTTCCGGTGCCATAAAGGCTTTAAATTCTTCCGGAAAAATATCGTTAGGCTCTGCGGTGATCATTTCAAAGTTACTGCGTGTGTCGTCTTCATTATTCATATCCGGCAATCGCCTGAAACGACAGTCCGTCACCTTGGCGATTTCGTCATAATCATAAAAAATTACCCGGCCATGACGGGTTACACCAAAATTCTTCAGTAACAAGTCACCCGGGAAAATATTGGCCGCCGCCAGTTCCTTTACACAAAATCCATAATCAAGAATAACCCGGCAGGCATCAATCGGATTTGCGTTTTGCAGATATAAATTCAGTGGCGACATTCGACGTTCAATGTAAACGTGTTTGATGAGGACCTTATCTCCTTTAAATTCTACCGATTCTTTACACGAATCCTGCAGTTCCTGTATTAGTTCAAAGGTGAATAAATGCCTCGGAAATTCTAAATTTTCAAAAAGATGCGCATAGGCCATCCTGCCCACTCTGTCATTTATCTCCACCTCTTCATATTTTTTGATAACAAATTCCCGGGTGCAATTTTTGGGCGCTTCAAACTTATCACGAATAATCTTGAAGACAAAATTGTAATATTTCAGCGTAAAGACCGCCATCACCATCCCTTTGATACCAGGCGCGATAATGAACTTATCTTCATGATTGTGAATGTAATTCATCAAATCACGGTACAAAATCGTTTTTCCGTGCCGGTAATAGCCGATGGAATCATACAACTCTCCCACCGCCTTATGTGTCAGCATCGCCTTCAGGTAATCAATCAGCTGAGCGGGGTATTTAGTAAAGACAAAAAAAGAAGCTCTCGTAAAGCTGAAAATAATACTGATTTCTGCCGGCGCATAAATCACAGAATCGGCAAAAATACCTTTTTCTTCATTTAACAAAGGAATTACAATAGGCATCGACCAGTTTTTATAAAATAAACGGCCTACAATAAAAGCGCCTCTGTTACGATAAAAAACAGGTTTCAGAATCTCAATCCTGTCTAAAAATAAATTGGATTTCTGGTGAATAATGGTGGGAGCCATTTCATCAAAAATCAGCTGGGCATCCCTGTCAATGTCCTCAAACGGCACACTGAACTGAAAGTATTTAAGAATCTGTTTGATGGCAACCACGGAAAAATGCGAACAATCTATTGTATCGAAGATTTCCACATCGTATTTGGGCATGGGTTTATAGTCGGTATAATCGAAAAATTCGTAATCTGAATTGAAGCTCTTGTCAATGAATACTTTCCGGGTAATGGAATTATAAAAGGTTTCTGAATTGAGCCTGTGCGGCTTGTCTTTTGTGATGCTGGAAAATTCAATTTTGATGGCTTTCCAATATTCAATATTATGCAGGTTCTCCCCTAATAACTCCTGGGTGCTGGCAAAAACCAGTTTTACAGACTGTCCGTACAGTCGATACCGTTCCTGCTGCCGGAAAAACAGGTCCTTGAAGCGTCTGTTTTCAAAGTATTCTTTAGCACAAAGTGTAATATCATTAAAGGCGCCGAGTAAGTTATCGTATTTTTCGGCGATTGTGGCGGCTACTTCATGTACAATATTCCGGTTTATCATTTATTGTGTATTTTTAAGCAAACAATGGCCATTTGTATAATGCTGCTTGGTTTCACAAATATAAAATAAAAATCGACTCAGGATGACAGTTGAAGCTATCCGGGAATATTGTATCCGTAAGAAAGGCGTCACGGAAGAATTTCCCTTTGACAATGAAACGCTGGTGTTTAAAGTAATGGGAAAGATATTTTTGCTGATGAATATTAATTCGGTAGATATCAGTGTCAATCTGAAATGCGACCCGGAACTGGCGGTGCAGTGGAGAGAGCAATACGAGTGTGTGCAGCCCGGCTATCACATGAATAAAAAACACTGGAATACGGTGTGGTGGGCCGGGGAGTTTTCAGACAAAACATTTTATGAAATGATTGACCATTCCTACCATGAAGTCACAAAGGGCATGACAAAAAAACTAAGAAGCGAACTGGAACAATTGCCATGAAAAGCAGATGGACATATTATTTAGCTACCTGTTTGCTTATCTGCCTGTGGTCGGATGTCTTCAGCAATACTCGTGTACTGATAAATGACAAATTTACATCGACAGAGCTGGAAAATACACTCAACACGCATTATAATCCGGCACAACAGGATTTTGTCCGGAATATAACGCTTCAGAACGTTACGGATGCGGATAAAAATCTTTACCTGAGTTTTATAAATCCTACACTGGATAAAATTATCATTGAGGATGATACCACTAAAACGGTTTTGGGTGATTTAATACGATATACAGAACGGCAATTTAAACATTATAATCATGTTTATCCATTTCTGTTAAGAGCGCACGAAACGAAAACCATAAAGTATACCATCCGTAAACAGTGGCAACCAATTAATTTCAGGATACAACTCGCATCTGAAAACAGTTTTATCAAGGCAACTAATCACGACAACTTCATGGTAGGTATATTTTATGGTATCGTCTTTATGTATTTATTGCTCCTGATATGCTTTTATATTTTCAGTAACAGCAAATTCTTCTTGATATATTTAGCGATACACTTCTTCACATTCATTCTGTTTTTTCAGTACAGCGGCAATGGGTATCAGTATGGCTGGTTTTACTCGGCTGCAACTCAGAAACACATCGCGGTGGTTGCTGTATTGGGGTACCTCATCGCACATATTTCCTTTATCCGCTTATTTTTTGCTGTACAGTTTAAAAATAATTTTTCCGGATGGATGCTGAAGTTTATCATTGCCGGATTGGTGTTATTTGGTATTTTCTTTCTCATTCAGTTTTACAACCAAAGCTATGACAACATACAATCCAACTGGAATCAGCGATTCATATACGCCGTCTTTATCTTTTACGGCATAATGGTAATTATACTTGGTGTCAATACATATATCATCGCAAGAAGAAGAGAAATTATCTGGGTAACCGCCGGAAGTATCCTTCATTTTATTAACTGGTTGTTATTTATAAATAATGAATATGCCATGCTTCCGTTTCTCAATGGCTTCAACAAGTTTCAGCTTTTTTCGAGTAATTTGTTTATACCGCAAAACTGCTACTATATCACCATGTTTGAGATGTTTCTGGTAACCGTTTTCATGTCTGTCAATTACCACAACCTCATTCGGCAGAATAGTATATCCGCAAAAAGGCTGGATTTTCTGCAAAAAAGAAACATCAATACTTTCGTGCTTGGGCAGGAAGATGAACGGGAGAAAATCACGTCATCTATCGAAAGCGGGATATCTAAAGATATCGACAGGATAAAAAAAGATTTATTGCAATTAAACCAGCAGCAGCCGGATACCAAAATTATTCCTTTGGTATTGAAGGAAATTAATACCACACTGGAGGACATAAAAAACATCACCAGCAATTATGTTGCGCCCGATATGCAGAAGATGAAATTAACCGAATTGATTCTTACCGCCACCGATAAATTATTTTCCTCACTTGAGGTAAATTATGATTTTAGCAGGATACCGGACAATATGCAGTTGAATGCCGTTGCCAATATCAACCTGTACCGCATTATTCAGGAAGTTTCCAATAATATTATAAAACACTCAAAGGCTGATTTGGTTAATATTTCCGCTATACGGGATAATAAATCATTGCAGATAAAAATAAGTGATAACGGAATAGGATTTTCCGGATTAGCAGCAAAAAAATCAGGAATCGGGATGATGAACATAGAATCCAGGATGAATAGTTTAAACGGCCATTTTTATATTTTGTCCGATGAAAAGTTTGGTTCCACCATACATTTAATTTTATTACTAAAAGATATTAGTTGAGCAGATTAACTCACATAAGAATTATTTGGGGGCTGATATTTCTGTTTATCACGCAGACTTCATCTGCGGAAGAAGACAGTATCTTTATCATCAATAAATCCATGCGTTGCAAACCGGCATCCAGGTATTTATTCATCACCGAAACACAGGACTCGGTAAAGTATGAACTGAAATTACTGAACACCCATCCGGCCAAACAGGAAATATTGCTGGAAATTCCCATCCAGCAGATTGAGAAAATATCGTTAATGCAGTTAGTAAACGACAGTATATTGCAACGCTATGTGTTTGTTTCCAAAAAACTAAGCCAACGTATTTATTACGACAGGAATATCGTTTTCCAGTTTGAAATAAAACCGCAGCAACTCAACATTATCGTTCTGAATTTTCATAAAGACGATATTCACAATCTGATAAAGCCAATGATACTGGTATGGAAAAAGGAAGCCAAACTCAATAGAATGCAGGCGTTAGAACTCACCCGTGGCGTGTTTTACGGTATTCTGATTTTGTTTACCTTTATTTGTTTTATTCTGACCTATCTGCTCAATGTCCGTAAATACTATTATTATCTGTTGTATTTGATTTCAGGAATCTTTTATCTATTTATTAAAAACAATTTGGGATATGAACTCTTATGGCCTGATTATCCGACGGTAGATTATTTTTTCAAGAAAATCATGTTATCTATTTATTTAATAACCTCTATTTTATTTCTAAGAGGATTTATAAAAAACAAGGTGGATCTGCCAGTATTTTATAACAGGTTGCGTTATTTTATATATTTTGGTTTGTTTTTTGTACTGATTTCTCTCGTTGCAGGATTATTCAGCACACCTGCGCAAAGAATCTTTATTTTTATTCAGAATATTTTTGTAATTGTCTGCATCACTACTGTTATCGTTACTTTCATAATCGTATATTTTAATACCAACGACAAATCCATCGTTCTATTCAGTATGATTTACTCCGTGTCGTTTAATTTTTTCCTGTTTTATCCACAACCGGAGTTTGGCAGCGATGTACGGGGTGTCTACATCGGGCAAATATATACCTACAGCAACGCATTCTTTATAGCCACTATAATTTGTATATCCTCCGTCTATCGTGTGTTGAAAATTATAAAAAGCAATGATCACCTGAAAAAAGAAATGAGCTTAATCAATTCACACAATAATTTCTATTTAATAGAAGGCCAGCAAAATGAACGTGCCCGTGTAGGACGTGAACTGCATGACGGAATCGGCATTATGATGTCTGCCGTGAAAATGAAAATGTCTGCCGTAAAGACGAATGATACTGACTTGGAGATCAGAAAAATCACTAAGGAAATAGATGCGGTTTGTGATAAAATAAGGCTGTTTTCGCATACACTTCTTCCCCCTACCCTGAAAAAATTCGGTGTACAGGTGGCGTTAAAAGACCTGCTCGAAGAGTATAAAATACAGCATAATATTCCACTGCAATATAATTTTAATATTCCTGAAAACCTGTCCCCTGTTTCACAACATCTGATTTATGATATTATCAGATACCTGATACAGTATTTTTCAGCACATAAACCGGAACAACTGACAATCAGCATTTATGTCATACCTTCAATTAATGAAACGCAGATTCGCGTGCAACATACGGGAGGAAATATGAACACTCAGGATGAGAATATTAAATCCATCATATCAGTTATTGACTTGTTAAACGGCAAATTTCAGATAAACCTGCTCAATGCCTGGAATTTCAGGTTGCATATGGAATTTCCTATTCTGCTGAAAGAGTGAAATCAATATTGATAGCCGGATAGTTCTTTTTAAAAGCTGCTATCTGAAGCTGTTTCTGATTTTCAAACTCTTCCCGTTCTGCTGTATTAGAATGTTTTATTCTGTGCTGTATCATAAGTTGGAGTTTATGGATCTGGTCCAGTATTTCCATCGTCAGTTCATCAAAATAAGTCTGACAGAAACGTTCCCATATATAGTTCACCGCCGTTTTATTAGGGTGGAGCATATCTTCTTCATAAAACCTGTAATCCCTCAACTCATCCATCATGATTTCATATGATGGAAAATAAGAGCAATTGTCATTTTCAGCTATTATCTGATGTATACTCTCTATTAGTATGCTTTTGCTCCTTTGGTTTTGCACGGCGCCGTCACGCCAGTGTCGAACCGGTGAAACAGTGAAAATTACTGTCTTGTCTGCCAAATGTGGTTTAATTGTGTTGAATGCAGCTTTAATTTCATCTATGGTCAGCAGTTTCTTTTCAAAATGGGAGTTCGGAAGTTTATGACAATTGGCGGCAATCTTACCGGAAGCTTTGTGCTGATAAACAAACGAAGTACCCGGCGAAAAAACAATATACTTGGCAGTTGTGAAACATTGATGAACCTGTTCCATTCCTGAATTGATGGTATGCAGCAAGCGTCCTTTATCGGTATCAGCATATTTTCCATGATGATCCAATGAGATATACAGGTCATTCCGCATTAACAAGTCGCTTTCTATATACTTCTTGCTTTGGATGGCAGAACTCAGATTATGGAAAATAGAAACTGGATTATAGATAATTCCAAACGGATTACTGACGCTATTGAATCCGTAATAGGTTAATTTTCCGCCTATATTTTCTGTGAAGCAGGAACCCATCAGCATTAATTCATCCTGATGATTGATTTGAAACGGCGATGCAGAAATTTGAATAATTTTCCGGAATTCCATGAAGCAAAATTACAATTTACTTTTTGTTAAATTCAGTTCACCAAATACCTTCCGTCTTACTTTTCAGCTTATTTTTTCAATACAAACAGAAGAAGTTGAATTTTGGAAAGATATTTGCTATAATTGATTGATGAAAAGTCGAAAAGCCGTTTTGCTGTTGTGTCTGCTATGGAGTATGAAAATCCAGGCTATTGTGTACGAAAATCAGGTATTTGTTCCCTATATAAAAACCGTTCAGTTATTTCCGGCTGGAGCTGACATGGCCATGCCCATCCTCTACAAAGACCAAAATGAAAAACTGGAACTGCATTTTGATGATTTATCCGGAAAGCCTAAGAATTACTATTATACCGTCATTCAGTGCAACAGTAACTGGACTCCTACCACTATGAATATAATGGAATATGTGGATGGATTCACCGAAGCGAATATTTCAGATTATGATTACTCAAACGGGGCAAAAATTCCGTATGTACATTATAAACTGGAATTTCCAAATTATGACATGAACGTTAATGAATCCGGCAATTATGTCCTTGTTGTTTATGATTCTAATAAGGACAATCCCATTTTTACCCGTCGTTTCATGGTAGCCGAATCAAAAGTGATGATAGATGCCGGAGTGGTTTATCCGAGAAGCCTGATTAACAGGGATAAGTACCAGGAAGTAGTTTTTAGGGTGAATTATAAGGGTTTCAAAATTGATAACCCCAATATTGAAATAAAAGCTGCCGTGCTGCAAAACTATCGATGGGATAATGCCAAACTGGACATTCGCCCGCAATTTATCGGCATGAATGAATTAAATTTTGATCTGAACGGCGTACTCACCTTTCCTACTGCCGGCAGGGAATTTCGCTTTTTCGACATGCGCTCACTGCGTTTTCGCGGACAGAATATTCGAGCATTTGATTTAAGAGATGATGAAAATGATGTATACCTGTTGTTTGAAAAACCACAGCCGCAAAATAAATACCAGATAGTTAAAGATTTGAACGGACAGTACTATATCGACAATCTGGATAATCCATCTTACAATACCGCTGCCGACTATGCCAATGTTCATTTTACGTTTGATTTCGGCGGAACAGTATCCAATGGTGATTTTTATGTAGTGGGAGCATTCAACGACTGGCGGTGTGATGAATCTTCTAAAATGACGTATGACAATCTGGATAAAAGCTATTCCGCCAATATTTTACTGAAACAAGGAACCTACAACTATAGTTATTTGTTTAAGGATGAAAAACAAGGTATAACTGATCAGTTTATAACGGAAGGATATTATATGGATACCGAAAATGACTACACAATTCTGCTGTACTACAATTCCTTTGGCGAACGGTATGACAGGCTGATAGCGGTAAAACATATTAATTCGATACTGAACAGATGGTAACAGAAAACGAGAATGATATGGCAAAAGATTATAATGTAGAAAAAGGAGATTTACTGATAGCAGAGCCGTTTATGAAAGACCCGAGTTTTAAAAGAACGGTTACGCTGGTATGCGAGCACAATACGGAAGGAACGATAGGCCTGGTGCTGAACCGCCCCTCCATTTTCCGCATAAACGAAATGATTCAGGATTTTCCCGCTTTTCAGGGTATGGTACATTACGGAGGCCCTGTAGGAATGGATCGCCTGAATTTTATTCACGCTTACGGCGACCTGATAGAGAATTCCTTCCCTATCAAGGATAATATATACTGGAATGGCAATTTTGAACAACTCAAACTGCTTATCCGGAAGAAAAAGATTATGCCGCATAATATCCGTTTCTTCGCAGGGTATGCCGGCTGGGACGCCGGACAGCTAAATGAGGAGATGCAGGATGAAAGCTGGATTGTTTCCAAAAACTACCCGGAAATCTTCAAAATGAGCGAGTATATGTGGCAGGAAGTTTTAGTAAAAATGGGCGGTAAGAACAAATTGTTATCCACATTTCCTGAAGATCCTATCTTAAATTAACAGGTAAAAGTTTTATCTTTGCGCAAACGCAACAGATATGAAAAATTTTATTGCTCTGTTTGGGCTCTTTCTATCCTTTATATTACTCTCCCATGCTCAGGAAACCAGAAAATGCGCTTTAGACGATGTTATTCAACATGACATCCTGAATAATGCCGCGCTCAGAACCACCTATTTGGAACAAATATCCGGCGCTGTTAATGATATTGCAGCCTATGATACATCTTTGGTTACCACAGATTCTGTTTACACCGTTCAGGTGGTGGTGCATGTTGTTTATTTAGGAAATAATAAGTACGAGAATATTCCGGACAATGTAGTGCAATCACAAATTGAAGCGTTGAACCGGGATTATAACTTACTCAATGCCGACAGTATAAATCTTCGTCCATATTTTATCCCATTCAGGGGGAAAGCGAAGATAAAGTTTGAACTGGCTAAAAAAACGCCCGGCGGGCAAAATACAACTGGTATTACCAGAACTCAGGGAAACTTAGGAAACCTGTCAGGATGGGATCCGCTCAGTACCTTAATATGGACGGCATTAGGCATTGAACCACTGAAAGAAGACTTCTTCTTATTAACCGGCTCAACCGGAAAGTCTCCATGGCCGGCATCCAAATACCTGAATATCTACGTTTGTGATTTGAACTACGCAAACAGAAAATGCCGTACCTGTCTGACCTTGTGTGACACCTGCGGTGCTTTAGGCGGATTTGCCTACCCCCCATCCAATGCCATCAACTGGGGCGGTTTGGCGCTGGATCATGGTAAGAATGACGGGATCGTTATAGACTTCAGATTTTTTGGCCAAAACAACTGGTATGCTCTGGATTCTACCTCTCAACGGTTCAGGGATTTTTATGCTGCCGGCAGAACTACGGTACATGAAGTTGGCCACTACTTTGGATTGCAGCATCAATGGGGTAACGTAGTAAACCTGCCCGGATTGCCGGTAACGGACGGGTGTACAGTAGATGATTTTATGGATGACACTCCTGAAGAAGCTGAAGCATTTGCTGCCAATATTCCAAGAGGGACTCTGAATCCCTGTGATTCCACCGTCAATTCGTGTAATAAACCTTATTTAGGCAGAGATTATCCTGATATGTATGAGAACTACATGGATTATTCTACAGACTTGTGCTATAATTTATTTACAAAACAGCAGGTAAATATGATGCGCTACAACTTATTGACCAGACGTGCAGGCATTATTGTAAAAAGAGAAGCGGAGCCTGTTATCTCCTCTGTTTATAATCCGAGAATGAAAGACTTGGGTATTTCCATTTTCCCTAATCCTGCTTCGGGTACGTTGTCTGTTCACTTTGATAAATCATTCAATAAAGTGGTTACTATTGATATAGTTGATGTTGCCGGAAAAGTTGTTTTGACAACTCAGGTGAAAAAGAATACCGCTGAACACTTTATTAATATTCAGTCTTTGTCAGACGGATTATATGCCGTAAAATGTTACACTGATGAGTTTTCTGTGGTACAAAAACTGATTAAGAAAAATTAATTCAGACAGCATTATTATCATTGGTATTCTTCGTTAGAAAGATATCAAAAACATATCTGAATCTGTGGTAGGGAAAGAAGAGAATAATTAGCGTGATAATAGCTACATAAAAATCTGTATTGTTTAGTACGGAATTGTATAAATGAAAAATAATCAACCCGGCCAGAAAAAAGTAAGACAACCTTTTATTCAATGCTCCCATGATGGAAAAGAGTTGAATAAAAAAAATACAAATTGTCAGTATTTCCCAAATATAAGGAATGGCATATAGTTTAAGAATCAAGGACGACGGAAATTCATCGTGTATGCGTTTGCTGACGATGGCGTTCAGTTCAATCGCATGCTCATTCAGCCAGCTCATCTTTTGTGTTTCTATAAACAGCTTATAAAACAGGCCTATGAATTTCCATACTCCTGCCAGAGTGTACGTCAATAAAATACCGGCATGAAACCAGTGAGCCGCAACCGCTTTTCCTTTTACATCATTCTCAACTTTGTCAAAATTCAGAAAAATTGAAAAGAAATAGGTGAGCACAAAAATATGCCCGACATGCGAAGCGAAATTGTAATTCCATTTTAAGGCATTCAGCCAGAGTATCAGGAAAAACAACAGGATGCGATGGAATACACGCTGCCGAAAATAATTTAGTATTAGTAAAAGGATTGTAAGTGTGACAACAGTATAAAAATAAACAGGCTGCGGCAGCGTGGGCATAAAAACCTTTTGAAACCAATAAATAGGCATATACAGGCTTTCCGGCCGCGCCAACAAAACAGTTTGGTACATCCAGACAATATAAAATGTCCATATAATGGAAAAGATTCCGACTATCTTATCGAAAATCCGGAAATCATACAGATATAGTACATCCTCTTCCAGCTTGTAAAAACGAGTGATTATTCTATTGATGAACTTCATAGATGATTTGCTTTGTATAAACAGCGGAATCTGAAATCAGGTTCAAAGGATTGAAGGATTCTTCTATTAACAGGTAGTCGTCAAACGCGTTTTGAGTGATCACATCGCCAAAATCCCCTAAGCGCTTACTGATTCTTTGGTTTGTTAGAGTATTGTTTTTAATTGCCATGGCTTCCCTTGATAAAAAGTAATACTGATCGTCCTTACTGAAAACAGGGATATTGCGATTTGAAATTCTGATCGTGTCCCTGGTATTGTTGATTCCGTATAGTCGGTAGTCGGCATAGACATAATCATTGCCAAGTGGTTGTGTATACAGTTTCCAGTGAAAAAATGGATATAATTCCTGATTGTAATAAGAGGTGCTGATAAAATTCAAACAGGAAAAAACCAGTGAAATAAAGAATAGATGTCGGGTAAATTTATACATGGTGGCCCATTCTGTAATCAATCAATTATTAATCAAATGTAACTTTAATGACAGAAACCTGCAATAAGTATCCTAATTTGCATAACCGGTCAGGATAAGCAATGGTTGACTATTGAAAAAAATGTTCTTAAATTTACTATAAAAATTATGAAAAATACTTCCCTCTTGTTACTCCTGATTATATGTATTGCCGGATGTAAAAAGAATGAAACTGTGTTATTAAACTGCAAGGTTTCAAAAAAAGTGACGCATTATTCTTCCGGCTATACGGATACCGTTGTATTTACATACTCGGGAGAAGACTATACTCAGTTCACAACATATTCTAATAGCAGCAGTACCTATCAGGCTAAAAATATAAAAAATTCTGGACAGTATGATTTGGAATATTATTATGACGGTATTTTAAGAATGAGCGGATTTTCAACGCTGACTGCTGCCGGACTTATCGATACCTCCAGGATTACCATCTTGTCTTCTTCAACGTTTAACAGCAGATCCAAGTATTACTATGATACGGATAATTACTTAATTCGTGCCATCAATAATTACAATACCTATGAGAGTGACATAAAATATTTTTACATCAACGGAAACTATTCATACTGGATATATGATTTCACCAATTTCACCAATCCATCACTGACAACTAAAGATTCTATTGTATCTGAATATTATACTGATAAACTGAAGGTTACAGAACTTTACCCTTTTGAAAGCAAATACGGCAAGTTGGAAAAAAATCTAATAAAAAGACGACTGTATTACAATCTGCTGGCAGCAGGTGCGCTGCGTCAAACGTATGATTACGAATACCTGACAAATAGTGATGGCTTGATTACACGGCAGATATGGACAATAAGAAGCCAGCCGGATAATACCGTTACCCGCTCGGATACTACTTATTTCGAATACGTTTGTGATTAAGGCCTTAGTGCCTTTTGGTATGTTTCAAGGCATCTCTTTCTGGCATATTCATGTTCAACGATAGGCTTGGGATAAGTGAAACTGTCCAATTCATGAACCCATTTTCGTATATATTTTAAATCAGGGTCAAATTTTAACGTCTGCAAATATGGATTAAATACCCTGAAATAGGGCGCTGCATCCACACCGGTACCAGCTGCCCACTGCCAGCCGCCATTATTGGAGGAAAGTTCATAGTCCAGGAGTTTTTGAGCAAAATAGGCTTCTCCCCGCCTCCAGTCGATTAGTAAATGTTTCGTCAGAAAACTGGCCACAATCATTCTCACCCTGTTGTGCATATATCCTGTTTCATTAAGCTCACGCATACCGGCATCCACAATGGGATATCCTGTTTCTCCATTGCACCAGGCCTGAAATTCCGCTTCATTATTTCGCCAGTTTATTTTATCATACTCCGGCCGGAACGAGTGGCAAACTACATTTGGAAAATGATACAATATCATCATATAAAACTCCCGCCAGATTAGTTCGTTCAGGTACTTCTCCGCTTTTATTTCTATAACATGCCGCACTAACTGACGGATGGAAATGGTGCCAAACCGGAGATGCACACTTAGCCTGGAAGTACCGCGAATACCGGGAATGTCTCTCGTCTCCGGATAGCGTAGCAACAAGCCGTCCGTTGCGGCTCTGTCCGGAAAATCATACTTTTTGTCTGAAAAGCCCATTTCCGTTATCGGAAGTAATGGCTGTTTTTTTACAGGTTTATAAAAGTGTTGAAAATAACGCTCAGTAGGATAAGAACGTAAATAAAAATCGTTCAGTTTCGATTTCCATTTTTTGCTGTAGGGTGTGTAAACGGTATATGGTTTTCCATCATCCTTCACCACTTCACTCTTATCAAAAATTACCTGGTCTTTACAGGAATGAAATGTAATCTGATAGCTTTCCAATAAAGATTTTATAACGGCATCCCGCTCGTTGGCATACGGCTCATAATCATGGTTGCAAAAGACACCTTTAACCGGATATCTGCTAATGATTTGTTTCCATACATCAGCCGGATTGCCGTAGAAAACATGCAAATCGCTTCCAATATCCTGTAATTCATCTTTTAATCTGACAATCTCCTCATAGATAAAGGAAACCCGTCTGTCTTCTGTCAGACAGCTTTTGTCCATCTTCAATTCTTCTAAAATGTCGGTATCAAAAATAAAGACAGGCAATACCTGTGTGCCGGATTTCAAGGCATAATATAATGCGGCATTATCATGCAAACGCAAATCCCGGCGAAACCAGTATATGTAAACAGCTGTCATGTTGTAAAATGATAATTATCAGTAATGGACATGAGTTATATCAAGTCAAATTAACAAAATAGATGATAGATTAGTTTATCAAAATTCCGTTTTTATGATAAATAATATTCACATCTCAGAAATCATGACAAAAGAGGTGATAACAGTTGACAGCACTGCTGAATTAAAAGCTATTCACCATATCATCATGAACCAGAATATCCGGCACATTCCTGTAATGGAAAAGAATAAAATAATTGGCATCATCAGTAAGACCGATTATTTACGACTGACCTTTGGCACCATCTTCGAGGATGCGGAACAAACGAACGAAGCCATTATGGAAATCTTTGAGCTGAAAGACCTGATGGTCAGAAATCCTTACACGGTTTCTTCTGACACGACTATTAAAGTAGTCATGGAAATCTTTATTTCTCATGAATTTCATGCGGTACCTGTCGTTGACAAAGGAAAATTAGTGGGAATATTATCCGTTTCTGATGTGTTGCGTTACTTTTCGGAAAAGCTTAAAACATAAAATTTAAACTAAGTGTTCGCCGTAATGCTCAAATACAACGGATTTAAATTCCTGAAATAATTGTTGTGTCAGTATATTAGTATATTGTTTATCATCCATGTACTTAACCCAGCGGATACCGCGAATAACATTGGTCAGAAATACTTCGTCGGCGGCATATACATCCTGAAGGGTGATAGATTTCTCTGCTATCTGAACTGCAGGCAGTCTGGTCAGCAGCAACTCCCGCAAAACGCCTGCCACTGGCCCGTCTGTAAGCGGAGGAGTATAAATGATTCCATCCTTTATAATGAAGACATTATAGATAGAGGCATCAGCCACCATATTGTTTTCATTTAATACCAATGCATCATCAACGTCATTTTCTCTGGCATAATTAAGGGCTTTCTCATAAATGCTTCTGTCTGTATGCTTTAGGTTAGCAAATGCATCAAGGAGCTTTTTATGCTTGGGCAAAAAGGTCAAGCTCAGGCCCATCTCATTCCACTGATAAACCGGGCTTTCCAGTGGCCTTAGGACGCAGTTCCACTTTAAGGGGGATATATCTGGCATATAATCATGCGCCCTGTTTTTCTGCACTTCCAGCCGGAGCCTGAAGTTCTTTAATCCTTTTTCCACGCATTCATACTTCAACAACCGCAGGATTCTGTCTTCAAGCTTATATTCACTTTCTTCAATATTGATAACCTTCAGGCTTCTGTGCAATCGTTTTACATGCAGATTCCGGAATACCATCCTGCCATTTACCACTTTAATGGTTTCTATTAATCCAAATTCTGCCACAGGCCGGTTTTTATTTTACGGTAAATAACAGTATGAAGAAATATAAAATCATACTGCCGTCATAAACTAATTTAATCACCCACTTCTTTACCTTTTCCGATTGATAAATGGTAAACACCTGTAATAAAATTAAGAGAAGCCAGATGAAATAGATAGTGGATTCCTTTAAATAAATGTTAGATATGCTTCGCCAGTTTTCTATCATAAACAGGAACAATATCAAAAATGCATACAGAATTCCGCAGGCCAGACAGATTATTTTAGAAGCTTTTGCACCCAATACGGAAGCAATGGTTTTCATATTGGTTTGTTTATCTACTTCCGCGTCGTTGATATCAAAAGGCAGTGTAATAAAGAAGATGTATACAAACTGGCTTAGCCACAACAGAAAAACATCTATTCTGGCCTGTAAGTTTACTCCCGATTCTAAAGCAGGTAATATGACGGAAGTCGTACTCCACACCACCGCAATTAAAAATATTTTCACATACGGAAAATCTCTCAGCTTTGTTGGTATGCCAAAAGGCTTTAAAACAGGAAAAGGATATAATACGGATATACCTCCGATAAACAGCAGTATGCCGATTGTTTTCCATTTTAATAAAAGTGTAAAGACAAATGCACCGGTTCCGGAGATAATGATGGTCATTTTGTTGAATTTGGGATGCTTCTCAAACCACTGAACAACCAATTCTTCAGTATTTGCGTATTCTCCTTTCTTAAAATATACCCAACGGCTTATTTGATAAACAAACCAGGTGGAAAAAAAGACCTGAAATGACAGGTAATACAGACAAGCCATATCTAAATGAAGAAATAGAATGTTTGCCCATAAAAAAGCGACTGCAGCAAAAGCAATAAAAAGATTGGTTTCAATCAGTATTTTTATTATCCGCACCATAAAAAAACCTGTAAGGATTACTTACAGGTTGAATATACAATATATTTCTATTTTCCGTGGAAATGGATAGTGCTATTCTTAGTGAATATACTTCAGCTTCATCCTTGGAGATATTTTCTTTAATGAGAGGTAAATGAGTTTAATCACACTTTCCACATCCGATTTGGCAACCGTTTCAACGGTAGTATGCATATATTTCAATGGTAATGAAATCAAAGCGCTTGGAACACCGCCTCCGTTATAGGCGAAAGCATCGGTATCCGTTCCGGTTACCCGGCTGGCGGCGTCGCGCTGGAAGGCTATCTTTTCTTTTTCAGCAGTATCCAATATCAGTTCCCGGATGGTATTGTGTACGGCAGGCGCATAGGTAATAACAGGACCTCTGCCGCATTTGAAATCTCCGTGTTCTTTTTTGTCAATCATCGGCGTGGTTGTATCATGGCAAACGTCCGTGATGATAGCGATATTCGGATTAATTTTCCGAACTATCATTTCCGCTCCTCTTAGCCCGACTTCTTCCTGAACGGAGTTACAGATATACAGACCGAATGGCAGTTTTGTTTTTGTTTCTTTTAACAATCTAGCTACTTCAGCTATCATAAAACCACCCATACGGTTGTCCAGCGCTCTGCCGGTATAGTATTTTTTATTCAGCACCATCAATTCATCCTCGTACGTTATGACACAACCTACATGAATCCCCATGGCTTCCACTTCCTTTTTATCCTTAGCGCCCACATCTATGGTAATATTTTTGATCGACGGCGTGGTATCTTTGGATAAATCTCTCAGGTGAATAGCCGGCCATCCGAAAATGCCTTTTACAATCCCTTTCTTCGTGTGTATATTCACTCTTTTAGAAGGGGCGATAATATGGTCGCTGCCGCCATTGCGAATAACATTGATTAACCCGTCTTCTCCGATGTAGCTGACAAACCAGGATATTTCATCGGCATGAGCTTCGATGACCACTTTAAATTCCGCTTCAGGATTTATTACGCCATAAACGGTACCGTAATGGTCGACATGGTATTCATCAATATAGGGTTTAACATAATTCAGCCATATTTTCTGCCCTTCCGCTTCAAACCCTGTCGGTGAGGCATTGTTAAGGTATTGAAACAAGAATTCTTCTGCTTTTTGGTCGATAGTATATTTCATAAAAAGTGTTGTTTAAATAATACAAAAACGCAATGAACCTTAGAAAGGTTTTAATTTTGAGCTGTCAAAAGTACAATTAATCTCAATTAATTTGCACCCTTTAACAGAAAATGACAAAAAAAAGGCCGGAACTGTCCGGCCTTTTTTTGATTTATTTATCGGTTAGAATTTCAACTCATCTAATGATACCACCTGAGATTTAACAATATTTCCATTGAAATCACAGATTCCCAGTGAAATCTGTACCGGTGAAGCAGCCCAGTTGATGTCAATCAGGCCAAAGCTCAGATTCACATAGGGTGTTCCGATTCTGTACATATTGGCTGCCGCCCCATTTTCAGTATGTGTTAACCCGCTGGACGTGAAGTCATATATTGGATATTGGCCGGCAGGGTTGCGTTTGCTGAACTCAGAATAGTGAACGTCACCGCTTACAACGAAAACACCTTCCGCATTGGCATCTTTAACTGTTTTAAAGAATTTCTCCAATTCATGAGGATAGTTTGGCCATCCTTCCCATCCGTTGTTTTGAATACACATCTGTGAACTGGATACCACAATTCTTACTTTAGCCGGTTTCAGCAATTCTTGTTTTAACCAGGCCCACTGTGTAGCTCCTAAGATAGTTTTAGTAGTATCTGTAGTTGGTGTGATAGGCTCTGCGCTGATAACATTCAGATTATAACGGCAATCCAATACGATAATTTGTACTTTGTGATTGGCATCTCCATACATATACGATGTGTAAACGCCATCTCTGGTTCTGCGTGGGCTGGTAGAAGGTTCATTAAAGAAGTTCATGAACAAATCTTTGGATTGATTTTTATATGGATATTCAGCACCGGCATTGTTTAAACCATAATCATGGTCATCCCAGGTTCCGATACACTGAACATTTGCTCGCAGCGTTTTGAAATCATAGTTATTGTTCAGGAAATCATATTGTTGTTGGATAAATGTCGTAGGGTCGCCGGTAATTGCACCTAAATCGGCATACATATTATCCCCCATGGCTATATACAAATCAGGGTTTGTATTTTTGATTTTTGAAAAGATGGATAGATTCTGATCCTGTCTGCAGCAAGAACCGATAGCAATACGGGAGAGATTCACGCTCTCATCCACTGCCTTAATAGTTGGTGCAGTACCGCCTGTCGGAATACAGGAAGTTATAATAACTGAAATACATAAAAGATAGAATAACTTTTTCATTGTGTAAATTTTGTGTCTAAAATACGTATTTTGTTTGGTTTTCAGGGTATTTCAGGGTATTTTTTAAAATAAACTTATAGATTCTGTTATTTTTTGATTTAAGGCAACTCACATGAAACGTTTTTTAATCCTCTTCCATTTTTTACTGTATTGCATGTTTGCCACCGCGGCTGATGCTCTCAAGATTTTATCCTGGAATATATTTATGGTTCCGCCCGTAATTTTCAAATCTTGTCAGCAGGAAAGAGCTGAAATGATTGGTGATTATATTTTGTCTCAACAACCGGATATTGTCATCCTGGAAGAAACGTTTATGAAAAAAACAAGAGCAACCCTCAACACAAGGCTACAGGAATCTTATCCTTTTCAATCGGATATAACTCAAAAAGGGTTCATTAAGTCAAACAGCGGTGTTTGGATATTATCAAAATATCCCATTATAAATCAGGATTTCATTACATATAAAGAAATATCCGGCTCTGACCGGTTTTCAAAAAAAGGCGCCACATTTGCTGAAATCAATATACATGGGACACCCGTTCAGATAATTGGCACACACACGCAAAGCCAGGAAAAATACCGCTCTGTCAGGGAATTGCAGTTTCAGCAGTTAAAATCAGAAATGGCGGACAAGCATTTTAATCCGGGCATTCCTCAGTTCTATGTTGGCGATATGAATGCAGATTTTTACGATACAACCGCTTATAACAGCATGTTATCTATTCTTGATGCGACGCCGGTTCATTATTCCGGCGAAAAATATAGCTGGGATGGTATCAACAATGATCTGGCTTACAAATTTTTCGAACATATACAGCAAACACTCGATTACATTTTGCTGAGAAGAGGACAGCAAACATCGGCAAAAATTACAAATACGGAAATATTAAAACCAACTAAGGATTGCTGCTTTTGTAAGAAAGCCTATTTCAATCTTTCTGACCATCACCCGATAGTAAGTACGGTTTATCTTCAGTAAACAGTGAGTGATAGAAAACGATTAAAGCGGAATATTTCCGTGTTTCTTTTTAGGAGAATTCACCACCTTATTTTCCAACATCTGAAATGCCTTTATCAGTTTAATTCTCGTTTCTTCCGGTTTTATGACTTCATCAATAAATCCGCGTTCTGCGGCACGATATGGATTGGCAAATGTTTCGGTGTAATCATCGATTTTTTCCTGTAGCTTTTGTTCCGGGTTAGCCGCATTTTTTATTTCATTTTTAAAAATGATTTCAGCAGCGCCTTTAGGACCCATAACAGCTATCTCCGCCGTTGGCCAGGCGAAGTTCATATCCGCTCCGATATGTTTGGAGTTCATCACATCATAGGCGCCGCCGTATGCTTTGCGGGTAATGACCGTCACTTTCGGAACAGTGGCTTCACTGAGAGCATACAATAATTTAGCACCGTTGACGATAATTCCGTTCCACTCCTGGTCAGTGCCCGGCAAAAATCCGGGTACATCCACAAACACCAGTAAGGGAATATTAAAAGCATCGCAAAACCGGGTAAACCTAGCTCCTTTTCTGGAACTATTGATATCCAGCACGCCGGCCAGATAGGCCGGCTGGTTGGCCACAATGCCTATGCTCCTGCCGGCAATCCGGGCGAAACCAACAACGATATTTTCAGCAAAATTTTTATGCACTTCAAAAAAAGAATCTGTGTCAACAGTGTTCGATATCACATCACGCATATCATAAGGCTGATTCGGGTTTGCCGGAAGCACTGATTTCAGGGATGTTCTCAATTCTGATTCCGTTGTCTGATAAGGATAATTCGGAGCCGGTTCCTCACAGTTTTGAGGCAGATAACTCATTAATTGCTTTACTTGCTGAATACATTCCACTTCATTTTTGGCGGTAAAATGTGTAACACCGCTTTTGGATGCATGTGTTTGTGCACCACCCAACTCTTCAGAAGTTACCTCCTCGTGTGTGACGGTTTTTACCACATTAGGGCCTGTTACAAACATGTAGGATGAATGTTCCACCATCAGCGTAAAATCTGTCATAGCGGGCGAATAAACCGCACCGCCAGCACAGGGTCCCATAATGGCTGAAATTTGTGGGACCACACCGGAAAATTGTACATTGCGGTGAAATATATCGGCATAGCCGCCTAGAGATACCACGCCTTCCTGAATACGGGCACCACCGGAATCATTCAGTCCGATAACTGGAGCACCGGTTTTGGCTGCGAGATCCATGATTTTGCAGATTTTTTCTGCATGTGTTTCTGACAAGGAACCTCCGAAGACAGTAAAATCCTGAGAAAATACATAAACCAGCCGGCCGTTGATGGTACCATAGCCTGTAACCACTCCATCACCTAAGTATTTTTCTTTATCAATTCCAAAATCCGTGGCTCGGTGGGTCACCATCATGCCCAATTCTTCAAAGCTACCCGCATCCATCAGCAATTCCAGCCGTTCGCGGGCTGTGAGTTTCCCTTTTTTATGCTGGTCATCAATCCGTTTCTGTCCGCCGCCTAATAGCGCCTCCATCTTCTTTTGCTCTAAAACTTGTAATTTTTGTTCATGCGTCATAAAACAAAAATAAGGTTTAATCCCGAATGGTACTCAACCTAACTATTATTTAATTTCTGTGTCAAAAATCCACTCTCAATTTGTTTTCTAACTGATAGGTCAGCGTGGTAACAGCGCCCACAGGAGGCCGGCTGTCAAAATTCAACCGAAAGTTTACACCAAAAGACAATATCTTATGAAACCGGAAACTGATTGAATTATCCGTAGAAATTCTGTAGTCCTTAGTATCATCAAATCTGGGCTGATAATACGTAGTACTGACAATTTCCAGTGTTTTGATAGGCCTCAGGCTAAAACTTAAATATGCACTGAACCTGCCTTGAAGTAATCTCTGCGTTCTGTCATTATTTATTTCATACTCCAGCATATACAGCGTACCTATATAGGTTTTAAATTTCTCCACCTGTACCGCTTTAAATCTGGGGCCGGTGCCTAACAGGTATCTCAAACGGATGCCATTTAGTTTGTTGTACTGAATTTGAGTAAAAGCTTCCCATCGCAACCATTCTTTAATCTTATAATTGTACCTGAAGTGAAAGAATCCGGAATTAATCAGTTGTTGATTGTCCGATTTAATCAAATCAATACTCCCCAATATCAGATACAGGTTTCGTTTCGTTTTATACTGTATATGAGCCGTATTGCTGAATGCGAAATATTTAACAGCCTGCTTTCCAAAAGTAAATCCTAGATTATAATTTCCCCGCCAGCCTGTTGTATCCGTTGTGTAGCGCTCCGCTTCAATATTTACTATTTGTGCATTAACCTGTAGAGTACAAATTATCAGAGAAAAAAGCAAAAACAGGTTTTTCATAATCCTCAAAAATAATCTTTAGACAATTAACATAAAAAAAATACGTTTATTTGGAACCAATCTAAATAATAATTGTTTTGTATTTAGATTTGGTCTAAATTTGTACCAAATATTTGGTAGTGCAACCCTCCGACTTATGGCTGAAACACAAGATGAAATATTAGAAGATGTTGTTAATTCCGAGTACAAATACGGCTTTGTCACAGACATAGAACAGGAATTTTCTCCAAAAGGACTGTCGGAAGACACAGTGCGCTTCATTTCAGCCAAGAAGGAAGAGCCCGAATGGATGCTGGAATGGCGCTTAAAGGCTTTCCGTGAATGGCAAAAAATGACGGAGCCGACCTGGGCCAACGTTCACTACCCTGCCGTCAATTTTCAGGATATCATTTATTACTCCGCTCCTAAGCCTAAAAAAGAGTTGGCCTCATTGGACGAAGTGGACCCGGAATTACTCAAGACCTTTGAAAAGTTGGGTATCTCGCTGGATGAACAAAAACGCCTGTCCGGAGTGGCTGTAGATGTGGTCTTTGACTCTGTTTCCGTTAAAACCACCTTCCAGGAAACACTGAAAGAAAAAGGCATCATCTTCTGTTCGATGAGTGAAGCCATTCGTGAGCACGGCGACCTCGTGAAAAAATATATTGGTTCCGTCGTTCCTCAAAAAGATAATTTTTATGCAGCCCTGAACAGCGCGGTATTCTCTGACGGCTCGTTCTGCTATATTCCGAAAGGCGTGCGCTGCCCGATGGAACTGAGTACGTATTTTCGTATCAACTCCGCCGGCTCCGGACAGTTCGAGCGTACCTTGTTAGTAGCCGATGAAGGCTCATATGTCTCTTATCTGGAAGGCTGCACGGCTCCGCAGCGTGATGAAAATCAGCTGCACGCTGCAGTCGTGGAACTGATTGCACTGGACAATGCGGAAATAAAATATTCAACGGTGCAAAACTGGTACCCCGGCGATAAAGAAGGCAAAGGCGGTATCTACAATTTTGTAACAAAACGTGGTATCTGCAAAGGCAACAATTCCAAAATATCCTGGACGCAGGTTGAAACCGGTTCCGCTATAACATGGAAATATCCGAGTTGTATTCTAGCCGGTGATAATTCCATTGGTGAGTTTTATTCTGTGGCGGTAACCAACAATTTCCAGCAGGCAGATACAGGCACCAAGATGATTCATATCGGTAAAAACACGAAAAGCCGTATTGTTTCCAAAGGTATTTCGGCCGGTAAATCGCAGAACTCCTACCGTGGCCTGGTGAAAGTACATAAGAAAGCGGAGAATGCCCGCAATTTCTCTCAATGCGATTCCTTGCTGATGGGCGACCAGTGCGGCGCACATACCTTCCCGTATCTGGAAGTGAGCAACAACAGCGCCAAAGTGGAACATGAAGCCACTACCTCTAAAATCGGTGAAGACATGTTGTTCTATTTCCAGCAACGCGGCATCGACGAAGAGACTGCGATAGCCATGATTGTAAACGGCTTCTGTAAAGAAGTCATGGATCATTTACCCATGGAGTTTGCCGTAGAAGCGAGAAAATTACTGGAAATCAGTTTGGAAGGAAGTGTAGGGTAAAAATAATGTGAGGATTAAACAATTAGCGAATGAAGTATAACGAAGACAATATTATCCTAAAACTTAGTTATGAATTTGCATTGGCAATTATTGAATATACTGAAATCCTGGATGAACACAAAAAATATGTGATAGCCCGACAAGTTTTAAAATCTGGAACTTCCGTTGGTGCTAATATCAGAGAAGCGCAAAATGCAGAAAGCAAATCAGATTTTATTCATAAAATAAAGATATCAGCAAAAGAAGCGGATGAAACAGAATATTGGTTAGAATTATGCAGAGATTCAAAAAACTATCACTTTGACCAGACATTATTGGATAAACTAATCAACTTAAAAAAAATAATCAATAAAATCATTTCAACATCTAAAAAACCAATTAGCTAATTCGCTAATTATCAAATTAACTCATTGTCATCATGCTTAAAATAAACAATTTACACGCATCCATCGCCGGAAAAGAAATCCTGAAGGGGTTTACATTGGAAGTGAATCCCGGTGAAGTGCACGCTATCATGGGGCCGAATGGTACCGGAAAATCTACGCTGGCAGCAGTACTGACCGGTAAAGAGGGGTACGAAGTCACGGAAGGTGCTGTCGAATTCGAAGGGGAAAATTTATTTGCACTCGAACCGGAAGAGCGGGCACAGGCAGGTGTATTCCTTGCCTTCCAGTATCCGGTGGAAATTCCGGGTGTAAGCAATGCCAACTTCCTGAAAGCAGCCGTCAATGAAATCCGAAAATCCAAAGGCTTAGACCCGATGGCGCCCAATGATTTCCTGAAACTCATGCGTGAAAAAATGGAACTGGTGGAAATGAAAAAAGACTTCATCTCCCGTTCTGTCAATCAGGGATTTTCCGGCGGCGAGAAAAAACGCAACGAAATCTTCCAGATGGCCATGCTGGATCCGAAACTCGCCATACTGGATGAAACGGATTCCGGTCTTGATATCGACGCGCTGCGCATTGTAGCGAATGGCGTGAACAAACTGCGCACCAAAGATAATGCGTTTATCATCATCACCCACTATCAACGTTTGCTGGATTATATCGTACCGGATTTTGTACACGTGATGTACGATGGACGCATCGTGAAGACCGGAGATAAACATTTAGCCCTGGAGTTGGAAGAAAAAGGATACGATTGGGTGAAAGAACTGGAAATCGCGTAACGGTCATTCTGAAAAAAAATGGGAATCTTCTGAAATTTAGTAAGATTTCTCGCTATGACCGAAAGACAATAAAACAAACAAAAAATGATTGAAGAATTAAAAAATATTACGCGTTCAGATAAGAATCAGCAAACTTCCTTGCAGAATGCTATCAATATTGGCATTCCGTCGATGAAACAAGAAGAATGGAAATACACCTATTACAATAAGATTTTACAGCAGGGATTTACGCCTGCAGCACACATGGCAAGTCTCAATGACTCAACAAGTATAGAAATTGAAAAAGAATTCATCGAAGCCAACTCCGTATCACCCAACAGGATTGTATTCCTAAACGGAATTTTTCATCCCGAATTATCTACCCTGACAGTTCAGCCTAAAATGAACTTTTGGAACAGTAACAACGTCGCTGAAACCAATACCAAAGATTTTCTTTTAGAGTTCAATAACGCGTTGGCTTCGGATGGCATTTATCTGGAAATCGGAGAAAATTTAGTACAAGAAGACCTGATAGAGATATTTTATATAAGCCGGGACAGCAAGGAAATAGTGAACCTGAGGAACCGCATCAAAGTGGGAAAAAATAGTCAGGTCAAAGTGGCGGAATATTATATCAACTATGAAAATACGCCGGCTTACCATAATGTGGTAACACATATAGAAGTGGCGCAAAGCGCCCTTGTGGAATGGTATAAAATTCAGGACGGCGGAACCGCATATAACATTACGGACAATACGTTTATCACTCAGGAAGCAACTTCTGTTTGCAATGTCACTACGCTTACCCTGACCGGCGGTATCACCCGCAATGTGTTGCAATTCGACGTTAATGGTGAGCGTGCTGAATCGCACATGAACGGGTTGTATCTGTTGCTATCGGATGAACATGTCGACAACCGTACCCTGATTAACCATAATGTGGCAAACTGTGAAAGTTTCGAGTTGTATAAGGGTATTTTGGGCGGACGCTCCACCGGTATTTTTAACGGCCGGATTATGGTAAAACAAGCCGCACAGAAAACCAATGCTTTTCAGAGCAACCGCAATATTCTCTTGAGCAACGAAGCAAATATATATACGAAGCCGCAACTGGAAATCTTTGCCGATGATGTGAAATGCTCGCATGGGGCTACTTCCGCGCAGATTGAAGACAGCGAGTTGTTCTATTTGCAGGCACGAGGAATTGGTAAAGAACTGGGACGAAGCATATTAGTGTTTGCATTTGGAGAAGAAGTGGTGGAGAAGATTAAGCACGAAGCACTGAAAGAGAAATTGGAAAAACGAATTGCAGAATTATTGAACATTGAATTTTAGTATAACCACTAAGACACAGAGATCATTTAGTGAACTTAGTGTCTTGGTGGTAAAAAATAAACATGTCACTGAACATAGCACAAATACGAGCCGACTTCCCCATCCTGCAGGAAAAGATCAGGGGAAAGCAACTCGTATATTTAGATAATGGCGCATCCACACAAAAGCCTAAAGCAGTGATTGATGCGGAAAAATTTTACTACGAACATCAATATGCCAACATTCACCGCGGCGTTCATTATTTATCGCAGGTAGGTACGGAACGCTATGAGGAAGTACGCCGACAGGTTCAGCATTTTATCAACGCGAAACACGAACACGAAATCATATATACGAAGGGTACCACCAACGCCATTAATTTGGTGGCTTACACGTTTGGCAGAACATTCATTGTCGAAGGCGACGAAATCGTGGTGACAGAGATGGAACATCATTCCAATATCGTTCCATGGCAAATGCTGTGTGAAGAGAAAAAGTGTGTGTTGAAATATATTCCGCTGCAAGCGGATGGCTCCATACGTATGGAGGATGCGGAACAACTGATTACACCTAAAACGAAATTGGTCAGCGTGACCTACGTTTCCAATGCTTTGGGCACAATAAATCCTGTCCAGGAACTGGTAGCGCTGGCACATAAAAACGGGGCTAAAATCCTGATCGATGCGGCACAGGCTGTTCAGCATTTCACGATTGATGTACAGGCCCTGGATTGCGACTTTCTGGTATTTTCCGGCCATAAATTATACGGCCCAACAGGTACCGGCATTTTGTATGGAAAAGCAGATATCTTAAATACTATGCCTCCGTTTGAAGGCGGAGGCGATATGATCAAATCGGTTTCGTTCAAAGCCACTGTATTTAATGACCTGCCTTTTAAGTTTGAAGCAGGCACCCCAAACATTGCCGGTTGCATTGCTTTGGGAACCGCCGTCGACTATGTACAACAATTAGGACTGGAAAATATCCGTCAGTATGAAACGGAATTGCTGAACTATGCTACTGCGCAATTATCGCAAATAGAAGGGTTGAAAATATATGGTACGGCAGCGCATAAGTCTTCGGTAATTTCTTTTTTGCTGGATGGCATACATCCGTATGACGTTGGCGTATTATTGGATAATATGGGCATCGCCATACGAACCGGACATCACTGCGCGCAACCGGTCATGGATCATTTCGGAATACCGGGTACCTGCCGCGCGTCCTTTGCATTTTACAATACCAAAGAAGAAGTCGATTTTTTGGTCGAAGGGATTTTAAAAGCTAAACGAATGCTCAGTTAATGCAACCTATCAACGACATACAAAACGAAATCATTGAAGACTTTTCCATATACGAAGACTGGAACGACAAATATGAATATCTAATTGAGTTTGGAAAATCCCTGCCGTTGATTGCAGAACAGTATAAAACGGAAGATAACCGGATTCACGGATGCCAGAGCAAAGTGTGGCTGCATGCTGAATTGAAGGATGGCAAGGTGTTTTTCTTCGCGGATTCAGATGCCATCATCACTAAAGGAATTGTTGGATTGTTAGTAAAAGTACTAAGCGGCCACACCCCGAAGGAAATAGCGGAGAGTGAATTATATTTTATTGAGAAGATAGGACTGAAAGAACACCTTTCTCCTACTCGCGCCAACGGACTGGTAAGCATGATAAAAAAAATGAAAACATACGGTATAGCCTTTCAAGCGAACTAATTAAAAATATCACAAAAAACACGGAGAAGACACAGAAAAAAAATGCAAGAACTAAATCAAATAACAGATGCGATAATTGGGTGCTCTATTGAAATACATAAACAATTAGGTCCGGGCTTATTAGAATCTGCTTATAAAGAATGTTTATTTTATGAATTAAAGAAATAATGGTTTTAATGTAAAGAGAGAAATTGCCATGCCTATAGTTTATAAAGAAATAAAATTAGATTATGGGTATAGAATGGATTTATTAGTAGAAAATAAAATAGTTGTAGAGCTTAAAACGGTTGATTTTATAATGGATGTTCATAAAGCACAATTATTAACTTATTTAAAATTGGGTAATTATAAACTTGGATTACTAATCAATTTTAATGAGACATTGTTAAAAGATGGAATAAAAAGAATTATAAATTAATGAGTTTCTCAGTGAAATTTCTCAGTGAAACTCTGTGATATAACTAAAAAATGGAAACAGTGACACAAAAATCATTCATGGAGATAAAAGACGAAGCCATACAGCAGATTCAGACTATTTATGACCCGGAAATTCCGGTGAATATCTATGAATTGGGATTGATTTATGAGGTGAATGTAGATATAGATAATAATGTACATGTACTAATGACACTGACTGCACCGAACTGTCCGGCGGCAGAAAGTTTGCCTGCTGAAGTGGAACAAAAAATTTCTGCAATTGAAGGTGTAAAAAGCTGTAAAGTGGAGATTACGTTTGAACCTACCTGGGACCAGGAAATGATGAGTGAAACGGCAAAACTGGAACTGGGGTTTTTGTAATGAAATTATGAAGTAATATAACAATGTAACAATGAAATAATTAGTTGTTTTACAATCCTAAAAAATAGACAAATTGTCAGAGATAATAAATTGCACCATTTTTGTACAAACATTATCAAATTATATCATCATCAAATTATCAAATTAAAACAATATGTATCCAGAACACATCACCAAACCTTGCGAAGAACAATTAACGAATGCAGGGTTCAAAGCATTGAAAACTCCGGAAGAAGTATCGGAAATTCTGACAGAAAAAGAAGGAACCACTTTACTGGTAATCAACTCTGTTTGCGGTTGCGCAGCAGCAAACGCACGCCCTGCCGCATTGGCATCCATCACGCATGCAAAACATCCCAAAAACTTAGTGACGGTTTTTGCCGGTGTTGATGGCGATGCGGTTTCTAAAGCCAGGGAATTTACCTTCCCTTACCCACCAAGCTCACCGAGCATTGGCTTGTTCAAAGACGGTAAACTGGTACATTTCATCGAGCGTCACATGATTGAAGGCCGCCCTGCAAAAATGATAGCGGATAATTTAGTGGCAGCTTATGACGAATATTGCTAATTCATTCTTTTACAATCATAAAAAAAAGAGAACGATATCGTTCTCTTTTTTTTATTGTTTCAACCATAATTACATTTACCTGAAACTATCATTGATGAGCTGTAAGACCTCATTGCCCGGGCAAAGTTCCTGTTCAGCCAACTGATTTAAAGGTTTTTCAACCGTATGAATCATCTCATGAAAATCTTTGGTATGCTCGTCAATGAAGATAAGGCCCGTCAGTATTTCACCTTTATAACGAGAACTGTTTAATTTATCCAATGCAGAAAAACGGTCGAACGGATCCCAGTCCTTAGCCAGTTTGCTGAGGTATACTTTGGAACCATCATGCATCTCTACTTCCAGCGCCTCACCGTCTTTATACTCTATCGTAATTTCTTTCTCATACGGAACATAATCGAATGTATCTACCGCTTCCATATGTTCCCGAACATAATCATACGATTTAGTAGAACCTGTATTATTATTGAACGTCACACACGGCGATACTACATCAATCAATGCAAAGCCATGGTGTGACATACCGGCTTTTATCAACGGAATCAACTGCGCTTTATCGCCCGAGAAACTTCTGGCTACAAAGGAAGCACCTAATTCCAGCGCTAATCCCGCCAAATCTATGGATTGATATTGATTGGCATGACCTGATTTGTTGACTGAACCTACATCAGCAGTTGCGGAATCCTGGCCTTTAGTTAATCCGTAACAACCATTATTCATCACAATATAGGTCATATTCAGGTTTCTGCGGATAGAATGCACAAACTGACCTATGCCGATAGATGCACTGTCGCCATCGCCGGAAACACCCAGATACATTAAATCCCTGTTGGCTAATACAGCACCGGTAGCCACCGAAGGCATACGGCCGTGAACAGAATTGAAGCCATGAGAATTATTTAAAAAATAGGCGGGTGTTTTGGAAGAACAACCGATACCCGACAACTTTGCCACCTGATGCGGTTGAATATTCATCTCAAAACAGGCCTGTACGATAGCAGCACTGATGGAATCATGACCACACCCGCTGCATAAGGTGGATATCACACCCTCATACTCTTTTTTTGTAAATCCTAACCGATTAACGGGCAATTCAGGGTGATGAAATTTTGGTTTTATATACGACATATGTTATTGCTGTAAGGTGAGTGATTGCGTGGTAATTCTTGAAATAGACTCCTGTATGAAATTGGCGGTGATGGGTGTACCGTCGTAATTCAATATGGAAATCAATTTTCGTTTATCAATATCCAGTTCGTTGGAAAGTATCTTTTTCATCTGTGCATCTCTGTTTTGTTCAATGACAAAAACCGTTTTATGCTCATTAATAAATTTTTCAATGGAATCGTTAAAAGGGAAAGCGGTAATACGCAATGCATCCAGTTTTATACCTTCTTCTTTCAATAAATCCATTGCTTCTAAAGCTGCATAAGTAGTCGTTCCAAAAAAGATAATACCAATAGAACTTTGTGATGGTTGATTATAAATCTCCGGAGCGTACACTAATTTTTTAGCCGTATTCCATTTCAATAATAAACGGTCCATAAGGTGTACATAAGTATGGCTGTCTTCAGTGTAGCGGGCAAATTCATCATGTGAGGAACCCCTTGTAAAATAGGCGCCTTTCGTCGGGTGTGTTCCCGGCAATGTTCTATAGGGTACCCCGTCACCGTCTATATCCAGATATCTTCCCCATTTTTCTGTTTTTTCCAGCTGTTCGGCACTTAACACCTTTCCTCTGTCGTATTTTCTTTTGTCATCCCACTTCAGTGGTGGAGATAAATGTTCATTCATCCCTAAATCCAGGTCAGTCATTACAATAACCGGCGTTTGCAGCCTTTCCGTCAAATCAAATGCATAAGCTGTAAATTCAAAACATTCTTTCGGATTGGATGGAAACAATAAAACATGCTTGGTATCACCGTGAGAAGCATATGCCGCCATTATCAAATCCGACTGCTGGGTTCTGGTAGGCATACCGGTAGATGGCCCGCCACGCTGCACATCAATCAGCACAACCGGAATTTCGGCAAAGTATGCCAGTCCTAAGAATTCATTCATCAGCGATAACCCCGGTCCGCTTGTTGCTGTGAAGCCTCTTGCACCGTTCCAGTTAGCGCCGATAGCAATACCAATGGCTGATAGTTCATCTTCCGCCTGTACCACAGCAAAATTCTTCAGACCGCTTTCTTTATCAACACGCAATTTATTGGCATATTTTTCAAACGAACTGACAACCGACGTAGATGGTGTAATAGGATACCACGCCGCAACAGTAGCGCCGGCATAAATTGCGCCCAACGCACAGGCGGTATTTCCATCCATCACAATGGAATCACCGTTCAAATTGCGTCTTTCCACTCTTATATCCAGCGGACAATCAAAATGTTTCCGGGCATAATCGATTCCCATCTGCAAAGCCTGCTCATTCGGAGCAATGAGTTTCTCTTTATTTTTAAATTCGCTCTGAATAATATCTTTCAATACCTGCTGTTCAATATCCAGTAAGGCTGATAATGCACCGACATAGACCATGTTCTTCAGCAATTGCCTATAACGCGGGTCTTCAAAGGACGTATTGCATATTTCCGTCATCGGAATACCCAGATAGTGCACATCTTCCCGGATAAATTCTTTAGCTAAGAATTTTGTACTATCATACATAAAGTAACCACCCGGCCTGAGTGCTTCCACATCTCTTTTCATACTTTGCGGATTCAGGCACACCATCATATCCAATCCATCCCGGCGCCCCAGATAACCTTTATCGTTTATCCGCACCTCGTACCATGTTGGTAAGCCTTGTATGTTGGAAGGGAAAATATTTTTTGCAGTAACGGGAATGCCCATCTTAAAAACAGACGTGGCAAACATTTTATTGGCACTGGCAGACCCGGTACCGTTTACATTAGCAAAACGTATAACAAAATCGTTTACAGATGGATTTAATGATTGCATGAATGACCGGCTTTAGAAACTTGATATAAAAATTTTTGCATATCCCACGCGGATGTCGGGCAACGTTCTGCACATAATCCGCAGTGCAGGCAGACATCTTCATCTTTGACCATGACTCTGCCTGTTTTCAGGTTATTGGAAACATATAAATCCTGTTCGGGATGTATGGATGGAGCGCTTAAACGGGTGCGTAATTCTTCTTCTTCTCCGTTTTGCGTAAAGGTGATGCAACTTGTAGGGCAAATATCCATACAGGCATCGCATTCGATACAGCGGGATTCCATAAACACCGTTTGTACATCACAGTTAAGACAGCGCTGAGCTTCCTTATAGGCAGTATCTGTGGCAAACCCTAATTCCACCTCCAGTTTTCTGTCTTTCAATGTTTTTTGTTTAGAAGCATGTGGAACGGCATAACGCACATCTTCTACTACCTCATTTTCATACATCCACTCATGAATACCCATTTTCTGGCTTACCAGATTTACCATCGGAGCAGGTCTATCATTATGGAGGTCTTTTCCATTGCAATATAAATCAATGGAAATAGCAGCCTGATGGCCTTGCGCAACGGCAGTAATGACATTTTTAGGGCCTAATGCAGCATCACCGCCAAAGAAGACAGAAGGCACTGTTGACTGGAATGTTTTTTTGTTAATTACAGGTATTTCCCATTTATCAAACTCTACTCCTAAGTCGCGTTCTATCCACGGAAAACTGTTTTCCTGTCCTATGGCCACCAATACATCATCCGCCTCAATAAACACCTCTGCATCGCCGGTTGGCACTAACGAGCGTTTCCCCTGTTCATCATAAACAGCATGTACTTTTTCGAAAGTCATACCTTTAAGTACACCATTTTCGGATACGAAGGATTTTGGTACCATACAATCCAGAATTGGAATGTCTTCGTGTTGTGCATCTTCAATTTCCCAGGGAGATGCCTTCATTTCTTTAAATGGGCTTCTGACTACAACCGTCACCTGCTCGCCACCTAACCGTTTAGAAGTACGGCAGCAATCCATAGCGGTATTACCACCACCCAGTACAATTACTTTTTTGCCAATAGTATGGATATGTTCGAAGGCTACACTCGCCAGCCATTCTATTCCGATATGTATGTGAGAAGGGGCATCCCAACGCCCGGTCAGGTCTTTTAAATCCTTTCCACGAGGGGCACCTGTGCCCACAAATATGGCATCATAGCCTTTCTGTTTTATTTCTTTTAAACTGGAAACATAGGTATTAAAATGTGTTTGAATGCCCATATCCAGAATATAACCCACTTCCTGGTCCAAAACAGAACCCGGCAATCGGAAAGAAGGAATCTGGCTGCGCATCATTCCACCTCCAACTTCCTGGTTATCATATAAATGTATTTCGTATCCCAAAGGCGCCAAATCTCTTGCAACCGTTAATGAGGACGGACCGCCACCGATAAGCGCAATTCGTTTACCATTTTTTTGGGAAGGTATTTTGGGAAGTAATGCCTTTATATCTCCTTTATTATCCGCTGCTACACGTTTCAGCCGGCAAATAGCTACCGGCTCATCTTCTACCCTGCCACGTCTGCAGGCAGGCTCACACGGCCGGTCACAGGTTCTGCCTAAAACTCCAGGAAACACGTTAGATTCCCAATTAACCATATAGGCTTCTGTGTATTTTTCTTCAGCAATCAGTCGAATATATTCGGGAACGGGTGTATGTGCAGGACAGGCATACTGGCAATCTACAACTTTATGAAAATATTCGTAGTCTTTAATATCTGTAGGTTTCAAAATTTATGTTTTAGTTAAAATTTCATCAAAGTTATGATAAGTTTCAGTAGTTCAAAACATAAATTTTATCAACAGTGGTGCAGGACTGATTTTATTGATTTAGGATAAAAATATCTGTTAATTAGAGTGAGAACAAACATCATATTAACAAAAAATTGTATATTGTATATAAAAGTAGGGAATGAAAAAAGCCACTAATCTAATTTTTTCAGCAGTTTTATGTTCTGTAATTATTTCCTGTAGCACAGAACCGCCATTATCTGAAACAGAAACTAAACTAATTGGCAACTGGAAAGGGACGATAACTGTAAGTTCTGATGTTCCGCCTTCCATTGCCAGTGACACGCAAACACTCACCTATTATAAGGATGGAACAGTTTCAATATATTCAAAACTCCTTTCCAGCACCATGCCGGGAACGTATACAATTAATGGAGACAGTTGTATTACTTACTATAACATAGGAAGCCTGCATTACTTTTATTACAGAGGCATTATAGAAGATAGTAACCTGTTTGTAAATGTTAACGGGTATTCCAGTAATTACACAACTACTTCCCGTTTTTCTGGCAGCGGCTGGTTTATCAAGATATAAGTTGCTTTTCACATCTCTTTGCATCAACTCAAACGATAGCAATCACATAAACAGAAAAGTTCATCGCTGATTTTATTTTATATTTGTAGCATGAGGAGAGACCTTCGGATTATATTTATGGGAACGCCGGATTTTGCGGTCCCTTCGCTGGATATTTTAATCAGACATCACTATAATGTAGTGGGTGTAGTTACGGCACCGGACAAACCTTCCGGGCGAGGGCAGCAAATTAATCAGTCTTCCGTTAAAAAATATGCTGTTGAAAATGGGCTGAATATTCTTCAGCCGGAAAAATTAAAGAACCCTAGCTTCATTAATGAATTAAATGCTTTACAGGCAAATTTATTTATCGTCGTTGCTTTTCGTATGTTACCTGAAATGGTTTGGCAGATGCCCGAATTTGGTACGTTTAATTTACATGCTTCTCTCCTGCCGCAATATCGTGGAGCAGCTCCCATCAACTGGGCGGTTATCAATGGTGAAACCGAAACGGGCGTGACTACATTTTTTTTGCAGCATGAAATTGACACCGGCAATATTATTTATCAGGAAAAGATAAATATAGAGGATGAAGATAATGCCGGCACAATCCATGATAAATTGATGGATTTGGGAGCAGAATTAGTTTTAAAAACAGTTCGGGCTATTGAACTCAATAAAGCAAAAGCTACATCTCAAATTTCAAATCTTAAATCTCAAGTTCATTTACATCATGCACCCAAAATATTTAAAGAAAACTGCCAGATAGACTGGAGTAAAACAATACGTGAAGTTCACAATTTAATAAGAGGTTTATCGCCTTATCCTACAGCCTTTACTTATCTGGATGGAAAGGTATTAAAGATATATACATCTCAAATTAGTCCACAATCCATAGTCCATAATCCTCGGAAATCATTATCTACTATTGACCATCGACCAATATCTATTGACTATTCCACAGACAACAAAACATTTCTTTCTATCAAATGTGCAGACGGATATCTGGATATTCAGGAGTTGCAGCTGGAGGGTAAAAAGAAAATGAGGATAGATGAGTTTTTGAGAGGTTACAAATTTAATTAACAACGGGGTATAACCTGTTTTACTAAATTATCTAAAGTTTATAGCAACACGTACTATCGTTGCCTAATTTTGGTTCAACTAATTAAATACTTATGGCGGCAGTAGCTACAAAAAAACCGGAAGCAAAAATCAGAAAGGTGAATTTCAAATTTGAAAAACCATTTCCCAAACACTGGTATAACGACAATCCAATAGCCACTCATTTCATGAATGCCCAACACCTGGCATTTCCGGATGGCGAAAAGTTTTTTATCCGAAGTGTCAAAGCTTTTGCTGAAGTCTATAAAAATGACCCCGAATTAAAAAAACGGGTAGATAATTTCATCGGTCAGGAAGGTACACATTATGCTGAACACCAGAAGTTCTGGGATATCATGGAATCACAGGATTTACAACCGATGAAATTTGTTGATTTCTTCAGAAAAACAGCCTGGAATGGGATAGAAAATTGGGCTCGAACCAGTTTAACGAAAAATAATTTGGGTAATAAAATCGCTTTAAGCGTAACGGTAGCACTGGAACATTATACGGCCATGCTGGCAGAAAGCGGAATCATCAATAAAGATATCACAGAAAAAATGCCGCAGGAGATGAAAGATTTATTTATGTGGCATGCCGCAGAAGAAATCGAGCATAAATCCATTCCGTTCGATGTGCTGAAAAGAGTGGACGACAGTTATGCGCTTCGTGTAGGTGGCATGGCCATTGCCACCTGGGGATTGTGGTTTTATCTGGCGGTTGGAACTGCCGTTCTTACCTATAACGATAAGGATGTAAAGGCAAAAGATATCCCTCAGGATTTAATTGCATTTTTATCAAAATTCAGGGAAAGTTTTGGCGGAACACTTGCCAAACAGTTCGGTGAATATTTCCGAAGAGATTTCCATCCTGATCAAATCGATAATTATCATTTGGCGGAAGAATTGCTGAAAGGCAAAAATTACGCCTGATTTTAGTCTTGAATATTATATTCCCAAATCAACGCTACGAAGTAGTTCGTGTCTTCCATACGGCAGTTTGAACATCCGTCGATTGCAAATCCAACAGCTATTCTGTCTCCTCTGCTGAATGTATTATTTTGTGTCGGACTATACGTTCCCGATGCATTACTTTCTACACTTAAACTTGGTGTAGTGGTATTGGCATCCAAACGATAAAGTGTTCCATTGATAGAAATTACAGGTTTTCCAGCAAAGTCAGGGTTAGAACCGCTATCGTTTCCGACTCGTAAAATAACTTTTACTAATTTCCCATCGTACGGTGCCACCCATTCAACGGTTCTGTCATTATCCTCTCCGGTCAACCCTATCCACTCGTCATCCACACCTTCTCCCATACCCGGAATGTAAGCTATATAATTACTATTAGTCCTGTATGTACCTTGGTTGAAATTATGATAGGTAATATGTCGTTCTTTGGCAAATATAGTTCCGGCAACCTCAACATTATCCCATAGTTTCACTTTCCTGCTTCCTGCAGTTGTTCCAGCACCCACAATATCCAGCGCCCCCGATGTCCAGGTCTGATAACCGATTTTACCTGCATCGGTCTGCTTGCCGCTCACATTAAAACCGAACTCTACGGGCTTAGAGCCAAAGACACCTACTACATTCGGATCTATCCTTAATCTCTCGTCTAGAGCATTAGCATCCGCACCAGTGATTTTAGTACTGAAAGCCAAGTAAGCTGAATAGTTTCCTAAATCAACAGCTTTTATTTGTGCGCCAGGCCTGCTGGTTCCTGCTACAACATCCGCATAGGTTGCAAAATTGATGTTAGTCGTTGAGCCCGAACCACCGGTTGTATTTTGAAGTAATAATCCATCCGTATTGGAGGTATGTAAAACATGTAATTTTGATAATGGATTAGTGGTATTTATACCTATATTTCCATTGTTGGAAATACGAACCCTTTCTGCCTGTGTACCTGACCCATCAGGTATTGTCCAAAACGTAATACGAGACGGCAGGTCTGTATTGCTATAGGTTCCCGGCCATCCGGCGTCTGCATTAAACCGTATTCCTGCAATATCACTGTTAGAGGATGATGTATCAATCTTTGCTACTATAGAACCTATCAAATCATCAGCAGCCGGATTGGAACTGATACCCATGGTTAATTTAGGTGGGTCAGTTGATTTAGATAATATATGCAGAGCTGAACTTGGACGAAATCCTGATGTATATGTACCGCTGCCGGTTGTTGCATACAAGCTCGTATATCCCGTTATGCCTTCTATTCGCATATGCTCATACATGGTAGGAGTATTGGTGGCTGTTTTTATGCCAAAATCTCCACCGCCGCCAGTCCTGTTCCGAACGGCATATAATTCCACACTTCCATTATCCTCATTTGTGCCACCACCTGAGTTTGAAAACTTGATACCGGTTCCGCTAAACTGGTTTCCGCAGGAAGCACAGTTGGACCAAAGCGACATCGGAAAATTAACAGAACCAGATGTGCCGCCGACTATCTGAAACTGTTTTGTAGGTGTCTGTGTTCCTATTCCAACATACCCCTGTCTTGTAGTTCCCGATGAAATTCCTTTAATTCTGATTCGTTCCAGATTCCCAGATGCCAGTACTACGTCCACACTGTCTGTATTTCCAATAAAATTATTATCAACCGCAGAACCAAGAGCAGCAGAAGGTGCTGTATTGCCTGCATTTCCGTTCGTCATCCACGCTTCTTTATCATTACTGACTACCCTTACCCACTTACTGCCATTCCAGTAATAAAAACCGGGTGTTACCTTATTCGCTCCAGAACCTGCCGTTGCAGTATTGTACACGAGTAATGGAGTTGCGAGGTCGCCAGTAGAAGCTGCACTCCCGTCTGCTTTTGTTATCGGCGATGCAGCATTTGCCGCTGTTAATGCAACTCTGGGTATTAGTATACCTTTATCACTTGCCGATATATCCAACTTAGAAGTTCCATCCGGTGTTGCTGTACCAATACCAACATTGCCTGTTTGTGAGTATGAAACAAATACAGAAAACAGGATGAAGGACAAAAGTGTAATTAATTTATTCATATATTGTATTTTATTCTTTAATGAATCTTATTCCTTTTATTTCTTTCTTTAATTGAGACTGGGCTTTTACGATATACATGCCCTTTGACCAGCCAGTAGATGCCAAATTTGTAGTATTAATGATACCTGCTTTTGTCATTATTTGTTTGCGTAACATACTTTGTCCGATACTATTAAAAATTTCTAAAGTATAGGTATCATCAACAGGAGAAATAATTTGTAATGTTGCATTTCCGGAAGATGGATTTGGATAAAGCTGTATGGATTCAAGATTAGTTAATATTAATTTTGCAGAAACAACCGGACTATATGCAAACGCTCCGAAATAATCTATTTCTTTTAAACGGTAATAATAGACTATTCCTTTTTGCACATTATAATCGTCAAAAAGATAGGAATGCGGATTGTTAGTCGTTCCATTACCGCCTATCCAGGCTATAGAATCAAAATCAATTCCATTGGTGCTTCGAAGCAATACAAACCCCTTATTATTAAATTCACTGGCCGTTGACCAGTTCACTTTTATAAACTCATTATTGATTGCTTCCGCTTTTAGTTCTTTTAATTCAATCGGCAAGGAAGTATTATACTCATAAGAAGTTCCGAAAATCCTGAATCTGGAAAAAGTGTTTTGACTGAAAAGTTGATTGCCATTGGGCCTTTGATAGAGCCCCAATACTCCCGGTACATCAAAATTATAGGTTGGACCTACAGCCTCATCGCCGCCAATTATTCCGGCATTTGCCGTGTATTTGGTCTTTTTATAAATGCTGTTACAGGCCGCACCCATCTGCACCCACGATATATTATCCAGATTAGGGCCTGGATGGAGTGATAAATCAAATGCTGCAGAGGGAGCTGCGTCGGGTGTCAGTATCCATTCGTAGGGTATTGCATTGTCTATTACCACCACATCGTCATGTCCGTCCGGTGTACCTACACAATTGTTAAACTGATTATTTGGAGACACCGCTGGCAAACTGCCTATATCATAAAATAGAATCTGACCATTCGTAATTAAATCGCTGGTAAATGAAGCCCTGCCTGCCGGAACCGGCTGAAGATAGGCCAATAATCCCGTGGTGGTAAATACATCATTGAATTTCACTGATACACCCTCCATACCGTCTAAAGATGCGGGTGCAACACCAACAGGAAATTTATAGGTATTGTTACTGCTGACGGCCAGTTTTAGTTTGCCTTCAATGTATTTTGTGGTTGCCCCTCCATCATTGTTAAAGACAGATACGGCTGTCCAGTTATAACCACTCATTTTTGTCGGGTCTGGATTTTGTACATACAAATAATACGGATAGGCGGATCCATCGTCTGAATGGCCGGCATTATCGGTGCGTATAATGCCATTAGAAGATTCAAACGCCAGGCTTCCGGCTGCATTGATATGCACATTAGAGGTTAAGGATACCGTCTGGCCCCTTGCTTGTGTTTTATTTATTTTCAAATCATAAAACTGATTCTGATTTCCACTTATCCCGGACCAGTTACCTGAAATGGTTTGGTTAAAGGTATCTGTAAAGCGTTCAATACCGGTTGAAACATAATAATAGGAAGATGAAGTGTTTACCCAGTCACCGGCTAATTCAATCAATCCGGCATTATTGGTAATCGTACCGTTATTATTGTTAATCGTACCATTCACTTTTAAAGTGGGAATACTGGTATTTACTCTCCCATTGATATAAACAATTGAACCGTTGTTGTAGAATTCATTTTGAGCGAAGGAAATGCTGACAACAGATAAGTATAGTATAAAAGAGATGTAGAGTTTATTCATAGTTAAAACAAAATTAGCTTCTTTTGAGAATTAAATCAATTGAAAAAACAAAGTATTATTTATCATTTATCAATTATTCTCAACAGTTATTATCTTATGAAAAGTGCATGTGTAATCAGAATAATATAAGTTTGGGAAAACGATTAATATATGACTACCACTATTAAAAGTAAAACTGCCTATAATCCTGAAGAAATAAAAGTAAGAAGAGTAAATTTTGCATTCAAAAAAGACAATCCCAGATTTTATTACAAGAACAATCCATTCAGCACTCACTTTATCAACGCGCTGCATATTGTATTCCCAACAGGGGAACGATTTTTCGTTAATTCTGTTTTGAAATATAAAAATCAGATTAAAGATGAAAAACTGCAAAAACAAGTCAGAAATTTCTGCGGACAGGAAGGCATACACAGTTCCATGCACGAACGATTCTGGAACATCCTGAATGAGAACGGATATAATATTATAGGATATGAAAACCATATTGATACTGTTTTACATAAATTAGTGGCAAAAATCAAAATACCTTTCTTAAAAGATAAAAGTGTAGATTTAATTGCAACATCTTGCCTCGAACATTTTACTGCTTTATTCGGACATGCTATTTTTATGCACGTTGACACCAATAAAGGAACTGTTCCTCAGGATATTGCAGAACTCTTTCAGTGGCATGCTGCGGAAGAAATCGAACATAAACACGTTGCTTTTGATGTTATGCAACAGGTAGATGAACAGGAATATGCCAAACGTGTAGTGATGATGCCAATTGTAACGGCATTATTATATTTTTATCTGTCTGCCGGAACCGGAATCCTGATGTATCAGGATAGAAAATATTTAAAGCCTAATGAATTGCCAAAACAATTTTATGAATTTGCCACCGGATTACTGAACGATTTACACAGTGATTTGTACAAAGATTATTTTAATTTCTTTAAGAAAGATTTTCATCCTGCCAAATTAAACGATTACCATCTGGCGGAAGATTTTTTTAAGGACAAAATATATGCGTAATAAAAAAAATCCCTGAATAATTTCAGGGATTTTTTATCAGGTTGTTGACTTATAATCAATTAGTGAATCAATAATTTTTTTGTGGTTATGACACTGCCCGAACTTTTATTGATACGCAGCATATAGATACCATCCGCCAGTACTTTCTTCAAATCCATATTGAATACTGAAATACCCGCATCTAACTGCTTGCTTAGAGATTGAATCTTTTTACCGGCTACATCTATCAGTTCAAAATTATATTCCGCCTGTTCTGATAATTGTGATTTAATAATAATACCCTGATCCGGAGTATAATAGACATTAAATCCATTGATACCATTCTCACAATCTAACTCAACAATTGCAGAATATTTTACCACACCATCATTATCCACCATTTTCAATCGGTAATAATTGACCAACGTACTGATTGAATTGTCGGTAATAGAGTATTCTTTTAATGAATTGGATGAACCTGCTGCCGGGATGACCCCTATCGCCTCAAATGTGATTCCATTAATGGAGCGTTCCACAACAAACTCTTTACTGTTTTCCTCACTCAATGTAGTCCAGCTAATCAGGGCGCTGCCATTCCTGCATTTCACATGAAAAGCAGATAACTCTATTGGCAACGGATTCGGGCTGCCGCCGCCAAAACCAAAGTTGGAGAATCCGCTTAACCCTGACCTGGATAATGTAGGCATGGATATGGTTCCTGTCGGTGCTATTTGATTACCCGGGGCTGTCCACGGCCCATTTCCTACCCGTTTTAATAAAGACAACTGGCATAATTCTGTAATAGTAACAATATCCTGACCTGTAATAGCCAGCGTATATGTACCTCCGTTGATATTTGCCGGCGTAGCCACCCAGTATCCCTGATCCGCTGTTGTGGTCACATCGAATGTGGAACCGGACGGGCAACCCGCAGAAGATGGTGTGACGATATTCGTTATCGGCAAACCATAATACCACATCCTGTTGTTATTAAAATAGACGTCCAGAGAACCACCCGTTGACGGTGCAGCAGTGTATTCCAATAAAAAGAAACGGTTTTTTATAGAACCCAATACCTCTTGTGCCAAAGGATATAATCCCGATGCATCACCACTATTGGTTCCATTAAACCAGCGACGCATATTCCCTACTACATAACCGGATGTTCCTCTTGTGTAGTTCAGTGTTCCTAAAGCTGTTGTACTTTGTCCTACTTCTAACAAATTAGCACCGGTATAGACATTTCCCTTCAGCATATACAACGTATTCTTTGCCTGTACCGAATTTGTCAGGGTTACTTTATCCGATGTATTGGTTTTATTAATCGTCAGATTAGTAACGGATGCCGGGAGGCCATTTCCTGTAACCATATTTCCGGGATAGATGTAATTGTAATTTCCATCAGAGCTATAACTTCTGGTACCGGCCTTTCTTACATTACCGGTTGCTGTTGCTAATGTTATTCCATTAGAATTTGTAATCCCAAGAGTACAACCACTTCCCATTGTGAAGTTATCACCGCCGGTAAGGTAAGTTGCTGTACTGGTGGAAGGATTATAAAAATTCAAGGTCGCACCATTGGATATTGTAACATTCCCATCAATGGAGGTAAATGAACCAAGGTACATAGTGGTATTTGTGCCGGTAAGCGTATAATTATATCTTATCCAAACAGTGGATAAGTCCGTAGGGCTGGATACTTCAGAAGTATAAATGGCAGTCTCGTTCAATGAAGTAAAAGAAATACCGGGTTTGGTCGTTTTTGCAAAAACCGTCAAGTTATCAAACCTCAAATGATCATAAGTGGTATTATCCCATGCGTCATAGGTATAAATTCTAATACGCAGATTTGACTGATCATCACAATCAGCAGGCAATTTGATAAATGCTTTCTGCCAGTCATAATCGTCAAATGGTAAATTATTACCCGATCCGGGTGTATCATACGATGCAACAAAATTCCAGTTGGTGCCGTCTGTACTATATAATATACCATAATAAGGAGAATACCAGGTATCATTGGCCAGGACATCAAAAGTTAAAGTCAATCCGCTGAAACCGGTTGTATTTACTGAAAACTGCGCATACCTCGTTGCATTCACACCGGGGTCATAAGTATCCCCAAATGAACTTTCGTACATAGCAAATGATTTACCATCCAAAACACCGACATAACCGCCGCTTGCATATTGTGAAAGGCCGGCACCATTTCTGTTTATCGCACCGGTACCGGATGCTACCGTTAAGGCTGATGACGAAACGGAATTTACAGATTGTTCCACCACATTCTCATATGTAGTTCTGGTGCTGTTATCTTCAAAATCGTAATATACTATTGGAATTCCTTCGACATCAGGTACGTTGCTGGTCGTAAAGGTGGGTAATGCCACCCAGGAACTGTAATCTGTTCCACCACAAAAGCTACGCACCCATACGTAATATGTTGTATTGGAAGCCAATCCATTAACATATTGAAAGGTATCATTGATAGCAGCTATCGTTGGAGTAGTGCTGCCATTCGGTGCTGTTGAAGATGTACTGTAATATAAATCATAACTGGCGGGAACATTGCCTGCTGAAGGTGTATTCCATCTGATACTGGTACTGTTAGTATAGACTGTTCCAGTTGTCAGTCCGCTTGGAGGCATACAGGTTGGTGCACATACAATTTTAAAATCAACGGAACCTGCTACTATGCTTTCCGGGTCAAGTAAAAAATAGTACTGTGTGCCACCTGTCAGATTAAATGCAGGTGAGGTTGTGTTGGCAGCAGAGATATCATCAATACAATTCCATCCCGAACTACCACAGCCGCCTGAAACAGGTTTATACTGATAATCGATGTATGTGTAGGAAGATACGTTCAGTATATTATATGCTCCCGTATATGCAGGTGTAAATGTATATATCTTTTCAATACCGCTGGTCGTGAAGCCGCAAGAAGAGTTGGAATAGGCGCCGGTTCCGGCAGGTATCGAGGCAGAAATAGTAGTTCCGCAACTGCTAATGTTCGTTATAGATGCACAAGGATCATAAGGTGTAGTAACACATACGGTAAAGGTTCCCTGTCCGGAGCCGTTAGCATTGCTGTAAACTCTTACAAAATAAGTAGTACCTGCCGATAGCCCACTTACTGTTAAAACCTCCGCAGATGTACCCGTTGTACTGTTCTGGCATCCTAAACTGGTTAAGGTACCGCCGCACGTTCCGCTAAATACTTCTAATACGGCATTGGATAATGTTCCTGGTGTAACTGTTACTGTATGTGATGTTGCGGTAGCAGTAAAAGTATACCATACATCATCATCCGCTGTCCCAGAGCAGCCACTTTGTGATTGAGATGCGGCTATAGTTGTACCGTTTGTAGTTGCCGTACAGGTGGTATTCGAGTTTATTGTAAGTGATACAGCTCCGCTGCAATTATCATTGACCGGTCGTGTCGTAAACGTAGGCAGTGCCGCCCATGCGCTTGTTGTTGCCCCACAATTACTTCTCACCCAAACATAGTAAAGTTGTGAAGAAGAAAGTCCTGTTAGCGCCTGAGACAACAATGTAATTCCACTAATAGTTGGAGTCGTGCCACTTGTTGGTGCTGTACTGGATGTACTGTAATAAATTTCATAACTGGCTGGAGTTGAACCTGTAGCCGGAGCAGACCAGTTTATTGTTGCACCTGTTTCACTAATCGGGTTCGCTGATAAAGCTGTCGGCGGTTGACAAGTCGGGGACAACTCGACTTTAAAATTATCAAAACTTAAATAATACGGAACTGAACTGTTTAATACCCTCACAAGAAAATAATAAGTTCCGCTGGATGCCGGTGTAAATGATAAAAGTTTATTGACAAAAGTAGTTGTAGTCGTGGTGCCTGATGAGACAAAAGTACCTAAAACGCTTGCACCCGTTCCACTTTGGCTGGTGTTGGTTAAGACATCACCAGTCCAGCCGGCATAACCATCTCCCGCCCAGTCAAAACTAAAATCATATGATGTTCCGCCGGTCAGTGCAAAACCAGGAGTCATTAAATATTTGGTGGCGGCGGAAGATGACCAATATACCGTTGCATAATTCGGTGAGCTTGGCGGTGTAGTATATCCGTTTCCTGTTGAGCTTGCCCAAGGCTGTGTACCTGCCGAAAAAGTGGCAGACCAACAAGCCGGAAATACACCGGTACCAATGGAACCCATGGCATCAAAATTTTCTGTCCATGGCAGGGAAGATACGGCTGCACACGCTGTTGTAAACAAGCTATTCGTACTCACAGCACTGCCCGAACACGTCACATTCGAGGCAAATACCTGTACGTCATAAGTGGTGCTGGCCGATAAGCCTGTGATGGCATACGGCGATGTGGCACTCGTACTCGCCGTTGTCCAGCCTCCCGCTCCATTGATACGGTATTGAACTGTATACGTCATCGATACAGCGCCTCCGGCAGGGGCTGTCCATGTTATCGTTGCTCCACCGGAGGTGATGGTTCCGCCGGTGACCGCCAGTGCCGTCGGGGCAGCTGGACAGGTATTGGTATTGCCCGTTAGCGGCGATGTAGCCAGGTATTTGGGCCCGCCCGAACAAGAAGCATTATTCAGTGAAAATACATAGAAATAATAGGTAGTATTCGCTGTCAATCCGGTTGCACTAAAAGTAATCGGTCCGCTGCCGCTGGTAGCCACCGCAGTGTAGGAAATACCACCCAGTGTATATGCAGAACCTGCCGTATAGCTTGTGCCGTCTACAGGTGTCGGTGCAGTAGAACTGGTGCTCCTAAATACCAGATATCCGCTCGGTGCAGGCGATGCCACTGTAAAAGAACCATCTATTGATGTGGCAGTTTGATTCGATAACGTTAAACTTGTTGGTTGAGCTGTTGGGCTACTGCATGGATTGGGGGATAGTTCCAGTTTAAAATCATCAAACCCGATGTACCAAGGTGTAGAATTTGCATTAATCCTTATTCCAAAATAATATGTTCCTGTTGCTGATGGTACAAATGTTCTGCTTACATTCGCATAGGTTGATGTAGAGGTAGTTCCTGATGTGATAAATGATGAACCTAATTGAGTTGCTCCCGTTGAAACCTGGTTGGTGTTATAAAAAACATCTCCTGTCCATCCGGTGTAACCATCTCCTGCAAACCAGAATGAAAAGTCATAAGAGGTTCCGGCGGTTAAAGAAAATCCCGGTGTCCACATAAATTCATTCGTAGCAGTATAAACATCATAAATATAGTAAGTCCCTGTTCTGGGGTCATTATAACTCTGACTACTCGCAATACCGGAAGTCCAATCTCCGTTTTCTTCTTTCCAGCATGACGGATAATTGTTCGTTCCTGATGATGATAAACTTTCAAAACCATCATTCCAGGGCAAAGACGAAATAGGAGCACACGCTGTTGTAAACAAGCTATTCGTACTCACAGCACTGCCCGAACACGTCACATTCGAGGCAAATACCTGTACGTCATAAGTGGTGCTGGCCGATAAGCCTGTGATGGCATACGGCGATGTGGCACTCGTACTCGCCGTTGTCCAGCCTCCCGCTCCATTGATACGGTATTGAACTGTATACGTCATCGATACAGCGCCTCCGGCAGGGGCTGTCCATGTTATCGTTGCTCCACCGGAGGTGATGGTTCCGCCGGTGACCGCCAGTGCCGTCGGGGCAGCTGGACAGGTATTGGTATTGCCCGTTAGCGGCGATGTAGCCAGGTATTTGGGCCCGCCCGAACAAGAAGCATTATTCAGTGAAAATACATAGAAATAATAGGTAGTATTCGCTGTCAATCCGGTTGCACTAAAAGTAATCGGTCCGCTGCCGCTGGTAGCCACCGCAGTGTAGGAAATACCACCCAGTGTATATGCAGAACCTGCCGTATAGCTTGTGCCGTCTACAGGTGTCGGTGCAGTAGAACTGGTGCTCCTAAATACCAGATATCCGCTCGGTGCAGGCGATGCCACTGTAAAAGAACCATTGACAGAAGTAGTGGTCTCCCCGGATAATACTAAACTTGTTGGTTGGGCTGTTGGAGTGGAACAAAGGGCTAAACCATCTCTTCCTGTCCATTCTACTGTATTTAACGGCGCAGCCGTTTCGGATACACCAGTATTGGTTGATGTCAAATTGCCGGAGGAATATGTACCGGTAGATTGTGTCCAATCTGATCCATTCCAAAAAGCTGCTAAAATTGACGTTGCAGTTCCAACTTCATCTTCTGCACCTGTAATGGCTACGGCTGGGTTAATATAGTAGTTATAATTACCTCCAGCTCCGTTCTCAGAGAAGGTCCAGTAACGGCTAAGATAATTAGTTGGAGCAGAAGGGGTATTCATATTTGAACTGATGTCATCCACTACTTTTGCACCAACAATTCGGGCGGCGGAGTTTGAGTTAAAAGTCAATGTAACAGGTGAATATTGGATTGTCCCAGTTATATCACCAATCGGATATAAATAGGATGTAGAGGCTGTAGTAGAAATTGCTCTCTTGTATAAACCTGTTCCGTTTGTTACTATCATCTTGGATATACCCGGTGTAGAAATTGTTTGTGTACCACCACTGGCAAGTGTCAAATCATTATTACCCAGCAAAAGCCTGCCTGCCGTAATAGTAAGTGTACCGGTTACTGTTCTGGAACCTGTTAATGTAATATTAGGAGTAGCTGAAGTATTGTTAATTGTTAAGTTTACTGGTCCGCTAGAAGACGGAAATTCGTTTCCTGTTGTTTGCGTACCAAGCGAAGTTACATAAGCCAATGTTGTAGTTGTGCTATATGTTACCGTACCAGAGGTTACGGCTGTACCATTTGCAGCTGCCGTGAAGGTAGTCCCCGCGTTTAAAGGCAGAGTTCCTGTTATGGCAATACCTGCGGGATTAGATACAGTAATATTTGTTGTTCCGGTAAAGGTAGACCCGGGTGTAACAGATTGACTTGCACTTCCATTAAATTCAATAACACCTGTTGTTGAAGAACTTGGGTTAACTATCGAAACTCCGGTAAATGATCCTGCTACTTTTAATGTACCGGTACCGCTACCTGAACCTATCTGAAAAGAACCTGCAGCCTGATTAAAATTACCTGTTATATTTACTGTCTGTACACCGGAAGATAAGGCAACCGATGATGTACCATTTGAATTAAGATTCAAATTACCTGAAATTGTAACGGGAGATGCACCTGAGGCATTGCCAAAATTTACAACTCCTGAATTGGAAACAGTTACATTGCCGGTAACACTAATACTTCCTCCAGTACCTTTAGCAAAATTAACTATAGATGAATTATTTACATTGATACTTCCTCCTACAGTTAATATACCAGCACCGCTCATAAAGTCTACAGCTCCTGTTGTTCCCGTACCATCTACTATAATATTTCCATTGACAGCTAAAGTACCTGAAGTAAGTAGTCTGAAAATACCTGTGCTTAACGCTTTTACGGTTAAATCACCCTTAATGACACCTGTTGTACTGGTTGTAAACCAGCTCATTGTGCCTGTTGCACCTGAGCAATCATAAATAAAATTACCAAAGGACTGAACATTATTAGTAGCGGGTGAGGTGGATGATGTTAAACCCGAAATAGTGAGGTTTGATGTAGTTCCCCACGTAGCTAACGGTACTGGAGGAGCACCTGTTGTTGCACCGCTAACATTACAATTAGAACTGTTGGCAAAACTTAATGTAGCCGTTGATCCGACAAGTAAAATCGCTGTTGAAGTCAGGTTTACTATACCAGTACTCTTCACTGTAACCAATGTCCCCGTCCCCCCTGTTGTAGTAACTGTATTAGAAGCACTGCCTCCTAAAGTCATTGTGCCGGAGATATCTCCTGTGTTTCCTGTTCCAGAAAAAGCAATACCGACCGCGTTTGCCGCGTTTGTCAAAATTAAAGAGCTACCATTTTCAATTACAAAATCATCACCACTGGCACCGTTAATTGTTATTACCCTAGTAGTAGTTGACGATGAAGATAAAGTAAAAGAAGTATTGCTTGTAATTTTTAATTGTCCGACACTTGCAGCTAAATTAATAGTACCACCGGTAATAGCTGCACCAGCCGTTGTGCCCGCCCCATCCACAATTAATATATCTGAGCTTAAAGCAGATGTTCTGGAAGAACCTGACCCATTTGCGGCAGTATTCCAGGTTGCCGCAGTATTAAATTCAGCAGTGGCTGTACCCACCCAATAATAGGTAGCAGGCGGGCTAGTAGCCTGAGTTCCGGTTAGAGCCGTACTTACAGCGCCTTCACTCACTGCAACTACTTTCCAATCGTAAGTGGTTCCAATTGTTAATCCCGTTACTGCTAAAGTGTTTGTTCCTAGATTAGTTGTATTCACATAGGTGTAGGTTGCTCCACCATCTGTAGAGTAATACACAGCATACTTTAATACATTGGTGGTTGGTGAAGACGCAGTCCAGTTCAAAGTCATACCAGTACCAGAAATGGAGCTGAAAGTAAGATTTGTGGGTGCTGCCACAGTCTTTGGTGTGAACATATAAAATCTCCTGCTACCATTTGATGCTGAGTTTAAATTAGAAATCGTAGTACTTGCTGTATATGTATTTGTTGTTACGGTAGCAGATGTACTTGCTGTATGTGAGCTGGTGTTTATAGATATTATATTATTTGCAGTTGTATTTACAGAAAAACCAATGGTAACGGTACTGGTTGTTGGGGTATTACCATTTCTTGCCATTGCTCCATAAACATATTCTATTAGCCCAGTAGACTCATACAACCGAACTTGATATGTTCCTGTGCCTGCAGCCGTAGTTGTTCCGTAATGGAGCATCATGTTTAAGTACTCTATAACCAAACATCTGTTGGGTGCTGTACCTACCACTTTTGCTCTTACCGCTCCATCAGACCCTGTCTTTAAATCTGATGAAAAAGGAGCTATGACGGGATTGGTTGATTGCGGTATGTTATAAGCAGTAGTAGATATTGCAGTCCCAAGTTGTAACATACCATTAGAACCGGCATTAAATTGGGTGTATCTATTGCCCATAAACCAAAATTCAAATGTACTGCCGGCACCTAAGTTAAAATTGGTAAGAGTATTACTGTTGTTCCCATCATCTACACCCGCAGCGATGAGAGCTGTTGTCCCAGAAGTCATATCTACTGTATTGCCATTTAAGTCTGCAGCTAATGTTCCATTGTTATTGCTGGCAAATGTATAATTTGCTGTACTCTGTGATAATGTGTTGAAATGAATTATCAATACCATCAAAAACAAAACAGCACTCAGGTGTTTGGGGAGAAAGCTGCTAAAAATTCTTTCTCGCATGAAAGTCAGGTTTTTCATCATCAAAATTGGGTTGGCAAGACTGAAAATATTGTTTACGGTGTAGAGTCTATTCATATACTATTGTTTTGTTGTTTAGTTTAATTTTAGTCACTCTAAAGCCAGGTGATTTTGCCCTATTGGCAGGGATGAATAAGACTAAGTACATCATTGCCACCTGTTTTAAATTAACTAAATTTAATTACACACATTGTAGTTCTCCTCACAAAATGAGAGCTATAAATGCATACTAAACCGTTTAAATGATAATCAAATGTAATTAATTATTGTGGATAATGCTCACAATCAGGCTGTTCAATTTCATAATTAACAAGTAAAATCAACAAAATTTTACCTTTAGATAGGCATTTGGTAACGATTAATAAATGATAATTATTTTTATGTGTATAATTTTCAAAAAGTCTTTATTTTTCCTGTTTATCCCGTCAAAATAATCACGATTAATTTATACATACCATGATAAAGAGTATGCACTAAAATCATATCCTGATTTTCAGAAGTTAACGAATTTATTGGATGTAATAATTTACTTACCGGTATCATTCTGAGACCCTAACAACCGCACGATCATATCAGTACCTTCAATCTGACTGAGTACCACTTTTGTCAGTACCATAAGCGGAACCGACAGAAACATACCATAAATCCCCCACAAATATCCCCAAAACAGTAACCCCATAATCACAACTATCGTATTTAAAGAAGTTCGGTTACCCATAAAGATCGGCTCTAACACAGAGGCCAAAATAAAATGATATCCATAGGCCGTCAGGTTGAGGGCAACAGCGGTATAAACGGAATCAAACTGAATTAGCCCCATGATAAACACCGGAACCAACCCTATAATAGCGCCGAAAACCGGCAGGAAATTCAAAACAAAACCGATAAAACCCCAAAAGAAAGCAAACTGCAATCCGAACAACAACCCAATCACAGTCACACCTACCCCATAGAAAATACTGATAATCAGTTTTACTTTCATATAAGAAACGATGGAATTCTTAATCTGTTCGAATGCCGCAATGTATTTTCTGCTCTTCCCTTCTCCACCCAGATAATGCAGATAATTTTCATAGCGCATGATTCCGGAAAGCAGAATAACAAGATAAATAGCTGTTAGCAGGAATTCTTCAAAAAGCGAACCTAAGGTACCAAAAATAGACCCCGAATTTGACATAATCATTTCTGATGAAATTCCCGACGTTATATCATTGAACAAATGCTCTAAATCCAGTTTTTTACCTGTAAACCGATTGTACATCTCGAGTAATCCGGATAACTTGTCGTTAACCTGAGAGAGAATGTACTCTTTTTCTCCATAAATCTCCGCTCCTGTCTTATATATAACCGTGCCTATGAAAAAGATCGTGGTCAGGAACAAAATTAAAATAATAGTGATACTTAGCCAAAGTGGAATTTTACGTTTTTCAAACCAGACGAGGCTGGGCTGGAATAACAATGCCAGAAACATGGCCAACATAAGCGGAATGAGCAAATCCTGTAATAGGTACAATAGCCCCAGAACTATTACCGATGTAAAAAAAACCAGGACATTCCGTATGGTTGTTAATTCTGACTGCATCATTATAACCAGCGTTTTTTTCTGAAATACACAACAAATAATATGGTGACCAATACACTAATCAGTACGACAATCGTAAACGCATGGCGCTGATGCTGAAACGGCAAATCTACGTTCATACCATAGATACCGGCCACCAGCGTTGGCAACATCAAGGCAATAGTCACGGCAGTCAGTCGGTTTACCACATGGCCCAGATTATTAGATATAATAGATGCAAAGGCGCCCATCATATTTCCAAGAATGTTAGAATACACATTCGCCATTTCCAATGCCTGAGAGTTATCAATCAGAATATCCTGAAATAATTCATTCGATGTATCATCATCTTTGAAATTTAAAAAGTCCGTTCGTTGTATTTTCAGCAACACCATTTCATTGGCACGGATATCATTGACAAAATAAATCAGCGCTTTTTGCAAATGGAGTAGTTTATTCAATTCCTGATTCCTGCTGGAATAGTTGAGTTCTTTCTCAATTTGTGAAATCCTTTTATTAATTTCCCGCAGATAATGCAAGAAATAATACACGTTTCGTTCAAAAATCTTCAACACGAAGAAATTACGTTCATTCAATGTTCCCAGTTTGACAATATTCTTTTCCACCCACTCTATCATCGGGTTACTTAGTGAACTCACCGTTAATATCATATCAGGTATAAGAATAATACCAACAGGAATGGTAATGTAGGTTGCCTCATCTTCCATATCAAACCCCTCATTTAATATAGGTGTATTGATAACAATCAGCTTGGCATCATCCTGTTTTTCATACCGGGAACGCTCATACTGGTCAATACAATCCAATATAAAAGAATACGGCATTTCCAGCTTTTTGGCCAAAGCCTCCAGTTGCTCCAGATGAAACGGCGGTGCTATATTAATCCAGCAATCCCTCTCCGGCTGCGCCAGTTCGGTCAAATGTCCTTCGTATATGGAGTATATTTTTATCATACTAGTACCGACTCGTTCAAAACACCTTCAAATACAAATTCCGCAGGCCCGATCAGCCAGATATTTTTATACTTGCCACCTTCTTCTTCAAATGAAACACTTAGCAAGCCTCCCGGTGTATGTATTTCAAGACGGCCGGTTGGTATATTATCTTTTTTAGCAACACACAACGCTACGGCTACCGTGCCGGTGCCGCACGACAGCGTTTCATCTTCTACACCTCTTTCGTAGGTACGCATGGAAATCCGTCCTTTTGAATCCTCTGCAAAATTTACATTAATGCCTTCACTTCGATAAGTGGCGTTATACCTTACTTTATGTGCCTCTTCGGTAATTTTCAAGGAAGAAATATCCTTTCTGAAGGACACGTAATGCGGTGAGCCGGTAAACAAAACGGAATCATCTCCGTCATTTGAAATTGTTGCAACATCTATCATTTTTAAATGTACCAGATGATCTTTCAGAATATATTCATGCTCTCCGTCAATAGCCATAAATTTACCCTGTTCTCCGGCTACGCCCAAATGGCGTGCAAAAGCGCTGATACATCTGCCGCCGTTACCGCACATAGTGCTTTCGTTCCCGTCTGCATTGAAATAAACCATCTTAAAATCGGCAGACGTGTGTTGTTCCAGCAACATCAGGCCGTCAGCGCCGACACCAAACCGACGATCGCAAATCTTATGAATTAACGCCGTATCGCCAACCGGAAATTCCGACTTCCTGTTGTCAATCAATACAAAATCATTTCCTGTCCCCTGATATTTAAAAAATCGAATAGGCATGTACAAAAATAAGGTATTCATACTGTATTACAATCAAACATATAGTTAACTTTTTTTAACCCGACATTATAATTTTTTAAAAGATTCTTTTGTTGTAAGGTGTGTAATTTGCAATCATTAAAATAAATACGTTTATGAAAAAGCTATTGGGATATTTTGTAATTGGCGTCATCAGCGCAATGACTGCCGTTGCCGTTTCAAACAAGTTTAACGGCCATTCAGCTACTATTATCAGAGAAAGTAACACCATTCCGGTAAAATTCGCCGGTTATAACGGCGCTTTATCCGGCGATGCATTTGTGCAGGCAGCAAAAGTGAGTACACCGGCTGTGGTGCATATCAACACAACTATCAAAGCGAAAAAGCAACCTAAATACCAACGGAACATGAATCCGTTTTTTCAGTTTTTCGGAGACCCGTTTGGCAATTCCCCGTTTGAAATGCCGGATCAGGATCAGGAAGCATCCGGCTCAGGTGTGATTATCAGTAATGACGGCTATATTGTAACGAATAACCATGTGGTGGAAGGAGCCGATGAAATAAAAGTAAACTTGTTTGACAACAGGGAATTTAAAGCCAAATTAATTGGTAATGACCCGAACACGGATTTGGCGGTTATAAAAATTGAAACCTCCGATTTGCAATACCTGACCTTCGCCAATTCCGACGCTGCGGAAGTGGGGCAATGGGTACTGGCGGTCGGAAACCCTTTTAATCTGGCATCTACCGTTACTGCCGGCATTATCTCCGCCAAGGCACGCAACATCAACATTTTAAGAGAAAAAGCCGGAAATCTGGCGATAGAATCTTTCATACAAACTGACGCTGCGGTTAATCCCGGCAATAGCGGCGGTGCACTGGTCGACCTGAACGGAAACCTTATAGGTATTAATTCGGCCATTGCCACGCCAACAGGTTCTTATGCCGGTTATTCTTTCGCGATTCCGTCTAATCTGGCAAAGAAAGTAGTCAAAGATATTATTGATTTCGGCATCGTGCAGCGTGGTTTTTTAGGAGTTAATATACGTGAAATTGATGACGAACTGGCAAAAGACCTGAAACTTAAAAAAATACAGGGAGCCTATATTGCCGAAGTGAACAAAAACAGCGCTGCGGAAGACGGAGGCATTAAACGAGGAGATGTAATTATAAAAGTAGGTGAAAATGATATAAAAAATTCAGCGGATTTGCAGGAGCATATTGCCAACTACCGTCCGGGCGACAAGGTAAATGTAGAGATATACAGAGACGGTAATATGCTCACTAAAACTGTTACATTAAAATCAAAAGACAACACTACTGCTCTGTTGACAAAAGATACCAAAAATTCAACCAACACACTGGAAAATCTGGGCATCAGCGTTGAATCCGTTTCAGGATTAGAAGCAAAGAAATTAGGAATCGGTTCCGGCATCCGCGTCACCAAAATAACGGATGGCATCATCAAACAAAATACGAATATCCAGGAAGGATTTATCATAACAGCCATCAACAACAGAGCAGTTTCTAAGAAAGAAGATCTGGAAGATATACTCTCAGATTCAAGAGGCAACGGCATTCTGATGGAAGGAAAATATCCCAATCAGAATGGTATAAAATATTATGCTTTCGGGTATTAAGGGTAATGTTATAAGTTATTAGTACAGGTTCGATAGTATTTGATGCTATCGAACCTGTAACTTTTACTACCTTTGTATTTCATGCCCAATCATTACTTTCAATTCAAAAATTTCAGGATAGAACAGGACAGATGCGCCATGAAAGTCTGTACGGATGCCTGTTTGTTCGGAGCCTGGATTCCCGCAAATGATGATGTCAAAAATATGCTGGATATAGGTGCCGGAACAGGGCTATTAAGCCTGATAATGGCACAAAAAACAAACGCTGCTATCGATGCTGTAGAAATTGACGAAGCTGCATTTTTTCAGGCGAAAGAAAATATTGCCAACTCCACTTACAAGGACAGAATAACTGTATTAAATGAAGATTTCAAATATTTCAATCCATCCAAAAAATACGATTTAATTATTACCAACCCTCCATTCTACGAGCATCAGGTGCACTCAGCAGACGAAAGAGAACGTACCGCAAAACATGCAATAGACCTGACTTTGGAAAATCTGCTTACACATGCTGCCGGTCTGTTATCAGAAAATGGAAAACTGGCAATACTTCTGCCCTACTACAGGAAAGAGGAATGCCTGAAGTACGCGCAATTGTTGAAATTATATCCGGAACAATCCATACATATCCGACAAACACCCAGGCATGATTTCTTCCGGTATGCCGTTATATTCTCATTTGATGATACCATGCTGTCCCAGGATTTATCGTTCAGCATTAAAAATGAAGCAAACCAATACAGCGAAACATCCATTGCGCTTTTAAATTCATTCTATCTTTATTTATAATTTTCGGGTTGACTTTTGTCACAATTTGATAAACTTCTGTGAATTATTGCTGTACTGCCTTGTTTTATGTAAAAAATGATGTAATTTTCGATATAAAATCTATGACATGAAAAAATCTGTACTTTTTGTTTTCTCTTTTATTTTATCACTGTCCTTATCCTATGCTATCCTACCTTCTGACGAACAGATGCGGTCTATGGCCGATACGACTCTGGCGCCGTTCTATCATGGCGTGGCATCAGGAGACCCGACACCCGGTGCAGTAATTATCTGGACACGTGTCACTCCTGAAATAGCAGGCACTATTACAGGAACCTGGAGAATGGCACTGGACACCAACTTTACTTCCATCGTCCAGTCAGGAACATTCAGCACTGACAGTTCCAGAGATTATACCGTAAAAATAGATGTAACAGGTTTGTCCCCAAATACTTGGTACTACTATGAATTTACCGCACTAGGTAAAAATTCATTAACAGGAAGAACCAAAACAGCACCGGTTGGAGGTGTTAATCAATTGCGATTCGCTTTTGTTTCCTGCTCCAATTATCCCGGAGGTTATTTTAATGCTTATGACAGAATAAAAGACAGAAATGACGTAGATGCCGTTTTACATTTAGGAGATTACATTTATGAGTATGCTACTAACATTGGCGCACCAAGAACTGACCAGATGCCTTCATCCGAAATTATCCGTTTAATTGATTATCGCCAGCGTTATTCAACCCACCGCTTAGATCCTTCTACCCGCAAGGTACATCAGCAGTATCCGTTCATTACCGTTTGGGATGACCATGAAACGGCAAATAATTCCTACATGAACGGTGCTGAAAACCACACTACTGCCAGCGAAGGCCCCTGGAGCCTGCGAAAAGCAGCAGGTCAGGAAGCGTATGACGAATGGATGCCTATCCGTTTGCCGGAACCCGGAAATCCAAATAAGATATGGAGAAAAATCAGTTACGGTAATCTGGTGGATTTGTTTATGCTCGACACCCGCTTGTATGCCAGAACCGAACAAGGTGTATTGGCGGACAGCCTCAGAAAACTGTTAGGCACCGAACAAATGGCCTGGCTGGAAACAGAACTGAAAAACTCAACCGCTAAATGGAAAGTATTAGGGCAACAGGTAATGGTTGGTAACCTTAATCCGTTATGGCAACTGGATGGTACTGGCATCATCCTGAATAATGACCAGTGGGACGGCTACCAAACTGAACGTAAAAAATTGTATGACATTATCCTGAACAACAATATTCAAAACGTTATTGTACTGACAGGAGATATCCATACCGCCTGGGCAATGGATTTGCCCTATAAACAATCCACTTACAATCCGAATACCGGACAAGGTTCTGTCGGTGTGGAATTTGTATGCACCAGTGTCACTTCCGGCTCCTCGCCTGTTCCGTTGGACCCGATATATGGTTTAGTGTCTACCTTATTGCCACATATAAAATATGTCGATTTATATAAAAAAGGGTATGGTGTTTTAGATTTAACGGAAAGCCAGGCACAAGGTAATTTTTATGCTGTTAAAACAGTCCTTTCCAGGGATACCAACCAGACTTATGAAGGCGCCTGGTTTACGCTGCCATCTACCCGGTGGCTGAAAAAAGCTACTGCCCAATCTGTAAAATTAGATCCGAAACAATTTCCGGCGCCGGAAACACCGAGAACCGACGTTGTCAGCGGTATTCATACCAAAGCGAATGAGCTGATTATGATGAGTACATATCCAAATCCTTTTATTGACAAAATTTACATGCAGTTCAATTTAGCTGCCAATTCCAATCTGGAAGCAAAAATCTATGACCTGAGCGGAAAACTCGTAAAAAGAGTGGACTTTGGTTTCTTAACAAAAGGTTTGTACAATAAAACAATTGACTTGAATGATTTAGCCCGCGGCGCTTACAAACTGGTATTGGATAACAACAATAATATTATTGAACGAACGATAGAAAAATTCTGATAATGGCTAAGAATACTGTTACGCAAAAAGTAAAAAAGAAAGCGACTTCTCCACCAAAAACAACAAAACCAAAAACTTCAAAAGCGGTTACTGTTGATACTACTATTTTCCCGATCGGAAAGCTAAAATATCCTGAAGAGTATTCAGAGACTGTAATCAACAAATTAATTCAGGATATTCGGGTGCTGCCTGAACACCTGAAATCCGTTGCTAAAAAAATCAATAAAAAGAAAAAGTTGCAATACTCCTACCGGGAAGGCGGATGGACGATTGAACAGATTATCCACCATTTGGCAGACAGCCATATGAACGCGCTGATACGTTTTAAATTAGCGCTGACCGAAAATAACCCGACCATCAAGCCTTATGATCAGGATTTGTGGGTAGAAACAGCAGATGCGCAATTACCCATAAAGGTGGCCGTTCGCCTGCTGAAATCCATACATGCAAAATGGGTGGCCCTGCTGGAAAATATGGACAAAAACGACTGGAAACGAACTTTTTACCATCCTGAATACAACAGGACCTCTACCTTAGAACAAACACTGGCTTTATATGCCTGGCATGGCAAACATCATGTGGCGCAGATTGAAGTGGCATTGAGAAACGCCTGATGTCGGTTGCACATTTTTTTGCTAAAAATCCGTGGGTGAACCGTGATTTTTAACATCCTCTTTTCAGGATTAATTTTAACAATACATTCACTTTGAATGACTTGTCTAATATTGACATTCACTCTAAAAATGCTTATCTTTGCACACTTTTAAAATTTATCCAATCTAATTAAAGTATGCGTCAGCTTAAGATTACCAAATCCATTACCAACCGCGAAAGCCAGTCCTTAGAAAAATATTTACAAGAAATCGGAAAAGTTGATTTATTAACGCCGGAAGAAGAAGTTGATTTAGCGCAGCGTATCAAAGCCGGCGACCAAATTGCACTGGAGCGCCTCACAAAAGCGAATCTTCGTTTTGTGGTTTCCGTGGCCAAACAATACCAGAATCAGGGATTGACATTAAGTGACCTTATTAATGAAGGAAACTTAGGTTTGATAAAAGCTGCCCAGCGATTTGATGAGACTAGAGGGTTTAAATTTATCTCTTATGCAGTTTGGTGGATACGTCAGTCTATTTTACAGGCATTGGCAGAACAATCCCGTATCGTTCGTTTACCACTGAATAAAGTGGGTTCATTAAATAAAATCAACAAGGCTTTTTCCAACTTAGAACAGGAATTTGAGCGCGAACCTTCTGCAGATGAATTGGCAGAAATACTCGAAATCACCCGAGAAGAGGTAGAAACTACTTTAGGTGTGGCTGCCCGTCACGTATCCGTGGATGCTCCGTTTCAGGAAGGAGAAGAAAATTCCCTGTTAGATGTTTTGGAAAATACATCAGCGCCACGTACCGATTTGCAACTGGAATATTTAGAATCCCTGAGAAGAGAAATCGAGCGTTCCTTATCTACACTCACAGACCGTCAAAAAGATGTCATCAAATATTATTTCGGTATCGGTGTAGAACATCCGATGTCGCTGGAAGATATAGGCGAAAAGTTCGGATTGACCCGTGAGCGCGTTCGTCAAATCAAAGACAAAGCCATCAATAAGCTTCGCGCCACATCCAGAAGCAAACTATTGAAAAATTACCTTGGTAATTAAGCGTTACGATTTCCGAATACTGAAAAGAATTAATTCCAACTACATTCTATAATTCAAAAATTACGTCATGAGCAAGTGGATCGAAAAAGAAAAAAAAGCCCTCGAACTGATTAACATCGCCGGCAAACTTTGGCTGGACAGAAACGTGGAACTGGTTATTTTCCGCAGAAATATTGTAGATGCCCGTTACACAGAAGTTTTAAATAACAAAGAATACGCTAAAAAATACCTCAACCTGCCATTATCTATTGAAGATTTTTTAGCCCTCGCAACAGCTATAGAACAACTCGAAATTTCCAACTCAAGAATTGATATTGCCACTCTGAATAAAGAGTGGATTGAAGAAAAAGGCAATTTCGCTTCGGTAAATGAATTTACTGCTGCTAAATTAGCCGATTATATTGGAAAAGATAAACGCATTATTGAGCCGAAAGATGTGGTATTGTTCGGATTTGGACGTATTGGCCGTTTAGCGGCTAGAGAACTCATCCAGCAGCATGGCAACGGCGAACAATTGCGGTTAAAAGCGATTGTAACGAGAGGTAATTCCGATGAAGAAATCAAAAAACGTTCTTCACTGCTGAGAAAGGATTCTGTTCATGGAAAATTCCGCGGCGTTATAACAGAAGATTTTGAAAACAAAACACTGGTAGCAAACGGTAATGTCATACACATGATTTCAGCGGATAATCCTGCCGAAATTGACTATACACAATATGGCATCAACGATGCCCTGTTGATTGATAATTCCGGTATCTGGAGAGATGCTGAAAAATTAGCCAATCACTTAAAATCAAAAGGCATTTCCAAAGTTTTACTGACTGCTCCCGGAAAAGGAACCTTACCGAATATCGTGTACGGAGTTAACCATCTCAACTATCATCCGGATGATTTTAAAGTTTGGACGGCAGCTTCTTGTACTACTAATGCCATCTCTCCTATCATTAAGGTTATCAGTGATGTATACGGAATTGAGTCAGGACATGTGGAAACGGTTCACTCTTATACCAACGATCAAAACTTACTGGATAACTACCATAAAAAATACAGGCGCGGACGTTCTGCACCAATGAATATGGTGATTACGGAAACCGGTGCGGCCAGTGCCATTACCAAAGTAATGCCTGAAATGTCCGGCAAGTTCACCGGAAATGCCGTTCGTGTACCGACACCCGATGTTTCATTGGCAATCTTAAACCTGAACTTATCTAAAACGGTAACATCTGTTGATGAAATCAATGCGATTCTGAAACAAGCCGGCTCTTTCGGTTCACTGGTTGAACAGATTGACTTTTCTACCTCTCAGGAACTGGTTTCTTCTGATTGTATCGGCAATCCGCATGCATCTATTGTTGACTCTCATGCCACTTTGTTATCACCCAACAGCAAATCAATCGTGTTGTATGTATGGTATGATAATGAATATGGCTACACACGTCAGGTAATACGACTGGCAAAATATATTGGCAAAGTACAGCGTCTTACCTATTATTAATACGTTTTTTACCGTTATAAGTATGGAGATTATCCTTCTTGTAACAGACAACTTCTCAACCAATAACTTCTAATCAATGTTTGAAAACTTACAGGATAAACTAGAAGGCGCATTCAAAAACCTGAAAGGTCAGGGTAAACTGACGGAACTGAATATTGCCGCAACTGTAAAAGATATACGTCGGGCTTTAGTTGACGCCGACGTAAATTATAAAATCGCAAAAGAATTTACCGACACCGTTAAGGATAAAGCCATGGGGCAGAACGTGCTGACCTCCGTTTCTCCCGGTCAGTTAATGGTAAAAATTGTCAGCGATGAACTGACTCAGTTGATGGGTGGCACAGCTACTGAAATCAACATCAAAGGCAATCCGGCTGTAATTTTAATTTCCGGATTACAAGGTTCAGGTAAAACTACCTTTTCCGGAAAGTTAGCCAATTATGTTAAAACAAAACTCAATAAAACACCGCTTTTAGTTGCCTGTGACGTGTACCGTCCTGCCGCTATTGACCAGTTAATAGTATTGGGTGAACAAATTGGTGTTGAAGTATTTTCTGAAACTGAGAATAAAAATCCGGTGTCTATCGCGCAAAATGCGATAGCATATGCCAGACAGAAAGGACAGAATGTAGTAATCGTGGATACCGCCGGCCGGCTGGCTGTTGACGAAGAAATGATGAACGAAATCGCACAAGTTAAACAGGCTATTCAGCCACAGGAAACCTTATTTGTAGTGGATTCGATGACGGGTCAGGATGCGGTGAATACAGCTAAAGCATTCAACGACAGAATCAACTTTGACGGGGTGGTCTTAACCAAATTAGACGGCGACACACGCGGCGGTGCTGCTCTTTCTATCAAATATACTGTTAACAAACCCATCAAGTTTGTATCACGTGGTGAAAAACTGGCGGATACGCTGGACATTTTCTATCCGGAGCGTATGTCTCAGCGTATTTTGGGTATGGGTGATATCGTTTCCTTCGTTGAAAAGGCGCAGGAACAATTTGACGAAAAAGAAGCGCAACGTTTAAGCAAGAAGATTGCCAAGAACCAGTTTGACTTTGAAGACTTTCTTCAGCAAATTAACCAGATCCGAAAGATGGGAAATATCAAGGATTTACTGGGGATGATACCGGGCGTCGGCAAAGCGGTAAAAGATATTGATATTGATGACAATGCCTTCAAAAAAATTGAAGCCATCATATTTTCCATGACACCCGAAGAACGCAGAAACCCGGACATCATTAACGGTAAGCGCAGGGAACGTTTGGCAAAAGGCTCAGGAAATACCATTCAGGATGTGAATCAGTTCATCAAACAATTCGACCAGATGAAAGTGATGATGAAACGTATGCAAGGTATGGGAATGAGCAAGCGTTAAGATAATTACATTTCCAACAACTTTTTCTACGAATACGAACATTAATCTGCACCGGTTATTCTTCTTTCTTTTATTCAATATTCATAATTAACACAAACATCATTGATATAGAATAAAAAATCTTATTGATTTATTCTATTTTAGGATATGGTAAAAGCAGGAATTATCGGTGCAGCCGGGTATACGGGTGGTGAACTGATACGCATCCTATTGCGACATCCCGGAGTTGATATTGATTTTTGTTACAGCAGAAGTCAAAACGGAAAACCTGTTTTTGATGTCCATACAGATTTATCAGGCGACACCGATTTGTTTTTTACCAATGAAATTAAGCCGGGTGCTGATGTACTGTTTTTATGCTTACCGCATGGTGAAGCACGCCTGTTTTTGGAAAAACATAACATTTCTACGGGTACAAAAATCATAGACCTGAGTAATGATTTCCGCTTAAAGGACCATCCTTCTGATTTCGTTTACGGATTACCTGAATTAAATAAAACTGCCATAAAAAAGGCAACAAAAATTGCCAATCCAGGTTGTTTTGCTACTGCAATTCAACTGGCTTTATTGCCATTGGCGAATAAGTGCCTGTTGAATTCTGCAATCCATATTTCCGGAATAACGGGAAGTACCGGCGCCGGAGTATCCCTGAGTGAGACCACCCATTTTACCTGGCGAAATGATAATATCTCGGTTTACAAAGCATTCACGCATCAACATCTTAGCGAAATAAAACAAAGTCTGTGTCAGCTACAGGATTCGTTTCATCATCCGATTCATTTTATTCCATACAGAGGAGATTTTACACGAGGTATTTTTACCACCATTTACACTGATTTTGATGGAACTTTGGAAAATGCCACTAATCTGTACCAAACGTTTTATAAAGATGAACCATTTACAATACTTTCTGCAAAAAGCATTGACTTAAAACAAGTTGTCAATACGAATAAATGCCTGTTGTATCTGGAAAAACATGAAGACAAACTGATGATTGTTTCCATTATAGACAACCTGATTAAAGGCGCTTCCGGGCAAGCCGTTCAGAATATGAATCTGTTATTTGGGATAGAGGAAACAGAAGGCTTAAAATTAAAACCTGCTGCTTATTAGCTTATTTTTTCGTAAAGCAAATATGAACTTATTTAACGTATATCCGCTCTTTGATATTGAAATCGTAAAAGGAAAAGGAAACTATGTGTACGACTCAAACGGCATTAAATATTTAGACTTTTACGGTGGCCATGCAGTTATTTCCATTGGTCATGCACATAATCATTATATTCAACGCATTGAAACACAACTCCACCAACTCTCCTTTTATTCCAATTCCGTTCATCTGCCTGTGCAGCAGGAACTGGCTGATAAATTAAGCGTCTTATCAGGCTATGACGATTATCAATTATTCCTCTGCAACAGCGGCGCAGAAGCAGTAGAAAATGCATTGAAAGTTGCTTCTTTTGAAAATAACCGAAAAAAAATTATCGCTTTTAAGGGTGCATTTCATGGACGCACCTCGGGGGCGTTGGCTGTTACAGACAACGCCAAAATAAAACCACCGGTAAACGATGACTCTCATGTAATTTTTCTTGATTTTGAGGACACCGTTGGATTGCAAAATGCCTTTCAGGACCATGAAATCTGTGCGGTTATCATCGAACCGATACAAGGAGTGAATGGTATATATGAACCTTCCATTTACTTTTTACAACAAATTCAGCAATTGTGCAGGGAAAACAATTCACTTTTCATCGCGGATGAAATACAATGCGGTTATGGCAGAAGCGGCAAGTTTTTCACCCATCAGCACGCAGCTGTACAGCCGGATATTATCACAATGGCAAAAGGAATGGGTAACGGCTTCCCTATTGCCGGCATTTTAATTCACCCGAAAATTCAGGCAAAATATGGCATGCTTGGGACAACTTTCGGAGGTGCGCCGTTGGCCTGTGCTGCAGGGATAGCCGTACTGGAAGTGATAGACAATGAGCGGTTGATGGATAATGCCCATTATATGGGTTCATACCTTCTCGAGCAATGCCGTATGCTACCAGGAGTAAAAGAAGTGCGTGGCAAAGGACTGATGTTAGGTGTTGAATTTGAATTCCCCGTCAAACAATTGCGGGATAAATTAGTCTATGAACATCATATTTTTGTTGGCAGTTCCAATAATCCGAATACGATTCGTTTATTGCCGAGTCTCACCATCGGAAAGCAGGAAGCAGATGAATTACTGAACGCACTAAAAAAATGCCTGAACTCATGAAAAATTTTCTATCCGTCAACGATGTGGATGATGTGGAAGCACTGGCGAAAAAAGCCATTGCTCTAAAGCCTAATCCTTATGATTTTAAAAAGATGGGTGAAAATAAAACAATGGTATTGATTTTCCTGAACTCATCGCTGCGAACAAGATTAAGCACTCAAAAAGCAGCACAAAATTTGGGAATGAACACCATTGTGCTCAATCTTGGCCAAGACAGCTGGAATATGGAATATGAAGATGGCGTTGTTATGAACGGTGACAAAGCAGAACATATCAAAGAAGGCGCAGCTGTTATTTCCCAATACGCCGATATTATCGGTATCAGAGCTTTTCCTTCACTGACAGACAGAGAAAAAGATTATTCAGAATATATCCTTCATAAATTTCTGGAAAACGTGACTGTTCCTATAGTGAATATGGAATCGGCTACGGTTCATCCGTTGCAGTCACTGACGGACTTAATCACAATCCGTGAATTTAGCAGCAAACCCAAACCTAAAGTGGTTTTAAGTTGGGCGCCACACATAAAAGCCCTGCCTCAGTGTGTCGCCAATTCATTTTCAGAATGGATGAATAAAGCAAATGTCGAATTTGTTATCACCCACCCAAAAGGATATGAACTAAATGAAACATTTTCCGGCAAGGCACCTGTCATTTACGACCAGGAAGAAGCATTCAATGACGCCGATTTTATTTATGCCAAAAACTGGAGTTCTTATTCAGATTATGGGAAGATAATCGGGCAACATGACGATTGGATGATAACACAGGAAAAACTGAAAAATACGAATAATGCATTCTTCATGCATTGTCTGCCCACCAGAAGAAACGTTGAAATTTCAGACGATATACTGGACTCCAACCGTTCGATTGTAATTCAGCAGGCTGCCAACCGTGAATATGCAGCACAGGCCGTTTTGAAAGAAATACTTCATTTTTTGCCATGATTTGACGGAAATCGTTGAAATTTAACAAATTACACGTACATATTTAAATTTTTACTATTGACTTAAGTCAGTTATTGATGTAACTTTACTTGTCTTGTTAATCGTTTTACTTAAAAACTATGGTAAAGATTTTACAAACTGCACTGATTGCGGTGCTGGTGGTTTTATCTTCCACCACTTCCGCTTACATTAGTCCTAAACAAATCCTTAGAAAGGGTACTAAACTCGTTTACGATGTAAACTATTCCGGGACCCAGTACGAATGTACGGTGACGATGAATGAGGAATCTGATGCCTATAATTTTGACTGGAAGATAAGCAGCCCTGAGAACACAAGCGGGTCTATTAATATCGCAAAAACAGCATTAGAGAATGCTAATAGCTTATTCAGCAACTTTACCGGTGGCACTATACAGCTGAAAGATGAATGCTGCTTCCTGATAAGTAAAAAAATGTTCAATGCATTAAAGGGAAATGGCTCGATTGAGATTTATACAGATAAGAAAGACGGTGTAATGACCATTTTTGGGAACCCGTACAATCATACTCAAACATTCGGATATCAGAATAACTTTTCGAATGAATTTGAATGCAGGACGGTAACCGACGGCGGCGATTTTCAAATCACCTATGTCAATGATGAAAATTTTCCGTTGATAGTAGAAATGAATCTGGGTATGAAGATGAAGTTAAAAAGCATTTACAATTAATGCTCTTCCGTCTGATTGTTTATTATAATCTTTTTAGTATCTCCTTTCTGTTTATTTTCGTTGACAATAAAAGCAGGAAACATAAATGTGTGATCTAATGTTCTTTGCTGATTACTGACATCTTTGTTCAGTACCAAAACGGGATGAGTTGACTTTTTAATTTCATTCATCCAAAACAATGGCCCGTTATAATGTTTCCACTCATCTCCTTCCTGAATGGAGTAGTATACCTGCAGCCATACTATTTCTCTCTTCACATAAGAACTTTTTTGATCAAAATATACAATTTCCCTGTATTTCAGCTTTCGGGTGAATTGATCATACAGATCATTAAAATAACCGTCTTCACAATAATTATCAAGACAAAAACTAGTGTCTACAGCCTGTGGTGCAGAATAACTGAACCTGTTTAAAAAATCACTATACAGGCATTGGTTCATTTCTTTAGCCGGATAATAGGCATTCCATTCGCCTTTACAATAACCCTTCAACAGATCAACGGGAACAGATTTAAGATAATTATTTTTTGATAAATCCAGGTTGATGGTATAAGTAAATGTATCCGTCTGAAACAAGTTCTGCGCAAAGTCGATTTTCGAAATAAGCAGAATTGCACTTAAAAAATAGAAATTTTTAGTCATGTTTCAAGTAGTTTACAAACCGGTAATAGCGGCCAATGCTTCTTTGCTTTTAGGTTGATTTTTAAATACCTTCATTGGAAATACAACTTTTTTGTTCACATTTGATTTTGCAACAAATGAATCAGAAAAATCTTTATCTAACACCGCTATTTTTCCATCCAGAGAGAACGTAAAAATTGTAAATGCTTCATTGGGCAACTGTAAGCCTCCCTGTTTATAGTGCCACTCAATATTAGACATTTTTCATTTTATTT
>CAZBED010000003.1:2254-322273 GCA_964490845.1 uncultured Chitinophagales bacterium | reverse complement strand
CTGGATGGTGAAAAACGGACAAATCACCATCATGAACGGAGGGGAGGTTTCTTCCATAGCGGCATACAGCGCAACAGACAACCAGCTGGTATTCGGGGAAGAAACCGGCTATTCCAAACCTGCTACAGCGTATGCCAGCAAATAATCAAAAAAAAATATTCAACAAATCCAATAAAATTAACAATCATGAAGACGAACAAAACAATCAGAAGTATGGCGGCTATAGCAGCAGTCATCTTCGCAGTAGCAGCAACCGGCTGTCAAAAAGAAAATGAAATCACGCCTAATCCGGGAACGGGAGTTACTCCACCTCCTGTTGTAAGTCCGCCTGCTCCGGCGGTGGTACCAAAACCGAGAGAGATTACAACTATAACAGATGGAGTTGTGTCAAGGATACAGACGTATACTTATGACAGTCAGGGAAAACTTTCTATTTATGTTTCAAAAAATGAAACATCTGTGGATACAGTTGTCATTCAGACAGAACAGGCTTCCATACGAACAATTAGAAATAATGGAACGCGGGTGAATTTAGCATTAAGAATAAATGCCAATAAAACCTATAAACGTATGGATGTGTTGTCTTCATCAAATACAACTACTGAAAGTGCGATATTTAATAGCACTCAATTCAAGATAGACAGTATCACAAAGCAAGGGCTTAACTTCCCGTTAGCTAAATTTGACTACATCAGCAATAACTTAAACGGCATACAAACTGAAGTACAAAAAATAAATGTCAACTATTACAATAATCTATCCTATCAGAAAGGTATTAACGAATTACCAATTTTTATCACACCCATCAGATATTATAAAGTACTGGAACAGGAAGATGCCACAACGACCCATCTGTTCAATAAAATGTTAAAGCAAATTATCATAAACAACGGAGCGGGCAGATTTGAACTACATGATTTTGTGTATGAATTTGACAGCCAAAACAGAGTGCGTAAAATTACAGATACCATCACACTGACAACTTCCAGTTCATCTGTTCAGAAGACAGCTGTTACCACAATCACCTACTGATACTGTTTTTATTCCTTAGTTGTTAGAGGCCGCCGCAAGGCGGCTTTTTAATTTTTGTTGGCAAGTTGTCCGCAGGCGGCGTCAATATCTTTCCCGCGGCTTTTGCGCACATTGGCTATCACATGGTGTTTCGTAAGATAGTCTATAAATTTCTCCCTCGTTTCCACGGAGGATTTATGAAAGTCCGCATTGTCAATCTTATTGTATTCAATTACATTGACTTTCACATCATTCAGTCGCCTGCACAATCCTACCAGATTCTTAGCGTCATCCAGTGTATCATTCACACCATCTAACAGGATATATTCGAACGTCACTTCTCCCTTACATTTAGATTGGAAATACTGCAAGGCTTCTATAAGCGCTTCAATATTATTTTGCTCGTTGATGGGCATGATGGTGTTGCGTTTGACATCATCGGCTGCATGAAGGGATAAAGCCAAATTAAACCGTACCCCATCATCCGCCAGTTTTTTGATCATCTTAGCGACGCCCGCGGTAGAAACGGTAATACGTTTTGCCGCCATATTCAACCCTTCTTCCGATGTGATTTTATCGATTGCCTCCAACACATTTTTGTAATTCAGCAGTGGTTCGCCCATACCCATGAATACGATATTGGTCAAATTTCTGCCGATACTCTCCTGTGCCTGCCGGTTGATTATAACCACCTGATCATAGATTTCGGCAGCATCCAGATTCCGCTCTCTCTTCAGGTATCCGGTGGCGCAAAAGGAACAAGTAAGGCTGCAGCCAACCTGAGAGGAAACACAAGCCGTGGATCTGTCTTCCGTCGGAATTAATACACCCTCGATTAAGTGTTTGTCAAAAAGGCGGAAAGCTGATTTAACAGTTCCGTCATTCGATTTTTGTACTTTGTGAATGGTAACGGGATGAATAACAAAATGACTATTCAGTTTTTCACGTAATTCTCTGGATAGATTCGTCATCTCCTCAAAACTCAGGGCACTCTTTTTCCAGAGCCATTCATAGATTTGCCTGGCCCGAAACGGCTTTTCGCCGAGCTTTTCCAATTGGGCAATCAGTTCCTCTTTGGATAATTTTCGTATGTCTGTTTGTTCTTCCAAGTTAATGCAAAGATAGCTGAATTATTATCACAAATACTTTTTGCGTATTTTTGGGAAATGCACCGTAAAATATCTGCTGATACCATTTTTCCCGTAACTGATGCCCCGATAGCAAACGGCGTGGTGGTGATAGATGAACAAGGAAAAATTGCGAAAATTTCTACCCGTGATCAGTTTGATGCTGCTGAATTGGAAATTTACAACGGAGCCATTGTTCCCGGTTTTATCAATGCACATTGCCATCTGGAATTGTCGCACCTGAAAGGTATCGCACAAACCGGCACCGGCCTTATTGATTTCATTTCTCAAGTCATCAAAAACAGGAACCATTCGCAGGATATCATTCAGGATGCAATACAAAGGGAGGAAAAAAATATGCTGGACAGCGGCATCGTTGCCGTCGGCGATATTTCCAATACAACGGATACGTTTAAACAAAAGGAAGAGGAGAATCTGTACTACTATACATTTGTAGAGTATTTCGATTTATTTCAGGAGGCGAATACACACAATATCATTCAGCAATACGATGCTGTCTTTGATGCATTAACAGAAACCCCCAAAAATAAAAAGTCTAAAGTGCCTCACGCGCCGTATTCTGTTTCACGAAAGTTGTTTAATATACTGGCACATCATTGCGGGCGGAGTGAAGCGCACTCAGAAAAAGAGGACTTCGCAGCAATCAATACGATCTCCATTCATAATCAGGAGACGCCGCCAGAGAATGAACTTTTTTTCAACAAGTCCGGTGATTTTATGTCGTTTTATAAAAATATAGGATTGGGTACCGACGATATTCCGGCACTCGGAAAGCCATCGATTTACTATGCGCTGGAATACCTGAAAAATGAGAACAGGAATCTGTTTGTGCACAACACCCTTACAACAGCCGAAGATATCCGCGCTGCGCACCAGCGCTTAGGGAGTGAGCAGGTTTTTTGGGCTACCTGTCCCAATGCCAATTTATACATTGAGAACAGCCTGCCATGGTATAAACATTTTTTGGATACAGGCGCGCAGGTGTGTATAGGAACGGACAGCCTGACTTCCAACTGGCAGTTAAACATTCTGGAAGAAATGAAAACCATCCTGAAATATCAATCGTATCTTGATGTTGAAACGGTGCTTCAATGGGCAACTATCAACGGCGCCAAAGCACTTGGTTTTGATAATAAGTTGGGGAGTATTGAAGTCGGAAAAACGCCCGGGCTGGTATGTATACAAAATATGGAAAACGGGAATTTGACGGATAAATCAGTGTCGGTAAGGGTGTAAAAAATGATGACAGAAAAATGAATTTAACAATCGATATCGGCAATACGCGCACTAAAATAGGTGTTTTTAATACATCCGGCCTTGCAACGGTACTGACATTTGATAAATCCGCACCTATCCGTTTGCCTGAATTGATTAAGCAGTTCGACATACAAAAAGCCATCCTTTCGAGTACCATAGATATTCCGAATGAACTTTCAGCTTCCTTTTCTGAGATCGAAAAAAATATTACACTGGATGCAACTACACCGCTCCCATTTATCAACCAATATGCAAGTAAAGGCTCTTTGGGAAAAGACCGGCTGGCGCTTGTAGCGGCAGCGCATGACCGTCATCCGCATCAAAATAATCTGGTGATAGGCTGTGGTACCTGTATTACCTTCAATTTTATCAATAAAAATGATGAATTTATCGGGGGTAGCATCCACCCCGGACTGAAAATGAGACTGCAGGCGATGCATACGTTTACCGGAAAATTGCCGCTGATTGAACTGGAAAACAAGGCCGAATTAATTGGAAATGACACTAAATCCAACCTGCTTTCGGGTGTTTTGCTGGCGGCTGTCAAAGAAATAGACGGAATGATAGATGAATATTTAGTTAAATTTCCTCAAATGAACATTATTATTACCGGCGGAGATGCCGATTTGTTGGTTTCTCGGCTTAAAAATGAGATATTTGCCATTCCCAATTTAACACTTATGGGGCTCAATCATATATTGGAATACAATGCGTAATACCTTTCTACTCTTATTTTTCTTAGTCATTGCCGTTCAGCCATTAGTGGCTCAGGAACATACCCCGTATTCCCGATATGGATTAGGTTTTGCTGCGGACAACAATAATGCCCAGTCATCACAAATGGGTGGACTGGGTGCTGCGTTCCAATCCGGCGAAACCGTAAATTACCTGAACCCTGCTTCGTATGCCGCCTTGCAGCTGACTACTTTTGATGCGGGGTTTGGTGGCAATTTTACCACCATAAAAACGTCTACGCTGAAAGCCAAACAAAACTCCTTCAGCCTTAATTATGTTTCTTTGTTTTTCCCTATCAACAAGTACTGGACAACGGGAGTATCTTTACTGCCTTTTTCCGCGAAGGATTATCTGGTGTCGCAGACACAGACATTCGATACGGCTAACAGTGTGCGATATGAATACGAAGGCAGCGGTACTTTGTATAACGTATCCTGGGGGAATGGTTTTAAATACAAAGGATTTCATGTAGGGTTTAATCTTGGTTACCTGTTTGGTAAGCTGAATAACAATACACTCGTTTATCCTTTGGATAACCTTTCAGGCGTTTATGACAATACCGCTTACACAACCTGGACCTTTACCAACACAAAAGTAAGCAGCGTTATCTGGAATGCCGGCGCACAGTATAATCTTGTTATCAACAGTAAAAAGGACAGCAACAAAGTGTATAATATCGTATTCGGATTGTCCGGGTCTGCTCCGATTAAGTTTAGCAAGGGCACTAACATAGATAATGGTACTTATTCCTTTGAGTCAGGATATTTAAGTTCGAGAACACCGGATGCAGGCGTAAATGATTTCATTACGGATTTTATCAGACCACGGACATTGACCACCGCCATTCTCGATACGCTTTCGGAGACATTCGGGCAGGCGGCCAGTATTAAAATTCCGGCTACGTTTAACATTGGTATCATGGCATTCCAGGGTATGAAATGGAAGGCCGGGATTGACTTTAAGTTTCAGCCCTGGAGCAAATATGTGGGATATGAAAATAATTCCGCTTCTCGTTTAAGCAATAGCTGGAGAATAGCATTCGGAGGAGAGATATTACCCAACGACAAAGATTTCTCCAAATTTTTTGCCCGCCTGAAGTACCGGGCAGGATTCAACTATACCCGTACCAATATCAATATTAACAATAAATCAATTGATGAGTTTGGCATAAACTTTGGAATAGGTATTCCTATAATCATTACCACAGCGAGCAATGAAGGATTATTACAAAAGGTTTACACATACGCTTTTAATATCGGAGTGGAAGCCGGAAGCAGAGGAACACTACAGAACAATCTCGTACGTGAGAACTTTGTGCGTCTCAGATTCGGCATTTCTCTGAATGATAGATGGTTTGTAAAAAGAAGATACTATTAATAAATGTGTTTTAAAAAATGAAAAAAATTTCTTTGATTCTTGGTTCTTGTTTTTTAATGCTTGGCGCCCTGCAGGCACAAAACTGTCCTCGATACATCGGAGGAGACAGCACAAAGACCACAGCTCCTTATTCTATATACAGAGAGTTCTTTAAAAAGAACCTGTACAGCGAGGCGTTTCCACATTGGAGAAATGTTTATACCAATGCTCCGGGGTTCAGAAAACAAACGTTTATCGACGGAGGGGTGATGTATACCAATCTGATACAGAATACCACCGATAATACATTACGCCAACAGTATATAGATACGCTGTTCATGATATATGAAAACCAGATAAAATGCCACGGTGAAGATGAATATGTGATGGGTAAAAAGGCGATGGATCTTTTGAAATATGGTAAAGATTCGGATATTCCTAAGGCCCGAAAATGTCTGGAAAGGAGTATTCAGATTAGCGGAGACAATGCGTTTCCCTATTACATCCAGACCTATTTTAAGTTACTGATTAATCAGGTGGGTGTTGGTGACATCACTGTTGATCTTGTAAAACAAAAATACGAAGAGCTGACGGCTATCGTGGATAAGAATATCGCGAAGCCTGACAACAAACAATTACAGGCATACAAAGAAGTGAAGACGCTGATAGACGATTTGTATACTCAAAAATTTGCGGATAAAAGCGATCCGGCAGATTGTGCCAAACTACTGGAAATTTACCTGAAGAAGTATAATGCGAACCCAAACGACCCGGAAGTGGTGCGTACCGTATATACCAAAACAAAAGGCTGTGCGGACAGCGCACTGAATGTTGAGTTGCTGAAGAAACTGAATCAGCTTGACCCTAATTACAGCTATGCCATCCGACTGGGAAGTATATACATGAAAAACAATCAGTTTGATGAAGCATATGTTTTGTATGAGAATGCGGTAGCCAAAGAAAAAGATTCCAGCAAGAGAGCAGATTTATATTATATCATGGCCTCCCTGAAAGCAGATAAGAATGATTTTGCCGCATCTCGCGAGATGGCAAAGCTGGCGTTGACGCTGAATCCAAATCTTGGCAAAGCCTACCTGCTGATAGGCACTTTGTATGCTGCAAGTGGCAAACTGTGTGGCCCCGGAACGGGTTTCCAAAGCCAGATCGTGTTGTGGCCGGCATTTGACTATTTCAGAAAAGCGATAGAGGTAGGTACAGAGGATACCAAATCGGAAGCACAAAAAATGATTTCTACGTATACCCAATATTTACCGACGAAAGCAGACATAACCGCAAAAAAACTAAAAGCGGGTGCCCCTTATACGATAGGCTGCTGGATAAATGAGGCAACAACAGTACAGGTAAAATCCGGTGGCGGAGTACCGGGAGTTGAAAAAAAAAACTAACACCGGCATCTCCACCAAAAGCCAAAAGCCAAAAGTCAAAATAAAAAAATAAATAGCTGATATTGTCCGGGAATGAATTTCATTCCCGGATTTTTTATGTATCCGCAGATACATACTGTCATGTAAATTGTAAATTTACAGTTCTATGGAGTATTACAACTATATCAAGGCGCTGCATATCATTTTTGTAGTCAACTGGTTTGCCGGGTTATTCTATATGCCAAGATTGTTTATATATTCCAGAGAAGCGAGTGAAAAAGACGAACCGGAAAAATCCATTCTGGTAAGGCAGTTGCTCCTGATGCAGCGTCGGCTTTGGTACATCATTACCTGGCCCTCTGCCGCCATTACATTCTGCCTCGCCGTATTGCTGCTGATACTTCAGCCAGGGTTCCTGTCACAGAGCTGGATGCAAATCAAACTTGCTTTTGTGCTGGGTTTGTACGGGTATCATCTTTCCCTGCATTTCATTTTCAAACTTCAGCAGCATGAAATTTTCAGATACACGTCCACCCAGTTGAGGATATGGAATGAGGCTGCTACCGTTTTTTTATTTGCAGTTGTTTTTCTGGTGGTTGTCAGAACCAGTCTGAGCTGGTTAAGTGGTATTGTAGGATTGTTTTTATTAATCATTGTATTAATGCTTGGAATCAAATTGTATAAAATCATTCGAGAAAAAAAATGAAAGAGAACCTTAAAAAATATTTCTTCTTTATTGCTGTCGGATTTGTTATCCTGCTGTTCCTGTATAGAAAGTCATCTCAGTCCATTATCAACTTTCCGTTTTGGATAAACCTGATTCTTTTTCTGATTGCTTTCTGCCCTGTTGTAATATGGGGGATTAAATATGTACAAAAGCAGGAAGAAAAATTAAAAGATAATATGACAAAATTCATATATGGGATATATGGAATCGTTCTGTCGTCTTTGTTATTCTTTCTGATAAAGATTCCGGTCAATTATTATATCATCTATACTTCAGGAAACAATAAGGCAGAAACAATAAAATGTCCGGTAACGTACTATTCCAAAACAATTAAAGAGTCTTCTAAATATATTGTATATCGATGGAATGATAAAAAATACAGATTGAATATTGACCAGGAGACCCGAAAACAAGTACGGAATTTGCAGGGCAATCCGGAAGTGGAAATAACCCTTACGGTGCAGAATGGAGCCCTGAACACCAAAGTGATTCAGAACTACCGGCTTGGTTTAAAACAATAATCCCATCAGCATATACATATTCAACCCAAGTATGATAGCGGCTATCACCCAGGATGTCCGTTGCAGCCAGCGCCCGTTGGCAAACCCGCCCATCTTAAGGCTATTGCCGGTAAACCGGATGAGTGGGATGACAGCAAAGCTAAGTTGCAGCGATAAGATTACCTGACTAAAGACCAGCAGCCTTCCGGTGCCGCTTTCTCCATATAATATGGAGATTATCAAAGCGGGAACAACAGCGACCATGCGGGTAATCAGTCTTCTCATCCATGGCTTTAGACGGATATTAATGAATCCTTCCATCACGATTTGCCCGGCTAAGGTTCCGGTTAAGGTCGAGTTTTGCCCGCTGGCCAGAAGCGCGATGGCAAAGAAAGTAGGAGCGAACTTCACCCCTAACACCGGTTCTAGTAATTTATGCGCGTCATTGATATCGGCAACTTCGTGATGCCCGGTATAGTGAAAAGCCGAAGCGGCTAAGATTAATATAGCGGCATTGATAAAAAAGGCGAACAACAATGAAACGGTAGAGTCAATGGTGGCAAATTTAATGGCTTCTTTTTTCCCGGCATCCGTTTTGTCAAAATCGCGCGTTTGCACAATACTGGAATGTAAATACAGATTATGCGGCATTACCGTCGCGCCCAGTATTCCGATGGCAATGTATAGCATATCGTCATTCGTAATGATTTCCGTATCCGGTAAGATGCCTTTAACTACGGCGGCAAACTCCGGTTTGGAGATGAATAATTCGTAGCTGAAACAACAGAATATGATAAACATTAACCCCGCAACAAACGCCTCCAGATACCGGAACCCCCGGTTCTGCAACATCAGTAAAACCAGCACATCCAGTACGGTAATGATAATGCCGATGGTGAGCGGTATGCCAAATAACAGATTGATGGCAATAGCAGAACCGATGACTTCTGCAAGGTCACATGCGGCAATGGCGATCTCGCATAACACCCACAGCACCATACTCACCGGTTTAGAATAACTGTCTTTGCAGGCTTGTGCCAGATCCCTGCCGGTAACAATACCCAGTTTTAAAGACAGATGCTGAAGCAGTATGGCAAATAAATTGGAAATAAGAATAACGGAAAGCAGGGTATAGCCGAAACGGGAACCACCTTCAATATCGGTTGCCCAGTTGCCCGGATCCATATATCCGACAGCCACCATGAGTCCCGGCCCGGCAAATGCCGCCATCTTTCGCCAGAAGCCGGTGTTTTTAGGAATGGTGATGCTGGCGAATACCTCCGGCAGCGAAACCAGGGTTCGTTTAAATTTCCAGTTATCTTCTTTAAACAGCATAATTTATGTCTCTTCAGACAGCGCAATGTTAAAATATAAATTTTTAAGATAACAATAATTTTTTTAGATTAGCTTAAATTTTTTCAATTATGACAGTACTAAGCGCGGTAGAGGAAAATTACCTGAAGTATATTTTTCAGTTAAGCGAAACCAATGAAGGAAGCATCGTCAAAACAAATGACCTGGCCTACAAATTAGAGCATTCCGCTGCGTCTGTGACAGACATGCTCAGGAAGCTGTCGGATAAAAAGCTGGTTTCATATAAGCGATATTACGGAGTCTCTTTAACCAAAAGTGGCATGCAGATTGCCGTTCAGGTTTTGCGCAAGCACCGGTTGTGGGAAACATTTCTGGTGAAAAACCTCAAATTCACCTGGGACAAGATACATGATATTGCCGAGCAGCTGGAGCATGTGCAGTCCGATGAACTGATAGACAGAATGGATGAATATCTGGGTAATCCCAAATTCGATCCGCACGGCGACCCTATTCCGGATAAGCTTGGAAATATTTTTGTTCCCAATGTTATTTGCCTCGCGGATGCCAAACTGAAGAAGCAATACCTGCTGGCAAATGTGAACGACGAATCCGCCGCTTTTTTAAAATACCTTAACAAAATACAGGTGCAACTTAATGATAAAATCAGAATCATTGACAAAGAAGAATTTGATGAAACGGTACTACTGATGGTAAATGACCGGAAACAACTCACCATCAGCAAAGATGCCGCGCAAAATATGTGGGTAAAAGCCATTTAGAAAAAAGAGAAAATACGAATCCGCTTTTTACTTTTACACCGTGAGCGTTAATATAATCAGTACCGATAATTTTCCTGTCCCCGTTAAGATAATTGTGGAGTCCAGAAGTTCGTCACGCGTTTCACTTGGTAAAAGTGAAATTATTGTGAGGCTTCCTAAACATATTTCGGTAGTGGACAAAGAAAAAACGCTGAAACAGTTTTTGTCCTGGGCGAAAAAGCAGATTCACGAAAAAAAATATTATCAGGAACACCAGCATACCGTCGCTTATTATCAGGGCAGAACGTTGCAGATTTTTCAATCCGTCTTTACCATAGAGATAACCTATGTCGCAACAGGAAAAAATAAATTAAGCTATCGTGGCGATAAGGTCTTAAAAATATACCTGCTCGAGCATCAATCAGAGAAAAAAAGTGTCCAGGAAATACAACGTTTCCTGCTGCGTTTTACAGAACGCTATTTCCTGCCCGAAATTCAGCAAAGGACATCCTACTGGAATGAGTTGTATTTCAGGGAGAAAATCCATAAGGTGGATTTAAAACACACGATTTCCCGTTGGGGAAGCTGTTCCTCTACAGGCAAAATTTCTTTTTCTACCAAACTCCTATTGACACCATCTTCTGTCATTGATTATGTAATCGTTCACGAACTGGCTCACCTCAAAGAGATGAACCATTCCCCGAAATTCTGGAAACATGTGGTGGCGGCCATGCCGGACTATGCCATTCACCGGAAATGGCTGCAACAGAACGGCAGCAAAATCAGTTTTTAGAAGATTATCTGAATACTGTTTTTGTATCTTTGTGGTATGAAAATATCGTATGCACTGCCGCTTGTTGCCTGTCTTGTAATAGTTTCGTGTAAATACAGCAAAGAGCCGAGAACCTTTTCAAAAGAAAAGATCAGCATTCAGTATCCGTCTTACCTTTTTGAAACAGATGATGTATATCCTGAAAAAAACACGCTGTTGCAGCTGAAAAACGACTACCGCGATGTTTATTTTATTCTGGTAGATCATGGAATGAAACCCGGTGAACAGGGATTCGACATCATGTATGATTCCATTACAACACAGTTGAAGAAGAACCTGAAAGAACCCAATATGGAGGCAAAAGACACAGTATTTGTTACCTCAAATAAGTTGAAAGTAAAGGAGTATCAGGTATCCGGTATTTTGTCTTCCGAGAAACAGGATCATCGGTTTTTATTCGTTGTAGATGTTTTTGAAACTAAAGATGGCCATATTTATCAGACTGCCGGCTGGTTGTTACGACATAAACGACAACTTTGGCTGAAGGATTTGCAAAAGGCGGCCTATTCATTAAACGTGCAATAAAGGTCTTCTTTGTTATACTTTTTATCATCTAAAATCTACGAAACTTTTAACGCTTACATCCGTTTATATACGTAACTTTGATTAATTGGATAAATTAGAAAAAATACCCGTTACTGATCCGACTGCCGCCGAGAGAAAACAAGACCATATACAGCTTGCTTTCCGCTCTCAGGTAGAAAGTTTGTCTATCGATAAAAGGTTCTCCTATGAACCGATGCTGTCAGCACATCCTGTAGAAAAACCTGTATCGTTTTCGTTTTTGGGTAAAATGTTGAATGCACCTATTTGGGTATCCAGTATGACGGGCGGTACAGAGAAAGCGTATCAGATAAATTCCAATCTCGCAAAAGTATGTCATGCTTTCGGTATGGGTATGGGGTTGGGCTCCTGCAGAGCATTACTGGAAAGCGATGAGCGTATCCGCGATTTTGATTTCAGGAAAGTTATCGGTAATGATCTGCCATTTTATGCCAATCTCGGAATCGCTCAGTTAGCCGTCTTGCTGAAGAATAATGAACTCTATAAGATAGATCAGCTGGTTGACAAATTGCAGACAGATGGCATTATCATTCATGTGAATCCATTGCAGGAATGGCTGCAGCCGGAAGGCGACAAGATAACGGAACCGCCAATAAAAACTATTCAACAGTTTTTAGAGAAGACCAAACAAAAAGTAATTGTAAAAGAAGTTGGCCAGGGCTTTGGAAAAGAAAGTTTGCGGGCATTGGTGCAACTGCCTGTCGAGGCGATAGAATTTGCTGCACACGGGGGTACGAATTTCTCTAAACTGGAACTACTGAGAAGCGATGAAACGCAACTGGAAATTTTTAACTCCATTTCACATATTGGCCATACCGCTGAAGAGATGGTTGCATTTATTAACGAACTGAAAGAAGAGCCGGGTGTTAACTTTGCCTGCCGGCAGTTCATTATTTCAGGGGGTATAAAATCTTTCCTCGACGGGTATTACCTGATGGAAAAACTACAGGCTGCCTCCGTTTATGGACAGGCATCAGGCTTATTGAAATATGCGGAAAAAGGATACGATGAGTTGTATCAATACGTGGACAATCAACTGAAAGGATATCAGCTTGCAAAAACGTACTTTAAGGTAAGGTAATAAATGCGGGAGTATGGGTAAAAGAATACTTATTGTTAACGGCCATCCCAGTAAAGAGAGTTTGAATTTTGCCATAGCGGAAGCATATAAGAAAGGTGCGACAGAGGGTAACTCAGACATTAAAGAAATTATCATCAGAGATTTACAATTCAGTCCAAACCTTCAATATGGTTATCAGAAACGTACAGAACTTGAACCTGACTTATTGGAAGCATGGGAAAAAATAAAATGGGCAGAACATTTGGTATTTGTTTTTCCGATATGGTGGGGTGGTATGCCGGCAATAATGAAAGGATTTTTTGACAGGCTCTTTTTGCCGGGATTTGCCTTTCAGTATAAGGAAGATTCTGTCTGGTGGGATAAGTTACTGGCAGGCAAATCGGCACGCATAATTTGTACGATGGATACGCCGTATTGGTATTTCCGGCTGATCTACGGTAACCCGGCAATTCGTCAGATTAAGCGCACCATACTGCAGTTTTGCGGCATTAATCCGGTCAGCGTGACTGTGTTTTCGCCAATCAGGAATATAAAAGAAGCGAGCATCAGAAAACATATTGAAACAGCATATCAGTTAGGAAAAAAATCAGCATAGTAAATAAACGATTATGAAAAATATATCCGGCTATTCCAAACTCTCGAAAGAACAGAAAATTGATTGGATTGTAGAAAATTATTTAAATAACGATAAACAACTCAGAGAAGAGATTATTTCTTACTGGCATCGTGATTTGAACACACAGAAAGTACTGGATGAATTTTCTGAAAATACGATTTCCAATTATTTCTTTCCGTTTTCTGTAGCGCCTAATTTTTTAATTAATAAGGAATGGTATTGCCTGCCGATGGCCATTGAGGAGAGTTCGGTGGTGGCAGCCATGTCTAATGCCGGTAAGTACTGGAGTGAACGCGGTGGTTTTCATACCGAAATTATTAGCACGACCAAAATCGGTCAGGTACATTTTCTGTACAAGGGAGATGCAAACAAATTAAAAAGAGATTTTCCCTCCATCAGGAAACAATTGCTGGAAGGCAGCAAATATATCACCTACAATATGGAACAACGCGGTGGCGGCGTGCTGGATATGGAACTGGTGGACCTGACACAACAGGAGCCGGATTATTTTCAACTTAAGGTGTCGTTTGAGACCTGCGATTCCATGGGTGCAAATTTCATCAATACCTGTCTGGAAGAATATGCATCCACGTTAAAAGAGATTATTGGCAATAACCCGGAATACGGTTCGGTGAAAGTTATCATGTCCATTGTTTCCAACTATACGCCGCAATGTGTAGCGAGGGCCTGGGTGGAATGTAAGGTGGAAGACCTGGGTACGGTAGGCGGTGTACAGGCGGAAGAGTTCGCCGAAAAAATCCGTATGGCGGTACGTATTGCGGAAGTGGACCCGCACAGGGCAACGACGCACAACAAAGGAATTTATAACGGAGTAGACGCGATTATAATAGCATCCGGTAATGACTTCCGGGCGGTGGAGGCCTGCGGACATACATATGCATCCAGAAGCGGGCAATACAGTTCATTGACGCATTGTACTGTGGAGAATGGCACCTTTAAATTCTGGATTGATTTGCCCTTAGCCGTCGGTACGGTTGGTGGACTCACTCAATTACATCCGTTGGTAAAGATTGCCATGCAGATATTGGGTAATCCGGATGCTAAACAGCTTATGCAGATTTGTGCAGTGGCCGGGCTGGCACAGAATTTCGCAGCGCTGAAAGCGCTGACGACAGTTGGTATACAACAGGGGCACATGAAAATGCATTTGCTGAATATCTTAAATCATTACAATGCTACCGAAGAGGAAAAAAAATATGCACTCGAGTATTTCAAAGATAAGATTGTTTCATTTACCACTACACGTGTGATGCTGGAGCAATACAGAAGTTCAAAAGACGCTGTGAAATAATTCCGGAAATTTTGCTGAATGAAAACCTACCACGCACACGGCAAACTCTTACTTACCGGTGAATACTTTATTCTGGACGGTGCTGTTGGTTTGGCTGTGCCTACAAAATTTGGGCAAACATTAACGGTTGAGCCTGCAGAAGAAAATGGAATCTTTTGGAAAAGCTTAGACCATGAAAGCAGGGTTTGGTTTGATGCAAGATTTTCAGAATCTTTAGAAATCATTTCAGCCAGCGATAATGAGGTTGCAAAAATGCTGCAAAGTATTTTTCAAATCTCCCAAATCTCAAATCCCAAATCTCAAATCACCACCAAACTCAATTTTCCAAACGACTGGGGACTCGGCTCTTCGTCAACGCTAATTAGTTTAATTGCGCAGTGGACAGATGCGGACCCGTATGAAATATTATCCAAAACATTTGGTGGCAGCGGTTATGATATTGCCTGTGCCACAGCAAAACAACCAATTGTTTATGAGCGCTGTTATTCCGAACGAAGTGAGGAATCTCGTACGGTAAAAGAAGTACCATTTTCTCCGTCTTTCAAAGAACATCTCTATTTCGTTCATCTTAATCAAAAGCAAAATTCACGCGAAGGTATTCAGCATTACCGAAATCTGACGATTGATAAAACACCGTACATTGAACAGATTTCCGATTTGACCTACAAAATCATTCAGGCAAATGAACTGGATGAGTTCTGCTATTATCTTGAAGTTCATGAGAATATCCTGTCGAATGTATTAGGGATTCAGAAAGTGAAAGAAATTTATTTCCCCGACTTTCCCGGTACCATCAAATCATTAGGCGCCTGGGGCGGAGATTTTGTGTTAGTGGCAAGTGATGAATCTCCGGAAACGATAAAACATTATTTTGCTGATAAAGGATTTCCAACTATCCTGCCGTACAATCAGATTATATTAACGTAAATTAAGTCCGTGTGCATATCTCTTTCTTTCAGGCACGCTTTAAATTTTGTATATTGGGCGGTTGCAAAAAAGTAAGCCTTCCATGGTATGATTTTTGAGCGACACTACTAACAGCATTACATGAAGATAACCGGAATAAAAGAAAGAGCGGAAACTGCTAAACAGCTATACCCCTATCAGGAAGAATACATACAACGCATCTTTCAGCATTTGCAGGAAAACGAAAAAAGAGAAAACATCGTCTTTCAATTGCCGACAGGTGGAGGCAAGACCGTTATCTTTTCGGAAATTTCCAGAAAATATATAGAAGAACATCAGAAAAAAATTCTGATTCTGACACACCGCATCGAGTTGCTGAAGCAGACATCCAACGCTCTGGAAGAAGCCGGTATTCATTGTAAGCTGATTACGAGCGAAGTGGATGATATTCCGGACCAGCAGGAGTATTTGTGTTTTCTGGCGATGGTGGAAACACTCAACAACCGCCTGAAAGATGATGAAGAATATTTACAGGATATAGATCTGGTGATTGTCGATGAGGCGCATTATAATTCCTTCCGGAAAATATTTCATTATTTCAGGAATGCTATTATTTTAGGGGTGACGGCAACACCATTAAGTTCGAATCAGAATTTGCCGCTTCGACAAAACTACAAGAAACTGATTATTGGAGACTCTATAAAGGAGCTGGTGACTAAAGGTTATCTGAGCGACGCAACCACGTATACGTATGATGTACACCTCGGAGGATTAAAGGTAGGTATTGACGGCGATTATACAGTCAGCTCACTCGACCGGATATACATGCATTTTGATATGCATGAAAAGTTGCTACGGGCGTATCAGGAAAAAGCAAAAGGGAAAAAAGTATTAATTTTTAATAGCTCGGTAGCTACATCCAAATCCGTGGAGAAATTCTTCACCGATCAGGGAGTAGCCATCAAACATTTAGACAGCACCAGCAACAAGCAGGACAGAAAGGATGTGCTGGCCTGGCTGAAAGAAACACCCGATGCTATTGTTACCTCTGTGGGAATCCTGACAACCGGTTTTGACGAACCAACGGTAGATTGCATCATTCTGAACAGAGCAACTCGTTCACTGACGTTGTATCATCAGATGATAGGACGCGGAAGCCGGCGCCTGCCCAACAAAAATCATTTTACTGTAATTGATTTGGGAAATAATGCCAGGCGATTGGGTCTGTGGCAGGATTATATAGACTGGAGAGATGTGTTTATCAATCCGGAAAAATTCCTGGAGCATTTGTATGAACGCGAAATACAAATGGAAAAAGGTTTGATTTACGATTTGCCGGATACGGTAAAAGAACTTTTCCCCAACACCACGAATTTCGATTTTGATATGGAGCGGGAATATTATGCCTTGTATAATAAAGGAAAGAAAACACTGGAGTGCCTCGATGTATCGATAGAAAATCATTTCCTCCGCATTAAAGAAAATACCACCAATTACCTCGATGCGTTGCCATTGATTAATATTCTGCAGGACGAGATACAATACCGGCTGAATGTATATATCAGCTGTCTCAGCAAAGCCACTAAGAACTATTTTAACTATCTGCTGGAAAGCTACAATGAGAAACTACATGCCAAACTGAAAGGCGCCATGCCGTTTAGTGAGTAGCAGCCTTTATTTCTTATGCTTATAATAATGCATCAGGAATCCAACGATGTGTACGGCAGAAAACACTAAAGAGAACACAAATAATCCGGTATCCGGTTCTGTAGCAGTTTTGTGATGTATCGTCGCAACAATTATCAATATTATAGATGTCAATAATCCTGAAGAACTGATAACATAGGCCTGCCTGTTGTCTTCGGAGCCTTTCCCGATATGACTGTTCTTAATCCCATATAAAATATAAAGATCAAACCCGATAATCATCCAGACTACTAATCGTATCCATGTATCTAACGGAAGAAATACCATCATAAATAAGCAGGTAACAATACCTAATATGGGTATCAGCGGTACTAAAGGTGTGCTGAAGGCTCGGGGCGCTTCCGGCATTTTTACCCGTAAAATCATTACGCCGACACAAACTAATATAAAGGCAAATAACGTTCCGATACTCGTCATTTCTCCTACCACTCTTCCCGGAACAAACGCGGCAAATAAACTTACAAATACCGCAAACAGCATGTTGGATTTGAAGGGTGTTTGAAATTTGGGATGTACGGCAGAAAATACTCTTGGAATAAGGCCGTCTCTGCTCATGGAAAAGAAAACTCTGGATTGACCGAGCAGCAAGACTAAAATCACGGAAGAGTAACCCGCCAGAATTGCCACGATTACGCCTTGTTTCAGCCATACAAACGGGGTGTGTGATATTGCAACGGCTACCGGCGCAATACCATCCTGACCTTTAAATTCATTGTAATTGGCCAGTCCTGTCATCACGTGTGCGAATAAAATGTATAGCACGGTACAAATTGCCAGTGACCCCAAAATGCCAATCGGCATATCGCGCTTTGGATTTTTGGTTTCCTGGGCGGCGGTGGATACCGCATCAAATCCGATATAGGCGAAAAAAACGATGGCAGCAGCCCTGACAATTCCGCTCCACCCATATTCACCAAAGGTTCCGGTATTTTCGATGATATACGGAACATGGTTTTGCGGATTCATGTATTTCCATCCTAAAATAATAAAGGCAAATACTACGACCAGTTTAAGTGCAACAATTAAAGAGGTGAAAGTGGCGGACTCTTTAATACCCCGGGCTAAAATAAGCGAAACGATAACGATGATAAATACCGCCGGCAGATTAATCATTCCCTGTACTACCGTACCGTCAGCAAGTGTTGCTGAGTCAAAAGGCGACATCACCAATTGGGCGGGCAGGTTGATCCCTAAATTTGAAAAAAACTTGACAAGGTACCTGCTCCAGCTGATGGCAACGGTGGCGGCGCCGACAGCATATTCCAGTACTAAATCCCATCCGATGATCCAGGCTACAAACTCCCCCATGGTGGCATAGGAGTAGGTATATGCACTTCCCGCTATGGGAATCATGGAGGCAAATTCAGCGTAGCATAATCCCGCAAAGGCACAGCCAATACCGGCGATGATAAAAGAAAGCGTTACGGCCGGCCCTGCATTATTCGCAGCGGCACCACCCGTGATGGAAAATAGGCCGGCACCGATAATGGCACCAATACCCAAGGCAATGAGGCCGCCGGCACCCAGTGTTTTCTTGAGTCCTTTCTCAGATTCATCTGCTTCCTTTATCAGAAGATGTAAGGGTTTTCTTGCGAACAAGTTGGCCATAGAAATAAATTAATGGTTTGTAGAATAATTGAAGATATGTAAAATACTTATTACTTGCTACTTATTATTTCTTTCTACAGGTATTTATCGCCTTTTTTCATTTTAATGTCGTGGGTAAATTCTTTGATTCGCTGTTCTTCCTCCTTGTTACAGATTAACAGGACATCTTTGGTGTCTACCACTATAAAATTCTCCAACCCCTGAATAACGACTAATTTATCGTTAGGTACGTTAATGATATTATTCGTGGATTCGTATACCACGACATTCTTTCCGTTAACCGCGTTATTGAAATAATCTTTCTCTTTTTCCTCATACAGGGAAGCCCAGGTACCTAAATCACTCCAGCCGAAACTGGAAGGCAGTGTATATACATTGTCGGCTTTTTCCATAACACCGTAATCAATGGAAATATTTGGACAGGTGATAAATGCTTTTTCCACGGCATTCTTTTCCTTTTCCGTCAGCAGGCTCGATTCCGCTTCTACAAAAGCATCGTACACTTCTAAGAGGTTCTTTTCCAATGAGGAAAGAATGCTCTTTACATTCCAAATGAAAATACCGCCGTTCCAGAGAAAATCGCCGCTGGCCAGAAATTGTCTGGCGACCTCTTTCTGTGGTTTTTCCGTAAAGGTTTTAACTTTATGGATGCCTTCACTTGCTTCCTCCTCATAATACTGAATATATCCATACCCCGTATCAGGGCGGGTAGGGCGAATTCCGAGGGTACACAGGGCATTGTGTTTGGATACAAAATCTACTGCAAGGTTGGAAATACGCAAAAATTCCTCCTCATTTAAGATGATATGGTCAGATGGTGCCACAATAATGTTGGCATCTGGATTTAACTTGTTGATTTTAAATGCACTATAAGCAATACAAGGCGCAGTGTTCTTGCGCGCGGGTTCTGTTAATATCTGTTCGTCCGTAATATCGGGGAGTTGGGCCTTCACCAGGTCGATATAATCAGCATGGGTGAGGATGAAAATGTTTTCTTTAGGGCAAATCTTCAGAAAGCGGTCATAAGTGCATTGAATCAGTGTTCTGCCAACGCCGAGAATGTCTAAAAACTGCTTTGGAACGGCCGTCCGGCTGGCCGGCCAGAATCGGCTGCCGATTCCTCCTGCCATGATGGCTGCATACGTATTGTTGCTCATAGTCGGTTGCAAAGATAAACAAATCGTACACCCAAAGAAACAATAATTCTCTGTTATTTGGGCGTAGTTTAAATATACAATTAATTAAAACAGGGATAATCAATTTTAACACTTACAACTGTAGTTATTTCGGTATTTTTGAGTATATTAAAGTAGTAATTGCGTTCTCCGTTTGCGAGGACGTTTTTATTCTAACAACAGTTTTTTTATGACAGCTCAACCCATTTCTATTTCAGGTGCATTAAAGGAGTATTTCGGATTTGAAAAATTTAAAGGCAACCAGCAATCCATTATTGAAAGCATACTTTCCGGCGATGATACATTTGTCATCATGCCAACAGGAGGTGGTAAATCGCTGTGTTATCAGTTACCGGCCATTATCTCTGAAGGAACAGCCATTATTGTTTCTCCCCTGATAGCGTTGATGAAGAATCAGGTGGATCTGATTCGAGGATACAGCAGCACGGACAATATCGCCCATTTTATCAATTCGCAACTCAACAAGTCTCAAATTAACATAGTCAAAAAAGACATCACCGGCGGCAAGTGCAAGTTGTTGTATGTGGCTCCCGAATCTTTGGTAAAACAGGAAAATATTGATTTTCTGAAAACGATTAAGATTTCTTTTGTAGCGGTAGATGAAGCGCACTGTATTTCTGAGTGGGGCCATGATTTCCGTCCGGAGTACCGCAAAATAAAAGGAATGCTCAACGAGATTGAGGACAATATTCCGATTGTTGCTCTTACAGCAACGGCCACACCAAAAGTGCAGTCGGATATTGTCAAAACACTGGGTATGAAAAAACCCAATGTGTTTATTTCGTCCTTCTTAAGAGACAATCTGTATTATGAGATACGCCCGAAGCCAAGCAAACAGGATGCCATAAAAGATATTATCCGGTTTATAAAAAAAGAAGGGAATAAATCCGGTATCATATACTGCCTGAGCCGCAACTCTACGGAAGAGCTGGCGGAAATATTGCAGGTGAATGGCATCAATGCCGCAGCTTATCATGCTGGGCTGGACGCGCATATCCGGAGTGAACGCCAGGATCAGTTCCTGATGGAAGACGTGCAGGTGATAGTTGCAACCATAGCTTTTGGTATGGGTATCGACAAGCCGGATGTTCGTTTTGTTATTCATTTTGACATTCCAAAGTCGCTGGAAAATTACTATCAGGAAACCGGCCGTGCCGGCCGCGACGGGCTGGAGGGAAATTGTATCGCGTATTACTCTCCGAAAGAGATACATAAATTTGAAAAATTCATTTTATCCAATAAGGAGAAATCGGTATCCGAGAAAGAAATCGCCGTGATGCAGTTGAGTGAAGTGGAGGCGTATGCGGAAAGCGGAGAATGCCGCAAAAAATTTGTACTTCATTATTTCGGCGAGGAAATGGGCAACTGCGGCAAGTGTGACAACTGCCTGCATCCAAAGGAAAAACTCGAAGCCAAAGAAGAAATTAAACTGGCGCTGCAGGTAGTGGTAGAAACCAGTGAACGGGTGAATATTCCAAACACCATAAATATTCTGATTGGAAGAAAATCCGCCGATATCACAACCAATAATTACGATAAATTAAAAATTTTCGGCAAGGGAGCTGAGCACGATATGTTATTCTGGAATTCGGTGGTGCGCAAGGCTATACTTCAGAATCTGCTGGAAAAGGATATTGAGCAGTATGGTGTTTTAAAACTTACGGAAGAAGGAAAGAAATTTATCAAAAAACCGGTATCGGTAAAAATTGTATTAAATAATAAATTTGAAGAGGGCGATGAGGATGAAGATGTGCAGTTAAGCGGAAAATCCGGCAGTGTGCTGGAACCCGCATTAATGGCCATTCTGGTGGGTATACGTAAATCAGAGGGCGCCCGGCTGAAATTGCCGCCTTATGCTATTTTTTCCGAACAATCGCTGGAAGAAATGGCGACATTTTTTCCTTTCGACAAGGAGGAATTATCCAAGATACACGGTGTCAATTCAGCTAAAGCACAAAAGTTCGGGGAGCCGTTCTTAAAGGCAATTAAGAAGTATGTGGAAGACAATAATATTGAACGTTCCGCGGATTTCTCCATTATAAAATCAGCCGATAAAAATTCCAATATCAAGGTAAATATTATCAAATCTATTGATAAAAAAATGCCACTGGAACATATTGCCAGTTCATACGGATTAAATATGGAGGATTTGATTACGGAACTCGATACTATCGTAAATTCAGGCACCAAAGTCAATATCAACTATTACCTCGATGATGCGGTGGATGAAGATATACAGGAAGAAATTTTTGATTACTTTATGCAATCCGACAGCGATGACGTAAATGTGGCCTATAAAAAACTGAAAGATGAAGATATTGAACTGCGTGAAATACAATTAGTGCGCCTCAAGTTTCTGAGCGAAGTGGCAAATTAAAAAATTCTATATATAGGGAATAATGTGCATGCCATTATTGTCCCGCTCTTCAGTCTGCGGGAAAAACTAGTAATTAAATTCTATTAATTTTTCTGCCGCACCATAAAAAAATAGTTTAGCCGTCTTTACCCTGCCTTCCTTATCAAATGTATATGTATTGGTATATCTGGTATGATTGGTGGAATAATAGATATTGTCAATCAGTTTTCCGGTCATCTTTGGAAATGGAATAAATGAAAGCATTTGCAGGTAATCATTTGAAGAAGGATAGTAACCGGATGGCATGGAAGGAAATGACAGGGTGCATAAATTGGTATTGTTATTTACACTCGAAAAAATTACAATGACGGTATCGGTACAATAAGGACATGAACCACAGGAAGGTCCTTCTGAAACAATTACAAGGCTGTCTTTTCCTTCTGCATTCAAATAAAATTGACCGGTGGACGAAAGCATGTAGGCAGAACAGCCACTACTGGTCTCATAACCGTAATAGGGCAGTTCCTTTATTCTGTTATCAGTCTCATAAGTGAAACCCACCTGACCGCTGACAAGAAACGGATAATTTCTGTTAATAACATAGTTATCATTGACACCTCTTATTCTGTTATTATCATCAAATAAGACGGAAAAGGCAACGGTATCTCCGTCATACTCTCTTAAGTCTGCATCTCGACCAAAATATATAAAGTGGTTTTGTGCAAACCTTGATGTGTTAATGTGCACTCCTGTATTGACTGTAATGTCATGGATGCTGTCTGCAAATGTTGTATCAGAGTGGAAAAACAGTCGGATATTTAATACAACAGAATCAAAATTTCCACTAATACTTTTCTCTTTGACAATTATGCTGGATGGGATGGTACTAATGATTCCAGGTTCTGGCGAGTCCTTTGTACAGGATAGGGTTAGGGTGAATGCAATAAGACAAAGCGAAAATATACAGATAGTATTCTTCATAAGATTTATAAGGAAATTAAAGGTACTAAACAAAATGGGTATTGATAAAAAAAAGAGTGACATAATTTATAAGCCACTCTTCAGTAAAATACCCTATAATTAGTTTATTGCCCCTGGCCCTTCCAAGGTTTAGGTCCTTGTCCACCCGGTTTGTTCGGACCTCCTTGCTGGGCCTGCTTCATCAGCATTTTTTTAAAATGTTCTTCAGCGGTAATCAGCTTGGCGACCTTCGTGGCGGGAAGAATTTTTCGGAACTCTGATACATATTTTTTTATCAGATCTAAGTCTTTGGCTTTGAACTCAACATATTTTGTAATCGCCTGTTCCGCTTCTGCATTGGTAAAGTCACCGTCCTCTTTCAGCTCTTTTACTGTCCCGATAGTAGACTGACGGATTTGTTTCTTTTCTGCTTCATACTGATTGAAGACCGGCCAGAACTTCTGAGATTCTTCAGGTGTCAGCTTGAGTTTGTTGGTGATAAATCCGATTTTCAGGGCTTCGATTTTTTCATTCCCCTGTCCATCCGGCGGCGTTGGTTCCGCCATAAGCGGTGACACAAGAAAAAGTAATAGAAAAATGTTGAATATTGTTTTCATGATAATTAATTTTCAGGATTTAAAAAATATCGGTGGATGCGTCTTCCAGTTCAAAGGTTCCGGCATTTTGTTCGATGTATTGATTGATGTCTTGTTTGTTGATTTCAATAGTTTTTTCCGTACTATTTATTTCGGGTTTTACCATATCCTGCACCTCATGTACGTCAAATTCATAACTGTTTTTATAGAGGTAATTATAAATTTCCTCTTGTGTCAGGCAGGCAATTCCGTCTTTGCAATCGTTGGTAACAATGGGCCGGTTGTTGAACAGACTAGAACCCAGAACCACAACCAGTCCTACAACCGATGCCGCCACGGCTACTCTGGAAAATAATTGCTGGACGATATTCTTTCGGGAAACGAACGGAATGATTTTCCCTCCCTGCAGGATGGATTCTTCTGTTTTAATCTTAGTCAAGATGGATTCCGGAAACGAATCAAAATAGTTCTCCGGTACTTCCGGCAGTTGTTTATCAAGAGTTAGCAGGATGCCCGGCTTCTGCTGAATATGTTCAAGAATGGCGTTACTCAGGTTTTCAAAGTAATCAGCAGGAACAGATAGCGGTTGCTCGGTTTCTTTTACATGGAAAAGAACGGGAGAAATTGCTTTTAGTTCATCTGATATTGCTGTCTGTTTGCTCATTTCTATTTTGACTCATTAATTTTTATAAGGTTTAATCAGGCTGTCAGCATTTCTTCAATTTTTTTTACGGCATGATGGTAAGATGCCTTTAAGGCACCCACAGAAGTATCCACTATGGAAGATATCTGCTCATAAGGCATTTCATCATAATACCGCATAATAAATACCTGCTTCTGCTTGTCGGGCAGCGCATCTATCGCTTTCTGCAATTTTTCCGTCATTGCTTCCGCTTCTGTGTTGTCTGTTCCACCCCGGTAGTGAACGGTAGTTTGCGAGATGTCAGTTGTTGCATGCTTTTTAGCCTTGTTCAGGTAGGTGATAGCCTCATTCCCGGCTATTTTATAAAGCCAGGTGTACAATCCAGACTCTCCCCGGAAATTATCAATTGCCCCCCACACCTTTATAAAAGTGTTTTGCAGTACGTCGTTGGCGTCTTCGTGGTGGTGCACATACCGGCGTACATGATAATAGAGCCGTTCCTGATAGTTGCTCAATAAATGCCGAAATGCCTTCTCCTTGGAAGCCGGCTCCTTAAATAGCGATAAAATTTCTTCGTCAGTTAAAGGCATATGGAACATTAGACGCTGAAAATGGAGAAAGGTTTAATCATAATTGCCCCGGATCCGGCTCAGCGTCTCAAAGGTCATGCCTAAGTAAGAGGCAATAATACCAATCGGCGCCCTTCGGATAATTTCAATCTTATTTTTAAAAAGATAATCATAGCGTTCGGCGGAACTGCTGAATTTTAAACGATAGGTTCTGGCAGCCAGCGAATTATAATGATACTCGGCCATTTTTCTGCCTATACGCTCCATTACGGGGTAGCTTCTGTACAATTCCTGTAAATCATTGTAATGAATAGCGTGTAAAATGCAGTCTTCAATCAACTCGATTGTTTCATTAGATGGTTCTCTGGAGCTGAAACTGGAAAATGATACCAGCAATTCACCGTCAATGACAATGTCATTGGTCAGTTCTTTTCCCTCTTCAGTGAAGTAATTCCGAGCCATGCCCTTTTCAATAAAATACAAATAATCACACACCTTGCCAGCCTTCAGCAGGATGGTCTTTTTGGGCAGTTCAAATGTTTCCAGCAAAGACTCAATATGCAGGGATAAATCTTCCGGAAGATCCTCGTACTTCTTCAAAAGAGTACTGAATTTTTTTTTATTGCCTTTGCTCACTTTTTTTATTTGACTTTTATCAAGCTATCTTATTTGTTATTGTCTCAACTTTGTTTTACAAAAGTGTCATATACACTTTTCGCCAGAAATACTTTTATAAAGATAAAAAATAAAAAGATGTCTTCTTCCGGATTTTCCATTAGTGAATACCATGATATAAAGCCGATTTATGAGAAACTGAATAAATTGGTTGCACTTCCGCTACAGCATGTCAAACCGGAAGCTATGCGCGAATATTTAAACTATTTCCATACCAAATGCACGGCCTCCAAAACGATGATAGATGAGGCTAAAAAATATATCCCCGGCGGCGTACAGCATAATCTTGCTTTTAATTATCCGTTTCCCATCGCTTTCACAAAAGCGGAAGGAGCCTATTTGTATGATGTGGACGGAAATAAATATATCGACTTCTTACAGGCCGGCGGCCCAACGGTTTTAGGCAGCAATTATGAGTTCGTAAAACAAAAATCCATTGAACTTATCAATGAATGCGGGCCATCTACCGGATTATTTCATGAATATGAATTGAAACTGGCGGAAGCTATTTGTAAACACATGCCTTCTGTAGAGATGTTCAGGATGCTGGGCAGCGGTACAGAAGCCGTTATGGGCGCGCTGCGTCTTGCACGGCTGGTAACGGGCAAAAAGAAAGTGATAAAAATGGGTGGCGCTTATCATGGCTGGAGCGACCAAATGGTATACAGCCTTCGCATCCCCGGCACTTTTATTTTTGATGCGAAGGGAATTCCGTTTGCCAGTTCCTGGCACACACAATCCGTTCCACCGAATGACATAAAAGCATTGGAGTGGACAATGAGAATCAATCAACTCAGAGGTGGTACCGCCGCCGTTATACTGGAGCCTATGGGCCCCGAAAGTGGTACCTATCCGTTGTATAAGGAATATTGCAGTCAGGTGAGAGCCTTGTGTGATAAGTATGGCGCATTGTTGATTTTTGATGAAGTGGTTACGGCTTTCCGAATAGGACTGAGCGGTGCACAGGGATATTTGAACGTCATGCCGGATTTGACTATTTTTGGAAAGGTAGTGGCCGGTGGTTATCCTTCCGCAGGAGGTATCGGAGGGAAGGCCAGATATATGCAGGGTTTGGCTGCGGGTCTGGAAGGCGGGAAGAAGGTAAAAGTAGGCGGTACACTTGCGGGAAACCCATTGAGTTGTTGTGCAGGCTACCATACCATTATGGAAATTGAACGGACACAAGCCTGTGAGAAGGCTGGCAGGGCAGGCGACCGCTTAACCAAAGGGTTAAATGCGCTGATTGATAAATACGGGTTGCCGTTCGTTGCATTCAATCAGGGAGCGATAGTACATTTAGAAACCGCCGGAACCTTGTATGTGAAAATAAAATACTTTAAAATCAGAAGAGTGCTGAAAGAGATTGAACTTCGAAAAAAACTAATGGAAGAATACGGTGCGGCTTATATGTCCGAAGGGATTGTTACATTGGCCGGCAGCCGACTCTATATGAGCCTGGCAGATACGGATGAGGTGATTGATGAGGCGTTGAACCGGTTTGAAAGGGTGTTTAAAAACGTACAGAGATAATGAGCTATTTTTTGGCATATGATGTAGGTACCAGCAGCGTAAAATCCATTCTTGTGGATGTAGCCGGAACTATAATTGCTTCAGCAATAGAAGAATATCCCTTACATATGCCTCATCCCGGATGGGCAGAACAGGAACCGCAGGATTATTGGAATGCAGTATGCAAAACCACCCGGAAAATGGTAGCCGAAAAACAGGTTGCAATGAGTGATATCAAAGGGATTGCATTCACAACACAAGGCATGGGTATGATTCCGGTAGATAAATCTGGGAAGGTGCTGCATCCGAATATATCGTGGGTAGATGGCCGTGCCGAAAAACAGTCCCGCAGGATTATGAACCGCTTTGGCGGAAAAAAATTAATCAAACTCATTGTTGGCGTGGAATTGATGGGAAAAGATGTTATTCCTAAGATGATTTGGCTGAGAGAAAATCGTCCGGAAATCTATAACAACACCTATAAATTTCTGGATGTAAATGGCTACTTGCGCTACAAATGTACCGGAAAAATGTTGACGGAATGGTCAGGCGCCTGTTCGTATTCATTCAGTGTAAAGAATAAAGATTGGGAGCGCTTATTTTTTAAACTCACCGGAGTAGGTACGGAAAAATTACCGGATTTAATACGCTCTGTCGATGAAGCGGGAAAACTAACTGCGCAGGCCGCCCATGAAATGGGATTGTGTGAAGGAATAAGTGTTTATGGTGGCTGTGATGATACACAAAGTGCCGCGTTGGGAACCACCGCTATTGATGAGGGAGAAGCTCATATTTATGTGGGTACTTCTGCCTGGGTAGGTGTTGCCACAGCAAAGGACAGAGGGTTTAAGAATGCCGCTATGACTATGCAGAGCGCAGACCCTGCGATGAATTTAGTGTTAGGTATAACGGAATCAGCGGGAGCTAACACGGAGTGGTTATTGTCAGCGTTTTATGGGCACGAAAAGTCAACGCTGCAACCTTCCGCTTTATATGAGTTGATGGAAGAGGAAATGAAACAAACTCCTCCGGGTGCAGAGTATCTTATTGTCACACCCTGGTTTTTGGGCGAGCGATGTCCGGTGAGCAGTACTACTACGCGTTCGACGATTTTCAATTTATCCCATCAGCATACGCGGGGTCATATCGCACGGGCACATTTCGAAGGAATTGCCTATAACCTCCGATGGACAATAGAAAATTTTGAAAAAGATTTTGGATTTACTATCCGTGAATTAAAGATTGCCGGCGGAGGATGTTTCAATAAGACCTGGATGCAGATTATTGCCGATATCACCCAGCGCAACATTACCACCACCTCTCAGCCTAAGAATGCCGGTGCTTTGGGTGCGGCCATGTGTGCTATGGTGGGCAGCGGAACTCGGCAGCGGTTTAAAGAAATAGAACAATTGATACAAACAACGGAAACGTATTCTGCAAATCCTGAAAATAAAGACATTTATAATCTGCTTTTTGGAAAATATAAGGCAGTATTCCGGCAGTTGAGAAAAACGTATGACGGTATCAATGGCGCCCGTTTTGAAATAAAATAAAAATGGATATTACCACAATACAGCAACAGGTATGTGATGCCGGCAAACAATTGCTGAAAGAAGGATTAGTAGCGCGTACATGGGGCAATGTAAGCATAAAAATCAATGAACGACAGATGGTAATAACTCCGAGTGGCAGAAAGTATGATGAACTGACACCCGATGACATGGTGTTGGTGGATATCTATACGCTGAAATATGAGGGCAGTATAAAACCATCCTCTGAGTTGAAGTTGCATTGTGAGGTATATAAAACGAGGCCGCATATTCAATCGGTTATTCATACTCATCAGATGTATGCCTCTATTGTTGCCGCGGCACAAAAAGATGTAGTGGTACTTGATGAAACTCATCAGCAGATTTTGGGCGGAAAAATAATTAAGGCAGCGCCCTATGCACTACCGAACACTAAAAAAATCACAGTGGAAACCGCAAATGCTATCGGACAATCAAATGCCGCATTGATGTCAAATCATGGGGTGGTATGCATAGGTACTTCTTTGGAAAACGCTTTTGATGTGGCGCGAACATTAGAGAAGGCATGTGAATTATTCATCACTTCCAAAAAACAGACTGCCTGATGTTAAAAGAAGAAGCGATACAGGTTTTATTGGATGCGGCAAACTACTTTGAACATCAAAGTGCAGGCTATAATAGCTGGGGAAAAGTAAAAGTGCTTCAAATTGCCATCCGGCTGAATAATAATGAGATTTTGCTAACTAATGAAAATACGCCGTTGGCCTCGCTCACCGCAGCTGCTGTTAATGAAGGAAAGAATCACTTTTTGTTTCAGCAAATTTTTGCTAAACGGAATAACATACAGGTTGCATTACTTACCCAACAGGAGTATGCATCAAAGGTGAAAAAAGAAATACCACCGATATTAGATGATCAGGCGCAGCTGTTAGGCGTTTCTGTTCGCGTTGCGCAATCGGAAAAAAAAATTCTGCGTGCTTTATGCGGACGATATGCTTCCATTTTACCGGATGGCAATAGTATCTGTATAGGAAATAATATCGAAGAAGCTTATGTTGCTGCTCAATTACTGGAAAAAACATCTAAGGCTTATATAGAAGCCGAATATCTGGGAGGTGCAAAATCTATCAACAAAATAGAAGCCTGGTTGATGCACAAATTTTATCAGTTCAAATATTCTAAAGAAGCAAAGAAAAACAGGTAAATTGTAGCATAATAAAATTGTTGTTTGACCGTGTCACGAAGATATTTTTTTTGATAGACCGTATGAACAAATATAAATGTATGAAGCTAAAATCAGCCCTGGTCTTACAGTTTATTTTTACTTGGTTCAATGCATTATGCCAGCAACAACGTTCTGCGGAAGCATTGCCCAATGTTGTTTTCATTCTCGCGGATGATTTAGGGTATGGTGATTTAAGTTGTTATGGCCAGTCTAAATTTCAAACGCCTAATATTGACAAACTGGCGAATGAAGGAATGCGCTTCACCCAACACTATGCCGGTGCGCCGGTATGCGCGCCATCCCGTTGTGCGCTATTGACCGCCAAACACACAGGGCATGCCACCATAAGGGGTAATAAGAAAGTCAGCAAAGAAGGAGATTATCCCTTATCCGATTCAGACTTTATTCTTCATCAACTGTATAAATCACAAGGCTACGTTACGGGTGTATTTGGCAAGTGGGGGCTGGGTTATCCGGGTTCTTCCGGTGATGTTATGAAAAAGGGTGTTGATGTGTTCTTTGGATATTATGGCCATCTGGCAGCGCATAATTATTATCCTGAATATTTATGGAATAACAACCAACGGGTGCTTATCGGTGAGAATGTGCACTTTAGCAATAAGGTTTATGCGCCATCAATGATACAGGACAGTGTACTTGCTTTTATAGAGAGCAATAAAAACCATCCTTTCTTTTTGTATCTGTCTACCATCATACCGCATGCGGAGTTAGCGGCACCAGCATCCTATGTTTCAGTATTCACCGGTAAGTTTGAAAAGGAAACGCCATATAAGGGTATTAAAACTATAAAAGTAGCCACCCGATTTGGTGCTTATGATGCACAAAAAACACCGAAGGCGGCATATGCCGCTATGATTACGTTATTAGATGACCACGTTGGAGAAATTGTAAAAAAGCTAAAAGCTGCGGGGGTCTATGAAAATACCATTATTGTTTTTACGTCCGACAACGGACCACATAAAGAAGGTGGCGCTAATCCGGATTATTTTAACAGCAGTGGTGGGTTAAGAGGCTACAAAAGAGACCTGTATGAGGGTGGTATACGGGTTCCGTTAATTATCAACTGGCCCGGAAAGATAAAACCGGGTAATACGGATATTATTTCAGGCAATTGGGATTTAATGCCAACCTTAGCAGAAATACTTCATATGGCACCACCGGAAAAGATAGACGGTATTTCTCTTTATTCAACTATATTTGGACAACCGGAAAGTCAGAAAGAACACCCGTACTTATACTGGGAGTTCCATGAACAAGGAGGAAAACAGGCGATAAGGATGGGCAAGTGGAAAGCGATTAAATTAAATGTAAAGCATCCTTCAAAGGCATATGTAGAATTGTATGATATGGAAAAAGATGTATCGGAAGGAACAGATGTCTCTGCGCAATATCCGGAAGTCCTGAAGGAGCTGAAGGAGCTGATGAATAAAGAACATACACCTAATGCGGCATTCAGATTTTAGCCGGGACGGGCAGTAAAAATTGAAATAAGATGAAAAAAATAAGCACATACCATATCGGCATCTTAGGCGATATGGACGCTACAGAAACGGCTGCAAAAATCAAAGCGGGGGATATTTCATCGCTGGATGCCGTCGCTTGTGCTGTCGCAAGAGCGGAAGCATCCGATAGTATCATCAATGCTATCGTAAATCATGATTATCCGAAAGCTATAGAAAGGTCTAAACAACCACATTCCGGTATTTTTGCCGGAGTGCCTACATTTATTAAGGATTTAAATGATGTGCAGGGACTTCCTACCTTAAAAGGTTCGAGCGCCTTTAAAGTAAAACCGGCGAAAAAGAATGATAAAATTGTTGACCAGATTTTATCTGTCACCGGCAGTGTCATTCTGGGTAAGAGCAGTACTTCCGAATTTGGCTTGCTGCCGTGCGGGGAAACCTTACAGCACGGCGAAACGAGAAATCCCTGGAATACCGGTCATTCCACCGGAGGTTCATCAGCAGGCGCCTGTGCATTGGTAGCGGCAGGAGTGGTGCCGTTTGCCCACGCTTCGGATGGAGGAGGTTCCATAAGGGTTCCCGCATCCTGCTGTGGATTAGTAGGATTAAAACCTTCGAGAGGCAGAAACATTATTTCCATGACGCAGTTAGTGCCATTGGATATCACGCAGGATGGTATTGTAAGCAGAACGGTGAGGGATACGGCTGCTTATATGGCCGGTTTGGAACAGTACCACAAGAACCCGGATTTGATGCCGATCGGACAGGTGCAGCATGCCGGAAAAAAACGCTTGCGCATAGCATTGTTTACAAAATCTTCCACAGGTGTCGAAAGTCACAACGATGTGACAGATACTGTTTTGCAAACCGGAAAATTATGCGAGCACCTCGGGCACGAAGTGAGCTATATTGCTAATCCGTTTGAACATAAGATCACGCGAGATTTTATGATATACTGGTCTTTTCTTTCTTTTGCAGCCATGCTGAACGAATATGCTACTGTTGGATTTTCCTTCAATCATTTCAAAACGGCAAAATTTACGAAACAATTAGGCGGATTTTTTCCTTTGCTTTCCATCCGGGCAGCAACAAGTATCCGTAATCTGAAAAATCACACCAACGATTATAATCAGCTGTTTGAGGAATATGATGTATTGCTGAGCCCCACTTTATCTCATCCCCCACCACCAATAGGCCATTTTGGTACAGAGGTGGATACCATCGATGTGATTATGAAGCTCAATAGTTATATCAACTTTACCACCACTCAAAATATTACCGGTGCGCCTGCCATTTCATTGCCCATGGGACTGAGCAGAGACGGATTGCCTGTCGGTGTCCAGTTTGCAGCTATGAAAGGAGAAGAACGCAAATTGCTGGAACTGGCGTTTGAACTGGAAGAAGCAAAAGGGTTTATGACATTGGATAAAAATCAAACAACGGAAGTTAAAACAAAAAAGCATAGTTAAACGGATTGTTCTAACGATGCTTCATGTAATAAGAATGAAAAATTAAATCGGAGTTATCGTCAGCGTTTTTGTGTCTATTAATTTGTTGCCGGTGACTACGTATGCATCAATACCATAAATTACGGCTTCAGTATACCGAAAAGGAGTATAGAAAAATAATCACAGACATAATATCAGGTAAAGTGAAGTTTGAGATATTATGTTATAGAGGACGTACTTCTAATATAACTTCACCAGATATCGCTTTCCAATTCACCAGATATCGGTGATATGCATCTGCTGTAAAATCAGTTTTAATACCGTTGATGAAAATGTCAAAGCCATCCGGATAGGTGTGCGGTGGAATATAGATAATTGGTTTTGATGTTCCGTTTGTATTATTAAAAATACAGGTTAATGTTTTTGTTGAATCATTGTAACGATGAGAAGAATATTGAGCGGGCAATGCCATACAGTATGGGATGACTGCATTTTTCACGGCTTCTTCGCGCAAAGCCCAGTTTTGTCCGTTGCCCAAATCCTCAAAAAAGCCCCAGGTGCCATCCGCTCCGGAAGTGCCGGGGGATGGTTCGCGCCATAGCCAGAATATACTATGCAGATGCCTGTCTTCCATTTGCTGTTGATAGGCGGTAATCAATGCTTGGCCGCTGGTAGTGGTTGGATTAATTCCCCATTCATTAATACAAACCGGCGCTTTCCATGATTTACCTTCTGTAACAATTTTGTCAAAAGATTTATTGGTATTGCGTATCCAGTCGTCGACGTTGGTATAAGCCGCACCCTGTAAAAGATTGGGATAATAATGCGGACAGTACACCACTTTATCATCAAACACTTCAGATAACAGAGGTGACTGGTCAAATACATTGCGCGCACCATCCGGCTCTAACCATAACAGATGACGGTTATCAATAGCGCGCATCTTTTGCGCACATTCTTTGTAAAACCCGATAAACTCCGCATCCGAGATGCCGCCAAAATATGTCGTCGGTTCATTTAGTGGTTCAAACCCTATGACGGTTGGTTCATCCTTGAATTCGCGTATCAGGTCTGTCCACATTTGCATAAACTCTACCCGGATGTTATCGCGGTTTCGTATGAGATTGCGGTAGCACTCAAACACCCAGGGGTTGGCTCTTCGCAATGCCAGTATAATAAAATTCAAAGGGCCTTCCCATCCGGGATTCGGCAACAGATATCGGTGTGTCCAGTAGGGTGCTCCGTCTTCGCCGATTTCTTTGGAGAAAGCATCGGAGTGCCAGTCCAGCTGTACATATATATTGGCCTGTTTGCACCAATTTACGACTTGACGGATGCGTGCAAAGTATGCGGAATTAATACTGTCGCGTTCAGGTTCGTAAGCGCTCCAGTTTAAAGGAACGCGAATTACATTAAACCCCAGCTTTGCGATAGAATCTACATCTTGTTGCGTAAAAGGAGGAACAAATTCATTGGCGGTTCTTCCATCTGCAAACGAAGCATCGAATAATCCATCAATACGCTGATTGATACCGCGCAATTGTATGTATCTTTCTTCTTCGTCTACAAAATCCTGCTCCTGAACACGGATCCAGTTAACGCCCCAATTTTTGGAGTGTTCATTGGTAGTTAGATAAGGTTCTCTGTTGCAAGATGACAATGCAAACAAGATGAAGAATAGGAAGAAGTAGAATTTCATGTACAATAATTCTAAACGAAGTTCGTAAACATTTATTAAAAATCCGATTTCTTATTAAGTCGTATATTTATAGAATTAGTAAAAATGAAAGTATGATTATTGATATACATTGCCATCCAAACTTGAAATCATTCAATTCAGGTTATCCTGAACCTCTTTCCAATATGTGGGACAAAATTCAGCATAAGATTGATACTAAAATTGCAAAAGATTTAAGCGAACTGACAAAACAGATCTGGAAAGAATCGCAATGTAATTTAGACAGTATGGCTGCCGGAAATGTTCGTGTATTCCAATTGTCTTTATATCCGATAGAACGAGGTTTTTTACACTTTCGTAATGTGCCGCAGGCTTTGATTGGTAGGCGTCGTATCAGTGTTGCACATGAAGTTATTACAGGGTTCCATTCAGATTGCCTTGCCGCACAAAAAAAACATACCGATTATTTTAAAGAGCTGCAAACGGAATATAACTATGTAAAAAATCAACAAGGAAAAAGCCCGGATGGGAAAAGTGAGTTTGTATTGGTGAATAATTATAAAGAGCTGGAACAGGCATTGAAAAAGAAAAACACACTGATTGGAATTGTAACAATTGAAGGCGCACATGTATTGGGAACCGGAACAGATGCAGAAGATAAAATAAATAAAGAAACATTCTTAAACAGGCTGTCAGAGAACATTAATACGATTAAAAACTGGGAGTTCCCGCCATTTGTTATGAACCTGTCGCATCATTTCTGGAATCATCTGGCCGGCCATGCGAAAAGTTTCAAACGGCCAATAAATAATCTAGTTAACCAAAACAAAGGAAAAAATAAAGGCATTACAGAAGCCGGTTGGCATGTAATACGTGAGATGTTAAGTACTAAAAACGGTAAGCGTATTTTGATTGACACCAAACACATGAGTGCTGCATCGAGAAAAGAATATTATGCGTTTATCAGCAATCATAATTATGTGAATCCCGATAATAAAATACCGGTAATCAGCAGCCATGCCTGCGCTAATGGATTTAAAACAATAGACAGTTCAATTGCAAAAGCGGATTTAATTGTAAAGACACGAAAATCAAGATTATTTAAATGGAGCATAAATATCTCCGACGAAGAAGCCTGTATCATTCATGATTCGGAAGGCTTGATAGGAATTATGGTAGATAAAGGCAATCTTGGCGGCATTGATGTGGTGACGGAAATCACTAATGAATCTGATATACCAAAGCAACGAAAATTATTTGCCCAATTATACTGGGACAATGTGTTTCAGCTGGTAAAAGCCGTTGGCAAAAAGACAGGCTGGGATATGATTGCTTTCGGCAGCGATTTTGACGGCTCTATCACTCATATGGATCCATATCCTACGGCGGCAGAACTGCCTCTTCTGCAACAGGATCTTATCACATATCTCGAAAAGAAAGAATACCATAAAGAGTTATGGTACGATTATACACCAACAGAACTGGTACATAAAATGATGTACGGTAATGCCATGAATTTTTATAAAAAATTCTTTGTGTAAGCCTCCTGTATTTATTTTGTTGAATACCAGTTATTGTATTCGGCAATGATAAGATTCATATCCTTAAACCTGTACGTTTCATCGGCTATTTTGGATACCAGTTCCTGATTGTCCTTAAAGATGTTTTTCAGTGTGTTTTTATACCCTGCCGGTGAAACGACACTATATCTTCCTTCTCTTTCAATCAGATAACTGCGGTATTTGTCCTTGATGAGTACGTATCCGAATAGCGCGGCTCCGGCGATATCACTGATATCATAAAATTCGTACAACTTCAAATTGCTGTTCGGGCTGTTCAGCAGCCTGTAAAATTGCGGTGGCGCAGTTGTACTCTCGTCCCAGTCATCCATAGAAATATCAATCGAGAAGAAAGAATAGGTTTCTTTTTGTACGCTGAACTGAATATATTTTACCTTCTTCGCAGATATTTTCTGCATATTACCTTTGCCATTGCTGTAACGCAATTTTGAAATCAGGTTGTTTGAAATCAGATAGTTGTCAAAGTCTTTGTCGGCGATGGAAAATAAAGGATGCAATGTATCATTCTTTCGGGAAACTAAGGTACCGTATATTTCGAGACAATATCCTTTGTAGGCAGAGCAGAGCAGTAAAAATGAAAACAATAGTTTTTTCATTTCAACTATAGTTAATTTTTTAGTTAGTAACCCGCAAATACTGAATGTTTCCGCTATTTTCGTTCCAACACTTTTTTTGCCGCGGCAATAATATCTTTCGGCATTAGTCCGTATTTTTCCAGCAACTGATCCGGTGTGCCGCTTTCGCCAAAGGTGTCCTGTACGGCTACCATTTCAATAGGAGCAAGGTGTTGGCGTGCCAATTCTGAAGCCACGCTTTCCCCCAGACCGCCCGCCTGTTGGTGTTCCTCTGCAGTAACCACACATCCGGTTTTTTTTACGGATGATAATATTGCTGCTTCATCAAGCGGTTTTATGGTGTGCATATTAATGAGTTCCACACTGATGCCTAGTTTTTCCAGTTCTTGACCTGCTATTACTGCATGCCACACCAAATGGCCGCACGCTATAATCGTTATGTCTGTTCCTTCGGATAAAAACTGCGCCTTCCCGATTTGAAACGACTTATCTTCAGCAGGTGTAAAAATCGGCCATACCGGACGGCCGAAACGCAGATAAGTTGGTCCAACTCGTTCTATAATCGCTTTGGTCGCTAATCTTGTTTGGTTGTAATCGCAAGGAACAACGACTGTCATGTGCGGCAGCATTTTCATCAGTCCGATATCTTCCAGAATCTGATGCGTGGCGCCGTCTTCGCCCAGTGTGAGGCCTGCATGCGAGCAGCAGATTTTTACATTCTTATCCGAATAGGCGACGCTCTGCCGAATTTGGTCGTATACGCGGCCGGTACCGAAATTGGCGAAAGTAGTCGCTACCGGAATTTTTCCTCCGATGGTCAGGCCGGCCGCGATGCCAATCATGTTGGCTTCTGCGATACCAGTTTGCACAAAACGTTCCGGAAAGTCTTCGATGAATTTTTCCAGCTTTAATGAACCGACGAGGTCGGCGCACATGGCTACCACGTTCGGGTTGGCTTTTCCGGCTTCGTGAATGCCCACTCCAAATCCGGAGCGGGTATCTTTTTTATCGGTGAAGGTGATGTCTTGTAAACTCATTATGGAACACAGATTTTAACGAATGTTATGATTGATTTTATCTTATTATCCAAATATGTGGCAGTATTAATAATCTCCCAGCGTTTCTTCCAGTTGCGCAAGTGCTTTATCTTTCTGCTCATCGCTCGGTGCGCTGCCATGCCACTTGTGCGTACCCATCATAAAGTCGACACCAAAGCCCATCTGTGTGCGCATTAAAATCACCACAGGTTTTCCTTTTTTCGCTTTCAGTTGTGCTTGCGTCAGGGTAAACACCACATCTTCCATCACATTGCCGTTCATCTCCAATAGCTCCCATCCAAACGCCTTAAACTTGCCCGGTAAATCGCCTAAATCACAGACCTGCTGGGTAGAGCCATCTATCTGTGCGTCGTTCCAGTCAACGGTAACAATCAGATTGTCTACTTTCTTGGCGGCTGCAAACATTAATGCTTCCCAGATTTGTCCTTCCTGCAGTTCGCCGTCGCCGGTGAGTGCATAAACCAATCTGTCATCGCCGTTTAATTTTTTTGCCAACGCGGCCCCAATCGCCACAGAAATTCCCTGTCCGAGAGAACCGCTCGCAATCCTGATTCCGGGTAATCCTTCATGTGTGGTGGGGTGTCCCTGCAAACGGGAATTGATATGGCGGAAAGTACCGAGTTCTTTGGTATTGAAAAAACCACGGCGTGCCAGCACACTGTAGAATAATGGAGATACGTGTCCGTTCGACAGAAAGAATAAATCTTCTCCCTCTCCGTCCATTTTAAAATCGGTATCCACCTGCATGATTTCAAAGTACAGCGCAGTCATAAAATCTGCACAACCCAGTGAGCCGCCCGGATGTCCGCTCTTGCATTGGTGTACCATGCGGATGATGTCTCTGCGCACCTGCGAGGCTGTTTGTTGAAGTTCGGCTATTTGCATGCTTTAGTGGTAAGTGGTCAGTAATAAGTTGAATCAGTTTCTGCTCCGGATAGTTTCGGAATCAGAATGACACAAAAATATTAAAATAAAAGATGGATAAACATAAAAGTTTTATACACACAGGAATAACTATTCCGGCGCTTCAGAATAGTTCTTTCCAAGACTTACCATGGAAGTTTAATCTTAATCTTGTCTTTTACCGCATCTTTGATATTGTTTACCGGATTACCGGATTTGGTGGTGTCTTTTTGTCCGGTAAGGATTTCCTGTACTTTATTCTTAACCTCCTGCTGCACCTGTGTTTTAAGGGTATCCAGCGTCTGTTTGGCCTGTGTTTTAGCTTCTTCTTTCAGTTGCTGTACCTGCTGTTGCACCTGTTCTTTCACCACATCCTTCATCGTGCCGGCACCGGTGGTACCATCCGGTTTGCCCATGGTTATCTTAGGGTCTTTGAAAGTGCCGCCGATTTTCATATTCAGGCGAATGATTTCGGGAACCATGCCATTCAGTTGTTTAATCGGATTTTTAGCCAGCAATCCTTCCGCGAAGGAAGAAGCTTGACCAAGCTCTTTCCATGGAACATCTATCGCTACGGCATAGTCCATAGTTTGGTCTAAACCCTGAGAGCCGCCAATGGTCATCTTGAGATTGTTGACTTTAGTTTCAAATGGTGCAACTAAGATTCTGCCATTTGCCACCGTTGTCTTAATATCCAGATTTTCGATACGAAGATTTTCGAGCTGTTTCAGTTTGGTCTGTTCTACAATTTTTTGGAGTGCCGGAACGCCGGTGACATTGGCCAGCGGCATTTTAAGGCTTGCTGTTCCGTTAAGCGAGTTCATGTCAGGCGATAAGTCCGGATTGATGGCCATCTGCATATTCATGTTAGAGCCAAAACTGCCATTGACATATTTCATGATGGGTGCAGCCTGTTTCATGCTTCCAACATAGGCATAAACTTGCTGCACATCAAAATTCTGAATGGTGTAGGTCAGGTTTCCCGTGGGGATATCACTCTTAGTGTTATAGAATCCGCTGACAGTAGCGGAGCCGCCTAACAGGTTTGCTGTCAGATTGTTTAAGTTGAGCTGTTCATCTTTCAGGTTAATTTTTCCCGCTACGTTCTTTAATACCAATTTATCGTACAATAGTTCGCCGATAGAGGCGGTACCGGTAAAGTCTATATTTTTAGGAAGGCGCACTACCTCCTTCGCTTTCTGGGATTTGGATGTATGGGCCGTGGTAGAGTCAGGCAGAAACTCGTTCGCATCTATCTTATCCGATACGATAGATACGTTTCCTGTTATGACGGCATCTTTAGATAAAATGTATCCAATCACGTTTTCCAGTTTTCCTTTAATGTCAAAATCGCTGTTGCCAATTTTAGCAACACATTGGGGTACATCCACATACTGAGGGGAAAAATTCAATGAAAGATTGCTGACAGTGACCGGCTTAGGTACCTCTTTGGAAGCGTATTCGATACCTGTGGCTGCAATATTTCCTGCCGCCTGTATGTTTTGGTAGCGTTTTGCATCCACATCCGATTTTTTTGCCTTAACCGTGACATCCACGTTTGCATTCCCTGCTAATTTCTGCACACCTTCCAACGGATAGAATTTTTGTATATCCGCTAAATTGATTTTTCCTTTTGCGGATAAATCAATAGCCGGATCTGAAATAGGTGTCGTTACATGCAGACGCGCTACAATAGGTTCATTCGCCATTCTTAGCCGCAAGTCAGGGATGTTTACAACGGTGTTATCAAGGCTGCCGCCGGCATTCTTAACCTGCGCGTCTATAAAGATATCGCTTACAGCGGTGGGCAATTTAGGATACTGGAATTTTCCGTTATCTACTTTAATATTTAAGGCAAATGCAGGATAGGAATTCTGCCGGTAGATACCTTTCAGCATACCATCCAGTGCTAAATTCCCGGATGTCTTAACGGCATCAAAGTCTTTGGTGTAAATGGCAGGGATTAATGACAGCAATGATTTGAAAGTGGTCTTGTCTGCCTTGAAGCTGATATCCATTTTTGTTTGTGTGCTGTCGGGTATTTCTATAAATCCGTTGAAAAGCAGGCCCAGATCATTCAGGGAAAGTTTATTATCCTTAAATGCATACTTCTTGTTTTTCTGGTCAATATTCAGTCTGCTGTCAAATGCAAGCGTTGCATTTTTAAGATAGGAGATAATGCCTTGAGAAAAGTTGATGTTTCCGATATTAGTTTTAGAAGTATAGTCAAGCACATCCGCGGTAAAATCGCCCTTACCTGTATGTTGTATGTTTTCGAGTTTAAGGTGGTTATTATTTTTCAGGTCATCATACAACAGATTAACATTGGACAATACCAGTTTATTCAAAGCCAGCTTAAACGGTTGGTCGGCACTGGTGTCTTTGGAGGGTTTTACAATATTCCAATTCTGTATGCCGTCTTTGTTGACAACAGCATTTAAGGTTACGTCACTTAACTCAATTTGTTCTACTTTGTATTCGTTTCCTTTCAGCACACTCATCAGGTCTAATGAAACCTTAGCATTGCCTAAGTTCAGCAATGTATCGTCATCAAACGGTGTATTGCCAATAATGACAAGGTGGTCAATACCTAATGCGATATTGGGAAAATTCCGGATGTTTCTCAGTAATGATAAGTCAATGTGTTTAAAATCGGTTTTTGCGTCAATATAGTTGCCAATTTCTTCTTTTGCTTTCGCAATAATTTTGTCTTTAAACAAATACGGAACAGCGACGGCAGTGGTCAGTAATACAACAACAAAAATAAATGAGCCCAACAAGAATTTTTTCATATCACCGGAATTTCTTCAAAAATAAGGAATCCCGCAAGCGTAAGATTAAAATTTAGATTATTTATGATTTCTTTTTTCATAAAAAAAGTCCTCGAATAGCGTAAATTTGTGAGACAAGTCACTTGTATGCAGGCAACAGCACCTTATCTACCTAAAAATAAAATACGAATCGTAACGGCGGCTTGCCTCTTCGACGGACACGATGCTGCCATCAATATCATGCGTCGTATTATTCAGGCATCCGGTGCAGAGGTCATCCATCTTGGACATAACCGTTCAGTAGCGGAAATTGTAAACTGCGCAATAGAAGAAGATGCGAATGCCATTGCGCTGACCTCCTATCAGGGCGGCCACCTGGAATTCTTTAAATACATGTATGATTTGCTGCGAGAAAAAGATTGCGGACATATAAAAATATTCGGCGGCGGCGGCGGCACCATACTGCCTTCAGAAACAGAAATACTGCACGCTTATGGCATCGACCGGATATATTCGCCGGATGATGGACGTGCCATGGGCTTGCAGGGAATGATTAATGACTTGCTGAGTAAGTGTGATTTTCCGACAGGAAACAATATTGTTTTCAGTCCAGAAGCGCTACAATCCAAAAACCATCGACAAATAGGTCAGTTAATTTCCTGCGCGGAGAATTTTCCGGAAAAATTTGAACAGTACAGGTCTCAACTTCCGGCGAATAGAACTACAATACCTATCCTCGGCATCACAGGTACCGGCGGTGCTGGAAAGTCTTCCTTAACGGACGAATTGGTGCGGCGTTTTATGTTGGATTTTCCTGATAAGACGATTGCGATTATTTCAGTCGATCCTTCGAGGAGAAAAACCGGTGGCGCATTGCTTGGTGACAGAATCCGAATGAACAGCATTAACAACGAACGGGTGTATATGCGCTCTATGGCTACCCGTCAAACCAATGCTTCTATTTCCAAAGACGTAACAGATGCCATTCAGATTTTCAAGGTAGCAGGTTATGATTTGATAATTGTTGAAACTTCAGGCATCGGTCAGAGCGGAACGGAAGTCGTGGATATTGCCGATGTGTACATGTATGTGATGACGCCGGAATTTGGCGCCGCTTCTCAACTCGAAAAAATCGACATGCTCGATTTTGCCGATATTGTAGCCATCAATAAATTTGATAAACGAGGCGCCCAGGATGCGTTGCGCGACGTAAAGAAACAATATCAGCGCAATAGAAATTTGTGGGATAAAAGTCCGGAGGAAATGCCTGTATTTGGCAGTATCGCCGCGCAATTCAATGATCCGGGAACGAATGAACTATATTTACATCTGGTTAAAATTATTTCGGAAAAATGTAAATTGGATTGGCAGAGCACATTATCACTTCGTACAGGAGGTTCCGAAAAAATTTATATCATCCCACCCAACCGAACGCGTTATTTATCCGATATTACAAAAAACAACAGGGATTATGATACATGGGTAAATGAACAGGCAGAAATAGCAAATGATTTGTATGCCTTCAATCGGATAAAAGGCTTTCAGGAGTTAAAAAACCTTGAAAGTTTGGAGGAGAGTATTAAACAGAAGGAATTAAAGCTGCATCCGGATTGTAAACAGATACTGGCTGCTTGGGAAAAAACCAAACAGGATTATAAGAACGAGTATTATATTTTCAAAGTACGCGAGAAGGAACTGAAAATAAAAACACATACTGAATCTCTGTCGCACTTACAGATACCTAAAGTGGCTTTGCCAAAATATGAGGCTTGGGGCGATATTCTGAAATGGAATTTGCAGGAAAATGTACCCGGCGAATTTCCATATACCGCAGGGGTGTTTCCCTTTAAGCGTGAAAATGAAGACCCGACGCGCATGTTCGCCGGTGAAGGCGGGCCGGAGCGTACCAATAAACGTTTTCACTATGTGTCGTTAGGCTTGCCGGCCAAGCGTTTGTCTACTGCATTTGACAGCGTAACATTGTATGGCAATAATCCTGATTGGAGACCGGATATCTATGGTAAAATTGGAAACAGTGGTGTTTCCATCTGTACATTGGATGACGCCAAAAAATTGTATTCCGGTTTTGATTTGTGTTCGCCGGATACGTCCGTTTCTATGACAATTAACGGCCCGGCACCGACAATCTGCGCATTTTTTATGAATGCAGCTATCGACCAGCAATGTGAGAAATATATTCGTGAGCATAATTTAGTGGATGAAGTCAATCAAAAAATTGAGGAAATTTACAGAGCGAAAAATGCGGAACGGCCTGTCTATAACGGGGACTTACCGGAAGGCAACGACGGCTTAGGCTTATTGTTACTCGGTGTTACAGGAGATCAGGTGCTGCCCAAAGAGGTGTATGAAAAAATAAAAGCACATGCATTATCACAGGTGCGTGGAACGGTACAGGCGGATATTCTGAAAGAAGACCAGGCGCAAAACACCTGCATTTTCTCCACCGAGTTTTCCCTGAAACTGATGGGCGATGTGCAGGAATACTTTGTACAACACAAAGTGCGCAACTTCTATTCTGTTTCCATAAGTGGCTACCATATCGCGGAAGCCGGCGCCAATCCTATCTCCCAACTTGCTTTTACCTTAGCAAACGGGTTCTCGTTTGTAGAATATTATTTGTCGCGGGGTATGCACATCGATGATTTCGCGCCAAATTTATCCTTCTTTTTTAGTAATGGTATTGATCCGGAGTATGCCGTGATTGGCCGTGTGGCTAGAAAAATATGGGCGAAAGCAATGAAGTACCTTTACAAAGGCAATGACAGAAGCCAAAAACTAAAATACCATATTCAAACATCCGGCAGGAGTTTACATGCACAGGAAATTGATTTTAATGATATCCGCACCACCTTGCAGGCATTGTATGCGATTTATGACAATTGCAATTCATTACATACCAATGCATATGATGAAGCGATTACTACGCCAACAGAAGAAAGTGTGCGCAGGGCGATGGCCATTCAGTTGATCATCAATAAAGAATTGGGATTGGCAAAGAATGAAAATCCGTTGCAGGGTTCTTTCATTATCGAAGAGCTGACGGATTTGGTGGAAGAAGCGGTGTATGCCGAGTTTGACCGGCTGACGGAACGCGGGGGTGTGCTCGGCGCTATGGAAACCATGTATCAGCGTAGCAAGATACAGGAAGAAAGTATGTATTACGAAATGAAAAAACATACCGGCGAATTGCCGCTGATTGGTGTGAATACCTTTTTATCTTCCAAAGGCTCGCCTACAATATTGCCGATGGAAGTTATCCGCAGTACGGAAGAAGAAAAGCAACTGCAGATAGAAAATTTAAAACGCCTGCACGAACGCAGCAACAAAGAGGCCCAGCAGTATCTGCAACAACTGCAAAAAGCGGCCTTAGAAAATAAAAACCTGTTTGAGGTTTTAATAGAAACGGTAAAATACTGTAGCCTCGGGCAAATCACGAATGCATTATTTGAAGTAGGCGGTCAGTACAGAAGGAATATGTAGTTTGTTAGAAATAAATATCTTAGATTTAGAGGTAAAATTATTTTTCTATGAAAAAATATTTCTTTTCGTTTTGCTCTGTATTCCTGTTATTTGCCTGTACCCGAGAAGCACAGACAAGCTTTAATCACCCTTTCATGTCGTTGGAGGATAAACCAAAATCCTTTCATTGGTATGATATACCTGGAATGATTTGCAGGGACGGATCTCCAACAGGCATCGGATATCGTGTAGGTAATCCGAAGAAGCTGGCCATTTATATCAACGGGGGCGGTGCTTGTTTTAACGCAGAAACCTGTGGCCCCAATCCAAAATCGTTTAACGTGGATGACTGGAGCTCTTTGTCTGCGGAGTATGCCCATCGCGGAATATTTGATGCTGACAATCCCAAAAACCCGTTGAAAGACTTTTCGTTTGTGTTTGTTCCATATTGTACCGGCGACGTACACAGCGGCACCAGGAGGGCCGGACAGGCACTTGACCTGCCCGATACACAACGTTATGTCGGGTCTTATAATTTTATAAAATCCGTTGATTTTATTCAACCGTATTTTGATTATAATAAAGTAGAGCAAATTGTGTTATTTGGATTAAGCGCAGGGGGGTATGGTGTGTATGTCAATTTCCTGGAAGTGATAAAACGGTTTCCAAATGCAAAAATTACCGTAATCAACGACTCCGGACCGCTTTTTAGCGATGCGCAGGCGTTTCCAATTTGTCTACAGTTGGGTTTTACATTTATCTTCGGGTTGCCTATTCCTTACGGCTTGTTGGATTGCTGCGGAAAACCGGAATTAGGATTGGCGAATGTTTATGAATACTCGAGTAAAAAATATCCGAACGCAAACTTTGGGTTTGTTTCTTCTTATGAAGATGGTGTTTCCCGTTTCTTTTTAAGTTTTGGTTATAATAATTGTATGGGGGCGCCCGGCAATCAATTGCCTGCCAATGTATTTAAATCAGGTATTATTCATCTTCGGGATGATATCTTGAAACCTAAAAGCACCTGGTCCACCTATTTTATAAATGGAGAATCCCATACGATGCTGGCAGACAATGATTTGTTTTATGAAAGAAATTCTTCCGGAATGTATTTATACGAATGGGTGGATAAATTGATAAAAGGCGAACGAATGCATGTGACTGAATAAATACATCTCCTCTTCTTAAGCTAATATTAAGATTCGGGATTAGATGTATTGGTAATAATACAGAAAAATTATTGCCGTTATCTTTGCACCGCAATGACCAGACAGCAGAAAATAGAACTGATGGCACCCGCCGGCAGCTATGAGGCGCTAATGGCCGCCATACATGCCGGCTGCGATTCTGTATATTTTGGGGTGGAACAGTTCAACATGCGCGCACGCGCTACCATGAACTTCACACTTGAAGATTTGGAGAAAGTGGGCAACATTTGCAGAGAACACCATGTACGCAGTTATCTTACCCTGAATACAATTGTATACGACCACGATTTGTCCGCCATCAAAACGGTATTGGATAAAGCCAGAGCAGCCGGCATCACTGCGGTGATTGCCAGCGACCAGGCGGTGATTGCCTATGCTCGTTCCATTCAACTGGAAGTGCATATTTCCACACAGGTAAATGTCACCAATATTGAAACCGTAAAGTTTTATGCATTGTTTGCTGATACGATGGTATTGTCGCGCGAACTGAGCCTGATTCAGGTAAAAAAAATCTGTGATCAGATTGAAAAGGAAAACATTTGCGGGCCTTCCGGCAAATTGATAGAGATAGAAATCTTTGTGCATGGTGCGTTATGCATGGCTGTTTCGGGCAAATGCTATCTGAGTTTGCATACCGCCAATGCTTCTGCCAACCGTGGCGCCTGTGTGCAAAACTGCCGACGAAGCTATACCGTGATTGATAACGAAGACGGACATGAATTGGCCATCGACAATGAATATATCATGTCTGCGCAGGATTTATGTACAATCGATTTCCTGGATAAGGTGATTGAAAGTGGAGTGAAGGTGATGAAGATTGAAGGCAGAGGAAAAGGAGCGGATTATGTGAAAACGACCGTGGAATGTTACCGGGAAGCTGTCGATGCATATTACAATAATACATACACGAAAGAAAAAATAGCGGATTGGATGGAGCGATTGCAACGGGTGTATAATCGCGGATTCTGGAGCGGCTATTATCTGGGTAAGGAATTGGGTGAATGGAATGACAGCCCGGGTTCAAAAGCGACTACCCGCAAAATCTATCTGGGTAAGGGAAACAATTATTTTGATAATATACGTGTGGCGGAATTCAAACTCGAATCGTTTGAGCTGAGTGTTGGAGATACTGTATTAATTACCGGCCCGACTACCGGTGCCATCGAAACTACGATTACAGAGTTACATACGTCTGCCGGACCTGTACAAACTGCTAAGAAAGGTGAAAACTGCGCATTCAGATTGGATGCGTCTATTCGAACCAGCGATAAATTGTACAAGATTGTTAACGTCACATCACCAGCAGAGTGATTACCATTATACAACAACGGGCAAAATGCATTGGCTGTAATTATTGTGTGGAACTCGCACCACAGCGCTGGCGTATGAGCCGCAAAGACGGCAAAAGCGTTTTGCTGGAAGCCAAAGAAAAAAAAGGCTTCTGGAGCGTGAAAGTACGCGAAGATGAACTGGAGAGCAACCTGCAGGCCGCTAAAGCATGCCCGGTGCACATTATCCAGATAGTTGAATAATAAATCTGTTACATACTTTGATCGTCCGCGGTGGGGCCATACATACCCGGCACCGGCACATCTAATAAACGAAGATATACAGTCAGTTGCCCGCGGTGATGATACAGATGGTTATAAACAAACATACGCAGAACAGCCACTTTAGGCATCGTGAAATATACCTGCTCTCCATTGCGCATTGTCCAGTCCTGCAGCAATGTTTCATCCTCGGCGGCACCTAGACAGTTTAGTGCGGCGCTTACAGCATCGTCATGAATTTTTAGTAAATCATCCAGCGACGATACTTTTTTCGGTTTGTATTCTTCTTTCGCAAAATCCAGTACGTCTTTTTCAATCGTAACCGCCATCCAGTTTGGAATATCGGCGATGTGTATCGCCAGTTGTTCCAAAGACATTGATTTTTCGTGCGGCTTCCAGCTTAACTTGTCTATAGGAACAGCCTGCAGCAGTTTGCGTGTGTTGGCACATTCTTTTTCGTACTCCATCAACAGGGATTCTCTTCTTTTCATCGTATTTATCTTTTGTAAAAGTAGTCGTTTATCTTTCAAAAAACATTACAAAATACTTTTCAACGTTTGGTAACATCTATTGATTAACATTCTTTATATAAAAAGGTATTTTTATGGCGACTGATTGGATACTATGTTGTTAAAGGAATCGTGGAAACGAAAAAGAAAAATGAAGCAATTTGTTTTAACTATATTTTTATTGATTGCAGGATTGTGTTGTACGTTTTGTCAGCATGGCAATAGCAAGCGTACACCAACCGGCTTTATTCCTCCTGAAGTCAAGCCCGCCGTATACGGGAGTTATGATAAGGAAGCGGTGGATGTGCAGGACTCGGATGTAGTGGAGAAGATACACCAGCTGGATTGTTATTTTGAAGGAAAAACAGTGGGGGGGTTTAATGGCTCGGTACTGATTTCCTATAAAGGCACCCCTGTCTTTGAGCGCTATTACGGCTATAAAGATTATTTTTCCAAAGAAAAACTGACACCTCATTCCTCTTTCCAGATTGCTTCCACCTCCAAGACATTTACTTCTGCAGGGATATTGTTGCTGTTACAGCAAAATATGATATCGCTGGATGACACACTGCAGAAATTCTTTCCTTCGTTCCCTTATAAAGGTATTACCATCCGTATGCTGATGAGCCATCGCTCCGGATTGCCCAATTACCTCAATTTTTCCGAGCAGTACTGGAAGAAGAAAAAAGAGTTCATGACGAACGATGATGTTTTGAAGCAACTGATAAAATTTAAACCCAAGGCATTAAATCCGCCGAATACGCATTTTCGTTACAACAATACTAACTATGTTTTACTGGCATTGATTATTGAAAAAGTATCCGGTATGCCGTTTTGTGATTTCATGCATCAGGCTATTTTTGTTCCGCTTGGGATGCTCGATACCTGGTTGTATGATCCGTTGAGTCCGCGTCCATCTGCCGTCAAAGGCTATAAAGGTTCGCGCTGGATAGAAGATGAAATTGTGTATACCGATGGCGTTACCGGCGATAAAGGCATTTACAGTACAGTTCAAGATTTGTATAAGTGGGATCAGGCGCTCTATGCCGGAAAATTCATCCGCCCAGAAATCTTGGGCCTGGCCTTTACGCCCCAGAGTTTTGAGAAATCAGGAAACAAAAACTACGGCCTTGGCTGGCGTATGCAGGATCAGCCGGACGGCACCCGCCTGATTTACCACAACGGCTGGTGGCATAGCTTTAATTCCGTATTTAACAGAAAAATCAGTGATAAAACAACGGTTATCATTCTTAGCAGTCATTACAACCAAAGCGTCTATAAACTCCAGCAGGTATGGGATATCTTATACGGGGAGAATGCCGTAAGTATTGGTGAGGAAGAAGGTGGAGCAGAAATCGTCAAGAAAGCTACCGACGCCCTTCCGGATAATGCTGTCGACGGCGTTCCGAATTACTGCCAGCCCAAATAAAAATCCCGGGCAACACTGTCCGGGACTATTTTAAACCAACCAAATGAAAATGTTTTTATTAACCTAAAAAATAAAACGCTTTTTCTGGTTAAATAAGTAACAATTCTCGTGCCAAAGTCGGATTTTGGGCGGGGAAAATTTTCAGTGTTTGGCGATTTTTGCTTCCAGTTTTTGCTTCTCTTCTTCTAATTGTTTGATTTTCCATTCCTTAACCAATACACTGCGTTTCACCTCTTCCAGCGAGTCGTTGATGATACCGATAATCATCGTATTGAGTTCCTGTGATTCAGGGTGGTCTTTATCCAGAAATGTTTCTATTAAGCCGTGCGTCACCTCCTTGATTCCTCGTGTATTATTCGGGTTGATGACGTCCTGCATCAGCTTGTCGATGGTATTGAAGGTGATATCAGCCACCGCTTTGTCCAGCATCTCCTGAAATACTTTACCCAGTCCGGGAATATAGCGCAATGCATCCACTGTGGTATTTTCGTTTACCGAGCGGCTGACAATTTGTTCCACATATAACTTCAGTTCGCCGCGGTACTGAGTGTACGAAACATTCATCGCCGCGCCGATACGGCTGCTCAGGTAGTTGACAATGACGTCTTCTTTGGGTTTGACGACATTGGTGACAATCTTTTCGAGTACGGGCGATCCCTGATTGACTTCGCTTTGCATCATCGAAATCATTTTGGCGATTACACGGTCACTCACCTCTTCCACCATTACCTCCGATGCTTTGGTGGTTTGCCGGAACACATAGGTTTTGGTGAGGTCGAAAACACCAAGGCGCTGTAGGCGGTACACCAGGCCGAAAAGCCGTATAATACCAAAGAAATTATATCCTTTCAGGATGGGGATACACATGATAACATCATACCAGTGTACAAAGGGATAGAACCACCAGTATTCATATTTTTTACGCAGGATGCTGCGCACCCAGCGAAAGAGTAGTTCGGCGGCATATAGCAACACAAAAATCAGGTCGAAGCGGAAGATGTAAGGATAGACCTCGTTAGCGTACCAATGGTGAAAGCCGGCAGACAGCTGCAGTATAAAGGAATTGAAAAAAGCAAACTGAAATAGGAACCCGAAAAAAAGATAGAGCAAATTGAAAAAGACAAGGAGGAGCATGCACAGGTCCATCCAGAAGAGATGGGAGGAATCGGCAGAACGCAGTTTCTGCATATCTATCCGGAACATCCTGCGTGCCTTGTCAAACATAGAGTGAAGATAGGAATTTTTAAGTTGAAGTTATTTATGATAACTATCCATCTCTGTTTCTAAAATAATAAAATCAGCAAAACAGACGTTGAAACAATATGAAGCCACTGCATGCCTCAGCTTTTGTACTTTTCTGTTTGTTTGGATTTTCTAATCCTTATCTGAAAAAATTTTATGCCTATCAGCAAAAGTCTTATTTTGAACATAATGTATATCAGGAACATACTTTTCAGACGTTTTATAAGCTTGAAGCAATCCGACAAGTTGTTTCTGTTGATTCGCCTGATTTGCACCTGCTGAACGCCTGTTTGTTTTTTGCTACTAATAAATTGCGGGCTATGAAGAACAAACCCTTGCTGCAATTTGATGATAAACTAAAAAATGCCGCAGCGATTCACAGTTATCAGATGGCAACCCGGCATTTTTTTGCACACAATAATTACTTCGATTCTAAAATTAAAACACCGGAAAACAGATTACAGATGGTTGGTATTAAATATAGTATGTATGCTGAGAATTGCAGCAAAAAATATTTGGACGACGATGGCATTACCTATATAGAACTGGCGCAACAAATTATAGAAGGCTTCTATAATTCACCACCACACAGAACCAATTTGCTGCTGAATATCTTAAAATACTGCGCCTTGTCTGCGGCGATAGAAAAGAACAAAGAAGATGTCTATGTGGTGGTTACACAAGATTTTTATAAATGATATCCTGTTTTAATCCTTTTACAAAAGCAGTGAAATTAAAAGTGAACAAAGCGTTCCCAACACGCCTTTTCCAGCATTTCCCGGTCGCCGGGATGCGCAATGCCAATGAGCGCTTTGGCACGCTCCCTTAAATTTTTGCCATATAAATAGGCAACGCCATATTCTGTTACTACATAATGCACATGGCCACGCGTCGTTACTACACCAGCGCCGGGTTTCAGAAACGGCACGATGCGGTTCTCCCCTTTTTTAGTGCGAGCCGTCAGTGCAATTATGGGCTTGCCGCCCTCACTCAGTGCCGCGCCGCGGATGAAATCCATCTGTCCGCCGATGCCGCTGAACAGGCGGGTACCAATACTATCGGCACATATCTGGCCCGTAATGTCCACTTCGATGGCGCTGTTGATGGCCACCACTTTCGGATTCTTTCGGATGATATGCGGATCGTTAACAAAGTCGATATCGAGAAAGGCAAAGGCAGGATTGTCATCGACATAGTCGTACAGCCGTTTGGTGCCTACGGCAAAACCCGTAACCGTTTTATACGGATGTATCACCTTTTGGGAGTTGTTGATGATGTCTTTTTCAAATAAGTCAATGATGCTGTCGCTGCACATCTCGGTATGGATACCCAGGTTTTTATGGTTGTAAAGTGATTTCAGCACCGCATCCGGTATGGTGCCGATGCCTGTTTGCAGGGTGCTTCCGTCATCAATCAGCTCCGCAATATATTTCCCAATCTGCAGTTCTTCGTCACCCATCTTGGCGCTGTAGTCCACTTCGTGCAGCGTTTCCTCGGCATATACGAATGCATGAATCCGGTCGGTGTGTATCATGCTGTCGCCGTGTGTGCGCGGCACTTTCGGATTGACCTGTGCGATGATATGCCTGGCGGTGCTGACGGCGGCGCGGGCAATATCCACACTGATACCCAGGGAGCAGTACCCGTGTTTGTCTGGCGGTGAAATTTGTATCAATGCGACATCCAGCGGCAGTTGTCCGTTCTTAAATAAATCGGGAATATCACTCAGGAAAACCGGAATAAAATCCGCCCTGCCATCCTGAACCGCTTTGCGCACGCTGTCGCTTACAAACAGGCAGTTGATATGGAAGCTGTTGTTGTATTCGGGTTTGTCCACCACGATATCGCCGAGTACGGATATGAAGGTAAGTTCTACGCTTCTTAAACGGGAAGCTTCTTTCGCCAATGCCTGTAGCAGAAAGGTGGGTGTCATGGCGCTGCCATGAACATACACGCGGTCGCCGCTTTTTATAATGGATAAAGCTTCTTCAGCAGATAGGTAAGAAATTTCTTTGAACATGATGAAATGTAAAACTAAGCAATTGCGGGGGATTATGAAAACAGAAGGGTTTCTATTCTTACTTTCCCAGCAGAGTCTCCTGTGTGTAGTCATGCGCGCGGCAGGACTCTGCGTTGAATATGAGAGCTGTTTGTAACCCTGACGCAGAGTCCTCTGCGAGAGACTCTGCTGGGAAGGAAAAACTAAGCAATTGCGGGGGATTATGAAAACAGAAGGGTTTCTATTCTTACTTTCACAGCAGAGTCTCCTGTGTGTAGTCATGCGCGCGGAAGGACTCTGCATTGAATATGAAAGCTGTTTGTAAACCTGACGCAGAGTCCTCTGCGAGAGACTCTGCTGGGGAGAAAGAGTCCTTTAAGGATAGCCAGTTGAGAAAGTTGGTAAGTTCTACAAAGTCTTATTACTTTATACTCACCACTTTCTACTCATAATTCAGCACACTCTGCAGCCATCGCTCCACCTCTTCTACTTTCATGTTTTTACGTTTAGCATAATCTTCCACCTGATCTTTCGCAATCTTGCCAATACCGAAATATTTGCTGTCGGGATGCGAGAAATACCAGCCGCTCACGCTCGATGCCGGATACATCGCATTGCTTTCTGTTAAAGTAATGCCGGCATTCTTTTCAGCATCCAGCAACTTAAACAGCATCGGTTTTTCGGTATGGTCGGGGCAGGCCGGATAACCCGGAGCCGGACGGATGCCTTCGTATTTTTCTTTGATGAGTTCGTCGTTGCCCAATTGTTCGTGCAGGGCATAGCCCCACCATTCCTTGCGCACCCGCTCGTGCATGCGTTCCGCAAAGGCTTCTGCCAATCGGTCGGCCAGTGCAGCCAGCATAATTTTGTTGTAGTCATCGTGGTTGTCCTGAAAATGCTGTATCCATTTTTCGATGCCAATGCCTGTGGTTACAGCAAATCCTCCGATATAATCCTGTTTGCCGCTTTCTTTCGGGGCCACAAAATCACTCAGGCAGAAATTCGGCAAACCCTCGCCTTTCTTATTCTGCTGGCGTAAATGATGCAATACAGATTTGCGTTTGTCGGTTAATGTTTCATTGTTGCTGATATCTTTCAGCTCAATATCATCTACATTGGAATTAGCTTCAAAGAAACCAATAACAGCCTTCGCGGTCAGCCATTTTTCGGCAATGATTTTGTCGAGTAATGCGTTGGCATCCTCAAATAATTTTTTCGCTTCAGCGCCTACCACTTTATCTTCTAATATATTCGGGTATTTTCCATGCAGCTCCCAGGTAGAGAAAAATGGTGTCCAGTCGATATATTGACGCAATTCGCTCAGGTCATAATCTTCAAAGACTTTGGTGCCGGTAAAGGCGGGTTTGGGCGGGTTGTAATGATTCCAGTCCAACTGCAATTTATTTTTTCTGGCATCTTCCAGGGAGATATAATCTTTGATGACTTGTTTTCCCTGATGCCTTTCGCGCATCATCTCGTATTCTGATTTGATATCGGCGATAAATTTATTTCTGTTGTCTTTATTCAATAAGGAGCTTGCCACGGGCACACTGCGTGATGCATCCAGTACATGCACCGTCGGCTGGTCGTAATTCGGTTCTATTTTAACCGCTGTATGAATTTTGGAAGTGGTGGCACCTCCAATCAATAAAGGCTGTTTCATGCCGCGGCGCTTCATTTCTTTCGCCACAAATACCATTTCATCTAAGGATGGGGTAATCAGGCCGCTTAGGCCGATGATGTCCACATTTTCTTTTTCAGCGGTCTCTAAAATTTTTTCGCAAGGCACCATGACGCCGATGTCGATGATCTCAAAATTGTTACAGGCTAACACAACGCCGACTATATTCTTACCGATGTCGTGTACATCGCCTTTGACGGTGGCCAATAAAATTTTCCCCTGCTTGTTGCTGTCGCCGCTTTCTTTGGATGCCTCAATGAACGGTAACAAATAAGCCACGGATTTCTTCATCACCCGTGCGGATTTTACCACTTGCGGCAGGAACATTTTTCCGGCGCCAAACAAATCACCGACGATGTTCATGCCATCCATCAGTGGCCCTTCTATCACACTCAGTGGTTTGTCATACTGCTGCCGACATTCTTCGGTGTCCTGGTCAATATAGTCTACGATTCCTTTTACCAATGCATGTTTCAATCGCTCCTGCACCGGCTGGTTTCTCCAGGACAGGTCTTCTTCTTTTTTTCTGGCACTTCCTTTTACAGTATCGGCAAACTCAAGTAAGCGCTCGGTGGCGTCGTCTCTGCGGTTGAGTAATACATCTTCTACTCTGTCCAATAGTTCTTTGTCGATGTTATCATACACTTCCAGCATCGAAGGGTTTACGATACCCATATCCATACCTTCTTTGATGGCATGATATAAGAATGCCGAGTGCATGGCTTCACGCACGATGTTGTTGCCTCTGAACGAGAATGACACGTTGGATACGCCGCCGCTGACATGCGCGCCTTTTAAGTTTGTCCGTATCCATTTCGTGGCGCGGAAAAAATCAACTGCATTGTTGCGGTGTTCTTCCATGCCGGTGGCCACCGGAAAAATATTCGGGTCGAAGATGATATCGTTCGGGTTGAATTTTATCTTGTTGACTAAAATGTTATAACTGCGACTACAGATTTCCACTCTGCGTTCGTAGCTGTCGGCCTGCCCTTGCTCGTCAAAAGCCATGACTACCGTGGCGGCGCCGTATTTCTTGATGAGTTTTGCCTGACGTATAAATTCCTCTTCACCACCCTTTAAGCTGATGGAATTGACAATACCTTTGCCTTGTATGCATTTTAATCCTGCTTCAATGATTTCCCACTTGGAGGAGTCTATCATAATCGGTATGCGGGAAATTTCCGGTTCGGAAGCAATCAGGTTTAGGAATTTCACCATAGCTTTTTCGCCGTCTATCATTCCTTCATCCATATTTACGTCTAGCACTTGCGCACCGCCGCGTACCTGTTCCATTGCCACAGAGAGCGCATCTTCAAAACGCTCTTCTTTTATCATTTTTAAAAAGACCTTGGAGCCGGTTACATTCGTACGTTCGCCGATATTGACAAAATTGGATGCTTTGGAAACGATTAAAGGTTCGAGTCCGGATAATTTTAGTGTGTAATCAGTCGATGGTATATAGTCCATAGATTTTTGACTTATTTTAATGAATTTCTAAGTGCCTGAATTGATTTAATCAGTGTAGTTAATTTGTCATAAAACAGACTGAATTGTTCATCTGATATAATTTTCCTCTTTTTCCCGATGTGTAGACAACCAATTACTTCAATTGCAGATCTTAAAGAGATACCTAAAAACCGTTTAAATTCTGCTGAAGACTGACCTGTTGAACCCTCAGCAATATTTAATGCAATTGAATCTGCGGCCCTTCTAATTTGAGGCGATAATACGTATTCTTCTCTTTTAGGAAATGAATAAGATAATTCATCGACTTCAGCACTTAAATCAAGTGCCATTTGCCAAACTCTCAAACCTTCGAACTTAAATGCCATAATTCTTTCTATTGACTGTCAGCCATTGACCATTGACCGACAAAAATTCTTGGTTTATATTCTTTGGCTATCTCTGCGATACGCCTGATATGATCGGGTGTAGTGCCACAACATCCGCCTAAGATATTGACAAGCCCCAGCTCCAGGAATTCACGGATTTGCTGACCCATGATATCCGGTGTCTCATCATACGCTCCGAATGCATTCGGCAGTCCCGCATTCGGATAGGCACTTACCAGAAACGGCGCTTCTTTGGCCAGTATCTGCAGGTATGGCCTCAGTTCTTTAGCGCCTAATGCACAGTTTAGTCCAATAGAGAATAATGGCACATGCGACAGCGAAATTAAAAACGCTTCCGTCGTTTGTCCGCTCAGGGTTCTGCCGCTGGCATCCGTGATTGTTCCCGAAATCATGACGGGATATTCTTTGCCGATGTCTTCAAATAATGTTTGAACAGCAAATAACGCGGCTTTCGCATTGAGGGTGTCAAAGATGGTTTCAATCAGTAAAATATCCACGCCGCCTTCGATAAGGGCTTTCGCCTGTTCGTAGTACGCTTTTACCAGTTCATCAAAGGTTACTGCCCGGAAACCCGGGTCGTTCACATCCGGTGAGATGGAGCAGGTCCGGTTGGTGGGCCCCATGGCGCCTGCTACAAAACGGGGTTTGTCCGGCTCTTTAGCGGTCAGCTCATCGGCTACTTCTCTGGCGATTTTCGCACTTTGGAAATTAATATCATAAACGGCATCTTCGAGATGATAATCCGCCTGAGCAATGGTGGTTCCGCTGAAAGTGTTGGTTTCCACAATATCGGCACTGGCTTCAAAATACTGCCGGTGGATGGCCTTGATGATATCCGGCCGGGTGATAGACAATAAATCATTATTGCCTTTCAGCGGATACGGGTGGTTTTTAAAGCGCGCACCCCGGTAGTCTTCTTCTTCCAGTTTATAACGCTGTATCATGGTACCCATTGCTCCATCCAGGATAAGGATGCGCTCCTGCGCGATTTTATAGAGTAATTCATTCATAAGTATTCACTTTTTTTGTGAAAATGCATTCTGAACTGACAACTATATTTTGAGTGGGCTGAACTCATCTTATCTTTTCCAGACAAGGGTAGTCTGGATAGGATTTAGCACCTTCCAAACATCAGATGTTTAGGGTTGCTAAGGTTTCTCAGGGCCTACTCCCTCCACCTTTCAAAATAAGTTGGTATGTAAAGAACAAATATTAGCGTCCAAAAGTACGAATTTTTGTATTATACTAAAAATTAATTTTGTGAATTCGTAAGTTTGCAGTTCATTTTCACAAAAAGAATTCATGAAAGTAACCGACATATTAGCACAAAATAAGGAAAAGACGCTCGTTTCATTTGAGATATTGCCACCCCTGAAGGGAAAAAGTATTGATTCCATTACCAAGATACTGGATCCTTTGATGGAATTTCAACCCCCCTTTATTGATGTGACCTATCACAGGGAGGAATTTGAGTACAAACAAACCCCAAGCGGTTATTTTGAAAAAATAGCTGTTCGAAAACGTCCGGGAACAGTCGGTATCTGTGCGGCCATCAAATATCGGTACAATGTGGAGGCGGTACCACATTTTTTGTGTGGGGGATTTAGCAAGGAAGAAACGGAAAATGCGCTGATAGATTTGGGCTTTTTAGGCGTTCAGAATATTTTAGCTCTCCGCGGTGATGCACGCAAACTGGAAAAGAAATTTGTACCCGAACCGGACGGCCATCCCTTTGCGCTGGATCTGGTGAAGCAGATAGATGATATGAATAACGGAAAATACCTGGATAATGATTTATTCAATCCGGTGAAAACAGATTTCTGTATTGGCGTGGCCGGATATCCGGAAAAACATTTTGAAGCGGCGAATTACGAACAGGACTTGTTATACCTCAAACAGAAAATAGATGCGGGTGCTGATTACATCGTAACGCAAATGTTTTTTGACAATAAGGCGTATTTCAGGTTTGTGGAGGATTGCCAGAGAATAGGTATTAATGTACCTATTATCCCGGGGATAAAACCTATTACTAAGATGGGACAGTTAAACAGCATTCCGGCAGCTTTCTTTATTAATATGCCGGAAGCGTTGGTCAACGAGGCCAAAAAATGCAAAGACGATGCGGAGGTAAAACAGATTGGCATTGAATGGTGTATTGAACAGAGCAAAGAGCTGGTCAGCTTTGGAGTGCCGTGCCTGCATTATTATACAATGGGAGATGTCAAAACCATTTCCGCTATATGTAAGGAATTGGTTTAGAGATAAAAAACAGCACTCAAAAATCTTAACAAAATACTTCTTCCTTTAATCTGATGCATTGCCTATATTCAATAGGCATGAAATCAAATCCACTGATGCAAAAAGGCAGAGGTGCTCAAAGCAACCTGACGAATCGTTATTCATCACTGAATTACGATGAGAAAGAATATGCAGAAGACGGGGATGCACCAAACCTACTGACTAAATACATCGAGGTTTTTCCAAAAACAATAGTCAATCCGGTAAAGAGTAAAGATGTTCCGCTCGATTATTCCATGAATCCGTATGAGGGCTGTGAGCATGGATGCACTTATTGTTATGCCCGAAACACCCATCCATATTGGGGGTATAACGCCGGACTGGATTTTGAGCGCGTTATTCTGGTAAAGAAGAACGCACCAGATTTGTTGCGTCAGACGCTTTCCAGAAAATCCTGGAAACCCAGTCCTATAATGCTTTCCGGCAATACCGATTGTTACCAACCCATAGAACGCAAACTGGAAATAACGAGACAATTGTTGCAACTATTACTCGACCACAGACATCCTGTCGGCATCATCACCAAAAACAGCCTCATTCAGCGTGATATAGATATACTGCACGAGATGGCAAAGCTGAAACTGGTAAATGTCGTCATCAGCATCACTACACTGGACGAAGAGATTCGCCGCAAAATGGAGCCGCGGACGGCATCTGCCAAAAAACGATTGGAAACGGTAGATGTGTTTTCAAAAGCGGGGATTCCGGTAATGGTGAATATCGCGCCGATAATTCCCGGGCTGACGGATATTGAAATTATGAAGATTGCTAAAGCCGCGGCAGATGCCGGAGCATCAGGTATCGGATATAATATACTGAGATTGCCGGGTGAAGTGGAACAGGTATTTACTGACTGGCTGGAGAAGGCATTTCCGGGAAGGAAGGACAAAATATTAAATCAAACCAAAGCCGCCCATGGCGGACAGATTCAGGATTTTCAATCCGGCAGGCGTATGCGCGGAGAAGGCGTTATTGCACATTCCATCAAACAGCAAATAGAGATAGCCAGAAATAAGTTTTTCAGAGGAAGAATGATTCCGGATTTAACTAGTAATTTATTCGACCCTAAAATAAACGGCCAGATTTCCTTGTTCTAGTTTTACTACTCCATCCTCTCCTTTCTTTGCAGGGTAAGTTTATTGGTTAAATGGAAATTTAAAGGAGTTGCTTCAATTTCAATATAAGAAGTATCCAGCCCAAAATCCTTATACGGAGGATAGCTCATGTTGGTCAGGAATTCATACACATTCATCACCAGCCTTGTACGCGGTTTCAAATCATTGTCTTCGGAAAGTTTTGGTTTGACGAACACAAATTTAAAATCAGCCGGAATATTATGTTCCCTCATCGAAGGATAACGGCTTAACTCATCCACCTCTCCGCTTTGTATCATCTCTTCCACGATTTTATGAAACAGCCTGTTTACCTTGTGTTTTACCTTAAATCCAAATTCCAGCCGAACAAAGAATACTTTTCCCGGAATGATGGTTTTTACATAATAATTTTTGTCGTGCTCATTCGGATAGTCTAATATATCCACATGTATAAACCAATAGACATCCGCCCTTTTCGGGTTTCGCTGAAATATGGAATAAATAATGTTGGAATCTACCTGAGCCGTTTTTTTCGACTTTCGGGACATGAACACCAGATTGGTCGCCTCCTTTGGAATACTGTTGTCATCTATAATAGCGTTGAACATAGGAACAAAATCATCGAGATCCACCATCTGGTTGTATCCGTCTCGGATAGAGCGGGCACGATGAAGGAAAAATAACAGCATGAATGAGATGGATGCGATAAAAAAAGTAAACCAGCCGCCATAAAAGAACTTGCGCATATTGGAGAGCAGGAAAATAAATTCTATCGAAAAGAAAGTAAGGCCTAATGCTGCAATTATAAGGAGTGGTTTCTTTTCTAAGCGGAAAAATAACATCAGCAATCCGGTAGTCATAATCATGTCTATGGTAATGGTGAGACCATAGGCGGCTTCCATATTGCTGGATTCTCTGAAAAGAATAATAATGATGATGCATCCGACAAACAGCAGCCAGTTGATGGCCGGAATATAAATCTGCCCTTTGGATTCCGCGGGATAATCTACCCTTAAGTTTACCCACAGACGCTGTTTTATAGCTTCGCTTACCAGAGTGAAACACCCGCTGATCAGGGCCTGGCTGGCTATGATGGTCGCTATAGTGGCAAGGATGATAAAGTAAGTCAATAAATGTTTCGGTACGATAGCATAGAACGTACTTCCAATATTCAGCATTTCTCCTTCGTGTTGTAAGCACCAGGCGGATTGGCCGAGGTAATTTAAAATCAGGCAGGACAGTACAAATAACCAGCTTACCTGTATATTGCTTTTTCCGCAATGTCCCAGATCTGCATACAATGCTTCAGCTCCGGTCGTGCACAAAAATACGGCACCTAAAATCCAGAATCCACCCGGATATTTTGTCAATAAGTGAATGGCATAGTACGGATTCCACGCGTTTAATATTTCAGGATGACGGAGTATTTGTAGTACACCCAATATGCCGATAGCAGAAAACCACAGCAACATGATGGGACCGAATGTTTTGCCAATGGTACTGGTTCCGAATTGCTGGAATACGAACAACAGTAATAAAATAGTCAATACAATAGGAATTGTTGGAAGATGAGGATACAAAATATCCAGACCCTCTACTGCGGATGAGATAGAAATGGGTGGTGTGATGAAACCATCTGCAATCAGCGTGGAACAGCCAATCAAGGCGGCTATCAGCGGCCATTTGGCGGGATGATGTTTAACCAGCCCGTACAGGGCGAATATTCCGCCTTCGCCCTGGTTGTCTGCTTTCAGCGCCAGATAAACGTATTTGAAAGAAGTGATAATCAGTAATGTCCAGAAGATACAGGAAGCTCCGCCCATAATCAGTTCCTTGCTGATTATATTATTCCCGATAATCGCTTTCATCACATAAAGCGGAGAAGTCCCGATATCTCCAAAGATGATACCCATGGTAATCAGTATTCCGTGCGGACTCAGTTTATTCCTTATGTCACCCGATTCTGTCAAAATGCTGTCGGTATAAATTAGGTTATGTAATGCGGACTACGAAAGGTATAAAAATCTATGATAACTTCATCACTACCATACCAAACACATTAGCCGCCGCTTCCGCTCTGTCCGACATGTTGGAAATATGGCGGTAAACTTCCCGGTTATAAAATAGATGCCCCAGGGTATTAAGGTCTATTGGGGTGTCAAACAAATCTCTTACCGCTTTTCTGTATAATTGCTCCACTTCTTTTTCCAGCGTTTTTACAACAAAGGTATGTTCTCCTGCCACTCTCGGATTTTTGCTTAGCCGCTCCATGGCGGCTTGCAGCTCTTCAGTTTGCCTGCGCACCAGCGTGATCATCTTTCGGATGTATTCATCCGGGACTACTTTTAAAATGTGCATTTCTTCTACCGTTGTCAGGGCGTAATCCACCATTTCAGACAATGCATTTGAGATGTTATAAATATCCTCCCGGTCTATCGGCGTGATAAAGGTATTGTGGAGGTCGTCAATCAGCACTCTGCGTATTTCTTCAATTTCGCTGATGATATTTTTGATATGCTCTATTTTAGAGGCATTGTCATCATCCAGTGAATGTTCCAAAAAAACAATGGTTGAATGTGTCTTCTTTGACTGTTCAATGAGCTGCAGGATAAACTTGTCATCTTTTTCATCTTTTGTACCAAATAGTCCCATCGGTTAAACTTTAGAAATAAAGTGAACAATAAAATATAAAACAGCGGAAAGTATGGCTGTAATCGGTACTGTCAGTACCCATGCTAAAAAAATATCTTTTAATACTGTCCATCGGACTTTTGAAACCCTGTCGCCGGCACCGGCGCCCATGATGGACATACTGACCACCTGTGTGGTACTGACCGGCCCTCCTAAAAATGAAGAGGTTAGTATAACCAGCGCGGAAGATAACTGGGAAGTAAAACTATGGATGGGGCGTATGCGGTAAAATTTACCTCCTAAGGTATGGATAATGCGCCAGCCACCTAATGCGGTTCCTAAACCAATCGCCGTGGCACTTATAAGAATAACCCACCAGTGCACCACAAATTCCTGTTGGAACCCTAATACCACCAGCCCCATCGTGATGACTCCCATTGTTTTCTGCGCATCGTTGGTGCCATGGCTCAGCGCTAAGGCGATAGCCGTAGGTACTTGCGCATACTTCAGCGCCGTATCCGCTTTCGGCGAAGCATCTTTTAAGATTTTTCGGGTAATGAGCATAATCAGCCAACCTGCTGTAAATCCGATGACGGGTGAAATCAGCAATGCGATAATAATTTTCCAAACCCCTGCCATCTTAATGGCCGCCGGCCCGGAGCCGGCAATTACCGCTCCGATAATACCGCCTATCAGACCGTGGGATGAACTGGCGGGAATACCGAAATACCATGTCACCAGATTCCAGATGCTTGCGCTGAGTAATGCGGCTACAACGACAGTAATTGTGATGTGTTTTGAAACCGCCACTTCGTCCCCCACCGTATGTGCTACCGCTACTCCGAAAAGGAAGGGTCCTACCAGATTTGCCACCGCTGCCAGCAACAGTGCAGCTTTGCCTGACATTGCCCTGGAAGAAATCATGGTGGCCACCACATTGGCACTGTCATGAAATCCGTTCAGGAAGTCAAATGAAAGCGAAATAACGATTAATGCAATCAGCCAGGCTTCAGGAGTCATGAGAAATTTGTTTTATAAAAATAAGCAAATTAGATGAATAGAGAATATGATTTTTAACAGGTCTTCAGCCGGAAAATAGATTCACAATAAACGCTAAGAATCCCTTTTTTATTACTTTTAGCGAATGAAAACGGATAAACAGATATTTATGCAACGCGCCATCGAGTTGTCGGAAACCGGGATGCAAGGCGGTAAAGGCGGCCCGTTTGGGTGCGTGATAGTAAAAGACGGAAAAATTGTTGGCGAGGGATATAATCAGGTAACATCCACGAATGATCCGACGGCACATGCTGAAGTGGTGGCCATACGTGATGCCTGCAAAAACCTGAATACATTTCAGCTCGATGGTTGCGAAGTGTATACATCTTGTGAGCCCTGTCCGATGTGCCTGGGTGCCATCTATTGGGCAAGGCCGGCTATGATTTACTATGCCAACACCCGGGATGACGCTGCAGCTATTGGGTTTGATGATTCCTTTATTTATGATGAAATAACGATAGACCTGAATCATCGTAAAATTCCTATGCTGCCATTGGGCAGACAGCATGCTCTGAAAATATTTGAAGCATGGGGGAATAAAACCGATAAGACAGCCTACTGAAAAGAGCAGGAATACGTTTCTTTTATTCTCTGAAGGTAAGGGTTGGCAGGCTCCAGTGGTATCTTGTTGCCAGCAAGCGGAACCCAACGATAAACAGGACAGACAGGACAAAATTCAATTGCTCCTCCACCCCCCAGAAATGTAATAATACGAACAATGCCGAACCGAGCAAACACGGTGTGGCATACAACTCTTTCCGGAAGATTAAAGGAATCTCATTGAGTAAAGTATCACGAATGACACCGCCGAAAATACCGGATATCATGCCTAATATTACGGCTGCCATTAGGTTGACTTCGAACACCAAACTTTTCTGCACACCCAGAACGACATAAATAGCCATACCCACAGTATCAAAGATGCTGAGTGTTCGGGAAATCCGGATAATATAACGCCGGAACAGAAAGGTAAACAATACGCCGCCAAAAATGGCAAGCAGGTAGTTGATATCATTGATCCAGGCCACCGGATAGGCGCCTAACGTCACATCCCTAACGGTACCGCCCCCGATGGCGGTGATGAATCCTGTAAAGAAAACACTGAAAATATCGTGATGATGTTTTTTGTCGCTGGCTGCCAATGCACCCGAGATGGTGAAGACAAAGGTACCGGCTAAGTCAATGGAATAAATCAACGACATATTGTAAAGATAATAAGAAAGTGAGTATGGAATGCCTGAATTTCGGAAGGCACTAATTTAGCCGCCATATTGAAAAATTCAGTACAGAAGCAAAACTTACCCAAAGCAGATATGGTATCAGTAAGTAAGCGGCAGGTTTCGATATCGGATAGAATGAAACAATGGTCAATAAGATGCATATCCACATCATGATAATTTCTGCCAATGCAAAACCTACTGCATGAAGGCGAAAGAAAATAATTGACCAGAAAAAATTCAATACCAGCTGAAGTGCAAAAAACAGATAAGCTTTTTCTTTAGCGGGCGTGGGGGATTTCCAAATCAGAAAAAAGGCAATTCCCATTAGAATGTATAATGCCGTCCATACCGGCCCGAAAATCCAGTTCGGCGGATTAAAAACCGGCTTGTTGATGTTTACATACCATCCGGGGATTTCATTTGCAGTAACAAATCCTGATACACCTCCGACGGCCAAGCAAGCGGAAATTGAAATGAGTAGTTTTAAATAAGTTGGCATAGTCTATCTGTTTATAAAACAACCAAACCGTTACATTGTTTTAATGCCATGAATTTTGCACAACCATCCTAATTGTCCGGCATGGGTGCCTTCATGTCGGATAGCATGAATCAGCATATACCGCTTGCTTTCGTTCGGGCCAAATTTCATGCCCAGTACGTTCTTTTCTTCCAGCTGCATATCCGATAAGTCAGGGATAAAACTATTGACGGCATCATGTACGCTTTTCATATCAGCAAAGATTGTTTCTATATCCGGCAATTCTTCCGGTCGGCACATTGGCGTTCCGAACGCAACCTTGCCGAACCACTCCACTGGAATTTTTTCAGCTCCTAACGCTTCAATGATTAAAAAATGTTCCGCCCACGTCACATGTGCCATCAGCCATTTCGGATAATTGAGCTGAATGCCATTTACTTTAAACGAACGATTGATATCCGTATCTTTCAGTTTGTTGAAATAATAATGCGTCAGGCTCCTGGTTTCATTGAAAGTCTGTAATAATATGGATGCTGTATTCATAATAGTTGGTTGAAGTGGTTATTCATCTTTCAGGCCATCCCATCCCAGCGAAATGATGTCATGGTAATTACCGCCTTTGGTGTACAATTTTACGCCAAGATTAGCATCCAGTATCTCTCCGATAATGCTGATATCGGGATGTCTGTCTATTTTATTTTTATCACTTGGAAGAATCGTGAACAATAATTCGTAATCTTCTCCTCCGCTTAGTGCACAGTTGATAGGGTCGATGTTAAATTCCAGTGCTTTGTTGTATGTTTCATTAGCTATCGGAACTGCCGCCTCATTCAGCTGACACCCCACGTTGCTTTGTTTGCAGATATGCAGGATTTCAGAACTCAGGCCGTCAGAAATATCAATCATGGCTGTCGGAATGATACTCTCAGCGGCAAAAAATTCGATAATATCTTTTCTGGCTTCCGGTTTCAGTTGTCGACCTACTATGTAATCATTGCCTTCTAATTCAACGCTGGCATCCGGAGCGTTCAGAAATACCTGTTTTTCTCTCTGTAATACGGTAAGCCCCATATAAGCGCCGCCTAAATCTCCGGAAACACACAACAAATCACCTTCCTTCGCTGTATTCCTATACACTATCTTTTCTGCTTGCTGTTCACCGATAACCACTACATTTATAATCAGCCCTTTTGGTGAAGCGGTGGTATCTCCTCCCACTAAATCCACCTGATATTTAGTACAGGCTAACCGCATTCCTTCATAAATTTCTTCTATCGCTTCTACGGAAAACCGGTTAGAAATGGCTATAGAAACCAATATCTGTTTCGGTAGCGCATTCATGGCATATATATCTGACAGATTAACAATGACACTTTTATATCCCAGATGTTTTAATGGTGTATATACTAAATCAAAGTGGATGCCCTCCACCAGAATATCGGTGGTGACTACCTGAGTCTCCTCAGGCTGAATCACAGCGGCGTCGTCACCTGCTCCCTTTTTGGAAGAGGCGTGATATAATTGTATGTTTTGTGTCAAACGGTCTATCAGTCCGAATTCGCCTAAAGAGGAGATTTCGGTTCTTTTTGCTTTTTCCATAGTGCAAAGATACGAATAGAGATGAATAGCCGATAATTTTATAGCTTTACATAAAAGCAATTCCATGTTTTTCGGTAATAACGATACGAATAAGTCATCCGATAAAAACTTCGTGAAGTATAAATTTAAGAGTCTGCTGACCTATGCTTCAGATGAATGGATGGCGAATTCCACTAAAAAATACCGTACGGTTTTTGATCGGGCAGAAACAACCTATATACGTTGCGAACTGGCTTTTTACAATAAATTGTTTGATGAAGAAGACTGGAAATGCAAAGTAACACTGAAAGCGATAGATATTAGCGGGAACAAGAGAGAAGAGCTCTGTAGCCTGGATAAGGATATAGATGTTCTGAAAGATGAAAACATTTTATTCGTCCGAGATGGCTGGGGCAATAAAGAGACGGCTGCTTACTGGTTGAAGGGAAGCTATGTGTGGGAAGCTTATATAGATAATGTACTGGTTGGTACACAGGCATTCTTCATTAATGAAGTAGGAAGGGTTTCACTTCAGTCTAATCCCTATTTTGCGGTGGAGAGTATAAAATTATACAATGGAGAATCAGACGGTTGGAAACAGGATCCCGGAAGCAGAGTATATTACAATAAGATTTCCCGACAGGATACAAGATTTCTTTGGGCGGAAGTGAAGATTGTAAACCTCACTAACCTGGATTGGAATTACGAACTGTTCCTGAATTATTACGACGATGCCGGGCAGCACAAGGCCGTCATCACGAGGCTGGGAAGGATACCGGAAGGAAAAAAGGAATGGACCTATACGTTTGATATAGGCTGGGGAACAGACGATGGCGGCTCCTGGAAAGATGATAAATATACGCTGGAACTGGTATTTATGGATGTTTTGGTGGCCGCCGCTGTATTCGAGTGTGGAGAAGAGTTTCAGGAGGGAGAATTGGAAATGACAAACGGAACAACTCTTCCTGTGGCAATGGCGGCGGCAAAAAATGAAAACGATGTTTCGTCAAAATATGATGATAAATCGTTGGAAGAGCTGTTGCAGGAGATGGACAAACTGGTGGGATTACAACAGGTCAAAAAATATATACACGACCAGATTACCCTGATAAATTTTAATAAACTGATGAAAGAACAGGGTGTCGTGAATGATACCGGTTTCTCACTGCATAGTGTGGCCATCGGTAATCCGGGTACCGGCAAAACGACAGTGATGCGCTTGCTCGGCAAGATTTATCATAAACTCGGCCTGCTCAGCAGAGGGCATGTTCTGGAGGTGGACCGTGTGGATCTGGTGGGCGAATTTATTGGACAGACAGCACCTAAAACACAAAAGAAAATAGATGAGGCAAGGGGCGGTATCTTATTCATTGATGAGGCCTACTCCCTTGCACGCAGCGGAGAAGACAGCCGCGACTATGGCAAGGAAGTGGTAGAGTTATTGATAAAGGAAATGAGCGACGGACCAGGAGATATAGCCATCTTTGTTGCAGGCTATCCGAAAGAAATGAAGGCGTTCATCGAATCCAATCCCGGATTGAAGTCGCGCTTCTCTCAGTATTTTACGTTTGAAGATTATCTGCCAGAAGATTTATTTTCCATAGGGTTATATATCGCGGAGAAACTTAAACTCACACTGGATGCACCGGCGCAGAAGGTACTGAAAGAAGAACTCACCGAGGCGTACAGAAACCGGGATAAAAACTTCGGGAATGCCCGGTTTGTGGAAGGGGTTATTAATAAGTCAAAGATGAACATGGCTTTGCGTTTAATGAATATCCCGGATCAGAAATCATTAACCAAAGAGCAGCTTACAACCATTACACTCGAAGATGTGGTTAAGGTCTTTGAAGCCGGAAAACGCAAGGCGCTGAAACTTACCATCAACGCTGCGGAATTGGATGACGCTTTAGCGGAATTGAATCAGATGATTGGGCTGGATAATGTAAAATCCGAAATCGATGAACTGGTGAAGCTGATAAAATATTATAATGACATTGGAAAAGATGTGCTGAACAAACTCTCGTTGCATACTGTTTTTACAGGCAATCCAGGAACAGGCAAAACGACGGTCGCCCGTATTATGGGGAAAGTGCTGAAAGCCCTTGGTATTCTGGAACGCGGGCATATGGTAGAAGTAGACAGGGAAAGCCTGGTTGCGGGATATGTAGGGCAGACAGCCATCAAGACAAATGAGAAAGTGGAGGAGGCCTTGGGGGGTGTCTTATTTATCGATGAAGCATATGCGCTGGCAGAGTCTGACTCGTCTAATAATTTTGGAAAAGAAGCGATTGAAACAATTCTCAAGCGGATGGAAGATTTACGCGGACAACTTGTTGTGTTCGCAGCCGGATATACAGATAATATGAACGCCTTTCTCAGGTCTAATCCAGGCTTAAATTCCCGTTTTGATAAGAAACTCCATTTCGAAGATTATACGCCGGAGCAAATGATGCTGATGGCAGACTGGTATCTGAAAAGAGAAACCCTGTCGGCCAATGAAGAGGCAAAAAACCACCTGCTCCGTTATTTTGATAACCTGTACAAATACAGAGATAAGTTTTTCGGCAATGCGCGTACCGTTCGTCAGACAATAGATGAAGCGATAAAGAACCAGCATCTGCGAATGGCGGATATACCTGCTTCGCTCCGTAATCAGCAGGATATGTATACCATGATTCTGGAGGATGTGGAGGAATTCGTATATCAGGGAAATACACTGAAGAAGCAATTGGGATTTAGGCTCGGGGGGGATGCTTAATCCTTTAGAAGCATCATAATTTTTTGTAAATTTCTGATTCATGAATACAAAAGGCATGTAATTTGCGTTGTAGAAAATAAAAACGGTTATGCGGTACTGTATTCAGATTTTCTTCTTCTTATCTTCCTTTGCGCAGGGATTTGCGGTGGATTATTCCAGTTCGGAAAACTGGGCGGCGTTACCTGATATGAAAGATAATGCCGATTGGACACCAAAGGGATTGAGCGACAATCAGGACAGCGCAATAGCGGATGTTTTTTACATACATCCGACGACAGACCTGACCGGGTTCAAGGGCAATGCGAACATAGAAAACAATGCGATTAACAATCAGACGGATAACCTGCCGGTAAAATATCAGGCAAGTGTTTTTAACGGGAGCTGTAAGGTATATGCGCCGCGCTATCGTCAGGCGGCGTTGAATAATTTCTTTTCCAAAAATTCGCAACGCTCTAAAGATGCCTTTGATTTTGCCTATCAGGATATCAGGGAAGCGTTTCAGTATTATCTGAAAAATTATAATAAAGGCAGGCCCATCATTATTGCAGGGCACTCACAGGGTAGCATGCATGCACAGCGCCTCTTGCGTGAGTTTTTTGACGGCACCCCTCTTCAAAAACAACTGGTGGAGGCTTATATTATCGGTTACCCCACCAAAGAAGATCAGTTTCAGTTTCTGAAGGTGTCTGAGAAGGCAGATACATTTGGTGGTTATATTTCATATTGCACATTTGGGATGGATGCCAAAATAGACTGGATGACGGAATATAACAATGCCGTGGTGGTGAATCCGTTGAGCTGGACCAGAGATAAAACATTTGTTTTCGCAAATTATAATCTGGGCAGTGTTTCCAGAAAATCTGATGAATTGTATACAAATGTATGCGGCGCCAGATGCGGGAATGGCGTCTTGGAAATCCAGAAACCTGAGTCCGGAGGATTTATATCCTTAGGGTTTAAAAATTATCACCTGTTCGACTACAATCTTTTTTATCTCAATATCAGGGAAAATGTTGCGCTGCGGCTAAAAAAATATATGGAAATGAATGCCCCCGCTGAAAAATAAAAATACACCGGTAAAAAAAAACGATATGATTCACGAACTTAAAAAAACAGGATACTTACTCATGATTTTTATCCTGATAAACCAGTCAATTATGGCACAAACGAACTATGAAAGCCTTTGGAAATCCGTTGATAAATTAGAACAGTCGGGCAAGACAAAAGACGCACTGAAATCTGTGGAGAGCATTATTATTAAAGCCCGAAAGGATAAGAACGCCACCCAAACAGTAAAAGGATTGCTGCATAAGTATAACTATATGATGACGCTCGAAGAAGAGTCGGAGTGGAAGATTGTAAATGAACTGAAAAACGAAATCCTGCAATCCGGAGGAACCGACAAAGCCGTTTTACAGAGTATTCTTGGAGAACTGTACTGGCAGTATTTTAATGAGAATACATGGAAATTTTCCAACAGAACTACAACCGATGAAAAGCAGAGTGACGATTTCCGCACATGGGACTTAAAAACCCTGTTTAAGGAAATCAATTCCTGTTATATCGGCTCACTGGAAAATGCTGCTTTACTTCAGCAAACCAAACTGACAAATTACAAGGATATTTTAACGGAAGAAAAAGGATCCAAGATTTTCCGACCCACATTATATGATTTACTCGCTCACCGTGCTATTGATTATTTTAATGAAGATAAGAGTAATCTGGCAGAACCATCCAATGCTTTCTCCATCGATGATAAACAATACTTTGCCACCGCAACCGAGTTTGTAAAGATTAAACTGGATGACAGGGATGCAAACTCGGGAAGCTATAATGCGCTCAGGATATACCAGCAATTGCTGGCGTTTAAATTAAAATCCGGAAATACCCCGGATGAACTGGCCGATGCTGACTGGAAGCGCATTCAATATGTAAAAGAACATTATTATAATAAAGAAGAAAATGAACCACTTTTTCTGTCAGCGCTAAGACGCATCCGTACGGAATATGTAAAATGCAATACCGGGGCCGTCATCAGTTATGAACTTGCTAACTACCTGTATGAGCATCCGGAAGGCAAAAGCAGAGAAGAGATAGCCAAGGAAATAAAAGAAGTATTGGGCATTTGTAATGAAACTATCCGAAATTACCCCGGCTCGGAAGGTGCGAAAAATTGTGATGCGCTAAAAGAAACGATTTTTTATAAAAGCCTTTCTTTAACATCCGAACAAACTGTAGTACCGGATGAACCATTCAAGGCGTTGGTGTCTTATAAAAATATTAGCAGGGCATATTTCAAAGTCATTCCGCTTGGGTACAAGGAAAAAGATAAAATTTTCACGATCAATGAAAAGGAAACAAAGGAAGATGTTGTAAAAAGATTGAATGCCATTAAGCCGTTAAGAAGCTGGAATGTAGCGTTACCGGATGCGGCGGATTGTATTGATCACTCCACAGAAATTAAAATAGATGCGTTGCAGCCGGGCTATTATGCCATTCTGGTTTCGACAAATCCGTCATTTTCCATCAGTGCGGGAAAAGAAGCGATTGCTTATCAGACATTATTTGCCTCACAGATTAGTTACGTCACAAAAAACAACAATAATGAGAAGTATTTTGAAATGTATGTGCTGAACAGAAACACAGGAGAGCCACTGAAAAATGCTCAGGTGAAATTTTACAGGAACAATTACGACTATAAAACAAGAAAATATGTCCGCGTGGAATTAGGTACTCAGGCAACAGATGCCTCTGGCTATGTTTCGAAAAAAACAGACAACCCAACTTCCGGTTATTATAGCGAAAATTTTCAGTTTGATATTACCTACAATAAGGACTTTCTGCCTAGTGAGCAGTCGTACTACCAATACTATTATCCAAGAAATGAAAATCCCGCGGCACAGCGGCAGGTGCACCTGTTTACAGACAGAAGCATTTATCGTCCGGGCCAGACAATTTTCGTAAAAGGTATTCTAACTGAGCGGAACGGTGAAACATACAAGATACTTCCGAACCAGAAGATGAAGGTAATGTTCCGGGATGTCAACTATCAGGAGATAAAATCACAGGATTTTACCACCAATGAATTTGGCTCCTTTACCGGAATGTTTACCGCACCGACTTCCGGTCTGATGGGCAGCATGTCCATCAATACAGACTTTGGATCGCTGTCCGTGCAGGTCGAAGAATATAAACGTCCGAAATTTGAGGTCACCTTTGAACCCGTAAGAAAAGCATTCAATTTAAAGGATACGGTTTCCGTAACCGGCAAAGCGGCCTCCTATTCCGGCGCCAATATTGATAATGCCGAAGTAAAATATTCTGTACGGCGGGTGGCTGAGTTTCCGGTCTGGTGCTGGTGGGGTTGGCGTAGGCCGTGGCTACCTTCATCCAATGAAAAAATCATAAAAACCGGAGTTGCTGCCACGGATGCCAATGGCAATTTTACCATTGATTTTACTGCCATTCCGGATTTATCTATTTCCAAGATGTATAAACCATATTTTAATTATGAAGTTACCGCGGATGTTGTAGACATAAATGGTGAAACACACTCCTCTGTCACTACCGTACGTGTCGGTTATCTGGCCATAGAGGCAGATTTATCCGTATCGGACAATATGGATGGCGCGGCAGAAAACAAGATTGCGATTTCCACCAATAATTTAAACGGAGAACCCGAGCCAACAGATGTCACGATTAAAGTGTATAGTTTGCTGGAGCCGGCACAAACGAAGAAAGCCAGACTATGGGATGAGCCTGATAAATTCTCCATGTCCAAACAGGAACATGATAAATTATTTCCGTATGAGGTGTATGATAATGAAGACATGATGAGCAACTGGAAAACAGATGCTTTGGTAAATACTTATGTGTTTAATACCGGTAAACAAAAAGAAGTTGTTATATCACCGGCTTCGTTGAAGAGCGGTGCCTACAGGATAGAGTTTTCCTGCAGGGATAAGAACGGACAGCCTATCGAATTCAAGAAAACGTTTACCGTTTCTTCCGCAGCGGATCTTTCTCCAACGCCGAAATCATTTGCTTTTTTTAAGGTAGAGAAGACCACGGTAAAGCCAGGTGAAAATATCAGGTATAAAATCGGCTCATCGATGCAGAATGCTTTTGCGGTAATCGAAATTGCCTTTAAAGGCAAACAGCTGGACAAGAAAGTGGTTTCGTTGTATAATGAGATAAAATCATTTTCTTTTGCTGTAAAGGACGATTACAAAGGAGGCGTTGAAATAAGTTATGTGCTGGTGAATAAAAACAGAAACTATGCAGGCAGCCAGTTTATTGCGGTGCCCTATGAGGATAAAAGTTTGCGCGTGGAATGGCTGACATTCCGTGATAAATTATTGCCCGGACAAAAAGAACAATGGAAAATAAAAATATCTGGCCCCAATAAAGAGAAGATGGCTTCTGAGCTGCTGGCGGGCATGTATGATGCTTCGCTGGATGCATTTCTTCCGCACAGCTGGAGTTTCTATTTGCCGCAATCGTATTATAGCGGGTATCTTGGCGCCTACACTTCTAACGCATTCGGGCAAAGAGTCAGCAGTTTATATACCTCTAAAGACTGGAACCCATACAGGGAACTGGCATTTCACAACTACGACGCGTTAAATTTATTCGGGTTAAGCCTCGGCGGAAATTATAGTTATCACAGATATTTGTTATCCGGAGCCGGTATGGCAAATGTATCCACGAAGGCAATAAAAGGAGAAGCCTTGATGTCTGATGCAGCGGTAGCCAAAGAGGAAACAGGAATGCCTAAATCCACGCCACCACCTGCGCCGACGGAGGCAGACAACCTGGCTGCACCCGACGCACAGAAACCCGCAGACAAGAAAGATGCAAGACCAACCGCCACTTTTGCACCACGGACCAACCTGAATGAAACGGCTTTCTTCTTGCCGCAATTGCAAACAGACACGGAAGGCAATATCATCCTGAATTTCGAGATGCCTGAGGCATTAACGAAGTGGAATTTTTTAGGGCTTGCGCATACAAAAGACCTGAACTATCAATATTTCACAAAATCCATAGTAACCCAAAAGGAATTGATGGTGACGCCGAATGCACCGAGGTTTTTACGAGAAGGTGACAGACTGGAATTTACGACAAAGATCACCAATCTTTCAGACAAAAATTTGTCCGGAAAAGCTGACCTGGTATTGTACGATGCTGTCACCATGAAAGAAATCTCAACCAAAATCATGGAGGCGGTTCATGGTCAGTATAATACTATCGGAGAAAGAGACTTTGCAGTAGAAAAAGGAAAGAATACGGCGGTCAGCTGGACGCTGCAAATACCGTCAGGTATTGATGCGATTACCTATAAGGTAGTGGCATCGGCGGAAACTTTCAGCGACGGTGAACAGGCTACATTAGTGGTGCTGCCGAACAGAATGATGGTGACGGAGACCATGCCGTTGTGGGTGCGTGGTCAGGATAAAAAATCGTACACCTTTGATAAACTTTTAAACAACAAATCCACGACATTAAAACACTATAACCTTACGCTCGAAATGTCATCGCAGCCGGTGTGGTACGCTGTGCAGGCGCTGCCTTATATGATGGAATATCCGTTCGAGTGCGCGGAGCAGATTTTTTCACGGTATTATGCCAATACGCTGGCCACTTATATCGCCAATCAGAATCCGAAAATCAAGACCATTTTTGAGAAATGGAAAAATACCGACGCCCTGCTGTCGAACCTGGAAAAAAACCAGGAGCTGAAAGCCGTACTGTTAGAAGAAACACCCTGGGTGCGTGATGCGCAAAATGAAACCGAACAGAAAAAACGAATTGCTCTTTTATTTGATTTAACAAAAATGGCAGATGAGCAACAAAAAGCATTGAAGAAACTAATGCAGATGCAAACACCCAACGGCGGATTCACATGGTTTCCGGGTATGCCCGATAACCGGTATATCACTCAGCATATAGTGGCGGGGCTGGGGCATTTGTCCAGACTGGAAGTGCTGAATGTTAAGGAAAATGCAGAGATTAATGATATGCTGCAAAAAGCGGTGGCATATCTGGATGATCGACTCACGGAAGATCTGGTGAACATCAAAAAATACGATAAAGATTATCAGAAAAATAATCATCTCTATTATTCCAATATTCATGCCCTGTATGCCCACTCTTTCTTTGATTATAAAATTGATGAAAAAAACAAGGAAGCATATACTTATTTTCTCAAACAGGCAACCGAATACTGGCTAAATCAGGATTTGTATTCCAAGGCCATGCTCGCGCTGATATTGCAGCGCAATAAGGAAAAATCTACGGCGGATAAAGTTATCACATCATTGAAACAGAATGCCATCAACAACGAGGAGCTGGGTATGTACTGGAAGGCCAATGAAACGGGCGGATGGTACTGGTATCAGGCACCGGTGGAGACGCAGGCATTACTTATTGAAGCATTTCATGAGGTGGCTAACGATAACAAATCGGTGGATGAAATGAAAGTGTGGCTGCTGAAACAAAAACAAACCACTTCCTGGAAATCCACCAAAGCAACGGCGGAGGCTTGTTATGCATTGCTTTTGCAGGGTAAAGACTGGACGAAGTCCGACCAGTTGGTACAAGTATCTATGAATGGGAAAACCATTGACCCCATAGCATTAGGGGCTACCGTGGAGCCGGGAACAGGTTATTATAAAATCAGCTGGAAGCCGGAGCAAATCGTTCCGTCTATGGCTAAGATTGAATTGAAGAAAAAAGATAAGGGCCCGGCTTGGGGGGCGGTCTACTGGCAATATTTTGAAGACCTGGATAAGATATCCGGAGCAACCACTTCGTTACAACTGACCAAAAAATTATTCAGGGAAGAAAACACGGATGAAGGGAAAAAACTTATCACCATCACGGATAAAACGCCTTTGCAGGTTGGAGATGTAGTAAAAGTGCGCATAGAACTGCGGACGGACAGAAATCTGGAATACGTACACATGAAAGATATGCGTGCTGCAGGATTTGAACCTGTGAATGTATTATCGCAATACAAATACCAGGATGGATTGGGCTACTATGAAAGCACGAAAGATGTAGCTACGCATTTCTTTATGGACTGGATGCAGAAAGGGGTATATGTGTTTGAATATTCTATGCGGGCAACCATAGCGGGTAATTTCTCCAACGGTATTACATTGATAGAAAGCATGTACGCGCCGGAATTCAAATCACATTCCAAAGGAGAAAGAGTTACCATCGTCAAAAAGTAGTACAGGCTATACACTACCTGTTATTAAGTATTTTTGATAAAAAAGTCAGGTCGGAATATATTTGCCGGTATTTTTACGTTATACCCAAAATAAAAATTTATGTATCGAATAATTTTAGCGGCACTACTTGCAGTATGTAGCGGCCAGTCATTAATAGCCAGAGATATATCACAAAAACGGGACCTGGCTACTCTCTTCGGAGGAATAGGCTTTGTGACGATGAATGCATACAAGGACAATGATGCGGCCCGAAACGGGGTTAAAATCGGAGGTATGGCCGGATTCGGATATGAGCATCGCTTTAAAAAAGTGGCGGCCATTGAAATAAACCTCATGTATATCAATAAAGGAGTACAGCAAAACTGGAAAGATGCCGTTACAAGAGGCTATATACGTTCTAATTTCCATTCGATAGAATTTCCGATTTTAGTCAAATTCTATATCGGCAAGCGGAAGTTGTTTAATATCTATGCCGGCGGATACGGCTCGTATGCGGTGAACGTGCAGATAAAAACAAAAGTCAGCAGCAGCGTCACAGGGAATGTACTGATAGATGATGTTAAAAACAATGCACTCAGTAATGATAAAAACCCTAAAGACATCAACGACAAACGCTACTTCCGGGCATTTGATGCAGGAGTATGCGGAGGATTTGAATTTATCTCCAAGAGTGGATTTGGCGCCGGCGCTCGTTTAGATAAAGGGTTGCTGGATTTTACTAACCCTAACTTTCAGTCTACCCTGCCCAATATACCGGATGATAAATGGATTACACACACCAGTGTCATGTTCTACGCGCTGTTCAAAATCTGACATTATATCGTAAACAACAGAAGTGGCTGCCTGAAAAGGCAGCCTTTTTGTTTTAACACTAAAAAAATACCTTTTCCTGATTACATATAACATATAACCAATAACTTTATACCATGCAGATAGAAATTGAAAGAGTTAATGATGCCGTTCATTTGCAGGCAAAAAACGAACAGGGTATCATTGTTCACATGGATGGCTCACCGGATATTGGCGGAGAGAATCTGGGAGCTCGGCCTATGCAGATGGTGCTGATGGCTTTGGGTGGCTGCACCAGCATGGATGTGCTTTCCATGCTGAAAAAAATGCGCGAGGAAGTAAAAGGGTATAAGGTGATTGTCGATGCTGACCGAGCTACGGAACATCCGATGGTGTTTACAAAAATTCATATCCACTTTATACTGGAAGGTAATTTGAAAAAGGAAAATGTAGAAAAAGCCATCCGGTTGTCGATGGATAAATATTGCAGTGTGACCCATATGCTGAATAAAACAGCAGACATTACACATGATTATGAGATTTGCTAACGGTTATTCCGAACGAAGTGAGAGAACCTGAACAAGATTCCCCGTGCTTCGGAATGATAAAAATGAAATAAATGAAAAAATACACCCATTTCGCCACCAATGCAATTCGTACGCAGCACGAGAAAGCATTCCGCGAGCACAGCGTTCCGTTGTATCTGACGTCTTCCTTTACATTTGACGATGCGGAGCAGGCACGTGCCTTATTTGCGGATGAATACGTCGATAATATCTATTCCCGTTTTTCCAATCCTAATGTCAATGAGTTTGTAGAAAAAATGTGTGTGCTGGAAGGAACGGAAGATGGTTTCGGGACGGCTACAGGTATGGCTGCTGTCTTTGCTTCCATCATGACCTTTATGAAGCAAGGCGACCACATTCTGGCATCCTCTGCGTTGTTTGCATCCTCCACCCGCATTATCAAAGATTTTTTGCCGAAGTGGGGGATTGAATATAGTTTCTTTGATATCAATAAACCGGATACCTGGGAAGGGCAGATTCAGTCGAATACTAAAATGATTTTTGCGGAAACACCTTCAAATCCGGGTTTGGTGCTGATTGATTTAGCGTTTTTATGCGCATTAGGGAAACGGCATAATTTGTTAGTCAATATTGATAATTGTTTCGCTACGCCATATTTGCAGACCCCAGCACAATATGGTGCGGACATCATTACGCACTCCGCCACCAAGTTTATTGACGGGCAAGGCAGGGTTTGCGGAGGGGTGGTATTGGGCAGCGCAACACTAATGAAAGAAGTGCGGGCTTTTTGTCGCCAGACCGGACCGGCGATGTCGCCGTTCAATGCCTGGGTATTGTCCAAAAGTCTGGAAACACTGCATGTGCGCATGGACAGGCATTGCGAGAATGCGCTGGCATTGGCACAATGGCTGGAAACACATGATGAGATAGAAGAAGTGAAATATCCGTTCTTGCCGTCTCATCCGCAATATGAACTGGCTAAGAAGCAGATGACACAAGGCGGCGGTGTTGTCACTTTTATCGTGAAAGGCGGAATAGAAAGAGGCCGAAAGTTTCTTGACAGTTTAGAGATGTTTTCACATACCGCCAATTTGGGTGATTGCCGAACCATTGCCACACACCCTGCCTCCACCACGCACTCCAAGATAGAAGAAAGTGTGCGAGAGGCCGCCGGTATTTATGGAGGTTCTATCCGTGTGTCAGTAGGATTAGAGCATATTGACGACATCAAAGCGGATATACAGCAAGCGCTGGAGAAAAGCAAATAGCAGGATATATATGGCGATTTCTAAAAAATCTGTATTGTTATTTATATTAACGGTTATTGAGATACTGTTAATCACCTATTGCAGGAATATTTTCGGGAGCCTCATAAGCCCGGTACTGCTGTTGCTGGTGTCAATTGCCATTGGGGTATTCACTATGGTTTATTTTAAGAAGGAAGAAGATATTTCGTCTGTATCATTTTGGAAAACAGACAGGCAAACGTATTACTTCATCCTCTTGTTTACAGGAATGGCCGTGCTGACGTTGTTTCTGCCGAAAAGAGGATATATCGGAATTGTACAGAATTTTCTTATTAACCCTCAGTATTCAGATGTTATTCCTACAATACAGGTAATGACAAAACGTTTTGTAAGCGGGGAACCGGTGTATCAGTACATTGAAAATTTCGGGTACAAAATAGCGCCCTCTTACCTGCCTTTGGTTTGGCTTCCCTTTGTTCCCGCGGAATTATTGCAGATAGATTACAGGTATGCCACTTGGTTGTTCTGGATAGTAACCACCCTTCTCTTAATGATTACAAGTATCCGAAAGAGCAACGGTACAGCTATAAATTTAATTGGTACCTTATTGTTGGGCTTGTACATACTGTCTGTAATAGATAAAGAACCGGCAGCGCTGGCCTGGACACCCGAATTGGCAAACGCTTCATTTTATGTATTGCTTTTAATCGGCTTATTAAGCAACAATACAGTTGTAAAGGCCGCTGCAATTACGGGATGCCTGATGTCGCGATATTCCATAGTCCTGTTTATGCCGTTAGTATTCCTGATTGAATGGAATCAGAACGGCATAAAAAAGAGCCTTATCCTGTTGGGGTACACCTTGTTGTTTTCTGCATTATTGATGCTTCCCTTAATCGGCAATCATTGGAAAGAATTGATTGATGGCTACAAATATTATGCTGTTTCGGGGATCGGAGAATGGAAACATCTGGACACCAACGGACTGCCGTTGCATATCTTTAATGGCAACGGGCTGGCTGCTTGGGTGTACACGTTTAAAAGCGGAAGCATAGAAGATAAATTTAATTTCATGCATCAGGTGCATCTGACGGTTGTTGTCCTAACGGTTTTGGTATTGTCCGGGTTGTATTGGTTTAATCGCGGTATGCTGCATGCAAAATGGTATGTTATTGGCGCCATCAAAATATATTTAGCGGTATTTTATGGATTTATACAGGTACCATACACCTATCTCTTTTTGGTGCCCGTTTTGTACAGTATAGCATTGTTCATGATGTTGCATAAATATTCGGGCGCATCAGTAGCTGCCCGAAATAAGCAGGAATTGAACGCGAAACCACTGCTGTCCGCAAAAACAAAAACCCTTCTGCTGGAGTTATCACCCTATGTAATCATTGTCTGGTATCTGGGAATGGCCGTATATTATTACAAAGCGAGAATATCGTATGGGGATACCGGGTATTATCTGTATAAGATAATCCAGACCGGCGGATTTAATATTGAATCGGGCAGAGCAATAAGTGTTATTTCCCAATGGCTCCCCATCTTGCTGATAAAAATCGGAGTACCGCTTCGAATAGTAATGATTGGATATTCAGTAAATCTGGCTCTGGTGTATGTTGCCTGTTTCTTAGTTATCCGTTATTTTTTAAAATCTCATTTTCTGGCCTGGGGCGCGTTATTATGCACTCACTTGTTTCTGCATTACGGCTATTTCTATCCGACGGAAATGATTTTTTCTTCTGCCATAATGGTACTGATTGCAGCCTTTCTGACCTACAACGATAGAAATACGGAAAAGACGATAGCTATAAAATGGGTGTATGGTTTGGGCAGTATTCTAGTATTAGGTATCGTACTGATACACCCATTCTATTTTATGGTATTGTGTGTAATATTGGGTTGTCTGTATTTAATCAAAGGCAATAAAACGTATCTTTATTTTATTGCCTTTTCCATTGTATTGTTGTTGTTTAAGGTCACGTTTTTTAAAAGCGGTTATGAAGCCGGAAAGTTAGCCGGCATTGATATGAACGTGCTAACATGGGAGGCGTTAAGCAAATCCTATCTTACTTCTTTCTGGTGGAATTCTTTTGCTGTGCATTTTGCAACTGCCAGGTTCCTGTTTTACGCGTGGATTGTTTTATTGTTGTGGCGAAAAGAATGGGTATTGGCGCTCGCGCTGCCTGCCGGTTATCTGATATTATATCTGATGGTTTATATCTCCATTCCGAATGGCGAATCATTGGGTTATATGGAATGCTATATGGCCGCGATATCGGTATTTCCATTAATCGTATTTCTGGTCTATGCGGAGAAGAATTTAACTGCGTACAAAAATTTGTTTACGATACTGGCATTTGTAATATCCCTGTCCGGATTGTACCGGATAAAATCAGAGCCGATTTATAAAGAAAGGGTAAAATATTTAGAATCTATCTTCGCCTATGGAAGGGAGCATCATATTTCTAAATTCCTGATTGAAGAGAATGAGGTGAAACATGAAAAAATACTGGTGGGATGGGCATTACCGTATGAAACGCTGTTGCTGAGTACAGTAAGCGGCCAGACGCAAACCATTTTTATAAATAAAGCACAATATAATCTGGAGGCTATTAACAATCCCCAGCTTTTTTTAGGCGTGCCGTGGGAAAAACCAATATACCATATCAGGCTGAATTCAACATATTTCAGGCTGGATACACTTCCCTATACCCGTATTAACGGATTAAATTTTTAAAACAAAGAATTAATAAGAAGAAGCAATAAAGATGATTTCGTTGATATTTCCGTTTTTTAATGAAGAGAAAAGAATTCATCTGTTTACAGAAGGACTGAACAGCTATAAAAATCCGCATCAGTTAATCCGCGAGATCATACTGGTAGATGATGGCAGTACAGACGGTACGGCACAAAAATTAAAAGAGGTACAGACGCAACACCCGGAATACCGTATTAAGATTATACAGGTAACCCCGAATAAAGGAAAAGGAAATGCTATAAAAGAAGGAGTCATGGCGGCGGAACAACCGTGGATATTATGTAACGATGCGGACCTTTCATATTCCATGCAGCAAATTGATGAATGGGTAGATAATTACCCGGTTGATTTTAATAAAATTAATACCGTCTATTTTGGTTCGCGGGAATTAGGTAAAAAGAACCATGCCATGAAGTTATTTTTGCACCGGAAAATTATTGGAAGGATATATGCGTTTCTGATTCGCCGGATAACGGGAGTTCTGGTTCTGGACACCCAGTGCGGATATAAGCTTTATCCGTCCGGTATCGCGAAGAAGATTTTTTCAAAAACGGAAGAAATGCGTTTTGCTTTTGATGTGGAGGTTCATTACCTGCTCCAAAAGGAAAAAGTAGAGGTGGTTCTGTTGCCGGTTTACTGTGTGGATGTGGGTGGCTCTAAAGTTAACCTCATTAAAGACAGCTGGCAGATGTTTGAAGCGCTGTTCAGGATCAGACGCAGGCATTCCTGATATTTATTGCTGAAGGTATACGCTAAAGTTATCCATTAATATATCTTTAGAAGAAGCTTTAAATGTAACTGAATTGGTGTTGCCGCTTACAGTAAATTTGTAATCTACACAGAACCATCCGTTAACATAGTTATAAGTCTGAGTCTGTACTTCCCTCCATGCCGTTATGGTTTGTGCTCCTTTTTCTTTACCGGTATATGCGACTACAACAGGTACTTCAGAATCATTCGTCAGTTTGGGAGTATACCAAAACAGGACTCTTATTGTCTTATCATTTTTGCTGTCACCTGTCTGTACCGTTAATATCTCCCGCATGTCGTTATTATCTTTTAAAAACAACTTACCGTTTTTCTGATGATCAAAAGTTGTCTCTGCCAGCAGGTGGTATGAAGAATCAATCCATGTTGGCTTAAAGGTGTGAGGAGTGGTCGCCGTTAATTTATTCAGATCGATATCAAGCAGAATCAGATCATCCATTCTGTCAATATATACAGCGTCTTTCAGTATTGGGACATTGTCTTCCAAATGGTCGGCAGAAGTAAATACCAGGCAATGTTTGTTTTTGTCAAATTTATTCAAAATGGGCTTTGGCGAAGAGTAAGCGCCGGCCAATTGCAACAGTGACATAGTATTGGAATAGGAAGCCCTGCCCGAATTGACAGCGGCTATAGGCAGATGATAGAAATAAGATACCCAAAGGGAATAGATATTTGCAACAGTACTACCACCCAGCCACATCACCTCGGTGCCCCCGGTAGACGGAGGGTATGTAATGATACATTGGTAATCCTGTATGTTTTTAATTTTTGAGACTAACTGAGTACATTTTTGCTTAGACTCATCATAGGCGTTGTATTTGCCATATTTACGGTGGTAATCGGTAAGGTAGCCGGCATTATTGAAGATATCAAAGACAGTTATTACAAAACATACCAACAGAAGCGCCAGGGTGGCCTTTGGCTTTCTGTCAAACAGGTTCTTTAAATAAACGAAACTGTAGACGAGAAAAGAATAATAAAATACAACCGCGAACCTTCCTGTGCCCCGAAACTGTTTTAAGGGAGGAATACTGTTAATTAGCCAATCCATGTTCCAGCGAAACGGAATAAAAAAGGCAAACAACAAGACAGGAATACTGGCAAGCAACCAATGAGTTGCAGAGCCATTTTCCGGCTTCCCGAGCTTCAGTTTTCCGGAAACGAGCGCACTGAAAAAACGGATAATCAACAGCAGGATTACCACAATACCGAATATTGTAATGTAAGCATGCCCCTCAGTGCATCCTGCGGGTATCTTTGGGATCCATTTGATAAACTGCTGCTTTATACTTCCATCCAGTGGCAGTAAAATATCGTGCAATGTTGAGGCATATTCTTTAGCACCCCATGCTTTTGTAGGGCGGTCAGTAACCGTATCTGCAAGCACTATGCTTAGCTGGAAGATAAATAAGGCGCCTGCCGTCGTCAGTAGGTTGATATAACGGATACGGCGATAAGTAATCGAGTAAATAAATTCATACGAGAGGAAAAAGAAAACCAGCATTAACAGCATATATGGATGGATATATCCTGTTAAGCTAAGTGCAATCAGATAGCAAATACGTTTTAATATCTTAGTGTGCTCAGCAAGCTGTATGTATCCGTACCAGAACAACGGAAAAATTCCCATATTTCCTAATGCATAGTGAGACGAGAACCTGAACAGTTGTGGGGACATCAGCACGATGACAAATGTTCCCGCCGTCGCAAAAATATACTGTTCGCAGTAATGAAATAAAATCAGGAATATGAAAAACGAACACAAAAAGACATTGAGCAATAAAATAAGATGTATGTAAATAATAGGATTCTCTACATGAAAACGGAATAGTTTTTCTGTAAGCTGTACCACCCAAACCCAAAAAGGCTGAGCATCCATATAGATGATATGTTCTTTAAACGGAAAAAACAGGCCGGAAAAATGGATGCTTTTGTCGTAATTTAAGTAGTATGCAAAAGTATAAAGGTTTCGTACGCCATCGCCGCTGTAGTCGGACAGGTTTTTGCCAATGGGCAGGTAAATTTCGTGGTGAATGACCAGAAAGAAACATACCATGGCAAATGAAACAATAAACGCCAGTACAGATTTGCTTAGATGATGTTTTTGCCCTGTATCAGCACCTTCCATATACAATTATACCATTTTTTATTGTTTGTTTAAAATAAAATTCTATCTTTGCACTCCAATATTTCGGTGCGGTAGCTCAGTCGGTAGAGCAAAGGACTGAAAATCCTTGTGTCGGCGGTTCGATCCCGCCCCACACCACAACAATTTTTTATAACGCCTTGTAAGTGAATAACTTGCGAGGCGTTTTTACTTTAAAATGTGACTTGCGGTACACTTTGCGGTACACTTTTGAGATATAATGGATAACGATAACGAAATATTTAAACATCCCCGAATTAGATTTATCCCTGCGATACTATGGAAATTCTTAGTTAATTGATAGTAAGGTTGTTTATTCTATTACAATTCTCGTTACCCTCTTTTCGATATTATCGTCTATCATCTCAATTCTTGATAGTTTGGGTATTGCAAAGTCCATAAGGGATAAAATAACCGTCAAATACTCTTTACCTGACAAATTGCTCAATTCGGTTTCAATCTTTGCCGTTTGGTTATCTAATAGCGATTGAATAAATTCTCGGTGTATCTTGGTTAATTTATTCGGTGTCCCTGTTGTTCTGCCTCCACTCTTTGCCTTGTTCATTTTCTATTTTTAGCTACTTTAGAAAATCTGTCTTAACTCATATTTAGTTCCGTTCCAGAACTCTATACTTTCCCTTTGCTCTGATTTCAATTTAACTATATCCTGTAACTCAAATAATGTAGGTACGGAAATAATACGCATAATACGTCTACGCAAATTGTTTCGTTTGTTCGTTTCACTATTTCTGATATTATGTGCAATAAAATAGCATACACTCTGTAAATCATCGTCTTTTTTAATTTTAGGTTTATAGTATGTGCGTTTCAGGTTCTCGAATAAATCAATATCATTTTTATAGTAGTACAACAAATCGGACGAACTTAAATATTTACCCTTGTTTCTTGTTATTGGTATGCCTGTAATAGTGCATTTAGGTATTGTTGTATTTGTAGCAAATTGACTGTATATACAAGGTGTTAAATTGCTACATTTTTGATTTACGCCTGTATTTGAATTGTCGGTTAAATTGCTACATTTTTCAGACTGCAAAAATTCATTAATTAATTCCTGTATTCTCGGGGTTGATGCCGTTAATTCATTCCACTTTTGGCAGATTAAATTACCTACTGTCTGTATCTTGTTGTCTTTAGTGTGGTGGCGTAGTATATTCCTAAACTCTTTTACTTTCCGTTGGTAGAACATCCTTTTATTTCGGTATCCCTTTGGGTTGTCCCTGTCGTTGGTATAGTCCTCAATTAATTCAATCCAGAATTTATAATTTTCAGCTAATTTATAGAACTCTCTTTGTTTTGTCGTCAATGCCTCCACTTTTACGGAACTGTCGTAAATTAGAATTTCATTGTATGTGGTCGTCAATATTTGTCCTAACTTGAAATAAAGAGAGGTGTTTAATAAATCGCTGAGAAACTCAATTTTAACGCCTTTTGAATGTAGGTACTCCATACGCATTACTTTAATCTCAAATCGCATTATTTCGCCGTCTATATCGTGCGTGGTGCGGTATTGTTTGCCCTTGTTGTAAAACTTCACTATATGGTTGGTGTGTACGAACTCATAGAACGTCATCTTTTTCTCACGCCTGACAGTGAAGTATTTTCCATTATGAAGAATTAAATTCAATAGGAATTTATCTGCATTGAACGGAACGGATATATTTACGCCAAATTCTAAATTATTTATGCGGTTGGTTCTGGGATTAATATCAAATTCCAGATGTAGGTTTTTCAACACGTCCAATACGTCCGAAACATAAAAGTCATTATAGTTATGTTGCCCCTTGTTGTGGTATTTGTGTATACTACCTTTTAAACTTATGTACCTGTCGTAAAACTGAATGTGCAGTCCATTTATTTCCGATATCTTCCGTTCTTTTAATATTTCACCACTATATTCACACACAGATAGAGAAATGCCTAATTTCTGTCTTAACGCCTTAATATCCTGAACGTCCAGATTTTTTATTTTAATGTAGTCAAACATTACTATCTTTGTTGGATAAATGATTTATCATTTTAGAATAATTGAACACTATTCGTGGGGGCGGTTTCGCCTCCTTTTTTTATAATTGATGCACATACTTTAAATTGGGAATAATGGTATTTACAAACCTTAACCTTTGTTCAATTGTGTTCTTATCGTATCCAGTAAAATAAAATAGGTGGAGTGTGCTATAATTTGAGCTGAAATGAAGTATTACAAGATTGTTCTTCTTTTGACCTCTGTAATAATCGCAAATATTGCCACAATACCAATTTGGATATGATGTGTTTAATAGTCCATTGTAAAATTTCCAGTTTCCTGTTTTGGTTTTTTCTTTACCCCTTATAAGTTTTTCAGCATAAGATTTAATGTCAGCTCTCTGGGTTGCCTCCACCTTTAATTCAAAAGGAATTTTAAGAAATGGTATCATTTCGGGTTGTTTCTCATAGTATCCTGTTTGTACATTATTGTTGAATACTGCTAAATGGTAGTTTGGAATAATTGAACTCATAATTTTAAATTTTAATGTTTGGAATGTGTTAACGCCTTTAATACTTCACCTCTTTTGTATCGCACCCTTGTATTGATGTGGTATGCCTTTAGTTTGCCCTGTAAACTCCATGTGTGTAATGTTGGCAAAGTGATACCTAACAGGGTTGCAGTTTCCTTGCGTGTAATTAAATCGTTTTGATTGTCAGGTGGTGGAGGCGTTGCCTGTATTTGGGGCGTTGCCTGTTTAAATCGTTCCGTTAAGTCATTTAGTAGTTGCTCATAAGGAACATTTGTAAATATTTGTTGTCTATCCATAGTAATGCCTGTTTTGTTCGGCACTACAAATATGATGTAGGTTTTTACTCCTTTTGGTGGGTTCGAGGTGGTATTTATTGGGGGTTCGAGGTGGTATTTTTAGTGTACTTTATTGGCGTTTACTCTGTCTTTAATGATAGTATATATAGAATTATACTTTTTATTATTATCAGGGGTTACAAGGTCATTTATTATAGGATATTCAAAACTTTCAAAATCCTTGCTATTTGCAACATATCCAAAATATTCAAGAATTGTTTTGATGTATTCATTTTTATTGGAATTACTGTCAATTAACCACCCTTTTTCAATTAGTAAATGAGTAGTGTAACGAACTTTTTTCTTGTCAGCTCTCTTTTTCTCTTTTATGTATTTCACCAAATCATAGATTGAATTAATTACGGAAATAAATTCTTTCTTATCGGTTGTATTCATTAATGGTATTAGTGGGGTTATATCTTTTATTGGTTTTTCACCTTTAGCCTGTGGAGGTGGTGGAGGTGTTGTTATTTTTTCTGGGTTGTTTAATTTTTCTAATAAAAACGCCTTTATATGTGCATCAATTGCACCTCTTGCAAAGGGACGTAATAAAAGAACAGTTTTTTCAGCATCCATACTAAACAGTTTCTCGGTAGTGTTATTTTTCACTCCCTGATAACCATACCAATAGGCATTAAAACTGTTAATTTCTGGCGTTGTGTTTTTGACTTGTTTGTTATAGTATTCGTTTACTTTGGTTTCAATTATACTAATACTATCATTTATGTATTCTGTCGGGAGGGGACTATTATTAATCGTTTCTGTTATTTCTTTCATCTTTAACTCCAGGCCTCCGTCAAAATAAATTTTAAAAACGGTTGAATTGAATAATTTGTTTTCGTCCTCATTTTGGGGTATAAGTGAAAATTCTTTAGGTTTTTTGTCTGTTTTGTTTTTATACAATATATAATGATAACCCCCAAACAATTCATTGTCAAACCAAAATTGCAATTTGTCAGAATAGTTAGTTAATTCCTTAAACTCTTTGTGTTTTTTATATACCTCCCTGTATTTAACGGTATCGAAAAATGGTATTGGGTTATCTGATAATACTATGGTCTTATAAATCATAATAGCAATTTAAACGACTTTTAAAACGTTTCTTTTTGTTTGGTGGTGTAACTGTACAACTTTTGCGTGTTCGTCCGAACTTAAACGGATATACTTCATAAACGATTTTTCGGTCTTATGTCCTGTCGTTGCCATAATTGACAATATCGGAGTTCCATATAAATACGCATTACTCGCATAAGACCTGCGTCCTGTATGCGAAACTAATAAACTGTATTTGGGTACTTTTGAGTGTACTGTTTTGCCACCGATTGTTTGGCTATGTTCTACTATTTCCTTTAGTTCGGGTACTAATTTGCCTATTTCCTTTAGATATTCATTCGTTTTCTGGTTGCTATATGATTTAGGGAGGTGGTATGCGTATTTCTCTAAGATTGTCCTTAATTCAGGTTTAATGTATAACGTCACCTGTACGCCTGTCTTCTGTCTTTTATACTTTAAGAAGTCGCCTGAAATGTGTTCTTTTTTGATGTCTGAATAGTCGGTGTATGCCATTCCAGTATAACATCCGATTAAAAACAAATCTCTGACAGTTTCATATTTCTTGTTTCCTGCAAAGTCAAGTTTAGATAAGGCGGTTATTTCCGTTTCGGTTAAGTATATGGTATCTACGTCCTCCCTTAATGTCTGAAATTTGGCAGACTTAAACTTTATATTAGTATTGTACCCTAAATCGGTTGCCTCGTTTAGCACCGTCTTTAGCACCTGTATGTGTTTGCCTATCGTATTGGTAGAATATCCTACACTTACATCGTCTTTTTTCTTTTTTTTCTTTAGGTTATCCGAATACCTGTTATTCAGGGTGTATTTTTTCAATGCCTCATAGAATTCTAAATCTATGGTGTTAAAGTCTACATTTCGGCGCGTTTCCCTTTGAAATTCTTTCAAAAGTTTCTCGGTGGTCTTGTACGTCTTGATTGTATTCTTACTAATTGGTTTACTCGTTTTGGGGTTGGTGCGTTCGCCGTTCTCTGATTTTTCTATTAAATCTGCGAAGTATCCAAACAGTGTAAAACGTTTGTCAATATCCTTTGATTTGGTTTTTTCTGGTTCTATATCCTTAAATTCTTTGTCTAACAACTCCTTAAAGGTATCGGTGGAGGGGTGGATGTTGTGAATTAAAACGTACTTATCGTACACGTTTTTAATGTCCGTAATTGAACGGTCAAGATAGGAGTTTAGTTTTTTGTCCTCATTTGTGGATGCGTTTAACCTTTTAGTAGTAAAATTCCATTTCGAGGGGATTACCTTTTTGGGTAGGTAAAACTTAAACATTCTGCCTGAATAAGATATTCTGGCAAATATTGCGGTTTCGGTTTCCGCATTGGGACGTGTTAAATAATATTTGATTTTCATAAGAATAATTGAACAGTATAAAGATATTCAATTATTCCTTGCGGTACACTTTGCGGTACACTTTTTTTTAATTTCTCTTTATTTCTCTTTATTATTTTATAACGTCAAACTGTCAATAAATACAGATAATTAAATGCGTATCATAATGTTATATCAAATACAATAAAAGTAAAAAAAGTGTGGTGTAGTCCGCCCCACACCACAAACATTTTTTAGAACGCCTTGCAAATTATTCATTTGCAAGGCTTTTTTTATTTACTGGAACATCAGAATTCAATGCTGCCGATTGTCTTGAGCATCAGCATAGTGCTGTAAGTATTCCACTGCACGTACAGTGTCGGGAACCGAACATTCGTAATACCGGTAAAAAGCAAGTTTCTTATTAATGCCAAAACTGGAACACCGCACCGTCTTATAAAAGTAGGTGAGCACCTGATCTACCTCCTCTGCATTATTAACGTGTTCGTGTTGCATCATAATTTCATAATCCAGCCCGTGCTTTAATTTAAACTCAATTCCGGTAGTCAATTTCCAGCCTAATTTCCAAAGGATGGTACCTTCATTAGGGATAGCCACTCGTAAAGTTCCGCCCTCTTTAAGAAGCAAGCACGTTTTGGCAACTACCTTCGGCAGGTCAAGGATATGCTCAAAAGTGGCGATAGACGTAATCCTGTCGTATTGCTTTTCAGTACCAATATCATCAATATCCCTGTAAATAGTATCGATTTGGGCTAAATGATGCGATTGGCTGAATAATTCCGAAAATGGTTCAATGATATCATATGGCCGGGTTTGCTCATAATTCAGCTGGTTTAAGGTGCCGGCGCCGATTTCCAGTGTAGCAAGATGATGCCGTCCGATCACATCTCTGGCAACCTGCCGGTGCATCCAGGCTTCCATTCGTTGAGAAAGAGAAGATGCTCTTGTCCCTCCATCCCTGTTTTTCTTATAATGGTCTGCATAAATTTCCTGAAATGCTATAGGAAGTTCCGGTCTTTTCTTGGGGTAATTCTCAAACATAGGCAAAATAAACTGATCCTGTAAAGGATAAACAGCATTATACAAAGCTACAGTTTTATTATAAATGGAGCATTAAAAAATAATTGTTTCTCAATATCTTTATACGCTATTACAGCATATCTGATTAACCACAGGTATTATAATACATTGTATGAAAAAAGGCCGTCTTATACTACTGCTGTTGTTGCCTGTTGCTGCCTATAATTTTTGGGCGGCTTCGGACAGAATGCAAACCGTACAATCGTTGTATCCCCGATACGTTATCGGCAATTTTGAAAGCTATGGAACGAATGCGGGCAAAGGAAATATCCTGGCTCTGTCGCCTTACCTGCATACCTATGATTTCTCTTCGGAAGAAGCTTTTCACAATATGCTGCATTATTACCTGATCCTGGCTCAGCAAAAAAAATTGCTGAACGATTCCACGGTAGTTGTATTGCCAGAATATATTGGAACGTGGCTGGTGGCCGTAAATGAAAAAACAAAAATATATAAAGACAGCTCACTGAAAGATGCAATGAAGACCATTGTGTATTCCAATATCGGCAAATTCGGATGGACATACATGAGTACCTCTGCAAAAGAAAAAAATAAAGAAGCCCTATTTAAAATGAAAGCATCAAAGATGCTGGAAATCTATCAGCATACGTTTTCAAAACTTTCTAAAGAATTTGGTGTGACCATAGTAGCCGGTTCTATCGTATTACCGGATCCATCTGTTCAAGACGGTAAAATGGAGATACACAAAGGAGGCAGCCTGTATAATATCTCCGCGGTCTTTGATAAAAATGGACGGGTAATGACACCATTAACCCAAAAACAATTCCCGATTGAAGAAGAAAAATCATTTACCAGGCGTGCCGTGATAGAAGATATTCCGGTATACAAAACTCCGGCCGGCAACTTAGCGATATTGATTTGTGCCGATGCCTGGTATCCAGAAATTTTTAAAAAGATAACAGACAAGAAAACAGACATACTGGCCGTTCCATCTTTTGTTTCCGGAAATAATACCATGCAGGAAAAATGGCGGGGCTATAGCGGCGCTCCCACACCTGCCGATGTAGATAAAGGGGATGCAAACCAAATAACTGAACTGGAAGCATGGATGAAATACAGCGCGCAGAGAACTGCCGAAATGCAGGGGATGCAGGCAGGAGTGCATGTATTCCTGCGTGGTGATTTATGGAATATGGGTTCCGACGGGAATACTATCCTGAGCAGGAATAAAGACCTGCAGTTGACAAAAACCCCGGAAGAAAAAACAGGTTCTTTGGTGAACTGTTGGCTGCCCGCCAAATCTAACCGATAGTATAATAACACAGCCCGGTTGCCGAACCCTGGTTGTTTATAGGAAAGAGAATCCCGTTTAAATTACTAACTTCGCTGAACAGAATCATTGTATTTTGAGCATAGTAAAAAAATTAGCAGGAGATACAGCAGCCTATGGCGTCAGCAGCATACTGGCGCGCCTGATTAACTTCCTGTTCGGTTTTTTAATCATCAAATATATATCACAGGCGGAGTTTGGCACCTATACCAATTTTTATGCCTATGCCGGATTTGTTCTGGTTGTGTTGACACATGGTATGGAAACGGCATTCTTTCGGTTTGTCAACAAGGAGCAAAATAAAGAAGATGCCTTTACTACGGCTTTCTTCTCTATTTTTACGGTGGTGGCGGTGTTTATCACCGTCGGGTATCTTTTTTGTCGGCCCATAGCGGATTATGTCAAAGAGCCTGCGCTCTATGTTCAGTTTTTTACCTGGATGATGGCATTTGATGCATTGGCTGCCGTCCCGTTTGCAAGCCTGCGCGGACAAGGCCGGCCTATCTTGTTTGCAGGATTAAAGGTGCTGAATATCCTGTTGTTTATCCTATTCAATGCCCTGTTTTTTATGGTGCTCCCTCAACTGGGATATGAACTTGCCGTTACGAAAGTATCATACATCTTTATCGCTAATATCATTGCAAGTGTCTGTACGTTTTTGTTATTGCTCGGACAATTCCGGCAATTGAAAGGAAGCCTCGACAGAGCGTTGTATAAGAAGATGCTGCACTATGCTATGCCCATCATGCTGGTAGGCTTTGCCGGGATGATTAATGAGGTGCTGGACAGAATTATCATGACCCGTTTGTTGCCGTATGATGATTTGACCAATAAAGAGCAGTTGGGAATTTATGGGTTCAACTACAAATTTGCCATGCTGGTGACCATGTTTTTGCAGGCATACCGGTTTGCGGCGGAGCCTGTCTTTTTCCGGCATGCGGAAAAGTCGGATAGTAAAAGTGTATTGGCAGCTACGATGAAATACTACACCATCTGCGTCTGTGTGCTGTTCCTGCTCATCACGTTGTTTATGCCGCTGATTCAGTTTTTGTTCATTCTGTATTCGCCAAAGTCGGAAGCGTATTTTGCCGGTGTGGGTATTGTTCCGATTTTGCTGCTGGCAAATATTTGCCTTGGCATTTATTTCAATATTTCCACGTGGTATAAAATTACGGACAAAACATATATTGGAGCGGTTATCGCATTTATTGGCGCACTCATCACAATTATTATGAATGTGATGCTCGTTCCGAAAATAGGCTATTGGGGCGCCGCCTGGGCAACGCTGGTCTGTTACATTTCCATGGTGCTTATCGGCTATATAACCGAACAAAAATATTACCCTATTCCTTATGATTATAAAAGGATTCTGTTTTATCTGTTACTGGCTGTCATCCTGTTTCTGTTCCTGCAATATCTCGTTTTGCCGCTGCAATTACCGCTTTGGGCGAATACCGTTATAGCAACCGGTATGCTTGGGTTCTATATTTTTTCGGCCTGGTATTTGGAAAAGAAAAGATGATATCTTAGTGAAAATCTCCTTATATTTGTAGGTTGTGTAGGGGAACGTGTAATCACTAATTACACAACGGCCACCATTCAATAAAAAGAAATGAAGTTAAAAATTGTAAACACATCAGATAACCCGTTGCCGGTCTATGAAACCACAGGCTCTGCCGGAATGGATTTGCGTGCACAGTTGCAGGAACCGGTCATGTTGAAACCTTTGCAACGCGCATTGATTCCAACAGGATTGTATATAGAACTGCCGGATGGCTATGAAGCGCAGGTGCGCCCGAGAAGCGGACTGGCGCTAAAAAAAGGCGTTACGGTGCTGAACTCACCGGGTACCATAGACTCTGACTACAGAGGCGAGATAAAAGTCATCATGATAAATCTGTCCAATGAAACAACGGTCATTAATACCGGCGAACGAATAGCGCAGATGATTATCTCCAAATATGAAAAAGTGCAACTGAAGGAAGTGGATGAATTAAATGAAACCGAGCGCGGTGAAGGCGGCTTCGGTCATACCGGCGTAAAGTGAGCGTTGTCCCCACTTAAATAATGTTAATTCCATCTTCTTTTCAGCATATTTTACTGCCGGAAATGTTAGATTAGAATATGCCGACAGACAAATTACTTTAAAGACGGTAAAAACCAATATACTAACGTGAACAGAAAACAATATTTCATTTCATTTTTTTTGTTGAGTTATCTCCTGATAGGAGATGGCCTGCCTGCATTGGCAGGTAAGAAAAAGAAAGAGAGTAATTCCGAGCAGGCAGCCCCGATAACCAAAAAAGATGTGGAGGAGCAATCCGTTTTTATAGAAGGTATGCAGGCCTATCTTTTGGGAAATACGCAAGATGCTATCGCTAAGTTCAATGAGGTATTAAGACGCGACAGTAAAAATCATGCAGCCTACTATTTGCTGGCTAAGATTGCTTTTGAAGCCGGTAATATGGATAAGGCCATAGAATATGCGCAATCTGCCATCAAATATGAACCGAATAACGAATATTATTATCAGTACCTGGCAGAAGCGAAGGCTGAAAAAAATGATTTTGAAGGAGCAGCCAAAGTGTACGACCTGGTAGTAAAGCTGGCTCCGAAGGATTACGACTATTACTATGATTGGGCTTATATGTTGTCAAAGGCAGGCAAGCTGAAAGAGGCGGTAGATGTTTACAATCAACTGGAGCAAAAGACAGGTGTTTCGGAAGAACTTGTTTTTCAGAAGGAACCCCTTCTGCTGAAAATGGGAAAAATTGATGAATGTATCAATGATGTTGAGAAACTCATAAAACTATACCCGGATGATACCCGCTATATCGGATTAATTGGAGAAATATACGAGTCGTATAAAATGTATGACAAGGCCATAACCGTTTATCAGGGAATGCTTGAAACAGACCCTAATAATGCCTATGCGATGATGTCGCTGGCAGAGATGTACCGAAAGAGCGGAAATTTATCCAAACATGATGAATGGGTTCAGAAGATTTTTAATAATAAGAATATCAATATTGACGCTAAAATCCTGACCATTATTCCCTATATCGAAAAACTGGCCAGAGACTCCACTCTGAAAACGGAAGTGATGAAAATGGCGGATATGCTGATAGAATTGCATCCGAACGATGTAAAGGCTATCACTGCCCGGGCAGACGTGTTATACAATGTGGGTAAGAAAAAAGAAGCTCAGGCAGAGTACATCAAAGCCGTCAACATGAGCGATGTGCCGGCTACCGTTTGGATTCAATTGTATATTCTCAACGCCGAACTGGAGGATTATGACAATCTGATGGTATACACTAAAAAAGGAATAGAAAAAAATCCCGACGACCCGTTTGGTTATTTTTACAACGCGATTGCGAATCAGCAGAAGAAAAACCAAAAAGAAGCCGCAGCCGTATTGATGACCGCCTTTGCCATGCAGCAGAACAGTAAGAATGCGGCGGTGACACCACAGCTCTCCCTGCAGATGCTGATATTGCTGGGCGATTTGTCCTTTGAACTTAAAGAATACGACCGTACGGATAGCTCCTATGAAGCTGCTTTGGAAATAGACCCGAACAATGCCACTGTTTTGAATAACTATGCCTATTACCTTTCTGAAAGAAATATGAAACTTGAGAAGGCGGAACGCATGAGCAAGAAATCCAATTTGCTGGTTGATAATAATTCCGCATTCATAGATACATACGCCTGGATAATGTATAAAATGAAAAACTACGATGAGGCACTTGACTGGATAGAGCAAGCCATGGCGCTGCCGGATTCGAAAGAACGGGCGGAACTGCTGTCTCACTACGGCGATATCCTCTTCAAAGCCGGACAGACACAGAAAGCAATTGAACAATGGAAAAGAGCCATCGAAAAAGGCGGCGATAAAGAAGCACTGGAAAGCAAAATAAAGGCAGGAATATAAAAGCGACCGTTTTTGTAGCCATAGTTTAACCCGTTCCGGATAGACATAGTAGAAATGAAGAAAAATACCATTCAGCCATATATCACAGGTTTTATAGTCAGGATGGTTGTGTTGCTGCTGATTTCAGGATGCAGCCATACCAAGAGAACGGCCATTACACCTGTCAAACCTGCCGCCACAGCAGCTCAGAAGCCGGCAGTCACGCCCATTGATGCCAATGTGGTAGCCTTGCTCAAAGGATTAAAAGCAAATGAGCCATCTTTCCAGGAGTTAACGGCAAAAATGAAAACGAAAGTATCTTCTCCCACCCTCAACCAAAGTTTTACAACTAACATTCGTTGGAAAAAAGGTGAGAAAATATGGCTCTCGATGTCTATTATTGGGATTGAAGGTGCACGTGTCTTAATTACAAAGGACAGCATAAAAATTATGGATAAGATAAACAGCAGATATATTTTGAAACCGCTCTCCTATCTGAAAGAAAAGGCGTATGTTGATTTATCCTTTTCCGATATCGAAAATATTCTGCTCGGACAGCTGGTTTTTACAGATACCACCAAAGCGAAATATGCCAATAACGCTACAAATACAACCATCTCGGCGGATGGCCAGCGGTTTCTGACGTCTGTCGTCTTCGACAAAAAAACCAATCATTTGATGTCTTTTTTTGTTACAGATAAGTTGTTTTCGCGCACCATCGAATCCGCTTATGACAACTATCAGGAGCAGTTGGGCAAATCTTTTTCCATGGACAGGACACTGGTCATGAGAAGCGGAATGGAAACCTTTGAGATGGTGGCAAAATTTCAGAGTATAGAACTTCGTCAGAATTTAGAATACCCGTTTACCCTTTATCCAAATTATACCATTGAAAAATAAGTCTGCCATACCCGATTTTTTAATGGATACTGCGAACAGGATGTTGTTGGTCGTTTCGATACTGGTATTTGTTTCAGCAGCTTCAGCGCAAAATAACAAGGCCACACTGGAAGCAAAAAAGAAAAAATTGCTGGAGGAGATTCAGTTCACACAGCAGTTGCTCACTAAAACAAAGGCTTCTAAAGATGCCACTCTGGCGGACTTAACGGCGCTGACGAAGCAAATTGAATTAAGGCAGAAACTGATTAAGGAAGTGCAGCACGAGATTGACGGATATACCGTAAAGATTAATCAGAATGTAGATTCCCTGAAACAAAAAGAACAGCAATTACAAAAACTGAAGAAGGAATACAGCGACGCCATTGTCCGGATTTATAAGAACCAGCGCTTTGCTGATAAATTGCTGTTTGTCGTAAATGCCAATTCATTTTCCGAGGCATTGCGCCGGGTAAATTATTTGCGCAGATATGCCACATTCAGAAATCAGCAGGCGACTCAGATTATAGATAAAAAATCAGAAATCAGCGGACAGATTGCAGCCATTGACCAGAAAAAAAAGGTAAAGGAAGAATTACTGACCGACCAGGTTCAGGAAAAACAGCAATTAAATAAATCCGTTACCCAAAAAAATACCGTGGTGCAGTCGCTGAAAAAGAAAGAACAGGAACTGCAGAAAAATATTGCCAAAAAACAATCGGAAACGGCTAAACTGGACGCCCAGATTGAAGCCATTATCAAAAAAGAAATTGAAGCCGCGAGATTGGCTGAAGAAAAACGACAGAAGGAAGAAGCTTCAAAACTGGCGGCGGCGGAAGCGGCTAAAAAGAAAGCGGCGGAAGAAGCAATTAAGAAAGCGAAATCGGAGGGAAAGCCGGTAACCAAAGAGATGGAAGAAGCTGCCACCAAAAAAGAAACGCCGGTGGTGGTTACCTCTACTCCGGAATATACACAACTGACGTCTAATTTTTACGGCAATAAAGGAAAGTTGCCCTGGCCGGTGGAGAAAGGTTTTATCAGCAAGGGCTTTGGCCGGTATAATCATCCTGAACTCAATAACGTCTCTTTTGAAAACAACGGGATTGATATTCGGACAGACGCCAATACCAGTGTTCGTTGCCTGTTTGAAGGCAAAGTTGTTGGAATATTAAATAATCCTACGTTCAAGAATGCCGTTATTATCAGCCACGGAGAATACTTTACCGTGTATTCTAAACTGGAATCGGTGAACGTTTCCAAAGGACAGAAAATTGCGACCAAGCAAGTCATAGGAAAGGCATACACCGATGAAGATAATATTACAGAGGTGCATCTGGAAATATGGAAAGGTGCCGCAAAGCTGAATCCTGCTGACTGGATTTACAGAAAATAAATAAAATTACGGGCGTCTGTCACTGTTCAATGAAAAGAAAATCACATATTTTTTATGCTTGGTGCTTACTGATTGGCGGCTTTAGTTTTATGTCGTGTAAGGAGAATGATTTGGCGAAGGTAAAGTCAATGTTTAATGAAAAGGATGCCGATGTGGAGGTTGCGGACAGTGTCCGGTTTTCCTATAAAGAAGGTGAATACGTGCGCGCGGTGGTTACCGGAAAAACGGTGAAACGATATGTGAAATCACAAAGCAAGCTGGAGTTTACCGACGGACTGCTGGTTAAGTTTTATGAGCAGTTGAAACTGATCTCCGTGCTGAAAGCGGACTATGCCGAAAATAATGATGCCGAGCAGGTCGTGAAAATATCCGGCAATGTGTATATGGAAAATGCACGGAATGAAATTCTGGAAACGCAGGCGCTTACGTGGAACATGCGGGACAAGAAAATATTTACAGATAAACACATTAAGATACGAACGCCGGATAATGTCATTTACGGTGTCGGCTTTGATGCCAATGAGGACTTTTCTAATTATACCATCCGCCGTGTAAACGGCATAGTTGCAGTAGACGATGCTAAGGGATTTCAGGAATAAAGATGTGTTGCGGTGGCTGTTGCTTGCTCTTGTTACGCTGATCATCCTTGTTGTCAGGACAGCTCGTTATGGATTTTTTCATGGTAAGGACTGGATGCTGTATATCATCTTAGCCGTATCTGTTGCATATGTTCTTTATTACAGAAAAAAAAGGAACATTAGGCCCTGAAAAGCCGCGGAGGCGATGCCTCTTGCTGATATTACCGGGAAACAGGTAAAAGCATTACCAATTCTTATTACCTTTGTGTTGCTATGGGGCTGACCATTTTTTTAATTATTCTTACGCTGGTTTTTTCTGCTATATTTTCCGGAATAGAAATTGCCTTTCTTTCCGCTAACAGGCTGAAGATTGAATTGAGTTATCAGCGCGGCACGCTTTCCGGTAAAATCCTGAATGACTACATTAAGAACCCATCCAAATTTATAATTACAACCCTGTTAGGAAATAATATCGCGTTGATTTCTTTTGGTATCCTGACGGCCTCCTTACTTGAACCATTGCTGGAAGGTTACCTGGCTTCCACGTTCCTGATTTTGGTCATACAAACTGTGATTACCACAACGGTTGTGCTGATATTGGGAGAATTTATTCCTAAGGTTCTATTCAAGGTTTTTGCCGATATCATTTTACCCGTGATGGCCGTTCCTTTCAGGATTATTCACTGGGTGCTTACCCCCGGAGTCCTCCTGATAACGGGCATTTCCACCTTGTTGTTCAAGGTTGCAGGCGTAAAGGTTTCGCAGCAGGACATTGAATTCTCCAGCGTGGATTTGGAGAAGTTTATTAAGGACCATAATCAGACGGATGGCGAATCTGAAGAGGAAGAAGTGGATACCGAACTCTTTGAAAACGCACTCTATCTGAAAAAATTAAGAGTGCGGGATTGTATGGTGCCACGCCGCGAAATTACCGCCATTGATATAACAGATTCGGTGGATGAACTTAAACAACTGATTATAAAAACCTATCATTCCCGCATCCTGGTCTTCAAGGATTCGGTAGATAAAATGGTAGGCTATATCCACCACTTTGATTTACATAAAAAACCAAAGGTAATATCAGAAATTCTGATGCCTATAAAGGTGGTGCCGGAGACAATGCATATCCAAAAACTGCTGAACGAATTTATCAAGGAAAACAAAAGTATTGCATGGGTGGTCAATGAATACGGAGGTACAGCCGGTGTGATTACACTGGAAGATATTCTCGAAGAAATTTTCGGGGAAATAGAGGATGAATATGACAAGGATGAGCTGGTCGGGAATCAGTTGTCTAAAAATGAGTTTATTCTCTCCGGAAGACTGGAAATTGACCGCATCAACGAAGAATACAATTTAGACATTCCGGAAGGGGATTATGACACACTTTCCGGCTTTATCCTGAACCACCACGAAACCATACCGGAGAATAACGAAGTGATAGAAATCGGCAAATACCAGTTCAAAATAATGGACGTTTCAGATACCAAAATAGAAACGGTAAAATTAATTATCACTGAAAATACTGATAGTCAGTAGCTTATACCCAAATAAAATCTGCCTCCCGGCTTATTTTCAAACCTTCAGATTAGTACATTTTCAAATTAAATCCTATCTTTGCACTCTTTAAAAATCAAGATAGTTTATGGCAATTATTGGAAAAATAAGACAACGCTCGTGGATTTTAGTAGGATTTATTGCGGTAGCGTTATTCATCTTTATTATCGAAGCAGCCTTGGAAAGAAACTCTTTATTCGGCGGGGGAGGTAAAAAAACAGCTGTTGGAAAAGTAAACGGAAAGAGCATTCAGGTAAATGATTATGGAAAAGCCATCACCAATTACGAAGAAGGCTTAAAACTGATTAATCCAGGCGCACAACTGACCGACCAGTTGCGTTCCCAGATACAGGAAGAGGTTTGGAATACCATGGCTGCCAATCTGCTGTTAGGAAAATCATATGCTTCTTTAGGCCTAGGCTTATCTCAGGGAGAAATTGCAGACCTGATGTGGGGACCACAGCCGCATCCGCTGGCACAGCGTTTTCTGATGAAAGTGAGGGAAGTAAAACCAGATATCATCAATCAGCAGACCGGCCAGCTGGATCAGGGAAAGGTGAGAGAGTTTATTACCAATATTGACCAAATCGACAAACAAAATAAATCCAACTACAGAGAACTTCTTGGTCATATAGAACAACTGATTCAGGACGACCAGGTGAAACAAAAATATGCGTCGCTGATTGCCCAGTCTTATTATATGCCGACATTCATGGCTAAAGAAGTGCTCAATTCAGGCCGTACTGCCAAAGTGTCTTTTGTGAGTGTGCCATATACCTCTCTGCCAGACGATAAATACAAAATCACCGACGACGAGATTTCTGCATACCTGAAAGAAAACAAAGCGAAATACGAGCAGGAGGCAGCCCGTGTGGTAGATGTAGTAGCTTTCGATATCTTGCCTTCGTCGGATGATACGGCGCAAATACTCGCTAAAATAAAAGAATTACGCGATGGCTATCTGGCTTCTTTGCCTAAGGATTCCGCTTTTATCGCAAGAAACTCCCAGCAAGGCGACAACCTGAATTATTACTCCAAAGAGGAAGTGCTGCAAACCAAACGCGATGCGGAGGCTTTGTTCTCACTGCCGGTGGGCACGCTTACGGAAATCCAGCCGGAAGGTTCCTTTTATATGTTCACTAAAATTCTTGACCGAAGAGTAGCGCCGGATACCGTTCGTGCCGCGCATATCCTTTTGCCTGAGGGTAACGGAAGCGAGGAGGAGAAAAAATCAGCAAATACCCTTGCCGACAGCTTAATCAGGGTGATTCAGTCCGGCGCCAAAAATTTCGGACAGGTTGCCGTTGAAAATTCAAAAGATGAAGGTTCTCGTAGTAAAGGCGGGGATTTAGGGTATTTCACGCGCGGACAAATGGTCAAGGCATTCAACGATAAAGTATTTTACAGCGGCATGGCACCGGGTCAGATTGCGAAAGTGGAGACTCCGTATGGCTTGCATATCATCCTGTTGATAGATGCTAAAGCCCCGAAAGTGCTTACTAAATTTGCCGATTTCGCGGTAGAACTGGTGCCAAGCAATGAAACGGAGAAGTTAGCGTATGATAATGCGGTTTCATTCCAGCAAAAAAACCAGACGCCGGAACAGTTTGATAAAGCCGCCAAGACACAGGCCTATTTTAAAAATATTACACTGACTCAAAATATGGTGGAAGTGCCGCAGATAGGCTCCGCCCGCAAAATGGTACAATGGGCCTTCCAGCAGGAAAAACCCAATGTGATTGATTTCTTTGACGCCGATAACAAATATGTGATTGCGAAGCTGAATAAAGTAGTCGCCAAAGGATTACCAAAAGCGGAAGAGGTAAGGGAAGAAATTTCACTGATACTGCGCAATGAGAAAAAAGGAAAAGATTTGGTAGCGCAGTTAAACAGCGCTGCTGCAGGAACCACCGACTTAGCGGCGATTGCAGCCAAGGTGAAAGATGCTGTTGTAATGGATACCGCATTGGTGCGTTTGTCTTCCGGATATATTCAGGGAGTGGGCAACGAGCCGAAACTGGTAGGTACGACATTGGGTGTGCCGGTTGGCAAAACATCTAAGGCAGTGGCCGGCGACAAATTCGCGTTTATCGTTCAACCTAAATATGTGGATGCGCAGTCACCGGAAATAGCAGGAGACATCAGCATGTATAAAAAACAAATGCAAAGCATGTTCATCAGCCGTCTGAATTTCCAGACCATCTTTGAAGCGATTATGAAAAAAGCGGATGTTACGGATACACGTTACAAGTTTTATTAGCCAAACGTCATCCCCAACCCGATTGGGAATCTCTATAATCAATAAAGAAACGGAACCGCAAGGTTCCGTTTCTTGTTTTACAGGAATTTGGTATATTGCAATAGCATGACGGAAATACTAATCAATAAAGTGGCGCAAAGCGGGTTGATTACGCTCGACCTGGAAGATTTCTTTCCAAAAGAGGAAATAGTGTCAATAGACCTCAAAGATTTTTTATTCCGCGGGTTAATCCTGAAAGAAGCGGAATTTCGTGCTGCCCTTAAGGCGAAGGACTGGACTGTCTGCCAGGATAAAACTGTGGCGGTGTTTTGTTCTTCAGATGCCATTATCCCGCAATGGGCCTGGATGCTGGTGGCAACGTATCTTGGTAATAACAACACCCGCTTTTTTTTCGGCACCAAAGAAGAAGTGGAACAAAGGTTGTTTTTACTAAACCTGAAAAATATCGACGAAAAGAAATACAGCGATGAACGTGTGGTAATCAAGGGATGCGGCACCAAGACGGTGAGCGGGGAAGCGTATCTGGAGATCACCAAAAAATTGCAGCCTGTTGTAAAATCGTTGATGTTCGGTGAACCTTGCTCTACCGTACCGGTGTATAAGAAGAAATAAGTTATTCGATACAGCGTTATAAAACAGATTACTGGGAATCAGCTAAAAAAAGAAATACTCATGTAATCTGTTATTTTTATACGAATATGATTGTTTCTGACTCTATGGATATAGGAAAGTAATACCGTCATTCTCGCGAAAGCGGGAATCTCATAATGGCTTTGTTGTGGGATTCCCTTTTACAAGGGAATGACGTTTTACTTTTCATTATCAACTTTCCTATATCTGTAGAGTTAGGCGATTATTTATAATAACTAACCTATGAATAAAAACAGCATCTCTTTCGCACTCGGTTTTTTCGCCTTCGCCATCATGGCATTATTTATCAATGCCACCACAGACGGATTCAATGCTTATTTCCCGTTCATAAAGACGAAGGAAAAACAAGAAAATCTGGCACTGCCGGTGCAAACGACCTATGCCGTCAAAATTCCTGCTGCCGTTGATTTTGCCGGCGAACCGGTGCTGCTGGATGACCCTGAAGTGCGGGAACGGCTCGACAGGGAACTGACAGTAAACGCCTACTGGCAGTCTTCCACCATCCTGATGTTTAAACGTGCCAACCGATGGTTGCCAACTATTGAGAAAATGTTAAAAGAAGATACCATTCCGGATGATTTTAAATACCTGTGTATGGCGGAAAGCGGATTTGATAATGTGGTATCCCCTTCCGGAGCCAGCGGGTTCTGGCAGATTATGAAAGTAACCGGTATACAATATGGCCTGTTGGTTAACAATGAAATAGATGAACGGTATAATATTGAAAAAGCTACTAAAGCGGCATGCCGGTATCTGAAAGATTCCAAACAAAAAACAGGCTCCTGGACAGCGGCGGCAGCGGCTTATAATATGGGTGTTTCAGGAGTTATTCGGCAACAGAGCTTACAGGGAGAAACAGCCTATTATCACTTGTTGCTGAATTCCGAAACCAGCAGATATGTGCAGCGTATTGTAGCGCTCAAAATCATTCACCAGCATCAGAAAGATTATGGATTGTATCTGAACAAGGAAGATTTATATCCCGAATTGCAATCAACGACTCAGCAAGTGTCGGGAATGGTAAACTGGGTAGATTTTGCCAAACAAAATAACATCAGCTATAAAATGCTGCGTATCTACAATCCTTGGATCCGGGATTTTTCTATGCTGAATAAAGAGAAGCGGACATTTGATGTGAAGATTCCTGTATAATTAACGGAGCAGCAATACCGTGCCCGTCTGGGTATAATCCTGATTGTTTTTTCCTTTGTATTTCAGTATATAAACATACGAATCAAGTGGTGCCTTTGCGTCCCGGAAAATCCCGTCCCAGCTTGCATTAACATCATTGGTGGAAAAAACCAACTGATACCATCGGTCGAAAATTTTAAACTCATAGCCATCAGTTTGTGCATACAATAGAAAAGGCTTGAATGTATTGTTCACACCATCCGGAACAAATGCCTGAGGAATAAATGCTTTAGGCTCAGGTTGTACACATACGACGTTGGAATGACTGGCTAAGATTTCCCGTGGCGCCTTGTCATTGTTGTTGGTAAAAAAAGCGGTAATCCGGTAACACACTTCAGCTAAAGAATCCCTGGAGTAATCGAAAAGACTGTTCTCCAGATAGGAGGTTTGGGCTCTGCTGAAGGTGCCTGCTTCCACAGTATCTGTTCCTGTAATTTTTTCCAGGACAAAATGCTGAAAAGTGATATTTTGAACCTCAAAACCACTCCACAACACATCTGCTTTATTATTGCTTTTTTTCTTTATTCCGATGCGTAAAGTAGTAGCTGTATCGGAAGAATGTGTGCTGAAACAGCTATCCACTAAATTGACTCTGTAAGTGAATGTTTGATTGTTTACTTCCAGCCCCTCGTCCGCGAAAAGGTAAGTAGACGGATCTGGTTCGTCCGGAATATTGATAATGGGCGAAAAAACAATACCGTCATTGCTTCTTTGCAGGATGATGGTCTTTGGCGGCGCGGCGGCCGTATCTCGTTTGTAGTCGATAATGATATTGCCGTTCTCTACGCTGATGTTGCGGATATAATCATTGACAGGCTTCTGAATGACATCTGCACTGAAGCATCGTTCATTGGAAAAGGAAGTGCTGCCATTGGGCAAGTTAGCTTTGATTCGAACACATACAGTGTCTCTGAACGGGATATTTTGTAAAAGGAAATTTGTAGTGGAAGCGGTAACATTGCCGGCAGTGGTAAAAGCGCCGTGGTTGATGCTTCTTTCAATTTCATAGTTGACTACCTGCGCGCTTCCAATTTTATAAGCCTGCCAGGATACATTGGCTGTCTGCGTGCATCGGTCCGGAGCTGTCACCTGCATCAGCATGGTGCGATGGTCGGCGCTATCAGGAGTAATGGCACCCTGAAGGCCGGCCGGGTCTTCACAAAATTCAAGGGAACGAACTTTGTATCGGATGGCCGATGCATCCGGGTTATTATCTGTATCCGTATAAGTCGTATTCAATCGGCCGAAAATGGTGTCGGGCGTGGTAAAACCATCCCTGTCGTTATAAATCAGATAAGCGCTCACCTCAGGTGAAGGAGCGGGTACCCAATTCAGCTGCACCTCTCCGTTGATGACGGTGGCATTGATGATGACGGTAAAGGGTTGAGGTTTTTCATTATTTAGTGTATCGGAAGTTGTTCTGGCAGGTGGCGAAGGATTGTTGCAACTGCCTCGGTTAACCATAAAAAAGTGTACAGTCTGACTACCGCTTACGACAGAAAGCAGTACCGTAGTTTGCAATGGATTGGTAAGCGTGGTGTCTAAGGTATAAGGGCCATTCTTACTTCCGACAGACGTGTAGATTTCATATCCGGTAAAGCAAGGATTAGGACTTACAGGCAATGTCCAGTTGAGTTCCATCTGACTGGCATTGTTGCGTACACAAACCAATTTCGGCGCTTCGTACTCCGTTTGGGAAAAGCTAATGGAGGTATATAAAATACAAAGAGACCATAAGATGGTTAAATATAAATACTTAAATACAAGCCTTCTGTGGTTAATGTTATCTGTTTCCATCTTCCTCTGATAAGATTTCATTTAATTGATGATATAGTTCAGGAATTTTGTTTGATATAACATCCCAGACAATTTCGTAATCGACTCCGAAGTAATCATGAATCAGCTTGTCTCGCATTTTTGCCATCTTTCCCCACTTTACGAAAAAGAATTTATCTTTAGTCTCTTCATCTATCTTTTTTGAAGCCTCCCCTATAATTTCCAAACTTCTGATGATGGCTCTCTTCCACGTCTCATCATTGCATAAATCATCATAACTTTTATTTTCTGAGGATTCGACGATATATTTTGCTTCGATATAAATATGCCTGATTATTTCAATCGATGATTTGTACATATTGTATTTCTTTTTCTATGTATGGGAAAATATATTTACTTACCGATTCTTTTGTTACCAATTCTACGTCTTTATGGAATGACATTTCTAAGAAGTCTATTAGTTCTAAAAAATTATTCAGACTCTTTTTACCCTGTTGATATTCTACGAGAAAATCAATATCACTATTCTCTGATGCGTTATTGCGTGCATACGATCCAAACAATCCGATACGTTTAATATTGTATCTGCGCAACTCAACCTTGTGTTGTGTTAAAAAGTTAAGTATATCAGTATTACGTAACAACATAATTTATTAGATCAGCCAACAGTTACTTCCAGCATATTCTCTTTCCGGAGATACTGTTGCGCCAGTAGTTGTAAAGATACGGCATCTGTCTGTCTTAATGTTTCCACGATTTCGGAGAATTTGTGAATATTAACATTTTCTATGCTGTAACTCTTGAATACTTCCGCCTGATTGAAAGGGCCGTCTGTTCTGCTCAGGAATTTCCCCAGCAAATAATTTCTGGCTAAGGAAATTTCCGCTTCCGGAATACGCTCATTTTGTAAACGCTCTATCTCTGAATATATTTCACGAAGGCAGATTCCCAGATTCTCCAGATTGGTATCAGTCTGAATAGAAAACAAACCGGCATACCTCATCGTAAATAATCCAGAATGGATGCCGTAAGTAAGCCCTTTTTCTTCGCGGATATTACTCATCAGGCGTGATCCGAAATAGCCGCCAAAAATGGTATTCAGTAGAACGAATGCAGCATAATCAGTATGCTCTTTAGTAAAAAGCGTATTGCCTATTATGATGGAGGCCTGAACGGAGTCGGCTTTTGGAATATGAATCGTTTTTCGTTTAAATGAAGGAAAACCCTCTGTGGTTTCAGTAGCGGATGTAATGACGGTATCCCGTTTCCATCCCCCCAAAGTCCGGTGCAAAATATCAAGCTCCTTCTTTCCGTATTTTCCTGAAATGAAAACCGTACATTTTTCCGGTATCAGTTCTTGTCTGTAATAGTGAAAAAGGTCGTCCTGTGTCAGTTGCTCAATGGCCTCTTTGTTGGTTTCATACCCGTAGGGGTGCGCAGCCCCGAAGATTTCTTTCTTGAACGTATTATCCGCGATATAGTCGTTTTTTTCAAGCGAAAGAGACAGGTTGGCTAATGATTTTCTTTTCTGATGCTCCAGTTCTTTTTCCGGAAAGGTACATTCGTTCAGGCATAGCAACGCGTATGACAATGTCTGCTCCAGAAACCGGTTCATGCAGTAAATCGCAACCGTGAACGAATTATAACCTGAGCCGGTTTTGATGGTGCTGCCGAGAGATTCAATCATATCGTTAATTTCGAACGAATTTTTGTGTGATGTGCCGCTCTTGAACAGGCTGGCTACAAATGCCGACTGCAAAGGTTTGTTTTCCGTCCATCTGCCTGCATTAAAAACAAGGTCCACACGCAGGATATCGTTTTTGGTGCCGTTGAATCCGTACATTGGAATACGGTTGGGCAAAGTAAAATGTTCCGGTTCCGGAAAGATGATATTGTCTATTTCGTGTATAGCAGGTAAGGTCATGCAGCATTATTGTTTTTTGAGGTAGTAAAGAGTATTGCTTTTTTCTTTCTGAAAAAGTTTTTTGGCGTAGTCTTGCACATCTGTTGTACTGACGGCGTCATACTGTCGTTCTTCTTCATTAATCAGATTGGCATCGCCCAGCAGCTCGTAGTAGGCTAAGCTGATGGCGCGGTTCAGCAGGCTGGCTTCCGAGAAGTTCATATATGTCAGCATCTTGTTTTTACATTTCTGCAATTCTTGCTCGCTGACGGGTTCGTGCTGCATCTTTTCCAGTTCCGCCCAAATCAGGCCGGTTGCTTTTTGTACATCATAGCCCTCAGATACTTTCCCTTCTATGGTAAACATACCGACATCATTGCTGGCGGAAATATATGCGTCGATTTCGACAAATGCCTTTTCATTCTTGACCAGCCGTTCGTGTAGCCGTGAAGAAGTACCATTGGATAAAATATCGGAAACAATATCCGCATGGTAATATTCCGGTTGCATGCGGTCGCACATTTTAAACGCGATGTACACTGCATTCAGCGGAACAGATTCGTAGACGGTCTTTTCTTTGGCAGACGTCTGAACAGGTTCGGAAAATTTATTTGGTGTCAATGGTACGGGGGCCATATCATCGAAATAGCGGTGCGCCAGTCGCGATGCGTCCTCTCTGTTGATGTTGCCCGCAATAACCAGAATAGCATTGTTGGGGGCATAATATTTATCATAAAAAGATTGAACATCTTTCAGGGTGGCGTCTTCGACATGTTTCAGCGATTTGCCGATAGTAGGCCATTTATACGGATGCTGTTCGTACACCATTTCGCGCAGCAGGTGCCATACATTGCCGTACGGCTGGTTGATGTAGTTTTCCTTAAATTCCTCGCACACTACTTTTCGCTGTACTGACAGGCTCTTTGCATGGATGGACAGGTTGGACATACGGTCTGCTTCCAGGCACAACGGAATTTCAATATTCGATGCAGGCACAATATCGTAGTAGTTGGTATAGTCGTTGTTGGTGAAGGCGTTGTTCTCTCCGGATGCTGCCTGCAACGGTTTGTCAAAATCCGGAAAGTGTTTGCTGCCGCTGAACATCAGGTGTTCGAATAAATGTGCAAAACCTGTACGGTTTTCATCTTCATGTTTTGCGCCTACGTTGTAGAGTATATTGACCACCACGAAGGGAGTTGTCGTATCATGGTGATGAATCAGTATCAGCCCGTTTTTAAATACTTCTTTACTGTAATCAATCATGCTGCAAAAGTAGATTAAATAATGTAACAATGAAACAATAACTTAATGTGTTTATCTGCAATTTAACCATTGGTACATTGTTTCATTATCTCATCACAACATTTTACCTTTGTACTGTAAAATAACAAAATGACTCTTTCTGATTTATACGAAAAAGCGCTCCGTTTTGAATTCCTGACCATAGAAGAGGGGGTGTTTTTATTTGAGCAGGCTCCAACAGCCGAATTGATGGCCATCGGGCATCAATTGCGTAAAATTCAAAAACCGGACAATATTGTAACATGGCAGATAGACCGGAACGTGAATACAACCAATGTGTGTGTGGCTAATTGTAAGTTCTGTAATTTTTACAGAAAACCTGGGCATGAAGAAGCATATATCACGGATATGGAGACCTATAAGAAGAAAATCGACGAAACCATCCAATATGGCGGCGATCAGTTGCTTTTACAGGGCGGACACCATCCGGATTTAGGACTTAAGTTTTATGTTGATACATTTTCAGCGATAAAAAAAATCTATCCTGAACTAAAATTACATGCGCTCGGGCCTCCCGAGATAGCGCATATCTGTAAACTGGAAGGTTTGTCGCATACGGAAGTGCTGAAAGAACTTAAAAAGGCGGGGCTGGATTCATTGCCGGGCGCCGGCGCCGAAATCCTGAATGACCGGGTAAGGAGGTTGCTCGCAAAAGGCAAGTGCAGCGGTGAAGAATGGCTGAATGTGATGCGAGCCGCACATCAGCTGCACATCACCACTTCTGCTACCATGATGTTCGGGCATATTGAAACAATTTATGAGCGAATGGAGCATCTTGTTTGGATACGCCAGGTGCAAAGTGAAAAGCCCGCCGATGCCAGGGGCTTTCTGGCGTTTATTCCATGGCCATACCAGGATGAAGGAACCTTGCTGAAAAAGATGCGTAATATCCGCAATCAAGTCACCGGTGATGAATATATCCGTATGTTGGCTATCAGCAGAATCATGTTGCCGAATATTAAGAACATACAGGCGTCCTGGCTGACTGTCGGTAAAAATGTGGCACAATTATGCCTGCAGGCCGGCGCCAATGATTTTGGTTCTATTATGATAGAGGAAAATGTAGTTTCTGCCGCCGGTGCACCTCATCGCTTTACCTCTAAAAGTATTCAAGATGCTATCCGTGCTGCGGGATTTGAACCAAGGCTCAGAAATCAGCAGTATGAGTTCAGGCAAATGCCGGAATATATGGAAGAGCAGACAATAAACTATTAAAGAAGAGAGTCCGGAATCGCTTTATTTTATTGGGACTTACGGGCACATTATCCTCTTTAAAGTATAGTAATAGCTGACTATACAAAATAAACCACTAACTGATTGTTTGTATATTTCGGGAGAAACACCAAGATTCCATTAAAAATTCTTAAAAATTTTCTTGTTTCTTAAAAAAATGTAGTAATATTGCGGATTAACATACATTTAACTTCTTTAAGAATTATTAACAAAACCAGTTAGTCTTTATGAAAAAAACGCTATTATTATGGTTATTTGGGTTGTTGCTGACAGCTCAGGTATTTGCGCAGAACCGCTCCCTTAGCGGTACTGTAAAGGATGCAACCACCGGTGAGGCACTGATAGGTGTGAACGTTACAGGAAAGGGTACAACAATTGGCACCGTTACAGACATTGATGGAAAGTACACATTGGAATTGCCAAAAGATGTTACTACTTTAGTATTCTCTTACGTTGGATACACTAATTTAGAAAAACCAATTACTGCTCTCAAAATTGATGCAGCTATGGCTGTTGAGGGAAAAGTGCTGGAAGAATTGGTAGTAACAGCATTAGGTGTGAAGAAAGAAGAGAAAGCATTAAGCTATGCAGTACAGAAAATCGGCGGAGATGATATCAATAAAGCCAGAGAGACAAATATTGTTAACTCATTGAGTGGTAAAATTGCCGGCGTACAGGTAACCAGCAGTTCCGGAGCAGTAGGTGCTTCATCCAGATTGGTTATTAGGGGAAGTAACTCCATCACAGGTAATAACCAGCCTTTATATGTAATTGATGGTGTTCCTATTGATAACCGTTCTTTTAGCGACGCAGGTTCTACAGGCGGATTTGACCTTCCAAATGGTATTGGTTCAATAAATGCTGATGACGTTGAAGATATTCAGGTTTTGAAAGGCCCAACAGCAACGGCTATCTATGGTATCCGCGCTGCAAACGGCGTAGTGTTAATCACTACAAAAAAAGGACCTAAAAGCAAAGAAGGAGGCCCAATTGGCGTGTCATTAAATACTTCATTGACGTTTGAGCAGCCATTAGTAATACCTGATTTTCAAAATTCCTATGGACAAGGCCCAAATAAAGATTTCTTTACCTGGGGTGATGAAGGAGATGCTGACGGTGCTGTGGATGAAAGCTGGGGACCACCATTGGATAAAGGATTAGAGTTTGTTCAGTGGAATTCTTATACAGTAGGTGGTAAACCATTACCATGGGTTTCCAGACCTAATAACGTAAGAAGTTTATACAGAACAGGTATTACCTGGAACAACAGTGTGGCATTTGAAGGTGCTACCGATAAATTTACATACAGACTTTCTTTTGGTAATAACAACCAAAAAGGTATGATTTATAATACCGATTTTAACAGATATACCGTTGCGGTAAATGCTTCCGGAAAATTGACAGAAAAATTAACTTCCAGTTTTTCCTTAAATTATATTAAAGAAAAATCAGGAAACTTGCCAACAGGTGGTTATGCTTCTGAAAACTTCGTACAACAAACCATCTGGTCAGGACGTAATGTGGATTTCAATGCATTAAAAGATTGGAGAAACCTGCCGATAGTAGGAGCAGGAAGACCTGCTGCAGGAACTCCATACAACTGGAATACACAGTTCCAAAACAACCCGTTCTGGGTGTTGGATAATAACCTGAACAAATATGACAAAAACAGACTCATTGGTAATATCCAGTTGAATTATCAGATTAAAAAATACTTGTTTGTAAAAGCACGAACAGGGGTTGACTACTGGTCTAGTGTTATTACAGAGCAAAAATCAATCGGAACAAACGAATCACTGGATGGTTTCTTCAGAGAAAACCACAGAAATGCTACGGAAATGAACTCCGAGTTGATGATTGGTTATGATGATAAATTCCTGAAAGACAGATTAGGGGTAACCTTAACGTTGGCAGGTAACTTAATGACAGAGCGTTACAAAAGAGTAGCAGTACAGGCAGATGCGTTAGAATTACCGGGGTTATATACTATCGGTAACGTAAAATCCGGTACAACAGCTCAAACTTTAACGGAACAAATCAACAGTAACTTATACAGTATCTACGGTACAGGTGGTTTATCCTGGGATGGTTGGATATACACTGACTTCTCTGTTAGAAATGACTGGTCCAGTCGTTTGCCTAAGAAATCAAATAACTTCTTATCTTATTCAGTTGGTGGTGGTTTAGTATTGTCAGAGTTGATTAAAAAGAATCAGGATATGTTGAACTACCTGAAAATTAGAGGTAGTTATTCAAAAGTGGGTTCTTTCGGAGCGTTAGAACCATACAGAACAGATCAGACCTTTACAATCAGAAATTTAAAGTTAGGAAGCACTATCTTGATATTTGACCCATCAACATTAAACAATCCGAACTTAAAACCAGAATCGACAAAAAGCTGGGAAGTTGGTTTGGAAGCAAGACTTATTAAAAACAGAATCAACTTCGATGTTGCTTACTATGAAAAGAAAAGTTCTGACTTATTGGTTCCTGTTAACGTTTCTGCAGGTACCGGTTATACCAGCGCATGGAATAACGTAGCCTCTATCAAGAATAACGGGGTGGAATTACAATTCGGTGCTAAATTGTTGGATAAAGCTGACTATAAGATCGGCGTTAATTTAAACTGGGCTAAAAACTGGAACAAAGTACTTTCTTTAGGTGGTCTGGATTCTTATATCTTAGGCGGCCAGTGGGATATGACATTAGAAGCCAGAGTAGGACAGCCACTAGGATTAATTGTCGGACACGATTATTTACGTGCTCCCGACGGACAAATCATCCATAAAAATGGTTTGCCATCTCCTGACCCAACTACAAAAGTATTTGGTTCTATCGTTCCTAAATGGACAGGTGGCGTTAGTTTAGATATTTATGTGAAAGGTGTCAGCATCAGTACCTTATTTGATATGAAATGGGGAGGTTTGATTCACTCCATGACATATACTTGGGGCAGATATGCAGGTACGCTGAACGAAACATTGTTAGGAAGAGAAACAGGTATCGTGGGTGTTGGTGTTAAGAATGAGGGTACAGAAGATAATCCAGTATTTGTACCGAATGATGTAGTAAGATCAGCGCAAGATTATAACCATGCTGCATTCGATAACAGTACAACGGTCAATGGTACATTCGATGCCTCTTATATAAAATGGAGACAGTTGGTGGTGAGCTACAACCTTCCTAAGAAAGCATTCAAAAATACAAGAATCGAAGATATAGGTTTTGGTGTGGTGGCTCGTAACCTGATGATATTATACAAAAAAGCGCCGCACATCGATCCGGAGTCAGCGTTTAGCAGTGCGAATGGTGAACAAGGTCAGGAATTCGGACAATTGCCATCAGCGAGAAGTATTGGATTTAACTTCAATATTAAATTCTAAAAATTTAAAAGTAACGACATGAAAAAATATATTTTAGCATTTGGAATTTTCTCGGTATTGCTGCAAGGATGTAGTGATTTCGAGAGTACGAACACCAATCCAAACCAGCCTGGAAAAGTTCCTGCTGCAGCCTTAATCCCGAATATCTTATATACTTGCATGGGTGAAGATGGAGATGTTGCCAACTCAACCGGTATGTATTCTACCTTCGTGGGTGGAGATATGGGTGGATGTTGGGCACAGCATTTATCTAAAGTTCAGTATAACGACGAAGAAAGATACAAGCCACGTGGCGGGGTTGTTCAGGATTTCTGGGAAACCATTTATGAAGATGTAGTCAATGATGCAAATAAAATGTACATAATAGCAACTGAGGAAAATAATAAAAATCTTCAAGGTATTGCACTTGTGTTAAAAGCATACGGATTCAGCGTTTTAACAGACTGTTACGGAGATATTCCTTTCTCTGAGGCGTTAAAAGCAAGCGAAGGTCTTTATAAACCGAAATATGATAAACAAGAGGATGTTTATACCGGAATCTTAGCGTTTTTGGATGAAGCACAAACATTGATGGCTCCGGGTAACGGAGAAGTTCCTGCTTCGTCGGATGTAATGTATAAAGGGGATATCACCAAATGGAAAAAATTTGCCGGCTCATTGAAATTCAGATGTTTAATGCGTATCTCTTCTAAAAAGAATGTTGCAGCAGACTTACAGGCTATTGTAAACAGCGGCAACTGGTTCTCTTCTAACAGTGATGACGCTGCATTTGTATTCAATACAGCACAACCTACAGCCAATCCTTTCTATGAAACAGTAGTTTTCGGAAATAGAGCAGAGTGGAAGGTGAATAGTGTTTTAATAAATATGTTGTCCAATCTTGGTGATCCGAGATTACCTGTTTATGCGCAGAAAGCATCTGATAGTACATACAGGGGAAAACCTTCAGGGTATAATAATGTTCCTTCAGCAGCATTCGGATATAAAAATATTTCTGCTATAGGTAAAAAATATTTGGCTGCCAATGCACCGGGTGTATTTATGTCTTATGCAGAATTATGTTTCCTTTTAGCAGAAGCGAAACAAAAATCATTTATATCCACTGGTACAGTAGAAGGGTATTATAAAAGTGGTATTGAGGCTTCATTGATTTTTAACGGGATAACAAAGCCTGCAGATGTTGATAATTATTTATCTAAACCTGTTGTAGATATTGCAGCCAGTCCAGGGAATGAGTTACAAAGAATAGCGGAACAAAAGTGGATTGCATTGTTTGGTCAAGGTATTGAAGCATGGACAGAATGGAGAAGAACAAAATTCCCTGTCTTGTCACCAGCAGTTGATGGTGTTATTGATGAGATTCCATCCAGATATCAATATCCATCAAATGAACAGTCTATCAATTCTGCTTCATATACTGCTGCAGTTGCAAATCAAGGTGCCGATTTATTAACGACTAAAATTTGGTGGTTGAAACCATAAAAATTTATAACTTTTAAAAATTGTTCCAATGAAAAAAATAAATATTAAACTAGGGCTATTTTTGCTGCTTGTCATAGGTTTAATTGCCTCCTGTACAAAGTTCGACAACCCTGTTACAGGTGATGCTAAAGAAGGTGGTTTAATTGAAATTAGAACCCCGGCAATAATTTACAAAACCGGATTAATTGATTCTTCTTTTGATATTACTTTAAAATATTATCAAGGTGTTAGCCACAATATAAAGTCAATAGAAGTATTTAAGCAGTTTTTTACAGGTGATACAACTAGCACTGGTGAAAAAGTGAAGAGTGAGAATGTATTATTTAACACTATTGATTTATCGGATAAAACAACCACTAACTTTACTACATATACAGCTAGCTTTAACCAGTTAAGAGACGGTCTAAATATTGATGGTGAACCTATTGAAGCAGACAGTTTATTAAAACCAGGCTATTATTGGTTGTTAACGTATGTTATGGTTCTAGATGATGGTAGAAGAGTGATTCCTACATCTAATACGATATTCGTTAATGCAAGATTTGCCGGTCAATATCGCATAGTTAAAGGAAAATATAAAAGATCTACTGCTACACCTATTAACAGTAACGAGACGGACAATCCAAATGATTGGAATTCTACCTATGTTGTTAATGCACTAAATGCGACTACTTATGAAATGGTTGGTGTTGTAGGTATTTCCAGTTTTGTAGGAAACAGGTTAGTTTTCACGATAGAAGGGGACAAAATAAGTTATCCCAAGAAATACGAAGGCGAGGATCAAAAAATCAACGGTATAGTTATTAGTACCTGTGAAGCTGACCCAGGTAACCTGCCTACTCTTAATTGTGACTTTTCAAATTACGTTGTTAAAATGCCAAGTGGAAAAGATACTTTGGATATGTCTGTTGGTTATTTTAATCCAGGTGGCGCTCAGCCGGGGCCGAGAGAAATATATATGAAATTAGTCAGAAAATAGTTAATTCAATATAAATATAAGAATATGAAAAAAATAAATTCCATTATGTCTGCATTTCTGTTGTTAGCGATTGCAACAACAACAGGATGTAAGAAAGATGTATTCAAAGATTACAGTACTTTGGTGAAATCATCTGCCTCTGTAAATATTCTTGGTGTACCATCTTCAATTGTTGTTAGAGAAGATACAATACCTGATGAAGATGGTAAATCTACAATTATTGCTATTCAGGTTTCTTTAAGTGAAGGGCAGATATCAGAAGTCCATCTACCAATAGTACAAATAGCCGGTGATGCTACACCTGATGAGGATTATGAAATAACCGATGAAAACAATAATCCAATATCTGAATTAGTTTGGGAGCCTTATACCACAGCTCCTCAGACGTTTTTAATTAGAATTATTGACGATTATATACCAGAGCCTTCTGAAACATTTAAACTCTCAATTGGAGATCAAACGGTTGCTAATGCAAATATAACACCAGTTACTATGGATGTAACCATAACAAATGCTACGGATGTATATTTAGATATGGAGTTTTATTGGGAAAAGGATTATCTGTTGCATTACTGGAGTTCTGTACCCGGGAAAGAGGATACTACTATAAATACTAAGAATGCCGTCGATATGGATTTTTATGTGTTTGATACGCTTGGCGGAGATATGGGTTTATATGATGCTGCTACAGGATCGCATCCGGAGCGCCTCTCTTTCTCAACAAACGAGCTTCCGGAAGGTGTTTATTTTATTACAGCTTCTGTTTATACAAATTTTTATCGTCTATTGGGTTACGGGGCTTTATCACTATCACAAGGTTCATTCCCTGTTACATCCTATATTGGCAGAAAAGGCATATTGGATTTCAAAGAATTAGTTCAAGATGATGATTTGGCCTTTAATACGGATACTCCTGATACTGAAAATGATGGAGCATTTGAGCTTCAGGACTTATTTAAAGTTGAGGTTAGTGCAGATAAGTTTGTTGTTTATAAGTTGAATGGTTCTGAATTTGCTACTGCGCGTAAAAAACATCGCTCAGTTAATTGGATGAAAAAGATAGGAACCTTACCTGCTATCTACAGAGCAAAATAAGCCTTCCCTTTTTAGAATATAAATAAAAATGCCGCTCACATGAGCGGCATTTTTATTTATTCTATTTAACACACATTTAATTTATCGCGACCCTATTTCTCTCCTTGGAAATTACTATCTTTGCACCGCATTTTATAGTACTGTGATCAAGAAATCTCGCATAATTATTTTACTCTTTTCACTCCTTATTTCATTGGGAGTAAGCGCCAATACCACCGAAGCGGAACCGGCTAAAGAGGAAGGCGGCAAAGATGTGGCAAAGGAAGTAGTGGAGCATATCATGCACCACGTGGCAGATGCCAACGAAAACCATATCACCACTTTTGGCGGTCATCATATCACCATGCCATTGCCTTGTATTCTTGTGAATAAGGAAACCAAAAAGGTGTCTGTTTTCATGTCATCTGTTTTCCATCATTCACCGGATGGCACACACGAGGGCTATAAGATGGAAGATAACCGTGTGGTGGATGCTGCCACCGGAAAACGAGACACCTTTATTGACCTCTCCATCACCAAAAACGTGTTTAATATGATGCTGGGATTCATTATCCTGGCTGTAGTATTCTTCAGTATTAAGAAGTCATACGATAAAAGAAAAGGCCAGGCGCCAAAAGGCTTACAGTCATTCATGGAGCCGGTTATTCAGTACCTTTCTGAGGATTTGGTTCGTCCGATTCTGGGTGATAAAGCAGACCGCTATATGCCTTACCTTTTATCTGTTTTCTTTTTTATCCTCATCAATAACTTACTGGGTTTGGTTCCTTTTATCGGTGGCATCAACTCCTCCGGAAATATCTCGTTTACTTTTGTGCTGGCATTCTGTTCATTCCTGTTAATCAACCTGAGCGGAAATAAACACTACTGGCAGCATATTTTTGCCATGCCGGGGGTGCCTAAATGGGTATTGGTCATTCTAACACCAATTGAATTATTGGGGGTGTTTCTGAAACCGGGTGTATTAATGCTTCGTTTATTCGGTAATATAACAGGTGGTCATATCGCGGTGCTGAGTATTGTGAGTCTCATTTTTATTATGGGTAAAATGGGTACCAGCATCGGAGGGGCCACCGCGGGCGGTGTTATAGCCATCCCGATTTTATTGTTTGTAAACGCCATGGAATTGTTTGTGGCATTCCTTCAGGCGTATGTCTTCACGTTGCTGTCCACCATATTTATCGGTGCCGCTATTGAGGAACATCATCATGCAGAACATCATTAATTTTAAATAAACAATTTTAAACAACTAAAAATTCAACATTATGGCAGGAATTGCAGCAATCGGAGCAGGTTTAGCAGCTATCGGAGCAGGACTTGGAATCGGTTTAGTAGGTGGTAACGCAGTACAAGGTATTGCACGTCAACCGGAAGCAACAAATGATATCAGAGGCGCAATGATCTTAGCGGCAGCATTAATTGAAGGTGCGGCTATCATTGGGATGATTTTATCATTCTTGATGAATGGATAATCTATTTATTAACTCCGTTCTTTATCGAACGTAAAAATTATTGAATATGATATTGGCATTCGAATCAATATCGTTACTCACTCCCGATTTCGGTTTAGTGTTTTGGACGACTATTGTTTTTCTGACATTCTGGTTTTTAATCGGCAAATTCGCCCTGAAACCAATTGTCAGCTCTATTAAGGACCGCGAGCAATCTATCAATGACGCCCTTTCCGCAGCGGATAGAGCGAAAGAGGAAATGCAGAAACTGCAATCCGACAATGCCGCTTTATTAAAAGAAGCGAGAGAAGAAGGCGCTAAAATCCTGAAAGAAGCAAAAGAGGTGAAAGACTCCATCATTACAGAGGCACACAATAAGGCCAAAGAAGATGCAGCTAAAATTGTGGCGGATGCAAAAGCGGAAATTGAAGCTCAGAAAAAGGCCGCAATGGCAGAAGTAAAAAACGAAGTCAGCAAAATCTCTATTGAAATCGCTCAGAAAGTATTGGGACGCGAACTGGATGCGGCTAAAGACCAGCAAAGCTATATCAATTCGTTGGTAGACAAAATCAATGTGAACTAATGTCAACAGAAAAATTATCACGACGTTACGCAAAAGCATTATTTGACGAGGCCACACAAACAGGCACGATAGAGACTATTTATACGGATTTATCAACGATTGCGGCTGTATTGAAATCCAACAGGGAATTAAAAGCGGTTTTTAAAAGCCCCGTAATACAGGGACACAAAAAACTGGCGATTGTCAATCAGATTTTCGGGGATAAGGTCAATGCGGTTACCCAAAAATTCTTACAACTTTTGGTAGAACAGGGCAGGGAGCCGTATATGACGGATATTATCAATGCGTTCTCCCGATTGTATAATGAATTCAAAGGTATCTCCGAGGTAACGGTAACAACGGCTACGGAATTGGATGCCGCGAATGAGCAGAAAATCGTTCAGTTCATTCAGTCACAGTCCGGATATCCGAATGTGAAGATTAATAAGAAAATAGATGCATCCATCATGGGTGGATTCATCGTTGATTTTGGCGGTAAGTTGTATGACAATTCCGTACGGTATAAATTAAATAAAATACAGAAAGAAATTTCTTTAAACTAAAAAATACAGGCGGATAGATATCTACTCGTCTTCAATTCAACAATTCAAAAATTACATACAATGGTAGAAGTTAGACCGGATGAAATATCAGCAATACTGCGTCAGCAGTTAGGAAATGTTTCTACAGAAGCACAATTGGAAGAAGTAGGAAGTGTTCTTCAGGTAGGTGACGGTATTGCGCGTATCTACGGATTATCGCAGGTAAAAGCAGGGGAATTGGTAGAATTCTCCAACGGCATGAAAGCGATTGCGTTAAACCTGGAAGAAGACAACGTGGGTGTGGTATTGATGGGTTCTTCAGATGAAATTAAGGAAGGTGACAGCGTAAAACGTACCGGACTCATTGCATCGTTAAATGTGGGCGAAGGAATGTTAGGCCGTGTGGTAAATACACTCGGACAACCAATAGATGGTAAAGGACCTATCGGTGGAGAATTATACTCCATGCCATTGGAAAGAAAAGCGCCGGGGGTTATCTTCCGTCAGCCGGTAACAGAGCCGTTACAAACGGGTATCAAATCCATTGATGCGATGATTCCAATCGGACGTGGACAACGAGAGTTAATCATCGGTGACCGTCAGACAGGAAAAACGGCTATCGCGATCGATACCATTATCAATCAGAAAGAATTTTACGACAGAGGTGAACCGGTTTACTGTATCTATGTAGCCTGCGGACAAAAAGCATCTACGGTAGCCAATATTGCGAAAACACTGGAAGAAAACGGAGCAATGCCTTACACAGTGATTGTTGCCGCCAACGCTTCTGACCCGGCTCCCATTCAGTTTTACGCACCATTCGCAGGCGCTGCCATCGGAGAGTTTTTCCGTGATACAGGTCGTCCGGCATTGATCGTATACGATGATTTATCCAAACAGGCAGTTGCTTATCGGGAGGTTTCTTTGTTATTGAAAAGACCTCCGGGACGTGAAGCCTATCCGGGTGACGTATTCTACCTGCACTCCCGTTTACTGGAGCGTGCAGCCAAAATTATCAATAAAGATGAGATTGCTCAAAAAATGAATGACTTGCCGGATTCCCTGAAAGGAAAAGTAAAAGGCGGTGGTTCATTGACGGCTTTACCCATCATTGAAACACAAGCGGGCGACGTTTCTGCCTATATCCCTACTAACGTAATCTCTATCACCGACGGACAAATATTCCTGGAAGCGAACTTGTTCAACGCGGGTGTGCGTCCGGCTATCAACGTAGGTATCTCGGTATCTCGTGTGGGTGGAAATGCACAGATTAAATCCATGAAGAAAGTAGCGGGTACCCTCAAATTAGACCAGGCGCAATACCGTGAGTTGGAGGCATTCTCTAAATTCGGTTCTGACCTGGATGCGGCGACCAAAGCGGTATTGGATAAAGGAAAAAGAAACGTGGAGATTTTGAAACAGCCTCAGTATTCTCCGTTAACGGTAGAAAAACAGGTAGCCATTATCTATTTAGGTTCAAAAGGACTATTGAGAAATATAGCGGTAGAGAAGGTACGTACATTCGAGGAGGATTTCCTGAGTGCACTGGAAGCCAAACATCCGGAAGTATTAGCGGAATTTAAAAAAGGCGGGTTAGGAGATGAAGCTACCGGAAAAGTAGAAGCATTGGCAAAATCCATGGAAGGAGCATACGCATAAAGATGAATAGATAAGGGTGATGGGATATGTGAGTAATTTTCCCGAATCTCGAATCTTAAACGCTAAAGAAAGATGGGAGCAAATTTAAAAGAAGTACGATTAAGAATAGCCTCTGTAAAATCTACCACGCAGATTACAAAAGCCATGAAGATGGTGTCAGCTGCCAAGTTGAGAAGAGCAACAGACAGGATTATACAGATTCGTCCTTATGCAAACCAATTAAATAAGGTTCTTCAGAATATCGCTTCCAACCTGGGTGGCGAGATGAACTTGGCTTTCGCTCAGCAACGTGCGGTCAGCAAAGTTCTGATTGTGGTGATTACCTCTGACAAAGGATTGTGCGGAGGGTTCAACGCCAATTCCGTTAAGTCGGCAAAATTATTGCTTAATGAGAAATATCCTGAACTGGCGGCGAAGGGGAAAGTAGATATTTTAACGGTTGGCAAAAAAGGGTATGATGCATTCAAGTCTTCTAAATTAAAGGTGAATAATGATTTTGGTGGTTTATTTGGCAGTCTTACTTTTGAGAATGCGGCAAAAGCGGCAGAATATATCATGTATGCTTTTGAACAAAAAGAGTATGATGTAGTGGAAGTGGTTTATGGTCAGTTTAAAAATGCCGCCACTCAGATTCCAACAACTGAGCAGTTTCTCCCGATTCAGACCACCGTCCCAACTAAGGGCAGCGGAAAGGGTAAAGCGGACTATATCTTTGAACCGGCGCAGGATAAAATCCTGAATGATCTGGTTCCAAAGATTCTGAAGACACAATTTTTCCGCTATTTACTGGATTCCAATGCGTCGGAACACGGAGCGCGTATGACGGCGATGGACAAGGCTACAGAAAATGCCAACGAATTATTAAAATCACTGAACATCATGTACAACCGTGCCCGTCAGGCGGCCATCACCACCGAGTTAACGGAAATCGTATCCGGTGCGGCAGCCTTGAGCAATGGGTAATAAAAATTTATACCAAAGGATAGTTTAAAAACCGGATAAAATCATATCCGGTTTCTTATTCTATATAAATAATATTTTCGTAATTAACGTTAATAACTCAATACTTACTACTCGTTACTCACTACTATTTTTCGTATCTTTACCACGTGGAAGAAGTACAAAAAAATATAGAAGCCATTATTTTTGCCGCTGAAAGTCCGATTAAAACGGAGGAGTTGGTGGCCTACCTGAACAAGACCTCCGAGGTAGCTTTTACTCCTGAGGAAATTGAAGGCGTTATCTTTGTTATTAGAGAAAAATATAACAACGACCTGTTCCCTTTTGAATTGGGTGAAGTCGGCGGCGGTTACCAGTTTCTGACCAAAGCAGATTACCATACCGTAGTTTCCGCATTTCTCAATAGAAATACCGTGAAACGACTTACGACGGCAGCTTTGGAGTCGCTGGCGATTATTGCATACAAACAGCCGGTGACCAAGCATATCATTGAAACCATTCGAGGTGTGAATGCTGATTACACCATTCAGAAACTGATGGAAAAAGAACTGATAGAAATTGCTGGCCGAAGTACAGAACCCGGCAAGCCGTTATTATACAAAACAACACAGCAATTTTTAGATTACTTCGGTATCAACTCACTGGATGAGCTGCCGAAACTAAAAGAATTTGAAGAACTTCAAAATCAGATAGGTGAGAAAGAGAATATCGAGGCCGCCAATACAAGCATTGCCGCCGACCAACAAAACTAACTTCCAGAAAAACAAGAAGTCGTTTGTTCCAAAGAATGATACATTTGCCATGAAAATTGAGCATGCGGTGAAGAATTTTACGCCACCTAAAGAACAGCCGCTTCAGGAAGAAACCCGCCTCAATAAATATATTTCCAATGCCGGTGTCTGTTCGCGCAGACAGGCCGATGAATACATCAAGGCCGGTTATGTGTCGGTAAATGATGAAGTGGTATTGGAAATGGGATACAAGGTAAAGCCGAAAGACGTAGTGAAATTTAAGAACAGACGTGTACAGGGAGAGAAAAAAGTGTATGTGTTGCTGAATAAACCGAAAGGGTATCTAACTACCACATCGGATGACAGAGAACGCAAAACTGTAATGGAACTGGTAAGTACGGTGAAAGATGTGCGCCTGTATCCGGTCGGAAGATTAGACAGGAATTCGACAGGGGTTATCCTGTTGACGAATGACGGGGAGCTGGCACAAAAATTATCGCATCCCAGCGGAGAAGTAACGAAAGTATACCAGGTGGAACTCGACAAGGCACTGGACTCAAAGGATATATTGAAGATAAGAGCCGGATTGGATTTAGAAGACGGCAGAGCAAATGTGGATCAGGTGGAATATACCCTTCCGCGCGGCGATGACAAACATGTAGGTATCGAATTACACAGCGGGAAAAACAGAATCGTGCGCCGCATTTTTGAGCACCTGGGATATGAGGTGATGAAGCTCGACCGTGTCTTGTACGCCGGCCTGACGAAGAAAAACCTGCCACGCGGCAAATGGCGTTTCCTTACAGAAAAGGAAATTATCTTCCTCAAATATTTTATCGCCAACAAGAAAGAAAAGAAACCAAAAGAGTAATTTCCCAAAAGAGTGCCGTCATTCTGAGCGAAGCGAAATCTTGTTAAACGCTTGTACGGTGAATAGTTTAATAATACTACATAGGAACATAGTTAGTTTGATTATTTGCTTATTTAGGTAAGTAGAGTGAAAGATGCAATTTAATAGAGACGTATAGCTATCGCCTGAGGCGATACTATGTTTTACTAATGGGAATTCCGTATATATTGCACTAATTAGCACATTCTTTCTAAAAAAATCTATGTGCCTATGTGTTTTAAATCGCACAACAGGTTCTTGTTATTTTAAATGAAGACTAAAGCAAGATTTCTACTAACAACGAAATGACGGGTTGGGCTACCAGAACTTAATTTTCCCGGCGGCAAACCAGCACATTCTTAATAGCATAAAACCATTTTGAAAGCGGGAAATATTAGTCGTCCCGTAAGTACGTTCTTTATAGCGTATAGGCAAATCGATGATTTTCAGATTGAGTTTGTAAGCGCCAAACAGCAAATCATAATCGCCAAACGGGTCAAAATCTCCGAAGAATTTGCGGTTAGCGGCGAGTTTATTGTAATCCTCCCGGAACATCACCTTAGTACCGCAAAGTGTGTCTTTGATGGGTTGCTCCATTAGCCAGGAAAATACCTTGCTGAAAAATTTATTGCCCAACGTATTCAGGAAACGCATGGCTTCTTTATCCATAGGATATACCAGCCGCGAGCCGTTGATGAATTCTGCTTTTCCGGTGGCGATGGCGTTGTAAAATTTAGGCAATTCTTCCGGCGGCATCGTCAGGTCTGCATCGAGTATCATCAGGATATCCTGTGTGGCGATGGAGTACCCTTTTCGTACGGCATCACCTTTGCCTTTGCCTTCCTGCTGTGCAATTTTTATGTCGTGCGAGTCGCGGTATTTGGTTTGTATCTCCTGAATCTTTGCCCAGGTGTCGTCGGAAGAGTTGCCCTCCACAAAGATGATTTCCTGATGCTTGCCAAACTTCGGCAGACGCAAAATCGCGTTTTCGATATTGCCGCTTTCGTTGCGTGCGGGAATACAAATGGAAACAGAGTATTTGCTTCCGGCTTCTTCTTCAGAATAATTTAAGAGCGGACGGGCGAAGGTGAACTGGTTTAAACAGAGTGACTTAAAAATCGGCAGTTTTGCGATATACTTATTCAACAGCCACGAAAAGACAGGAATATTGATGGGGAATAACAAGCGCTTGTTGGTTCTGTAGGTTTCAAAGCCTGACAGATATAGCAAGTTGGAAATATCTTTAGCATCCAGCCAGTTCTGCTGGGGCGATTTTTTTTTGATGCCTATCGTTTCACCCAGATTCAGAACAGGCTCCCACCAGTGATTGTAATAAGAAATGATGACGCGGGTATGTTCGTGGCAGTTATTCTTGATGGCATAAAAGACATCCTGGATATTGTCGAGATAGCCGATGATATTATTGAAGATGATGACATCAAATTTTCTTTCCAGAGTGATCTTTTCGGCATCCATCACATGAAAGGATACATCCGGATAAGATTTTTGAGCAGCTGAAATCATTTTGGGACTGAAGTCAATACCGGTTTTATCAGTTGCCTTTAACCCGTGAATCGTTTCTCCGCATCCACACCCGATTTCCAGTACGCTGTCTGTTTCGCTGATGAAGAAGTTCAGGTAATTGATAATATCATTTCCGTAATAAGAGAATCGCCTGCGGTAATTTAAATAATTTTCCGCAATGGATTCAAAGTGACTGAAAATGGTTTGTTTTCGAATAGAGAATAACATGTTATTGTGGTATTGCTAAAACATCAATGCTGCCGTATTTTGGCAGATGATTCTTATAATTCTCAAGGGTTATTTCTTTCAAATTGCTCGAATCATATAGTTTGTAATTAAGCGGATGGAAATAATTCCAGTAAAAATCGAAGTCGAAATTTTTTTCTTTCATCACATACAATCCTAATTCAAAAATAATTTTTGGCCTTAAGGTTTGAATGGTATTTCTCGCGCCGGAGAATACTTCGTATTCATGCCCGTCCGTATCCACTTTAATAAAATCTAATTTCCGGATGTTGTTGGATTGTACAAAGTCATCCATAGTGATAGAAGGGACACCTTCGGCAGACATAGGCGTACCGAGATGGAATTCGTGATCGTTCTCTGTTCGTTTGGTCAGGCTCCAGCTCGAGAAAGCAACTATATTAGGGTTGGCATCTGATTTTGCGGAAATAAAACAGTTGGTTATGGAAATACGGTTGGCTAATTCAGGGTTTAGCTCCAGATTTCTCTTAAATTTTTCTAAAGCATAATGGGTTGGTTCAAATGCGTACACCTTTCCGTTTTTCGCTTTTTTGGCAAAGTTTAAAGACATAATACCGACATTGGCGCCAACATCAAAGATGACATCCTCTTCTTTCAAGGTAACAAATTTATTTTCGTAAACGTGAGACTGGAAATCATTAAAAAGGTATAATGACAGATCAATGCCTTCCGTTAAATCAACCTCAAAGTTGATATCGTTTCTTTTTATAAGATGTTTCTTTCTGGTGTCCACAAAAACACCGGTAAAAAATAAAAGGATTTTAGCCCCAAATATTTTAATCCGTGTTAAAGGGATGTTTCTAAAGACAATGTTCATCAAAAATAGATTATTCCCCAAATATACCACAAAAAACCCACTCTAATCAGGAGTGGGGTTATAAGATTATGTTAGATAGATATATTATAAAACGTGTCTGTCGGGAAGAGGAGAACTTATTTCGCCGCCGGGTTACTGTTTTTCAAAGAATCAATATAGTCCCATCGTATCTTATAAAGTAAAGCCTTTTCGGTTTCACCTTCCTGATGAACAGGCAGGAACGCTTCCGGATATTTTTGGGCAATATAGTAGATATAGCGGTGCATAGTGCCTATAAATTGGCCTTCCAGATACCTGCTGGGGTCCAATCGCAACTCAGCCGTCATGATGTAGTTTACCTTGGATAGCCTGAGTGGAATAAGTAAAGAATCCGGATTTTCAGTAGGCGTATTGTATATGGGATAGAATTCCTTTCCTTCCGAAAAGATAAAGGACATGGGCGCTTTTCGTACCGCTACCTGTCTTGTCTCGTCAGGTAAATTTTGCGCACACCACTTCGTCATTTTAATATAATTCTGCCAGTCCGGTGTATATCCAAAGGTGGGGTCCCCATTAATATTCTCCATAAAAACGGGAAACCGTTCTTTTGCTTCTTTTAGAGTAGCGGATAAGCCGGTAAAAAATAGAATAATAAATACAAAAGGAAAAACTATATGGGCAAGGCTGACTTCTAATGTCAATTCATAAATCAGATAAAATACAGACATTAGTATTAAGGGCAGATAGACCATAATAAAGCGTGTCTGACCCCAGGAGGTTTGTAATGAAAAGAAAGAAAAGGCAAGCAGCCCGGAGAAAAATAGTGTTGCAAATAAAAGATGGATGTGCTTGTTTTTATACATAAACCATACGGCTGCTAAGATGAGGAAGATACTCACTAATGTAAGAGGTATATTGTTTGGAGCCATCTCTTCCCGAAAACCCAGAACATAGTATAGTCTGGAAGAAATATAAATCTGGCAATTTCCCCAAAACCGTTCCACAAACCCCCACATCGTTTCCTGTCCCATCTGGGGATTATAGGCATCTTTCTGGAACATAATACCTTTTTGGCTGGTGAACTGGCTGTTGTCCAGTTTCCATATTGCTGATAACAGGAATCTATAACCTGCATAAATAATTCCAAAAGCAACCAGAGATAGCCCGGCGAGTAAGAACTTCCTGTAAAACACCAAAAAAACCAGAATAATGCCAATGAATCCGGAAGCTACATTTCGTGTAAGCAGCATCAGTACGGAGATACCACCAATGATAACAGCTCCAAAAATTGTTTCTTTTATGGTAACGGGATTGTTGTTTTCTTTTATATGCCGGTCAAATAATCTAAATAATAAAAAGAAGGACAGGCCTTGTATCAGTAAGAACAGACATTCTGAATAGGTCAGACTGGCATACATTAAGAATGGAAAATTAATAACAGTGAGTAACAGTGCGGGAATGAGGATAAGATACGGCACTCTGTTTTCGAATGCTTTAAAGAGCATTAAAATGCCCGAAGCAAAAAAAACAATCGAAAAGAATTTCAGTATGATGAGTTTTACACCAAATATTTTTATGAGTAACCCCAGAGTCATGGGATACAAGGGTGCATTCGCGACGTAAAAATAACCGAAAAAGTTTTTAGCATAATTAGAGCCTGCTTCAATATACAGCGCATCGTCATTTGCCAGTGATATTTTGGCGTCAAAGCAAATTAATGCGAAAAGAACTGACGCCATCAGGCAGACCGAAAGGTATATATTTTTGTATTTGCTGAAATGGTTTTCCAGTAAACCATAAAGAGTGGGTAAGCCTGAGGATTTGTGAGCATTCGTTTCCCTGGTTTTCTTTGCAGGAGTATTCGGTTTTTTGGGAGCCGGTATGTTTTTCTTTGATGGCTTCATTTGCAGATGGTTTTATCTGTTGTGTTAGTTCACAGGTGTTTTACTCAAAAGTATGTCCAGAATATGTATCCGGTAATTTTCTTTATTCATTTGACGGATGTCATCAGCTGTAAATGAACTTAATTGACCGTCATGCATTTTATAGATAATGAGATTATTTTCTTGAATCAATGATACAAAGTCTGCTACTTCAGTTCCTGAATTATTTAACCCGTAAGGGTAAAGTTCAGTAATAATCTTCAAATTATCATTTTTCTTAAATAGTTGCTTCATGCCCTGAAAAGCGAAGTATTCATAGCCCTGAATATCTATTTTAATAAAATCTACTTTGTGCCCGGGGATGACATCATCTATAGCCACACATTCAATCTCTGATGTGGAGGTATAGTCTTTTGTGGCATACGTTTTATGGTCCACATTAAGCAAGTCCGAATGATATAAGGTAATTGTTCCGGTCTTATCGCTGACGGCTTTATTATAAAATACTACATTTTTCAAGTGCCCGGCATTTCGTATAAGGTGGCTGTAATTGGTTTTGTCCGGCTCGAAGGCATATACCTTTCCGTTTTCGCCCACCAGCTCAGAAAGGATGTTCGTATAGAAACCTATATTGGCGCCAATATCCAGCACAACATCCCCTTTTTGAATGTATTGTTTCATGAGCGCTATTTCGTGTTTATCCTGCCTCCGTTTAAAGAAAGGATAAATCAGGTTGTAAACGGGAAAAGCATTCTTATATAAGAAGTCACCAAGTTTTATGGATAATGCAGATGGCATATTGTTCAATTAGCCAATTAGCTAATCAGCAAATTAAATTATTTTTTTAAACCTATTTCTCTCAATCGTTCGTCCAGATATTCACCTGCAGTGATGGGGGCGTATGCCAGTGGATGGCCTGCATCAATACAGTTTTCCAGGCAATCCAGGCGTACTTCGCTTCTAGGATGAAGGAAAAAAGGAATGGAATAACGGTGGGTATGCCATTTCTCTTTCGGTGGATTAACGACTCTGTGTGTAGTGGATTTTAATCTGTTATTGCACAAACGTTGCAGCATATCTCCTACATTCACCATGATTTGCTGTGGCTCTGCCTTTGCATCGTGCCAGTTGCCTTCTACATCCTGCACCTGCAGTCCGTCCGCACTGGCGCCCACCAGCAGGGTTATCAGGTTGATGTCCTCATGCGCCTCTGCCCGTATTGCCGTTTTAGGTTCCTGAGTAATTGGCGGATAATGGATGGCCCGCAAAATACTGTTACCATTGTGTATTCTGGGGTCAAAATAATGAGTATCCAGGCCTAAATATTCTGCAATGGCACGCAGCAAATGCCTGCCTGAATTTTCAAAACTTTTATACAGCTTTCTGCCTGTCTCGTTGAATTCAGGAATTTCTTCCACTTCCAGATTATTCGGATAATCCGCAGCCGGCATCACCTCTCCGTCTTCAATATATTGACCAACCTGCCAGAATTCTTTTAAATCGGCAACTTCACTCTGCTTCGCTTTTTCCCTTCCAAACGAAGTATAGCCGCGCTGTCCGGCATATTCTATCTTTTCATACTTTAATTTGGTTTCAACAGGCATCGAAAAGAACTTTTCTACCAGCCCGTAATAGTTGTCTATCACCTCCTGTGGGATGCCATGGTTTTCAATGGCGGCAAATCCGATTTCAGAATAGGCCTTCCCAAATCCCTGGATAAATTTTTGTCTTCTGGCTTCGTCTCCTGATAAATAATCGGCCAAATCGAGTACCGGAATATAACTCATAATTGATATAATTTGCTGTAAATATAAGGGATATTGGCAGATTTTTATAACGATGCCAAACAGATTGAATGTATTATTCACTTAATACTAATTTCAATTACTACACCGTATAAATTCTGTATTTTTGTCGTTTAATTCAAATGTATGAGCAAGCCAACTATCAAGGAAATTTTCAGCAAGGCAAAAGTCGGTGACAACATAACAGCTCGCGGATGGGTACGCACGATACGTGACAGCAAAAATGTTGCTTTCATCAATTTAAATGATGGTACTACGGTACAAAACTTACAGGTGGTAGTTGAAGGAGGCTCTATCCCGCAGGATACTATTGATAAGATACTCACCGGTGCCTGTATTGGCGTGGAGGGAGAATTAGTGGCTTCTCAGGGGCAGCAGGCCGTTGAATTAAAAGCGGCTAACATTACTATTTATGGTATTGCAGATGCCACTTATAAGCTACAGCCTAAAAGACATTCACTGGAGTTTTTAAGGGAAATTGCCCATTTACGTCCCCGTACACAAACGTTTGGTGCAATTTTACGAATCCGCCATGCACTGGCGTTTGCCATTCATAAATATTTTAATGACAATGGATTTTATTATCTCCATACGCCCATCATTACGGGTTCTGATGCTGAAGGCGCCGGCGAAATGTTTCATGTAACAACACTGGATTTGAAAAATCCGCCGAAAAATGAGGACGGAAGCATTAATTATAAAGAAGATTTTTTTGGAAAAGAAACAAACCTAACCGTAAGCGGACAACTGGAAGGCGAGCTGGGAGCCATGGCTTTATCCAAAGTATATACGTTTGGGCCTACCTTCAGGGCTGAAAATTCCAATACATCCCGCCACCTGGCTGAGTTCTGGATGATAGAGCCGGAAATGGCGTTTTTTGAACTGGAAGACAATATGGATTTAGCGGAAAATTTTGTTCAGTATCTGGTGAAATATGCACTGGATAATTGTGCAGACGAACTAAAACTGCTGGATGGAAGGGCTGCAGAAGAAGAGAAACAAAAACCACAGAACGAGCGCAATGAACTCGGATTAATTGACCGGTTAAAATTTGTGGTGGAAAATAATTTTGAGCGACTTACCTATACAGATGCAGTGAACATATTGAAGAATGCGAAGAAAAAATTTCAGTTTCCGGTAGATTGGGGTACTGACTTGCAAAGTGAACACGAACGTTATCTGGTGGAGAAACATTTTAAAAAACCCGTGATACTCACCGACTACCCCGCGCATATTAAAGCCTTCTACATGAAACAGAGCGAAGACGGAAAAACCGTACGTGCGATGGATGTATTGTTTCCGGGCATTGGCGAAATCATTGGTGGCTCACAACGGGAAGAAGATTATGAAAAACTAAAACGTCGTGCAGCAGAAGTCGGAATTCCGGAAGAAAGCATCTGGTGGTACCTCGAAACACGTCAATACGGAACCTGTCCGCATGCCGGATTTGGACTGGGCTTTGAACGACTGGTTTTATTTGTTACCGGTATGAGCAATATCCGTGATGTTATACCTTTTCCTAGATCACCCAAAAGTGCGGAGTTCTAAACATTCCATTTAAAATTTACGGAATCATCTTCGATTATATCCTGACGAATACTAATTTGAACGTAACGGATACTAATTTTACAAGGATATAAATAAATCCCTGTCTATCTTTAATGTAAATTGTTAGATATGAGAAATATAATTGTTCTATCGGTACTTTGGATGTTAACACTGACTGTTACATCCTGTAAGAAAGACTCGGTTCAGAAGACCGTTATTCATGCAGTCGGAACCGAAACCAATCCTGTCGGAGGAGCTATGATTGCAAAATACTGGAAAGATGGTGTTGTGACCAATTTATCAAATGGCCTGAAAGATGCGAGTGCAAATTCGGTGTTTGTCTCAGGAGATGATGTATATATTGCAGGTCAGGAGGTTATTGGTATTGTTTGGGTAGCCAGATACTGGAAAAATGGTGTTCCCGTTAATCTTACGGATGGTACTAAATCAGCCGGGGCATATTCTGTTGTTGTCTCAGATGGTGACGTCTATGTTGCGGGTTACGAGAATAATTCCAGCACTTTAAAGAATGTTGCAATGTATTGGAAAAACGGAGTTCCGGTTGCACTGACAAATGGAGGCAATTATGCATTTGCATATTCAATATTTGTATCGGGAACAGACGTTTATGTAGCCGGGTTTGAATCAAATGGAACAAAAGATGTTGCAAAATATTGGAAGAATGGTGTGGCCGTTTCATTAACCGATGGATCTAAAGCAGCACGTGCAAACGCTATTATTGTTTCCGGTGGGGATGTCTATGTGGCAGGATATGAAAATAATGCGGGAATAACACCCATTGCAAAATACTGGAAGAACGGCGTTGCCGTAAGTTTGACCGATGGAACTAAAACAGCCATTGCAAAAGATATAAAGATTAAAGACGGAGATATTTATATTACAGGAGAAGAATCAAATGGCAGGGAGGCAGTAGCAAAATACTGGAAAAACGATGTGCCCGTGATTTTGACAGATGGCACCAAATATGCAGAAACAACTTCCCTTTTTTTATCTGAGGATGATATTTATGTGGCAGGCAATGAATTTAACGGAACCGTTGATGTAGCCAGATATTGGAAGAACGGGACGCCGGTTACACTTTCTGACGGCACACAATATGCATATATCGAATCTATATTTGTAAAATAGTGCCTTCTTGTTTAGTATAGGATATAATTTTTATTGCCACTTAAAGTGTTCTGAATCATTAATCATTCAGAACACTTTTTTTATACCATTCCATTTTCCTATTTTTGCGATGGAAATTATTTGCTAATACTGTATCCTGCCATTGTCTAATTAATGCTGCATCAACGCTTATCCCAGAAAATGCTTCAGAAACTGTCTCCTCAGCAGATTCAGTTAATGAAGTTATTACAAGTTCCTACTGCTAACCTGGAGCAACGTATAAAAGAAGAGTTGGAAATCAATCCGGCTTTAGAAGAAAACCTGTCGGATTATGATGGCGATAAAGAAGACCTGTCAGAGCCCGAACAGATCCGGGATGAAGAGGATGAATCCTTTGAAGACAACAACGAAGATGACTTTGCTGACAGCTTAGATGTGCAGGAATATACCAAGGACGATTTTGATTACAACAGTGATGAAAGCGATTACAGGGGTAAGGAAGAAAAGAAATCAACACCGTTCGCTGTCGGGAAAACTTTTCATGATTTTCTGGATGAGCAGCTGCATTTGCTGGATCTGGATGAACATGAATGGCAGATTGCCGATCAGCTGATTGGCAGTATCGATGACGATGGCTACCTGCGCAGAGAACTGGATGCCATTGTGGATGATTTAGCTTTTCAGAAAAATCTCACCACGTCTGAAGCAGAAATTGAAGAGGTGTTGCGAACGATTCATCGGTTTGACCCTCCGGGTGTGGGTGCGCGCAACCTGCAGGAGTGCCTGCAAATCCAACTGGAGCGCAAAGAACAGAATTCGAATGTAAAACTCGCATTAAAGATTATCACGAATCAGTTTGATGCCTTTACCAAAAAGCATTATGATAAACTGATGAAGTCGCTGGATATAGACGAGGCACAACTGAAGAAAGCATTGGATATCATTCTCCACCTGAATCCTAAACCCGGTGGCGCCGGCGAATCTTCGACGACATTGAATCATCAGACCATTATTCCTGATTTTACCGTCGAAAATAATAACGGAGAACTGGAAGTGTTGCTGAACGGAAAAAATGCACCGGATTTACGTATCAGTGATTCATTTAAAGAAATGCTGACCTCCTACGGGAAAGGTGCAATGAAAGATAAGAAACAGAAAGAAGCGGTAGTCTTCATCAAACAAAAAATAGATGCCGCTAAATGGTTTATTGATGCCATCAAACAACGCCAGCATACCTTGTTTGTTACGATGGAAGCGATAGTTTCTTTCCAGAAGGAATATTTCTTAACAGGCGATGAGATGAAACTCCGGCCGATGATCTTGAAAGATATTGCCGAAATCACAGGGCTGGATATTTCCACCGTTTCGCGAGTGGCCAACAGTAAATATTGCCAGACGGAATTTGGTGTTTTTTCGTTAAAACATTTTTTTTCAGAAGGGTTGCAGATGGAAGGCGGTGAAGAGGTATCCACACGGGAGGTGAAAAAAATCCTGGAAGATTTGATAGCCGTGGAGGATAAGTCCAGGCCATTGAGTGATGAGTACCTGACCGAGCAATTGAAACAGAAAGGATATAACATTGCTCGAAGGACGGTTGCTAAATATCGGGAACAGATGAATATTCCTGTTGCACGCCTGCGTAAAGAGTTGTAACATGAATAAAATATAAAAAATATACGGTGATTAAAACATTATCCAATATCCTGTCCTATCTTTTTCACCCGTTATCCATTCCTACCTGGATGGCGCTTTTCCTGTTGCTGACCAATCCTTTTTCCTTTGCGGGTATGCCGGCAGCTGTGGTTATCGCCATAGTTTTTATCAATACGTTTATGTTTCCGGTTATTGCTATCTTAATGATGCGGAAACTTGGTTTTATTGACAGTTTGTCGATGCCGGATAATAAACAGCGGATTATTCCGTTGGTTGCAACCATTGTGTTTTATGTGTGGGCATATCTTGCCATGCGCAAAACCAACTTTCCTTATATGATGATGATTTTCATGATGGGTGCGCTGGTTTCTCTATTTATTTCTTTTGTCATTAATGTTTTTTACAAACTGAGCCTGCACATGGTCGGTATCAGCGGAGCGCTGATGGCGGTGATGATGATGCTGTTTTTTTCCCAGTCGGATGTCAGTTACTTCTTTTTAATCATGATTGTCCTGACCGGAGCGATAGCGAGTGCACGGCTTTATCTGGAATCACACACCCTTCAGGAAGTCTATGCCGGTTTTATTATTGGCATATTCGGGCAGATGCTCGGACTTTTTTTATACCGTTAATCGGTTTTGTCTAACCATTTCTTCACATATCCACAGACAGTACTGTCTCAATGTCAGGATATATTCTTGTACCTTTGTCCGGAATATTGAGCTTTGAGGAAAATCTTTTTTTTACTGTCATTAATGGCCTTGTCTTTGTCTTATGCGCAAGACAGTACCCGTTTTCTGAAAGTCAGAAATATTTACATTGAAGGGAATAAGAAAACAAGGGCGTTTGTTATTCTTCGTGAAATGACCATTCATCAGAATGATTCTTTTCCCGCGAAGGATATGGATATTGTGCTGCTGCAGAACAGGCTCAATATTTTCAATATCAAACTGTTTAATGAAGTTACGGTTAATATAAAAAATTGGGAAGAAGACAGTCTTGACCTGTTTATTAAGGTCAGGGAACGATGGGTGATTTTGCCTGCGCCAATCATCGCTTTTGCCGACCGGAACGTGGCGGAATGGTGGCGACAGTACAGACATGATTTCAAGCGGCTGCAATATGGGATTCAGCTCAACTGGGATAACCTCTCCGGCAGAAATGACCGTCTTTACTTTGCCATGAGTTTTGGTTTTGCGCAGCGCCTGGACATTGGCTATTCCATTCCCCAGTTCAACAGAAGGAAAGAGCAAGTAGGGTTATCCATCTTGTTTAATATGTCGCGCAGTAAGCGTATTGCTTACAATACACTGGATGATGAACTTGCATTCATGAATCTGGGAACATCCTGGCAATTACAAAAAATTCAGATAACACAGCAGATATCGTACCGGAAGAAAATTCATAATACGCATTATTTTCAGATTGGTTACGGATACAGTGTTATCAGCGACTCGGTCCATCACGCGAATCCGGATTATTTTCTCGACAGTGCGCGTCATCAGCATGCCTTCAAGATTGGTTATACCTTTGTTTCGGATTACCGGAATATCAGAACCTACCCGACTGATGGCTGGTACTTCTCTGCCAATTTTACCAACTACGGGTTGGGGTTCATGAAAACGAGAATGACCACCGCCGGTGTGCAGTTCAGCAAGTATCTGTTATGGAAAAAACATCCCCGGTTTTCGGCGGCGGCTATGGTAAAATGTCAGGTCTCCTGGCCACTCCGGCAGCCCTATAGTTTGCAGCCGGTAAAATCATTCGGATACGAAGCAAATGCCATCCGGGGTTATGAAATAAATGTGATAGACGGGCAGCATTTTCTATTGTTCAAGAATGAATACCGGTTCAGGGTATTTGATTTGCAGTTGAGAAGATTGAAAAAACTACAGTCCAGGAATTCGCCTATCCTTAATTCCTCGCTCGCTTATTTGCCGTTTAATATGTACCTTACTTCCTTCTTTGATGCGGGCTATGCCTGGGATTATTATACCGTGCAAAACAACAAATACAGAAATAAATGGCAATTTGGTTTTGGGGTTGGTGTAAATTTGGTAACTTTCAATGATAAATTGCTGCGGCTGGAATATAGCTGCAACCGATATCTGCAACATGGATTTTACATTCATTTTGAACAGCCGTTATAAGGCTTGCTGAAATCGGAAGACAAATAACAGAAAGACGAATGAGAATAGGTATATACAGCAGGATTTTTAAAGAAGAGCACACGCCCTATGTGTTGGAGTTATTGCTGCAGCTGCAGCATAAAAATTTTTCTGTATCCGTCTTTGAAGAGTACTATAAATCGCTTAAAAAACACCTTCCAAAACAAAATATACAGGTCTTCAAAAGCCATCATGATGTAAAAGGGACTATAGACCTGCTGATTACGTTAGGCGGCGATGGCACATTGCTGGATACTTTGCATTTAGTACGTGACAGCGAGATTCCGGTGGCCGGTATTAACATGGGCCGGCTGGGATTCCTGGCAGATATTCATAAAGAAGAAATAAAACACCTGATAGAGTCCATTGAACAAAATACATACACAATTGAGGACAGAACGCTTATCTGTGTAGAAACCAATAAACCTGTTTTTGGCGAGGTGAATTACGGACTGAATGAATTCACTATCCATAAGACGGATTCCTCCTCCATGATAGTGGTACATGTCTACCTGAATGGCGAATTCCTTAATTCCTTTTGGGCGGATGGTCTGATTATCGCCACCCCTACGGGTTCTACGGCCTATTCATTGAGCTGCGGCGGGCCTATTGTATTCCCGACTTCCGGTACCTTTGTCTTAACACCTGTAGCACCGCACAATCTTAATGCACGGCCCATAATTATAGCTGACGATACGGTGTTGTCCTTTGAAGTGGAATGCCGTTCCAATAATTTCTTATGTTCCATTGATTCGCGCTCCAAAAACGTCGATAATACCTATCAATTGGCGGTGCGAAAAGCCGGATTTTCTTTTAAGTTGCTGCGTATGCCGGAAAGTTCTTACCTCAATACCCTGAGAGAAAAACTCAACTGGGGGGAGGATTCTAGAAATAGTTAACGCATTGTTCCTTGTCATTTCGAACGCAGTGATAAATCTTGTAACACCGCCAGCCATGGCACCTGTTTCACGAAACAAATTTTTTGTGGAGCAGAACAATTACCTTAAATAGCATACTGCTTTTTGTTGCTTTTTTAGCATCAAAAAGTGATAATAAAAATCGTACTTTGTATTCCGAAATAGTAAACAGAAATGTGCGGAATAGCAGGGGCATATTCATTTAAGGATAAAAAGGCAGAACAAAAATGGCTGCAACATGCAGCTGCTTCTTTAAGCAGGCGCGGTCCGGATAACCAAAATTTCGTAACTGTCGGAAGGGCATCCCTCGTGCATGCCCGTTTATCTGTCATTGATACCTCCGAGCAGGCTAATCAGCCTATCTATGATGCTACCGGCAGGTATGCAATTATCTTTAACGGCGAAATCTTCAACTATCAGGATATACGGAATGAACTTCAGCAAAAAGGAATTCAGTTCCGGACACAGTCGGATACGGAAGTATTGCTGTATGCCTATATACACTACGGCAAGGATTGCCTGCACAGGCTGAATGGGTTTTTCGCATTTGCCATTTATGACAAAGAAACAGAGAATCTGTTTATCGCCTGCGACCGTTTTGGAATAAAACCCTTGTATTATTATCAGGATGAAGATTATTTTTTCTTCGGGTCAGAATTAAAGGCAATTCTGCATTTTCCTGTTCCGAAAGCAATCAACTGGAGTTCGGTGAGCCTTTATTTTCAACTTAATTATATTCCTGGCAAGCATTCCATCTTCAAAAATATAGAACGCCTTGAGCCGGGTTGTTATGTTGAAATTAAAGATAAGGTGTCAACGGTCGGCCGTTGGTATACGATTCCCTATAATGCATTGCAGGCAGAGCAAAATCAGCTTTCCTATAACGAGCAAAAGAAACAATTCATAGAGCTGATGGATGATTCGGTACGGTTGCGACTTATTTCAGACGTACCGCTGGGAGCATTCCTCAGTGGTGGTATCGATTCCTCTGTCGTTACGGCTATGGCGGTCAGGCATACGCCTCACCTCAATACGTTTTCCATTGGGTTTGAAGGCAATGGATTTTTTGATGAAACGCCTTATGCCAATCTGGTCGCCAAACATTTCAAAACCAACCATACAGTTTTTAAACTGAAGAATGATGATTTGTTTCAGAGTTTGAATGAATTGCTTGACTATACGGATGAACCGTTTGCCGACTCCTCAGCCTTATTGGTCAATATCCTTTCTAAATTTACACGGCAACAGGTAACCGTTGCATTGAGTGGTGATGGCGGCGATGAGTTATTTGCCGGATATAATAAACACTATGGAGAATGGCAGACACGAAGCGGAAGCTGGCAGGCCAATATGATTCATCTGTTGCAGCCGGTATGGGAACGACTGCCAAAATCAAGAAGCGGGAAGCTGGGAAATAAAATCCGTCAGTTGGAGCGGTTTGCAGCTGGGATGGATATGTCTCCGGCGGAACGATGGTGGCGCTGGTGTTGCATCAATGACGTAGAATATACCGATCGTTTGTTGAAGGACAAAGTGGATGCTGCAATGACCGGAATCATTGAAACCCGCCAGCAGTTCTCCTCAGCCGTGGACTTTGACGGCACACTGAATGATTGCCTGCTGGCAGATGTAGGCATGGTATTGCCTTTCGATATGCTGGTAAAAGTGGACAGAATGAGTATGCGCAATTCGCTGGAAGTAAGGGTTCCGTTCTTAGATTATCGCATCGTGGAGTTTGCGTTCTCATTACCGGTATCGAGCAAGATAAACGGTCAGATGAAGAAGAAGATAGTGCAGGATGCCTTTCGCGAAATTTTACCAAACGAATTATATAACCGACCGAAGAAAGGATTTGAGGTGCCGTTGTTGCAGTGGTTCAGGACGGATTTGAAAGACAAGATTCTCAACGACTGGCTGGCGGACGAATACATTCAATCACAAGGGGTGTTTAATCCGTCGATGATACGGGAGTTGAAACAACGCTTGTTTTCGCATAATCCCGGCGATGTGCATGCGCAGGTGTGGGCCTTGATAGTATTCCAGAATTTCTGGAGAAAGTATATGAACGAATAATATAAATGATTACAAATTCTGCTATTTCATGTCCGCACAGCTAACCATAGGCATTGTAGCCAATACGGCATTCAATATATATAATTTCCGGCTGGGACTTATAAAGGCGCTTCAGGCCGAAGGATACCGTGTACTGGCTATAGCGCCGCAAGACGAATATGTGGCCATGTTAATAGAAGAGGGGGTTGAATTTGTTGAACTAAAAAAACTGGCTCGTAAAGGTACTAACCCGTTCAACGATTTTATGCTGATGAATGAGTTAAGGAGTATCTACCAAATAAATAAAATAGATGCCGCGTTGCAATACACGATCAAGCCGAATATCTATGGAACACTTGCCGCCCGACTGACGGGTACCAAAACCATTTGTACCGTGACGGGATTGGGCTATACATTCTTGAATAAAAGCACAGCAGGTAAGGTGGCTCATGCCTTATACCGTTTTGCCTTTTCATTTGCCGATAAGGTATTGTTCCAGAATGTTGACGATTTGGAGGTTTTTGTACAAAACAAACTGGTTCGCAGAAAAAAGACACTACTGGTACCCGGTTCCGGTATTGACACCCAAAAATTTTCCCCTGAGTATTGTCCGCCAAAGAATACGGTATCCGCTACCGTCCACTTTCTAATGATAGGAAGGCTGTTAAAAGACAAAGGCATTTATGAATATATAGCCGCAGCAAAAAAAATGCGGGAGGAGGGAATTAACGCGGCATTTCATTTGTTGGGCGATATAGATCCGGATAACCCGGCGACCATCCGGCAGACGGAACTGGACGCATGGATACAGGAAAGAATTGTCTGTTATGAGGGATATGCCAAAGATATCCGTCCATTTATTTGTGAGGCAGACTGTTTGGTGCTGCCCTCCTACAGGGAAGGAATGCCCAGGGTTATTCTGGAAGGGATGGCTATGGGCAAGCCTTGCATTACATCCGATGCACCCGGATGTAAAGATGCTGTGGTAGACGGGCAAACGGGATTTATCTGTAAAGCCGAAAATTCCGATTCTTTATACGAAATGTTAAAAAAATTCGTTTTATCAGATATAAAAACCCGGGTTTTATTTGGAAAGAATGCCAGAGAAAGAGCAGAAGGCTTATTTTCAACGGAAACAATCAGTATGATTTACATCAAAATCCTGCGAAATCTTTAACGCTTTTTCACGTTTTTTAAATTATTGTTATTAACTTTGGTTATCGAAGAGTATGCGTAGCGACTATTTATTATTGGTTTCAGCCCTTTTGACTTCTTTTGTGCTTACGAATATGTTTATCCCCTCTATTATAAAGGTGGCAAAGATTAAACATTTATTCGATACGCCCGGAGCCAGAAAGTCTCATTATGATGTTATTCCGACCTTAGGCGGGGTGGGTATTTTCGGCGGTTTTATGATTAGCCTGTGTTTGTTTGGAAAGTTTTATCCGGCTAATGGCATGCGATATATCCTGGCGGCTTTGTGTTTTATCTTCATGTTAGGTGCCAAAGACGACATCGTGGAGCTGGTGCCCACCAAAAAATTTATAGGACAGATTTTTGCGGCCTGTATTATCGTCATCTTGGGAGATATCCGTCTTACCAGTTTATACGGCCTGTTTGGTATTTCTTATATAGATTACCTTCCGAGTGTTCTGTTGTCAGTAACCACTATTATTTTTATCATCAACGCCTTTAATATTATTGACGGTATCAATCTGCTGGCAGGAAGTATCTGTATCTTAATGTCAGCTGCTTTTGGTGCATGGTTTTATTATTACGGATTTTTTGATTACGCCATACTGGCTCTGGCCATGAGTGGCGCGGTGCTGGCATTCTTAAAATATAATTATACGCCGGCAAAGATTTTTATGGGAGATTCGGGGAGCTTATCCATCGGGTTGCTTGCTGCCGTCATGGCGATACAGTTTATCGAGAAGAATGAGATAGTATTACTTAGTGGAAGCAGTGACGGTGTTAAAATCGTATCGGCACCCGCAATGGCAATCGCCATATTAATCATTCCGGTCTTTGATACATTGCGTGCATTCTCATTAAGAATTCTCAATAAGAAATCACCGTTTCTGGCAGACAGGAACCACATTCATCATAAATTGATTGACTTGGGATGTTCACATATTCAGGCAACCTTTATACTCATTGGAGTGAATATCCTCTTTATCGGATTAGTCTATTTCCTGCAACACTGGGGTAATCTTTTTTTAATGCTTTTTGAATTCTCGTTAGCCATCCTGTTGACCACCATCCTTTTTTCCTTTAAGACAAAAAAAAAGACAGGGAGAAGCAAAGTAGATAAAGCGATACAGTTATCGTTGGAAGTGGATGCACGATAAAATCTGTTATAATCCTCTTAGCTGTATATTTTCCCGTTGAATAATGGCTGCCAGTTCACTCACCATCATGGCAGTGGCCCCCCATAACACTTTTCCCTGTAAATCATAATAAGGTGCCATAAGTGTAAATCCGAGTGCGTTTTTTATAGGTTTTTCTTTAATGATGCCGGGTTGTAAAAAGGTGTTCAGCGGTATCTGCAACGTGGAAGCTACCTCTTTCTCTTCCAGAATCAGCAGTGGCGGCTCCTGCAAGACACCAACAAATGGATAGACCATGAAATTACTGGCAAATACAAATACATTCGACAAAGCGCCAACAACCGAGATTTTATGGGGATCAATACCTATCTCTTCCTTCGTTTCTCTCAGAGCCGCCTCTAAATAGGAAGCATCTTTCTTCTCAATCCTGCCACCCGGAAATGCGATCTGCCCGCTGTGCACACCATCATAAACAGGACGTTCTATGAATAACAAATAAGGCTCATTGTTAACCGGATAAATCAATGCCATGACAGCCCCGAGTCTCGGCTTAATCAACAGGGGCACGTCAATGTTCTTGCTGATGTTTAAATATGGTTTTAAAGGCTGATGTGCCACCTCTCCGGGCAACGGACGCTGAAATGCTTGATAGAGTTCTTTGGAAAATTGTTCAAACATCGCATAAAAATACGCATTGAGAATCTAATTACATCGTTATTCAGTCAACCTGAAGATTAAATGAAAAAATAATGTTAAATGTGTGTACAGAATTAAAGGTAATTCACATAAAATCCATAATTTTATACAATACAATTTAACACGACATTTCCATGAAAAAATTTACAATTCTATTTGCTGCAGCGTTGTTTTTACTAGCAGGTTGCACAAAGACTACCTCAACAACAGATGACGGTAATTTATCTACGATAGCTTTTGGCTCTTGTTGTGAACAGTTTCTGGGAGACAAGAAAATCTTTGACAGAATAGTAGAGAAAAACCCTCAGTTGTTCATTTTTGGCGGTGATTGTGTATATGCAGATTTTTTTGCACTGGCTCCGGGTACTCCAGATTATATAAGGGGAGCTTACGCACAACTGGGCGGTGACAAAGCTTTCCAACGTCTCAGAGCGAATGTTCCGATTCTTTCGATTTGGGATGACCATGATACAGGGCAGAATGATGGTACATCTGACAATCCGGTAAAAGGCGTAGCTAAAGCGGAGTTCTTTAAGTTTTGGGGAATACCGGCTGATGCACCTCGTCACAATCGCCCGGATGGCGGTATTTATGATGCCGTATATTACGGAGACGATGCTCATAAAGTTCAGATTATTTTACTGGATTTACGCTGGAATCATACACCTTACAAAGCTGCAGGGCCAGGTGCCGCATTAAGCGGTTATGATACACTGATGTCTCCGGATGCAACCATTTTGGGTGCTACACAATGGGCATGGCTGGAAGAAGAACTTAAAAAGCCGGCAAAAGTGAGAATCATTATGTCCAGCTTACAATTTAACTCCTTCTATAATGGCGGTGAAAACTGGGCAGTGCTTCCGTTGGAAAAACAGAAAATGATTGACTTGTTGAAAAGCACCCGCGCAGAAGGTGTATTTTTCCTGAGTGGGGATGTTCACTTTGCGGAATTTACCAAAATACAACCGGACGGCATGTATCCTATTTACGATTTTACAGCTAGTGGTATCACCCACCATGAAGATAAAGTAAGTTCAACAAACGATGCCATCAGATTGCCAAACGGCGGTTGGCAATATGTCAACTTCGGTTTGTTAACCATAGACTGGAAAGCATCTCCGGTAACCATTAAAGCAGAGATTTATGGAAATACTGATCCGTTGGTACCTCAGGTTTCTCACACCGTCTCATTGGACGAATTAAAATTTTAAATTAATCATTATACAACTTAAAAAGAGGCATTTTTTATGCCTCTTTTTTTAATTTTGAAGGATGGATATTTTTCAGCAAACGACAGCACTCTTAGAGGAAGTCAATGAAGTAATGATTGCTTCCCCGGACGAATTGGAAAAATTTCGTATCCGTTTTCTGGGAACTAAAAATGTTTTGAAAGATATTTTTGCTGAGATGAAGAATGTGCCGAATGAACGAAAAAAAGAATTCGGACAGTTGGTAAATAGCGTGAAGCAGGCTGCCGAAGAAAAATTTGCGGCACATCAGGAGCAGTTTCAACAAACATTAAGTACTGGAACAGAATCCATAGATTTGACACTTCCCGGTGATGTGGTTCCTTTGGGTGCCCGTCACCCCATTAGTATTGTCAGAAATCAAATCATAGATATTTTTAAGCGGCTTGGCTTTGCTGTGGAGGAAGACAGGGAGATTGAAGACGACTGGCACAATTTCACCGCTTTGAATATGCCTGAAGACCATCCCGCCAGAGATATGCAGGATACGTTCTTCATCCAGGTGAATCCGGATGTAGTGTTGCGTACACACACTTCTTCGGTTCAGGTGAGGGTAATGGAAAGACAAAAGCCGCCTATCCGTATTTTGTCGCCGGGAAGAGTTTACAGAAATGAAACGATTTCTGCCCGTTCACATTGTTTCTTTCATCAGATTGAAGGATTATATATTGATGAAGATGTTTCCTTTGCAGATTTACTGCAGACGCTGGATTTTTTTGCCAAGGAATTCTTCGGACCGGATATTAAAATAAAAGTCCGTCCTTCCTATTTCCCGTTTACGGAGCCTTCGGCAGAAGTGGATGTCACCTGTTTTATCTGTGGAGGAAAAGGATGTAATGTTTGTAAATACAGCGGGTGGGTAGAAATCCTGGGTTGTGGCATGGTGGATCCGAAAGTATTGGAAAATTGCAATATTGATGCGAAGAAGTATACAGGATTCGCATTCGGAATGGGAGTAGAACGTATTACGATGTTGAAATACCAGATTAAAGACATCCGGCTTCTGTCTGAAAATGACGTCCGGTTCCTGGAGCAGTTTAGAGCCGCACACTAAGAGTAATAATGAAGATTACAAACTAAAACTTTCCCCGCAGCTGCAGGTACGGGCTGCATTCGGATTGTTGAAGTAAAATCCTTTCCCATCCAGTCCTTCTGAAAAATCCAATTCGGTTCCCAATAAATACAGGATGCTTTTTGGGTCTACCACGAGTTTGATACCTTTGTCTTCAAAGACTTCATCCGACGGTTGCTGCTGGTCGTCAAATTTCATGTTATACGTCAGTCCGCTGCAACCGCCGCTCGTGACGGAAACACGCACGAAATGATTCGGGGAAAGATGGTCTTCTTCCCACATCTTCAATACGCGCTCTTTTGCTTTTTCGGAGATGGATATCATGCTAATAAATTTTGAACTTCAGTTTTTAATAATGGCAAATGATTGATAATAATACTCCAGATTATATCATCAGAAACGGTATCGTAACCATGAGCAATCCTGTTTCTGGTATCAATTATTTTTCTGTCATTTGCCAATGAGAAATCAGCCTCTTGTTTCTTTATTCGGGCAACAGCCTCCCCAATAATTTCTAAATTTCTCTCTACAGCTCGTTTTGTTTTTATATCACCGGTGAATTCAGAAAATGATCTTGGGTTGTTTTCAAAGAAGGAATCTATTTCTTCGATCGCATTTATAATATCATACAGCCATGTTTTTATATTCTCAGGCAGCATAAATTATTTTTTTATGTTCGTCGATATTTTTTTTAAGATAAGGATTTTTAATGGCTTTTTCTTCCAGTAAATCTATCTCTCTGTTTAATAATTTTTCTAAAGAAAATTTTAAATCATAATAATTATCTGCATAATTATCCAACGAAACGCTATCAAAAGTTACCAATAAATCCACGTCACTATTTTCATCAAATCTATTGGTCAGTACAGAACCAAACGCATATAGATTCTTCACTTTGTAACTTTTACAAAGTTGCTTAAGCTGGGCAGTGTTTTTTTGTAAGAAATCCATTCGTTTTGTAAACAAAAATACATAAAAATAAGTTCATTCTTGCTTTACGAAATAAGTTCAAACCTGGTATACGGCACCAATGCTTTCGGTATCCTGATTCCATTTTCCGTCTGATGATTTTCCAGTAAGCTGGCGAGTATTCGGGGCAATGCGAGAGCACTGCCGTTTAAGGTATGCGCCAGTGTCTTTTTGTTGTCGGCATCTTTGATACGCAGCTTCAGGCGGTTCGCTTGAAAAGTTTCAAAGTTTGAAACGGAACTTACTTCCAGCCATCGTTTTTGTGCTGCGGAAAATACTTCAAAATCATACGTCAGCGCAGAAGAGAACGTCATGTCACCGCCGCATAAACGCAGAATTCTGTAAGGAAGCTCTAATGCCTGCAATAATCCCTCCACATGTTTCAGCATCTCGCTTAGTGCGGTATATGAATGCTCCGGTTTTTCAATGCGCACGATTTCTACTTTGTCGAACTGGTGCAAACGGTTCAGTCCGCGCACGTCTTTGCCATAACTGCCGGCTTCCCTGCGGAAGCAGGGCGTATAACCAACATTCTTAATTGGCAGTGATTTCTCATCTATAATCTCATCGCGGTAAATGTTGGTGATAGGTACTTCCGCAGTCGGAATCAAATAAAAATCATCCATGGTGGCATGATACATTTGTCCTTCTTTGTCAGGCAACTGGCCGGTAGCAAATGCTGAATCTTTGTTCACCATGTGCGGTACCTGTACTTCCTGATAGCCCGCTTCAATGGCTTTATCTAAAAAGAAAGTAATTAAGGCGCGCTGCAATGCGGCTCCTTTGCCTTTGTATACCGGAAATCCGGCACCCGTTAGTTTATTGCCGAGTTCAAAATCAATAAGGTCGAATTTTTTGGCCAAATCCCAATGTGGTAAGGCCGTTTCCGGCAGTTCGGTAATTTCTTTAACCGCAAAGGCAATTTCATTTTCTTCAGGTGTTTTACCTTTTGGCACAATACTGTTCGGAAAATTCGGCAGCTGTACCAGCCGTTCGAAAATTTGCGCTTCGGTATCCGCCACCTTTGCCTCTAAAACATCTGCTTCTTCCTTGATGGCGGCTATTTTATTTTTCTGTGCTTCTGCCTCTTCTTTTTTTCCTTCCTTCATCAAAATGCCAATCTCTTTTGATAAAGCATTCCTTTGGGCCAGAAAGTCATCCAGTCTGGATTTGGAAGCTTTTCGTTGGTCGTCCAGCACGATAATTTCATCTACAAACTGTAGTTCCTTAAAGTGTTTGTGCGCTAATCGTTCTTTGGCAAACGTCGGATCTTTTCGTAATTGGTCAATGGTAAGCATCTTGTCGTTGGTATTGTGCTACAAAGATAGAAATTGCAGTCGGCTTACCGTAAATGTGCCTGTTTAAATGGGTATTTTTCAAAAAAAAGTAACATAAACCATGCGATTTTGCTAAAAAAGTTGTTTATTTGCAGTATCAATCAAATTTCCACAAGATTTATTGACCAATTTCAACGAACGATTCTATAATCCACTGCCTTAATGTTTTTCATTTTTCCAACCTAACCAGTTCGACGTATGTACGATATTTCCCTGTTAACAGAAATGTTACTCCCTGAATTGAAAGAAATTGCTGAGAAGCTGCTGATACCAAAGGCAAAGATTGCCAAATCCAAAAAACCAGAATTAATTGAGCTTATTCTAAAAAAACAAGATATGCAAGAGCCAAATGAAGAAGAAGAAACGGTAGTAAATACAGAGGCTACCGAAGAAGAACAGCCAAAGGCGAAGAGAGAGCGGGTGCGCATTCCGCGTAAAGTGGCCGAAAAAGTGGTGCCGCAAAAGAAAGCCAAAGAAAATCCATTTTCGGATAGAAATGCGATGCATGCGGAACATGCCAAAGAAGAGATGATATCCGCTACGGAATTGCCTTCTTTTGAGACAAAGAAAAAAGAAGTGGAGCATACTGCTGTTCCCTCTCCGGTGCGCAGAGAACAGGTAACGGAAGAACTAAACGATTCTCCGTTGCCGGAAGAAAGAAAGGTGGAATTTAATATAGATTTAGATGGGGTGATATTAGGCGAGGGCGTATTGGAAATCATTCCGGAGGGTTATGGCTTCCTGCGTTCATCAGATTACAATTACTTGTCTTCTCCCGATGATGTTTATGTTTCACCGTCCCAGATTAAATTAATGGGATTAAAAACAGGAGATACGATAGTGGGCTCTATCCGTCCCCCAAAAGAAGGAGAAAAATATTTCGCCTTGTTGAAGGTAGAAGTTATTAATGGTAAATCACCACAGGAGATCAGGGACAGAATCCCGTTCGATTACCTGACGCCGTTATTCCCGCAGGAAAAACTGGATTTATTCCAGGATGCCACCAATTATTCCACCCGTGTGGTTGATTTGTTTACGCCCATAGGCAAAGGACAGCGTGGTATGATTGTTGCGCAGCCAAAAACAGGTAAGACGATGTTGCTGAAAGATATCGCCAACTCCATAGCCAAAAATCACCCGGAAGTATATCTGATTATCTTGCTTATAGATGAACGCCCTGAAGAGGTAACGGATATGCAACGAAGTGTAAACGCGGAGGTGGTAGCTTCTACCTTTGATGAGCCCGCTGACAGACATGTGAAAGTATCGAATATTGTGCTGCAAAAAGCAAAACGCTTGGTGGAGTGCGGACACGATGTGGTTATCCTGCTGGATTCCATAACACGTCTGGCGCGTGCACACAACACAGTGGCGCCATCTTCCGGAAAGGTGCTATCCGGTGGTGTGGAAGCAAATGCCTTGCACAAACCAAAACAATTCTTCGGTGCAGCCAGGAATATTGAAAATGGCGGTTCGTTGACTATTATTGCTACGGCGCTGACAGAAACCGGCTCCAAGATGGACGAGGTCATTTTTGAAGAATTTAAGGGAACCGGTAACATGGAATTGCAGCTGGAGCGCAAATTGTCCAACAAACGTATATTCCCGGCTATCGACGTGATTTCGTCTTCCACCCGCCGTGATGATTTATTGTTAGATAAAGATGCTTTACAGAAAATGTGGGTACTGCGTAACCACTTAGCGGATATGACTGCGGAAGAATCTATGAAATTCCTGTTGCAGCAGATGAAAGGTACCCGAAGCAACGAAGAATTCCTGATGACGATGAACCGATAAAGATTTGATAATTAGGAGATTAGCCTGCTATGTCTCGTGAATGAGTTTTCCAAATAGTTAAATCATTGATTTTCTATGGAAAAAAAGCATTTTCAAATGGATTCATTCTCCATTTTTCAAATTAAATCGTATCTTCGCATTCCAAAAATTTGAGAATAAAGTCATTTTCAAATTTTCAAATTTTCAAATTTTCAAATTAATAAGATGAAAAGAACGTTTCAACCATCGGTAAGAAAAAGAAAGAATAAGCATGGTTTCCGTGAGCGTATGAAAACGAAAGGCGGCAGAGCCGTGTTGAACGCGCGTAGAGCTAAAGGCAGAAAAAAATTATCTATTTCTGACGAAAGAAAAGGAAAATAATAGCTGGAACAGATAAACATATACGGCTTACCTTCACCAAAGACGAACGTCTGAAAAGTAAAAAATTACTTGATTTACTCTTCAGCGAAAAAACCTTTGTACAAAATCCGACACTAAGAATTTATTATAAACAGAGTGAATTGAATTGCGCCTTTCCGGCGCAATTTGCATTTACGGTCTCCAGGAAACTGTTTCCTAACTCCCCCGACAGAAACCGCCTCAAACGCCTGATGAGAGAGAGTGTCCGTCTGCAAAAACCAGCCATTCATGAACAACTGGCTACCCAGCACCGGCAAATGATGTTTTTGCTGAGCTACCAGGCTAAGGAGATAAAATCATGTAATGAGGTGGATGCCGCTGTAACGCAACTGATGCAACGTTTGCTTAATGAAATACACTTACCTTCTTCGAAATAATCCGGTCGCTGAGCGAGATATTCAGCAGGTATTGTCCTGATTCCAGGTGGCTCAGATCAATATAGGGTTGCTGTTCCGGGTAGTTGATTTGTTGTAACTGTTCGCCCAATAATGAATAAAGGGTTATCTGACGTATCGCTTTTCGACTCTCTATAGTCAGTTGCCCGTTAGTGGGATTAGGATATATTCTAAGCATTGCATCTGCGCTGCTGTTTTCATGTAAGCTGCTAATGACAATTACATTTCCTTCGCAATCCCTTGTCCTCAGTGTATAGTACCCTTCCGGCCGGGCATAGGTGAAGGAATCGGTTGGCTGAATATAATATACAGCCGTTGGAAAAACTGAAGGGTTGCCGGTTATCGCCGGCTGGAGAAAATCGCAGATTACACCATCCACGTCGTGTATTTGTGTATGCATATAGGCGATGTAATGCAATAAGGTATCGCGGTAGGCATCCTGAAAATAGGTGCTGGTGTTTGACAGTTCATTCGGCGGTGCCAGCAGATACTGCCATTGCCACTGAGGCAGGCAATACGGATTGCTGTAGCCGCAGACAGATGTAAGGAATGAATGCCCGCCCCTGCAGTTGACAAATAATCTGGATGCGACAGGGTAATGATGTTCTTCAATTTTATTCATCAGTGCACGCGGCCCTTCACCCCAGAAGTAAGCAGGGTCTTCCAGAGTGTCGGAAAACTTGGTTAAATCGAAGGACACAAAATTGTCTGTTCTTCCATGAAAAAACAAGAAGGATAAATCCGTTTCCTCCGAGTCTAAAAATTCCCCCATCTTGCTGTTATTATCTGCAATAGTGTCATCTTTGGGTAATCCTCCGCCTATACTGAATGCGTTTCGGATATTTTTTGTATAAGGGTCGTTATAGATAGATTTTGCCGTGAATTTCCCCTGACGGTTAAAAAGGGTGTCTGTGAAATTTTTACCCGCATCGGCTGTTGCCATCATCAATGACAGAAATGCTCCAAAACTATAGCCTCCGGCAAAAAGCCTGGTAGTATCTATGTGATACAGTGCAGCATGATGTTTGACATAGATATTGGCGGCTACGGCGGATTGAAATCCGTTGTAAAAAGCATTGCGCGCATTTGCCAGCAAATGGCTGTCATCATCATTAAGTGTTGCAGAGATTTCTTTTGCTTCAAAACTGCTTGGATTTTCATAGTACGCCACACAATAACCGCGCATGGCAAGGTCAATTGCGTAAAAGTTCATGAGTTCGCTCCAGCTGCTTCTGTATTTGGCATTGTTGCCATGTGTCAGTAAGATACAGGGGCGTTTCACTTCGTCAGCCGGCCTGATAAAACATAGCAATAAGGAGTCTTTAGTGTAGATGCTTTTTATTCCTATCAATGAATTCCAGATGAATAATGTGTCCGTTGGGTGACTGATGATTTCCTGTAATTCAAAACTGTGTTTTAATATCGTCAAGATGTGTTTCTGATTATTATTCCAACCTGTCATAGGAATAAATGATTGAGTATTTATATTTTTGTAATCAAAACCATTGACATATTGAGTTAACTGCCCCATAGAAAGTAAAGGCATCAAACATGTGTATACAATAAGCAGCAGTTTTCTCACCCAGTAAAGTTCAATATAATTTGTGGGAGATTCAAAGACAAATTGAGCGCTATCTTTTTTATATGTCATTGTTTTTTTGTTTTATTTCACAGATAATCAATTAATTCCATTGATTTTTGTATAAATGTCCATTTTAAGAAAAATATTGATTTTCCCCTTTGTACTGCTTATCCAGCTATACAAGTACTCTGTTTCGCCGTTGTTGGGAGCAAGCAAATGCCGTTACCAGCCTTCCTGTTCCACCTATGCCATTCAGGCATTGCAGAAACACGGTTTGTTTAAAGGTGGCTACCTTGCGGTAAAAAGAATCTTATCCTGCCATCCTTGGGGTGGCAGTGGGTATGACCCTGTCCCTTGAATAATTGATATTTTTTAACCATTGAGCAAAACTATTTTTAGTAGTTTTAAGTTCTAACAAAAAAGTAATATACTATACCCATGAAAAGACTCTTCACTATTTTATGTCTCTGTTTAATTCTCCATACTCATGCCGCGGATAAAGACCGTTATTTCGAGATTGCTAAGAACATGGAGTTATTTACACAGTTATATAAAGAACTGAATAACTACTACGTTGATGATATTGATCCGAATAAACTGATGACCGATGGTATTAATAAGATGCTGGATGGCCTGGATCCGTTTACCAACTATATTACCGGTGCAGATCTGGATGAATATCAGTTGCAGACGACCGGAAAATATGGGGGAATTGGTGCGCGTATTGCCAAGATGGGAGATTATGTAATCATTACCGATCCGTATGAAGGATATCCGGCACAAAAAGCAGGACTGGAAGCGGGAGACGCCATTCTGGAGATAAACGGTAAAGTAGCCACGAAATATAATTCTGATGAAGTAAGCCAGTTGCTGAAAGGAGAACCCGGCACGAAAATAACGGTGAAAATCCGCAAGGCCATTTCCAATGAAGAGAAAACGATATCGTTCAACAGAGAAGAGATACGTTTGGAAAATGTACCTTACTTTGGCATGGTTAACAGTAAGATTGGTTATATCAAACTGACCAGTTTTACGGATAATGCTTCAACAGAGGTTCAAGATGCGTTAAAGGAATTAAAAAAGAATCCGCAGCTGACAGGTGTTATCCTCGATTTGCGTGGAAACGGAGGAGGCCTGTTGAATGAGGCCATCAATATTTGCAATACGTTTGTAGACAAAGGAGTTAATATTGTAAATACCAAGGGCAAGATACAGGAAGCCAACATGCAGTATGCCACTACCGGTAAACCTGTTGATACGGAGATACCGCTGGCCGTACTGACGGATGAAGGCTCCGCATCGGCTTCGGAAATAGTTTCCGGCTCGATACAGGATTTGGACAGAGGCGTTATTATAGGACAAAACACTTATGGAAAAGGGTTGGTGCAGGTCACCAAACCTGTTGCTTATAAATCCAAACTAAAGGTGACTATTTCCAAATATTATATTCCAAGCGGACGTTGTATCCAGCGAATCGATTATTCGCACAGAAATACGGACGGCAGCGCCAGCGCGCTGGCGGATTCACTGAGAAAGGAGTTTAAAACAAAAACAGGCAGAATAGTGAAAGACGGAGCCGGTATTGAACCGGATATCAAAACGGACGAAATGAAAGTTGCCCCGATAACCATCGCATTATATTCGAACAATCACATTTTTCATTTTGCCAATCAGTACAAATATCAGCATAAAGAGTTAAGGGACAGCAGCCAGTTTTCCATTACCGATGAAGAATACAATCAGTTTGTCGATTTTCTGAAAGGAAAAGAATATGAATACACCACTCCGAGTGAATTGAAACTAAAAGATTTAAAGAAGACGGTCAAAGATGACAACTATTCAGATGATGTACAAAAGGTAATTACAGAACTGGAAGAAAAAGTAAAACATGACAAGTCGAAGGATTTATCCAAATTTAAACCGGAAATAAAACGTATCCTTGAGCAGGAGATTGTAAGCCGTTATAAATATGAAAAAGGGAGAATTGCCAATAGTTTAAAGGATGACCTGGATGTCCGGAAAGCTATAGATGTGTTATCCGATTCAGCTGTCTATAAATCCATGCTAACGGCTAAAAAATAGCATACAGGCAGTGTTTCCGTCACCCGTATATATTTTATGTATCGAAGTTGCCCAATCGGTTACCTCTTTGGCGGTTTCCAAAAATGGGGAATGTATCAGTATAAGAGAAGTATTGGAAACCAATAAGGCGGCTGATAAGATACATCTTCTAACGGCTGAGGTTTTATCAGCGGTCGGATTGTCTTTTAACGATTTACATGCGGTTGCCATCAGTTCCGGCCCGGGTTCCTATACCGGATTGCGGATTGCGGCTTCAGCGGCAAAAGGGTATTGTTTTGCGTTGGATATTCCGTTGATTGCCGTTCCCACCTTGCCTGCAATGACGGTGGGAATACAAAACAGGTACCAGCAAACAGCCTTTGATGTTTTTGTCCCGATGATTGATGCCAGAAGGGAAGAAGTGTATACCTCTTTTTATAACAGCGGGTTGGACTGTATACAGGAGTTTTCCAGCCTGGTGCTGGATGCCGCATCCATACATTTGTTTCCGCCCGATAAAACATATTTACTGTTTGGCAGCGGTGCGGCAAAATCAAATAAGCATGTGGAGGCAGGCCATATTCATGTTTTTGATGAGTTTGTACCCAGCGCAAAGGATATTTGCCAATTGGCTTATTCCGGTTTCACAGCACGGAAATTTGAAGATACCGCTTATTTTGAGCCTAATTACGCGAAAGCATTTTATACCACCCAGCAAAACAAATAAATATTTTTAACGTTTATTATTTGATAGTTTTCTTCAATAATAATATTTTCAAGTTTGGAACGATTATTGAGATAATTATATAACTAAAATTGCAAAACTAAATTCAATGTCTGTAAACAGCAAAACGATTATGCAACCGGAATTAAAAATTGATTTTCAGGTGCTGCGCAAATCTGTACTGGTATTGCGCGCCGTTAACCACAAACTGCGTCAGGAAATGATACGCTTGTTGAATAGAGAAGGTAAATTAACGGTGACAGACTTATATGTCCGTTTGCGTCTGGAGCAATCCGTTGCTTCCCAGCACCTTGCCTTGTTGCGCAGGGCCGGTGTTGTAATTACCACCCGAGACGGGAAATATATTTACTATTCCGTCGACCATGAACGTATGGATGAAATTTCCAGATTACTGCATGAATTAGTGAAATAGACGTTCATCATCCGATCCCTGTTGAGTAAAATCAATTTTTTTTACGTATTACTCTTCAATTCCTTCAGATATGTTAAATATTGTGATATTTAACTATATAATTTCGCTTAACTATCCAAAGATTACATATATTTGTAGTGAACTAAATTGAAAAAGTCTTTATGGAAAATTTTGAATTCAACACCGAAAAGATCGAAAAAGCGGCAGAGCTTTTGAGAGCAGTGGCACATCACCTCAGATTAAAAATCATCAAGCTGATCCACGACAAAAAAGAAGTAAATGTAAATGTCATTTACAACACACTTAAGATTGAACAATCCATTACCTCCCAACACTTGAAAATTCTCAGAGGAGTAGATGTTGTTCGTACACGCAGAGATGGCAAAAAAATCTATTACTCCCTGAACTATGAGCGATTGGATGCTATGAACCGTGGTATCGATTTATTCGATGAGTGGACACAGGCACGTAAAGTAGCCAAGAAGAAAAAATAATTCACTTCTTTTTTTAGCAAGGAATTATCAAAGACTATTATTTGTCGTATTTTAGACGAAATAATAGTCTTTTTTTATGGCTGATCTGGTAAATGAGTTTAATGACTATCGTTCAAAAATGAACGAAGTCATCCTGGAGCAAAAGAATCTGACGCTCAATCGTTTCTTCAATCTCGATATGCATGCATACGCCGATGGAGCCATTGATGCCAGGACAAAAGAAATGCTGGGCCTTGTTGCTTCCATGGTACTGAGGTGTGATGATTGTATCAAATACCATTTAGGCAAAAACCATGAACTGGGCGTTACAACAGCACAAATTTATGAGGTATTCGCCATTGCCAATTTAGTGGGTGGCAGCATTTGCATCCCTCATACCCGGCGTGCAGCCGAATATTGGGAAGTATTACAACAAAACCATACACGATGAGTTCAGAGCCAGCCACAAAAAAACTTTATCTCTTCGACTCGTTTGCCCTCATCTTTCGCGCTTACTTTGCGATGCAGAAAAATCCGCTGATTAATTCCAAAGGATTGAATGTGTCTGCCATCTCCGGATTTCTGAATACTATCTGGGAAATAAAAACGAAATACAAGCCTACACATTATGCCATTGTCTTTGATGCAGCCGCGCAAACAGACCGGCAGGCGGAACATGATTTTTACAAGGCAAACCGTCAGGAAACACCCGATGATATAGTAAAAGCAGTTCCCTATATTAAAGAGATTATTCGTGCCATGAATATGCCGGTAGTGGAAATTGAAGGTTTTGAAGCGGACGATTTAATTGGCACCTTAGCGGTAAAAGCAGCGAAAGAAGGATTTGAATGTTATATCGTTTCTCCGGATAAAGACTTAGGACAGGTGGCTTCTGAAAATATTTTCATACACAAACCTCCGTTTATGGGAAAGCCGGCAGAAGTACTGAATGTGGATGACTTGGCTAAAAAATGGGAAATCAAAGACCCAAAACAGATTATCGACATACTTGGGCTCTGGGGAGATGCCGTTGATAATATCCCCGGTGTAAAAGGCATAGGTGAAAAGGGCGCCAAGATGCTGATACGCCAGTTTGGCTCCATTGAAAATATTTATGAAAATATAGATAGTGTAAAAGGCGCTATGAAGGACAAACTCCTCGAGCACAAAGAGATGGCACTTATTTCCAAAAAATTAGCAACCATCATCACAGACGCGCCGATAAAATGGAAAGAAGAGGATTTTATTTTAAAAGAATTTGATAAAGAAAAGTTAGCCGCCATCTTTGCCGAACTGGAATTCAGGACTTTGGGTAAAAGAATATTAGGGGAAGATTATTCCATGAATGAAGTGGCGGCAAAAAAACAAACGGTACTACCTTCTGACAAAGCACAGTTCTCCCTGTTTGCAGAGGATGCAACTCCGGATAATGCCACAAAGGAGGAACCTGTTACATATGGAAAGAATATTCAGAATACCGAACACCATTATCACTTAGCGGATACGCCGGAGCGCATTCAACAATTAGTTGATTTATTGCAGGCTGCTGAAAAATTTGCATTTGATACGGAAACCACTTCACTCGATGCCAATAATTGTGAGCTCGTCGGAATGTCCTTTTCCATTAAAAGCCATGAGGCCTATTATGTGCCGGTACCCGAAAACCAGGCAGAAGCGATGAAAATCGTTCACAGCTTTAAACAGGTTTTAGAAAACGAGAAAATCATTAAGATAGGACAAAATATCAAGTTTGACCAGCTGGTATTGAAATGGTATGGTATTGAAGTAAAAGGCGTTTTCTTTGATACGATGCTCGCACATTATCTGATGGATGCCGACACCAAACACAACATGAATGTATTGTCGGAGAATTATTTAGGGTATACACCCGTCTCAATAGAAGAACTGATTGGCAAAAAAGGCCCTAAGCAGGGCACGATGCGGGAGGTGCCGATTGAAAAGATAAAAGAATATGCTGCTGAAGATGCTGATGTAACATATCAATTGTATAAGGTGTTTAAAAAAGAGATTGACCATACCCATCTCGATAAACTCTTTTATGAAGTAGAAACACCGCTGGTTTCCGTTCTGACGGATATGGAATATGAGGGAGTCAGAATTGATACCCGCTTTTTAAAAGAATATTCTAAGGAAATAGCGAATGACATAGTGCAGTTACAGGAGGAGATTCAGGCTGCCTGCGGAGCACAGTTTAATATAGATTCTCCGAAGCAGTTGGGAGACATATTATTTGAAAAAATGAAAATTCCCTATCCGGGCAAAAAAACAAAATCGGGTCAGTATTCCACAGATGAAGAAACGCTCCAAAAGATAGCACATGAATATCCGGTAGCTGAGAAACTGCTGGACTACCGTGAATTTACCAAGCTCAAATCCACCTACGTTGATGCTTTGCCGAATCTGATTAATCCGAAGACACAGCGTCTGCATACGACCTTCAATCAGGCCATCGCCGCCACAGGAAGATTAAGTTCTACCAATCCGAACCTGCAGAATATACCGGTTCGCACCGAGCGGGGAAGAAAAATCCGGCAAGCCTTTATACAAAAAGACGAACAACATACATTATTATCCGCAGATTACTCACAAATAGAATTGCGCATAGTAGCCTCTATCAGTCAGGATGAAAATATGATACACGCGTTTCAGAAAAAACTGGATATTCATGCGGCAACGGCTGCTAATGTCTTCAATGTTCCGCTGTCAGAAGTAACTCCTGAAATGCGCCGGCAAGCCAAAATGGTCAATTTTGGCATTATCTATGGGATATCCGCTTTCGGGCTGGCACAGCGTCTCGGGATTTCCCGAACGGATGCAGCAGCGCTTATTGAACAATATTTTCAGAAATACAGCGGCATCAAAAATTATATGGATTCAACCATAGAATCGGCACGCAAAAATGGATATGTGGAAACGCTTTTGCACAGACGCCGCTATCTGCGGGATATCAATGCGGGCAACTGGACGATACGCGGATTTGCGGAGCGCAACGCCATTAACGCCCCTATTCAGGGCACTGCTGCCGATATGATTAAACTCGCTATGATTAATATCCATCGTGCCTTTAAGCGGCACAACCTGCAATCCAGGATGATCCTGCAGGTGCATGATGAATTATTGTTTGATGTTTATATCCCCGAAAAGGAAGAAATTAAGAAAATTGTAATACACGAAATGCAAAATGCGTTACCTTTGCAGGTACCCTTAGAGGTATCGGCAGGGTTCGGTACCAACTGGCTGGAAGCACATTAATCAGGTAACTATGAAAAGAGTATTCTTATTAGTTTGTATGTTCCTGTCCCTCGTTTCTGTTGCAAAGAAATGGGACGCAACATACATCAGCAAGTTAATTGCCAAAGGCGGTATAGATAAAGTCATCCAGTATTACCAGGACAGGTATTACAGTGCCAGCCGCGACCCGCAGGATGCTTTCCGGATTGCAGACTTGTATGTAAAGAAGAAAGACTATACCACGGCGATGCAATGGTATAATAAAGAATCCCAACTGGTCAATTCTTCCAAGATTAATTTATTTAATTATGCTTATGCTTGTCAGTTGACAGGCGAATATCAAAAAGCGCTGGATGCCTATCTGATGTATGCCGCCATGACAGGTGATGTCAATAAGGTAATGGATTTGGCGAATCAGTGTGAACGCATCCTCAAAGCATCCGCGCAGGCAGATAATTATAAGCTGGAAAGTTATCCGTATAATACAGCCGATGATGAAATGCAACTTGCGGTACTCAGAACCAATCCGGTGTATGTAACCATTCAAAACCTATCGGCAGGCGAAGAAAAGGCGCAGTACAAGATATTTCAGGCCGTTCGGGAATACGATGGTTTCTCAGAACCCGTCAAAGCTGTAAATACAAACACGCTTAAATTAATTATTACCGGTTTATCTTACACCAGAGACGGTAACAAGGTGGTGTTTGCTGCTAAAACGTATAATACTAACACGAAGAAAGCAGCTAAAGCGCACGAGCAGTTATACATCGCGGATAATCTGGGGGGCAATTTATTAAATATTCAGCCATTGCCATTTAATCAGGAAAGCTATACGTTCAGGCAGCCCGCATTCAATACGGAAGGAACCGAAATTTATTTCTCATCCAACCTGCCGGAGGGTTTTGGCGGTTTCGATATCTGGAAAAGCAGATGGACGAATAACAGCTGGAGCAAACCGTCAAATCTGGGAAAACTGCTGAATTCGCCGGCAGACGAAATCAGTCCGTTTGTTGTTCAGGACGGAAAAGATAAACTCCTGTATTTTTCTTCTAACAGAGACGTTGGATTTGGCGGATATGATATATATGCCGCCGATGGTACGCACGATACATGGCAGGATGTTTTAATGCAACCTGCACCCATCAATTCAGCCGGTGATGAAGTGAGTATTCTGTTTGACAAAGCGATTAATACCGGATATGTTACGTCTAACAGAGCTGGCGGAAAAGGCAGTTTTGATATTTACCGGTTTATTCCATTCGACCTCAAACTGATTGTTCAAGTATCAGATTCTGCTACCGGTAATGCACTGGATTATGCCTTCCTGAAGCTTTCCGAAACCAAGAAGGATAACAATATGGCGGAAGGCGTGACCGATGCTGCCGGAAGGGCTGTCTTTCAGGTAGCCAGGGATAAGAATTTTACTGTTAATATTTCAAAAGATAATTATAAACCTGTGACGATTGCCGCGAATTCATTCGGAAAGAATTCTACGGATTCTATTGTTGAAGTGGTTCAGCTCAGTCAAAATTCTAAATTCAGCATACTCAATAACGCCACCAACCAGTTGTCGTTGGAGAACTACATACTGTTTACCGGCAAGGTGACGGATGGAGCGACAAACAAACCGGCAAAAAATGCTAAGATGAGAATGGTGAATTATACCACTCAGAAATTGCGTGAGATTGATATCGATAAAGATGGCAGGTATCAGTTGAAACTGTTGTTGAATAACAATTACAAAGTCATCTTTGAGCAGCAGGAAAATAAAATTACGGATGAGCTTTCTACCTACGGTCTGGAGAAATACAGTGTAAAGGTAAAAGACTATATATTGACGGGAAATACGTTTGTTACTACCGCCAATAAAGTATATGCCAGAAATAATGTACCGCCGTACATCAAAATAGAACAAGATGAACCGGCAGATAGAGTGGTAAATAAATCCGGACATAATGAGCCGATTACGCAATCTAAAGTGGATTCATTGCTGAAGGTGATTTCAAAAGATGAACCTGCCAAAGTGAGCTGGCTGGATGCCAAGTCGGTTAAAGCGAACAAGGAGGTAACGGTAACTCAGATCGAACCGAAAGAAGTATCTGCCGAAAAGAAGTCAGAAGCTGTTGCCGAAAAGATTGTTGCTTCCGCTGAAGAGCCAAAGCCTGATAAGAAAGAGATTAAATCAGACAAAGTGGTTGCCCCGGAGATTATGGAGCAGTTATTTGAGATAGACACAACGGCATTCTTACCCATACAGGATTCTTACAAGCCGGCGAAACTCAAGCTTATTAACAAACCCGATATCAGTTACAAAATTCAGATTGGCAGTTTTTTAGATGACAACATTGAGTTTCCGCAGTTTAGCAGTTTGGGTAAGATAGAGAAAATCAAATCATTTGAACAATATATTTACAGACTCGGCGAATATTATGATTTAGGAGAGGCGAAAGCCGTACTGGATAAGGTCAGGGCGCAAAATTATTTTGTGGCATTCATTTTGCAGTTCACCAAAGGAAAAGTTTCAAACATTATTAAATAAAATTAAAGCATCATGAAAAATTATTTTAAACTTTTATTGCCGACAATTATACTGTTCTTTTCAGCGTCTTTGTCAGCACAGACCGTATTTACCACCAATGAGGTTAGACAGTTTATGAGTAAGGGCGAACAGAACGGGATAGAGATAATGCTGAATGGCAGTAACCTGGAGGATGCCAAAGATGCAGTCGAGAAGTGGGGTAAAAAGATGAAAGGCAAAGTAACGAGGGACAAAAAGAACCCTGAAATATTTATTGACAATGCCCAAATTCCGACAGTGAGCGCCAATGTGGTGGATATGTATGTCATCGTTACACCGGTGGAAAAAGGTTCTAAAATGACTGTGTTCACAGACTTAGGCGGAGCCTTCATTACATCAGCGGCTTATGGTTCGCAATATGCAGGTATGGAAGCGGTACTGAAAAAATTTGCCCGGGATCTGGCTATTGATGTGACGGAAGATCAGCAAAAATCGGAAGAAAAGGTACTCAAAGGATTAACCGGCGACCTGAAAGACCTGGTAAAGAAAAAAGCGGATTATATCAAGGATATAGAAAAAGCAAAAGCGCTGATTCAGGAGCGGGAGCAGGATATCATCAAAAATGATGCAGACCAGTCCACCAAACAGCAACAAATTACCATTCAGCAGCAAATCATTGAAACCGTTAAAACTAAACGCGCTTCTTTGAATTATTAAACAATAATCTTTAATTTTGCATATGCAGTTTGTATGAAAATACAAACTGTTTTTATTTTATTACAAAACGATGTGACGGCTGTTCGACAGGATACCGGCACCTGCTACTTACACTTACGATTATACTATGAACACACGATTGGTTTTATGGGGAGAAATAGGCACAGACAGAAAAGCCCTGATTGCTATTTTCCTGGATGAAGAAACAGCTAAAATTCATCTGTACGCATTTCCTAAAGAAGAAGTTACAAAAGAAGTTCAGGATGCACTCTTCATAGAGTGGAAGAATGGAGGCGACTTTACGTTTCCAGAAAATGCCATCCACTGGGAGGTGGATGCGAACAGCGATACCATTCTGCCGGAGAATGTAAAAGTGGATAGAACGGATATTGTATTGCAGTCGCAGCATAAATGGGGCAAGAAACTGATGAGCACTAAAATCAACCAGCTGCTGATGGATGAGGTGAAACTGCTGGAAGAAAAAGCATCTGTGCTCGCAGACTATGACGCCTCTTTGTGGGATAAGGCAAAAGCACAATGGGAGAAAATATCCTCTTACCAGAAAAAAAATGAAATCTCCTGGGAACAAACCACTGTCTTAAAAGACAGAATTAACAGCGTATTTGAGGCGCTGAAGGCGGTAAAAAGAATAAACCATGAGAATGAAGACCAGGCAAATGCGGTACTCGTAAAAAGTTATTTTAGACGAATAGAAGACCTGCAGTCCAAGCTGATTTATGCGGACCAGTGGAAACATATTTTTGATGAGTTGAAAAAAATGCAGGCTGAACTGAAGGAAGCCGCTATCCGGTGGAATCATAAGAAGAACCTGTATAATAAGATAAATGAGATTTTTGATGATTTGCGTAAGTACAGGGTAACGGAGATTGTCAGTAAAACGAATAACCGGATTGCTCAGTTGACGAAAATTTTATCCGGGTTAAAAGATTCCGTGGCACGCGATTCCGACAGTTATAAAATGCAGCTCGAAAAGATGCAGCATTATACCAGAGGTAAACTTACCGAAGAGGAAATAAAGAACCGCTTCGGGTTTATACTGGATACGGTGAAAGAAAAGGAAGCCAAAATTTTGGGCATACAGCAGACCATAGCGCAGTTGAAAGCGGACCTGGAAAAAGAAAAGCAGCAGCAGGAAAAACGTGAACAGGAAAAGCTGAAGCGCGAAAAGGAGCAACAAACTAAAAAGAAGGAACTTCAGGCGGAGGAAGCGGCTGCTGAAGCAGAGATTTCCGAAGATGAATCATCTATGGAAATTCCGGAAAAATCCGTTGATAAACAGGAAGAAAATATAGAAATAGCAGAGGATAAAGAAATAAATGAGGAGGCAGGCTCGGAAGGCGCCGCTAACACAGCAGAATAATCAATCCAGGTAATACAATCGTTTCACCCTGCCGGAGATGTGGGTGAGCAGCTCATATGCTATTGTACCTATCTTTTTTGCCTGCTCAATAATAGAAACTTCTTTGCCATAGATTTCTGCTTCGTCGCCTTCGTGTACGTCATCAATATGCGTGATGTCCACCATACACATATCCATACAAATATTGCCAATGATATTGGCATGTTGGCCCGCAATAAAAACATCACCGGTTCCATTGCCGAAGCGCCGGTCATAGCCATCGGCGTAGCCGATAGCCAACACCCCAACCTTTAAGTCCCTATCCGCAACGCCTTTTCTGGAGTAGCCGATGCTTTCGCCTTTTTTTACATGTTTAATCTGCGCCACTCTGGTTTTCAGTTTTCCGATGGGTTGTAACTTTTCCTGTATGGTGGAAGAACTGTCCACACCGTAGAGGCCTATGCCCAGTCTGACATAATCAAAGTGTGCCTGGGGAAAACGGAGAATGCCGGATGAATTTAATAGATGCCTTTTGACGGAATAAGAAAGCCCACTGATTAATTTATCAGAAAGCTTTATAAATGTCGCTATCTGCTCTTCTGTGAAATGGTCCAGTTGCGCTTCTTCGCTGGCGGCTAAGTGGGAAAATACCGTTTTGATAACAATATTCTGTTGTAGCTGAAGAATAGATAGTAATTCAGTTAATTCATCTTCCACAAATCCTAAACGATTCATGCCGGTTTCCAGTTTCAGGTGTATATTGAATCTAAAGGCTTCCGTATGATGTATTCCATCAAGGAAGGCAATTAATTCTTTCAGGATTTTCAGTGAATAAATTTCCGGTTCGAGGTTAAACTCCAGCATTCTGTCAAAATCCACCGCATCCGGATTCATCACCATCACCGGCACCCGGATACCGTTTCGTCTGAGTTCCACACCTTCGTCCGCATAGGCTACCGCCAGATAATCCACCTGTTGTTTTTCCAACAGGCTCGCCACTTCTACGCTGCCGCTACCATAGGAAAACGCTTTCACCATGGCGATGATACCCGTATTGCCGGTCAGGTAGCTTTTATATACATTCAGGTTGTTAATCAGCGCATTCAGATGGATTTCCAGTACGGTGGCATGTGTTTGCCCGATCAGTTGCGCGGTGATACGTTCAAATCCGAATCTGCGGGCGCCTTTCAGTAGGATAAATTCATTCTCAAAATGTAATATGGAAAACTGTTCGAGTAAGGCTTCCGTTGATTCAAATACATACCATTCCTTTACCGCACTTGCCAGTGATTCAATGTTGCGTTTAAAATTTGTCCCTACACCAATCATTTTTTCAAAATTATTTTCTTTGATGATGACTTTGAGTTGTTGTATATATTCAGTGTCAGACAAACGGCTTTCTTCAAAATCAGATATGATAAGTGTTTTCTTTTTATGCGTTTCCTGCTGCTTTAGAAAATCAACGGCAATCTGCAGAGAAAGAAAATCAGCGGAGTACGAGTCATCGATAATGGTGCAATTATGGATGCCATATTTTAGCTCCAGGCGCATCGGCAGGTTGCGCAGTGTAGCGATTCTCTCCTGAATGATGGCCGTATCATACCCTAATGTACACATCATTACCGCACAGTGAATGCAGTTCTCCGTGGATGCGCGGTCTTTGAAGGGTATGGTTAACTCAAGTGTGTCAATGGCAGGCAGTCCGTTAATCCTTACAGCAATGCGCTGCTCGTTAGGCTTGTTGTCATTATATTGCGCAGCCAGGCTCCAGGCGATACGGTTGATACCGGGCAATTCTTGTTGTATGCACGTGCCAATGAGTGTGTGGTCTTTACAATAAATGAGTTGCTGAGCACCGCTGAATAATTTCAGCTTCTCCCGGATTTTTTCTGTTGTGGAAGAAAATCCCGCATCGTGTGCCGGCCCGATATTGGTAAACAATCCGATGGTCGGCCGGATGATGCTCTCCAGATTTTCCATTTCATGAATAGTGGAGATGCCGGCTTCAAAGAGCGCCAGCTCATTGCCTTCCTGCAGGTGCAATACAGAGAGGGGAACCCCCACCTGTGAGTTATAGCTTTTCGGACTCTTCACAACATTCTTATCCGGCGACAGCAACTGGAACAACCATTCTTTCACGATTGTTTTGCCATTGCTTCCCGTAATGGCGACGACAGGAATTTTAAATCGCTCACGGTGATATTTTGCCAATTGCTGCAGTGTATGTAAGGTATCATCCACCCGGATAAAATTTCCGTCAGGATATCTTTCAATATCAACTTCTTTTGAGACAATAAAATTTCGGATGCCTTTTTGAAAAGCCGTATCAATATACTGATGGCCGTCATTGCGGGCGGATAAACAGAAAAACAGCGATTGCGGAGCATTTGTTATCTGCCGCGTGTCGATACATATTTGCGTAAGGGTAGCATCTGCCGGCTGCCGGAGAAAATGACCGTTAATGATGGTCTTTATTTCCTGAATGCTGTATTTCATTCTGTAATACTAATAATCAGAGTTTTGTTTAACGCCAATATACATTTTATCTCCGTCTGTCTTAAACGGATAGGTTTGCAGTTTATAGTTGTTGCCATCTGCACTTCTTCCGGTTCTCACATCAAATTTATAACCATGCAGAGGGCACCCGATTACCCCCTTCTTATTACAGTGTCCGTGATGCAATTGAGCTCCGGCATGCGGACAGGTATTATGTATGCCCCACCAGCCATCTTCCAGTCGCGTGACACAAATTACCTTGCCGTTGAAGGTTAATTTTGCCATTTGCATCAGATTCAATTTTTCTAATCCGGTTTTTGTTTCTTCAGAAAGAGCTGTCCAATGCATAATCTAATCAAAAATAGCCAATTGGTTTGGAATCAACTATAAAAAAGCAGTGGGTTGATTAAAAATGATGAAAGAATAATTTATTTTAATTAATTTAGAATCTAAATCTGATACTATGAATAAATTATTGCTGACTGTCTCTACAGTACTTATCTTTACTGCCTGTAATCAAAACAAACCCACTTCCGAATCGACAGAAACGAAAGCCTCCGCGCCGTCCGCTGAAGTTGCCATGAACAAAGACATGGGGCTGAAATCCGCCATGTATGAAGCGGAGACGGAAATGCCGGGTGGTGTAGGCAGTACCACGATGAAAATTATCTTCGACGATTACGGCAAACTTAAGCTGACTGAAATGAATATGAATATGTCGGTCGGCGGACATGCGATGAATAACAGCACCAAGTCGCTGATGAAAGATGGTTATGTATATTCGTGGGTTGCCGGTGCAAAAACGGGTACAAAGTTCAAACTGGACCTCTCCAAGGCAGACCCTAAAAAGGATATGGATTTCTCTAACCTTACGGAAGAATGGAAAGCAAAATATCATTATAAAGACGAAGGAACAGAAACCATTGACGGAAAAGAATGTAAAGTAGGGAGTTATGAGGTGGAAAGCTTTAAAGGAAAAGTATGGATGTGGAAACAGATTCCGGTGAGGATGGAGTTAACCATGTCAGGAAAATCAATAACAACCAATGTGAAAAACATTCAGGAAAATCCAAGTATTCCCGCAGGAACATTTGACGTTCCGGCAGACGTGCAGTTTAAAGAAATGAATTTACAGAGGGAGGCTTCTTAAAATAGATGCTAAAATCAGATTGTAGACGCATCTGCAGAAACAGCTATATTTTTTAATCCCTGCACAAGCTCTCCTTTGTGTGGATACCCAAAGCCAATCCGCATATAACGGTCGTCTTGCTCAAACCAATGGCCGGGACCAACTATTGTTTTGTGATTTTTATATAAGAAGGCATAAAACTGCGTTGTGTTAATGATAAACTCTTTCCTGATTCGTGGAAAGCAAACCACACCGGCTTGCGGTTCCACCCATTCCAGTATGTTTTGCTCCTGGTTTATCCAGTTTTTCAAAATGCTGAACTGCTCCCGGATCAGCTGATGAATAGGCTGTAGGAATTTATCTTTCTGTTGTAAAATATGATGTGCAATGGCCTCATCCACGACGGAATTACAAATGATAATCTGTTCTTTAGCGGCAAGGAAAGCGGCTTGAAGTGCCTTATCTTTTGTGATGAGCCAGCCAACCCGGATGCCCGGTACGCCGAATGCCTTGGACAAGGAGCATACAGAAATGACGTTGTCTGATACACCGGCATAGTATGGGATTAACCCGGATTGAAAATTCAGGTAGCGGTAGGTTTCATCCACCAGCACATATATATTCCGTTCTTTCGCGAATTCAATGACGCTTTTTATTAAAGTATCGTCAAAAACCACCCCGGTTGGATTGTGGGGCGAGGTAAGGCTGATGAGTTTGGTGTCCGGGGTTACTTTACCGGTAATATCTTCTAAACTGAATTGGAACCCGTTTTCAAAATGTAAATCAACGTATGAACTGCTGCAGCCTATTGCCTTTGGCGTTTCGATATTGGTCGCATAATTTGGTCGCAATACAATCAGATGATCATCAGGTTGCAATAAGGTGGTTGAAATGATAAACAATGCAGTGGCCGCACTCGGACAAACCAATACATCCTCCACACCCAGGTATTTCTCTTCATTCACAATTTCCTTTCTCAGTGCTATCCTTCCGCGGTGCTCACCATAACAGATGAATAGATCGTTTAGGTCGATGTGTAAATCCCTGAAATAGATATCTCTTACAGAACTTTCTGCCAGGTTGTACTGAATGGTACCATAGCCCATTTCTTCAGGAGATTCGGCTTCTATCGGCATGCGGCGGTATAGCATAGTAAATGAGGGAGTTTAATTAAATGAAGCGGTCATTTCATGGCAGCTATCCATTCTTTGATGAGGATAATAGCCTCGGCGTGAGCCACCGATCTGCCGAGTTCAGGCATGCGTATTTCCGGATCGTCGCTTTCAGTACGGTACACCAGAATAGATTCACCGGGTTTTCCGGGTACGATATCATACAGATTGTTTCCGCTGCCGGCACCTGCCGCTACCGGGCTTTTCATGATTCCCCAGCTCTCCGGATTTTTGTCGCTCAGCATCAGGAAGAGGCCGCTGGTGTTGGCGCTGCCTTCGCGGCGATGGCAATGGGCGCAGTTTACTTCCAGATATGATTTTGCCCGCTCTTCCAGCGTGCCGCTTTTTTCATCAAAGGCATCAGCAATCTTATTGATTGTGTTTTCTTCTTTTTTGTATCCTTTCAGATAACCTGCTTCAGTCCACTTATCCAGTTGATTCATCCTTCCATCCGCATATTTAAAATCCTTATTTAAATAGCGTACTTTAGGGCCGATAGGCATTAGCACATTGTTCAGGTTGTGGCAGTTCTTACATTGGTTTTTATTCGGAACGGAATAACTGATATGCCGTGCAGTACCTTTCAGGTCGATGAAATCTGCCTTCTTGGAATCACCTACAATATTCAGTTCAGCATCCGTTTGTGCATCATTCCATACATAATCGACAGCATCCCATTTATCCGGACGCCTGACCAATAAACGGGTTTCCATAATTTTCCTTCCCTTGCTTTCCTCTCTGAAATCATGGGGGTAGTAAAAATTCTTAATCAGGACGGTTCCTACAGGGAATTCCATCACCTCGTCTTTTGAATAGGTGGCGGAAGTTCCTTCCGGCATCCATACGAATCTGGATTTATGGGCGTAGTCGGAAAATAAGGCGGTGATGAGTTCATATGGAAGCACCCTGTTATTAGGGATTAGATTTTTCAGATCACCTTTGAAAAAATGGTATTCCGATAATTTCTCAAAAGGTTTTGCAGTAACATCGATTGTGACATTGCCATCACCGGAAAATTTACATTGATTAAAGACAATGACACAGGCAATGGAAAGTAAGATGACTGCGATAGATACTTTTTTCATAGATTTCTGTTTGCATTCTAACGGTAGAAAAATGAATGAAGGATAATGGTAATTACAGATTCGTATGATTTCCGTTAATGCCCGTATAGGTACAGTCGAATTTAGTCATGTCCTTGTCGTATGTACGGAGCACATCCGTTAAGCTTTTAGCTTTCCATAAATTCATGTTTATAAACTTAATATCTCCATTATTCCGGATACAGATTCTTTTGTCCTCCGGAAGATTGCCGTTGGCGTCCAGCAGATTTTTTTCCGCACTGCCGTCATATACAATATCTACCGGCGATTTGCAGGCCGCCATAGCAAGTTTGCCAAAATCAGTATCTAAAGCAGGAACAAGCAGCGCTTTTCTGCTGAATTTGTTGTCGTGCACATAAATATTATGACAGTAGGGTCCATAAGTGGAATCGTTAAGCTGTTTGCCTGATGTAAAATAACTTACAATAGCACAACCGACCGTTTTGTTGTCTGTAATGCGGTTATTAAAGATATCAATGCTGTCAGTGGCCATGATAATCATGCCGCTGCCCGGAGGGATGGTGGCAACAATGCTGCCCGGTTTTCCAAAATTCGGAAAGTTATTGTTGATACAATCGTTATCCCATACTCTTGCATTACGGCCATTTGCCTGAAATAACTTAGGAAGATCAAAAACCAATATACCGCCTGAATTATTTTCCGCTTTATTTTTATAGATATCCGAATTGATGCAATTCTCAATTTCAATACCCGCCACATTATGATGTGCATAGCAGTGATGAATAGAGACATTTGTGGTTTGGCCGATATAGACACCTGCATCCGCGCAATAAGACACTTCAGAATATTCCATCAATACATTCTTGCACTCCACCGGATAATAACCGTAATTTCCGTTAGAGGTATCTGCACCGGTGGTCCAGGTGGAATTCATGTGATGAATGTGTACGCCATCGCAGCCCTTCAGTTTCAGGTTGTCGCCTTTAGCATCCTGTATGGTAAAGCCTGTAACCGTCACATTCTGACAGTTGGTAATATTAATTCCCTCGGCGCCTTCCGTTTGTCCCAAAAAGGAAAGTATCGTTTTGTCCGCACCGGCGCCTTTAATGGTCACGTCTTTCTTGCCTTCCATTGACAGTGCTTTTTTGAATAAGAATTTGCCCGCTGGAAATTCCACTGTCCCTCCATCCTCTACGAGAATCAGTTTTTCCTGAAATTCCTTTTCAATTTTCTCATTGTAAGTGAATCCATCGCTGTCTCCTGCTTTTTTGCCGCCTTTGCAAGCCTGAAATGCAACCGTAAGAAGTACTAATGCTGAAAGTAAAATAAGCTTGCGCATGGGATATATTTTTCGTGAATATAACAAATTATATCCTTCCAGATACTGAATTTACGGAGTATTTTTAATTGGATTTGGCTGCATGATAGATGTGTTCCAGCGCATCAGACAGCATCGGGAATTGAAATCGAAATCCTGTTTCGATAATTTTTTTCGCAGAGCAGTTATTACTCATCAGCAACATTTCCGCCATTTCTCCCATAGTTGTCCTAAGCAGGAATGCCGGAGCCGGAGCCGGGATAAATGGCCGGTGCAATACCTTCGAGATGGTTTCACTCATTTCGCGGTTGGTTTTGATATCCGGGGCGCAGGCATTATAAACTCCTTCAATGCCTTTATTCTCCAAAAGATGAAGAAAAATACCGCATAAGTCATCAATATGTATCCAGGGAACGTATTGTTTGCCGTTGCCAATATAAGCGCCAATACCAAACTTTATGGGCAAATCCAGTTTAGGTAAAGCGCCGCCGTCTTTGCTTAACACGATGCCAATCCGAATTTTACTGACCGGAATATGAAGCGCCGCAATGGTGTCTGTTTCCTGCTCCCACTGCCTGCATACATCCGCTAAGAACCCTGTGCCGGCCTGCGATGTTTCCGTCAGCAATTCATTTCCCCTGTCACCGTAATAACCGACAGCGGAAGCAGTCAGGAAGGAAGAAATGTTGTGGTTCTTATTGGCCAGATAGTCATGAAGTAAGCGTGTAGACAGGACGCGGCTGTTTATGATTTCTTTTTTGCGTGCCGCCGTCCAGCGCTGGTCAGCCACCCCGGCTCCGGCCAGGTGGATGATAGCTTCGGCCTGTTCAAACACCTTTTGGTCAATATAATTTTTGGAGATGTCCCACTTAAATTCATTCGGGTTCTTGGGATTTCTGCACAGGATATTTACCTCATAACCGTTGTTCAGCAATAGTTGGGTCAGTCTTTTACCCACCAAACCCGTGCCTCCTGTGATGATTACTTTTGTCATAATTAACGAATTAACGACTTAAAACACTTATTTTTGTAACCTAAATTAAGAGTAATATGTTCAATAAGTCAAAATTTATTTGGATAGCGGCGGTTCTATTGGTCGCTTTATCCGGCTGTAAAGGCAACAAAGGAGGCTCTAACAAAGTCTATAAAGATCAGGTAGTGATACATGGTTTGTCAGACGCCAAAGGATTAAATCCGATGACAACATCAGATGCCTATTCCAATAATTATATATCTCCTAATATTTTTCAGCAATTATTGAATTATGATCATGAAACAATGAATTTAGTACCCGTATTGGCGAAAGCAAGGCCGGAAGTGGTTCATAACGGAGATTTGGCAGAGCTAACCTATGAACTGCGCGAAGAAGCAGTATGGGATAATGGCCAGCCTGTTACTGCGGATGACGTGTTGTTTACTTTTAAAACCATATTTTGCCCAAAGGCAAATACAGATAATGTGAAACCCGGGATTGATTTTGTAAAAGACGTCAGAACATATCCGGATAACAACAGAAAAGTTACGTTCGTTTGTTCCAAATATATAGGAATGGAAGATGGAACAGGTGGTATCCCGATTATTCCTGAATATCTCTACGATACAAAAAAGATATTGAGAAAATACAGTATTGCAGAATTGATTTCCGGCAACAGTAAGGCAAATAATGACCAGGAAATAAAAGAATTCGCTGATTTTTTCAATTCTGAAAAAGCCAACCGGGATACCGGCATTGTAATGGGCTCCGGAGCGTATAAGCTCGTTTCATTTGAGACCGGACAGCGCCTGATTTTAGAAAAGAAAAAGAACTGGTGGGGAGATAAACTGGCGAAAGAAAATGAATTCTTTGAAGCTTATCCGAAAAGGCTGGTGTTTGAAACCATCAATGATTTTAATACGGCACTTACGGCACTTGTTGATGAAAAACTCGATTTCATTTATGTGACTCCGGTAAAGGAATATGTGGAACTGGATAATTCGCCGAAGTTTAAACAGAATTTTGTGAAATCGGAGCCGCAAATGCTGGCTTATCAGGCGATAGGGGTAAATGTAAAAGACAAAGTGCTGACAGATGCGAGAGTAAGACAGGCATTGTGTTACCTGACAAATGTGGACCAGATTATTGAGAAAGTGTTATATGGCAAAGGTATCCGCACAATTGGTTCGATTTTGCCTATGAAGAAAGATGCGTACAACAGTGGCATTACTCCTTATCCGTATGATGTGGAAAAGGCAAAAACGTTGCTGGCAGAAGCCGGCTGGAGCGATTCTGACGGTGACGGAGTATTGGATAAAATGATTGACGGACAAAAAACAAAATTTGAAATCAGTTACTCCTACAACAGCGGGAACCCACTCAGAGAAACAGTAGGCCTGCTGATTCAGAATTCATTCAAACAAGCCGGTATTAAACTGGAAATAAAAGCCTTAGACTGGGCTTTATATCTGGACGAGTTGAAGAAACACAATTGTCAGTTGTTTTATCAGGGCTGGGTGAAAGAACCGCGTCCGGATGATGAGAAACAGATTTTCCATACCTCTTCCGCCAACGGAGGTTCCAACTATATGAGTTTTGGCAATGCCAAAACAGACGCGTTATTGGAACAAATCCGGTCGGAAATGGATGTAACCAAACGAAATGAATTGTACAAACAATGGCAACAGATTGAGCACGATGAAGTGCCTTATATCTTCCTGTATGTGCAGAATTTCCGAAACTGTGTTCATAAACGGTTCGAGAATACCGGAGCGGGTCCGGTTTATCCCGGGGCATGGTTTGCCGGATTTAAAGTGAAAGACGGGTACAAAGTGGAAGGAAAAGAGTAAAAAACAACCATAAAGTTGAATCCATAACATCCTGCCGGAAACGGCAGGATTTTTTTTATTAATTACAGCTAAAATCGTATTTTTGAACCTATATGTTCAAATACATCGTCAAAAGGATATTGATTTTCATTCCTACCTTGCTGGTTATTTCTTTAGTCACTTTTATGCTCAGTACCAGCGTACCGGGCGACCCTGTGGAACAGATGCTTAACAGCAATAGCGAGATGGGTAGCTCTGCCAATGCCATCGCTTCGGAAAGAGCATATATAGACAAACGGAAGCAACTGGGCCTGGATTTGCCTATCTTTTATTTCACTCTTTCCAATGCTGCCACACCGAATAACATGTATGAAATTCCTAAAAAATTTCATCGGCAGAATTTAGACAGGCTTGTAGATAAATATGGTAACTGGAGCGAGATAGACCGGTATTATAAGAATATCCGTGCACTTGAATTGAAGACAGGAGATACCCCGAGAGATTCCGCTAATGGTGATGCGCTGATTATTATTAAGGACAATATCCAGAAGGCATATCTGAACTATGACGATAATGCACTACAAACCGCTTTTCACAATATTGAAAAGGAAATCAGTAAAGTTTCCTCCTTAGCATCGTTGCAGGCTCCTTTTCAAACCCTGAAATCATCGTACATGGATGGTGTGGTAAAAAAAGCAACACCCTATAAAAAATATATTCCTGCGGTACACTGGTATGGCAGAGACAACCAATACCATCACTGGATTACAAAATTTTTTAAAGGTGATTTCGGAATCTCCTATCAGGACGGACGGCCTGTAAAGAACGTGCTGTGGGATGCCGTGAGATGGACGGTTATGCTGAGTATTTTATCCATTATCCTGACCTACCTTATTGCTATCCCGCTCGGCATTATCTCAGCGGCCAGAAAGGGCAGCAAGCAGGACCAGACGATTTCTACCTTCTTATTTATGCTGTACTCTCTGCCCAATTTCTGGGTAGCCACCTTGCTGATTTTGTTTTTTGGCGGTGGTGATTTTCTGGGCTGGTTTCCGGCTTACGGGGTGGGTGAACTTGACAGCGGCATGAGCGTTGTGGAAGTGGTAGGTACCCGTGTGTACCACCTGGTATTGCCTATGATTTGTTTTACCTATGGCGGACTTGCATTTTTATATCGTCAGATGCGCGGCGCCATGATTACTACACTGAGTCAGGATTATATCCGGACGGCAAGGGCAAAAGGACTGGAAGAAAAAGAAGTACTTTGGAAACATGGATTTAAAAACTCCTTGTTGCCCATTATTACTTTGTTTGCAAGTGTCTTTCCTTTAGCGATTAGTGGCTCGATTGTAATAGAAATAATTTTTTCTATTCCGGGTATGGGTAAACTGGCATACGAAGCGCTGGTAGCCAGAAATTATCCAATTGTGTATACGGTAGTAATGTTTTCAGCTATTCTGACACTGGTTGGGTATCTGGTGGCGGATATATTGTATGCAGTGGTTGACCCGCGAATCTCGTATAACAAGAAATAACATGAGCGACACCAATAACATAGATCAAAGGCAGGATTACTGGTCATACGTCAAACGGCAGTTTAAAAAGAATAAACGGGCGGTCATATCCGCCTATATTGTAGCGGTGATGGCGCTGATTGCCATATCAGCGGACTTTCTGGCGAATGAGAAACCGATAGTCTGTACCTACAAGGGCAATACGTATTTTCCGATTTTTAAAGAATATGCCGTGGACTTAGGAGTTGCCAAATGGCCTAAAGATTTATTAAACATTAACTGGACAGACACAAAATTTGATTTTGCTATACGTCCCGTTGTTCCATATTCTCCTACCACACAGGATTTCTTCAATTCGGGATTTGTCTCTCCGTTTGCCAAACAGAGTGTTCCATCCACCAGATGGCGGCACTGGCTCGGAACGGAAGGAATAGGCCGAGACATCTTAGCCGGCCTGATACACGGTACACGAATCGCTTTTACCGTTGGGATTGTTTCCATGTCTATCGCCTCGCTGATTGGTATTCTGCTGGGCTCTCTGGCCGGTTTTTTTGGCGATAACCGCATAAAAATTTCAAGAGCGTCCATGCTGATGGGGTTCATCTTTCTGTACTTCGGATGGTTTTACGCGTTCAGCTCCAGAAGTTATACGCTAAGTGATGCTATCGGCAAATCCGTTGTTTCTTTTCTGGGGCAGTTGCTCATCAGTCTGGTAATTTTCATAGGAGCTCTTTTAGTCGGGTATCTGGCGGGCTTTGTATTAAAGATAATTCCGTTTTTCAGAAAAAAAACCGCTATTCCGGTAGATATCATTGTCCAGCGCCTCATTGAAATATTAGTGTCTATTCCGCGTTTATTCTTAATCATAGCGGTAATTGCTATTTCTAAACCCGGAATTATGCTGGTAATGGTTATCATTGGATTGACATCGTGGACGGAAATCGCGCGTTTCATACGTGCGGAATTATTGCGGGTACGAAGTTTAGAATATATTGAAGCATCTGAAGCGCTCGGATACAGCAGGACAAGAATATTGCTCAAACACGCTATACCAAATGCTATTTCGCCTGTATTGATTACTGTTGCATTCGGTATCGCGGCAGCCATACTCATAGAATCTTCGCTGTCTTTCCTCGGGTTAGGTGTTCCGCCGGAAATCATTACCTGGGGTAAATTATTGTCACTGGCACGCGGAAGCGCATCTCAATTATGGGTGGCTATTTTTCCGGGTGTGGCTATCTTCCTGACGGTAACATTGTTTAATTTGATAGGCGAGGGACTAACAGACGCGTTGGATCCGAGACAGAAAAAGTAATTAAATAATGAAGCGATTTAGTAATGAAACAATGAAAATTAAAACAATGAGCTGCTTAATGCTTACATTGTTACATTGTTACATTGTTACATTTTTTTTATTCTCAACATCATATTCTTATTCGCAAACTATAACTAAATCCTATCCGGATAAGGTAGCCGGGCGCTTTTCCGATTATGAAATTGTAGGAAAAAATGATTTGGGTATCATCGTTCATTTTTTCGGTAATAATGAGAGTGAACTGGTAACATACGATAATCAGCTGCGTATTGCCAACAGAAAAGAATTACCTTTCAAAGGAAGAGGGATTAATCTTGAGGGTTTTTTATTACAGAAAGATAAGATTCTGACCTTTTATACCACAAACAGTGAAACTCATCAGTATTTCAAGTTAAAAGTCATAGACAATAAACTGACTATCCCGAATGAAACCATCTTGCTGGATTCCATGCCCCTGGCGAATATCGGAAACTCAAGGGCCTTTTATGTAAAGGCATCACCGGATAAGTCCAAAATATTATTATTTAATATAGTGAAATCCAAGGCATCCTTTTTTGTACGCTTTACCATTTTGAGCGATTCACTGAAGATACTGAAAAAGAACATCTTCACATTAACGGAGGTGAGCAATGTGTCATTGAAATCAATAAAAGTGAGCAATCAGGGGAATGTTGTCGCAGCAATAGGACATGAGACCGGCTATGACAATCAGGATTATAATTTTGATAAATATACTATTTTTTCCTACAACCTATCCACTAATACCATCAGTGAGCAGTTGCTGGTGAGCCAGGATGATATATTCAAAAATATTATTACAGAAGTTGCAAATCAGAATGACCTGGTTTACATAACGGCATGCTACAAAAGTACTAAAGACAAAAAGAGTATAGGGTTGTTCAACCAGACGATTGACTTAAAGACTAACACGGTACAGCTCAGTTCCAAGATGCCGTTTGATGAAGATATCCTGCAGCGTTCGCAAAATAATGAGTTCAAAACATGGCAGGATAAAGCATCCCTGGTGCGCCCGAAACGGATTATTCCTCGCAGCGACGGTGGCGCCATAGTGATAACGGAAGGAGAATATAAATATACGAGGGTGGAACGCCTGCCTATGACCAATTATGGTTACTATAACGCGACACCGGCAACCACTTCCGCCAGATACATCGAACAAAACCACTATTATGATATAGGTGTTTACTCCGTTAATAAAGACGGTACGCTGGATTGGCAGTCTTCATTGCCAAAAGTGCAGGTGTCTGAAAATGATGAAGGGTATTATTCTTCTTTCGCATTCTTTGAAGCCAATAATGTATTGAAGTTTTTATTCAACGAAGATTTTTACAATATTGGTAATTTTGTGGAATACAATATTAACCCAAACGGGTTGACCAAACGGCAGAGTGTTATGAACAGTGAGAAACAGGATTTGGTGCTGGTGCCCTTGAAAGCCAAACAGCTGGACGGGAAGACCATTATTATCCCAAGCGAACAGAAACGTAATTTGCAGCTGGTATTATTTCAATATTGAATTGTATCACCCGTCCTAAACAGTTAAAGTGATATCCTATTTTAAGTCTCAGCAGCCAACAATAGTCGTCGTTTTTCTGCTGTTTTTTGTATTGATAAAGGTACCGTTTCTTATTTCCGGTACACATTTTCCCATTCACCCCCTTCAAAACCTGTGGGGTAGCGCCGGTATTCTTTTTCCTGATTATAATGGGCTGAGTTTGTTAGCGGCCCAGATTTGTCTGTTGCTTCAGGCGATCTGGTTTAATTATTTATTTAACAAAGCAGATTATAATGAAGCCAACAGCTTTGTGCCGGCAGTTTATTATACCCTGATAACCTCCATCCTGCCACCTTTTAATGTGTTCAGTATTTTTACGATTATAGGATTCCTCCTATTGGCCATATTTCATACATTGCTGACAATCACCATAAAGGAAAACAATAAACTCGAATGCTTTAATCTGGGTGTGCTGGCAGGCATTCTTGTCTTGCTCGATGCGCATTTTATATTCCTGCTGCCATTCCTGGTGGTTATTCTTTATATACTAAGCCCTTTTAAGTTCAACCATTTCGTACTTTTGTTTTTTGGAATATTATTTCCCGTTTATGTGGCTTTCAGCCTTAGTTATATAACAGATACAAGTTTAGACATAGGAACATTCTCTGTTTTCAGGTTTTACCTTTTTCAGCCGGATGTAGCGGTGCATAGCATTATCGTTCTTTCGGTTATGGTTGCTTATCTGTTATTTTCGTTTATCAGCCTCAGGGGAATAATGTTCTCTGCCGGAATCAGGAGGAGAAAAAATGTCAATATGCTTATTTTACTCCTTCTGGGAATTTCTGCTGTAATCATATTCAACCATCAGCAGAATGAGGCCGTATTCTCCTATTTATTCATCCCCGTCAGCATATTTTTGACCTTGCTGATGTTAAGAATTCGTAAAAAGCGATTGGGCGAAATCCTGAATGCTATCTTTGTGTTAGTGATATTTGTTACAAACATTGTAAGGATTTTTAAATAATTTCGTAATCTTAAGATATGAGATTAAAGAGGTGAGATATGAGGTGTTTTGACATCCAATCAATCTTTCTTGAATCTCGTTTCTCAAATCTAAAATTCTCTTTTATGAAATTTGGTGTTGTTGTTTTTCCGGGTTCTAACTGCGATCAGGATGTTATTCATGTATGCAGCAAGGTAATGCAGTGTGAAACCCGCATCTTGTGGCATAAAGATACTTCCTTGCAGGATTTGACTGCCGAAGATTGCATTATGATTCCGGGAGGGTTCTCCTATGGCGACTATCTTCGATGCGGAGCCATAGCCCGTTTTTCGCCCATTATGGAGAAGGTGATTCAACATGCAAATAACGGCGGGTATGTTTGGGGGATTTGCAATGGTTTTCAGGTATTGTGCGAAAGCCATTTGCTTCCCGGAGCCTTATTGATGAATGACCATCAGCGGTTCATTTGCCAAAACCAGTATTTACTGCCTCAGACAACAAACAGCGCCATTACCCGATGCCTCGATTTAGGGGAACCTTTAAACATTCCTATAGCGCACGGCGAGGGACGATATTACGCAGACGAAAAAACGTTGCAATCTATGAAACAAAACGACCAGATTTTGTTTAAGTATTGTGATGAAACAGGCGTCATTAAAGAGTCTTCCAATCCAAACGGTTCAATCGAAAATATTGCGGGTATTTGCAATGCCGGCAGGAATGTATTTGGAATGATGCCACACCCGGAGCGTTCTGCGGAAGAAGTGTTGGGAAATACAGATGGCAGAAAGCTGTTTGAGTCTTTGTTGAACTTAACGGTAGCTTAAATGAATCAGCGAAACATAAAATATTTTCTCACACTTTATTTTATGCTCTCCGCTTTCTTTGTACAAGCGGCATTCGACCAGCATATTGCCTGGAAGAGCGAGGTGGAAAAAATAGCAGGGGATGAGTTTAATGTCAAAATTATATGCACGCTGGATGATGACTGGCATGTGTATTCTCAATTTACGGAAGCTAATGGCCCGCTTCCTACGGAATTCAGGTTTGAAAAAAATCCTGCTATTGAATTGGTAGGCAAACCCAAAGAAATCGGGAAATTGAAAAAGCAGTTTGATGATTTGTTTGGTGTTACGGTTTCTTCATTTTCCAATACCGTCACATTTGTTCAGCGGGTAAAAATAAAAAGCCCGAATGTCATACTCAAAGGGGAGTTCGACGGACAGGTCTGTAAAGATGAGGAAGGATGTATTCCTTTCGGCCCCGAGAAATTTTCTGTATCACTGAGCGGAACTGTTGCTGCGGTAACTGACGATACGTCCAAAAATAAAACAGAACAAACAATACCCATTGTTACCCCCAGTGTAAATAATACAGGAACCGCTGCATTCATCGCAGCAAAGTTTGACTGGAAATACGCGGCAAACAGTTGCAGTGTTCAGGAGCAAAGCAAGGATAAGAGTTATTGGTGGATTTTTGTAGCCGGATTTTTAGGAGGGTTGCTGGCATTGCTTACACCTTGTGTTTTCCCTATGGTGCCACTGACGGTAAGTTTTTTTACAAAAGGCGGAAAGGACAGAAAACAAGGCATACGAAAGGCGCTCATTTATGGTACTTCTATCGTAATCATTTACCTGCTGCTCGGAATTATCATCACCGGTGTGTTTGGTTCGGATGCACTGAATGCCATGTCTACCAATATGTGGTTCAATCTGCTTTTCTTTATCGTATTCGTCATTTTTGCTTTCTCTTTTTTTGGATATTATGAAATTACCTTACCGGCTTCCTGGGCGAATAAATCAGATTCCTTATCCGGTAAAGGGGGAAACATCGGCATCTTCTTCATGGCGTTTACGCTGGCGTTGGTATCATTTTCCTGTACCGGGCCTATAATAGGAACCCTATTGGTAGAGGCAGCTACCGGAGGCGGGCCCACACTATTAAACCATATTCCGTTAAAACCGCTGTTGGGGATGTTCGGGTTTTCACTGGCATTATCACTGCCGTTTACTTTGTTTGCTCTATTTCCGCAATGGCTGCATTCATTGCCTAAATCCGGCGGATGGCTGAATACCGTAAAAGTAGTGCTGGGATTTTTGGAGCTGGCATTGGCTTTCAAATTTTTATCAGTGGTGGATCTGACACAAAACTGGGGTTTCTTCAGAATAGAATTATTCCTCGGTATATGGATATTGATATTTGTACTGTTAGCATTATTTTCTTTTGGCCTCATCCGGTTTCCGCATGATAATCCCAAGGAGAAATTAGGAAAAGGAAGACTGGCTGTCGGTATAGCATCGGTGGCATTTGTATTTTATCTGCTGACAGGATATTCTTATCAGCCATTAAAGTTGCTGAGTGGGCTTGCTCCTCCTTCATCTTATAATTTTAAAAAAGAAAACAAAGAAGAATTACTGCATTTTACGGATTATAACGAAGGGCTTTCTTACGCTAAAGCGCATGACTTGCCGGTTTTGCTTGATTTTACCGGATTTGGTTGTGTCAATTGCAGAAAGATAGAAGAAAATGTATGGAGTGATGCATCTGTTCAAAACCTGATGAAAAAATATGTCGTGATTTCGCTGTATGTGGATGACAGAAAACCTTTGCCTGAAACGGAATGGTTTATATCAGATGCTACTGGAAAACAAAAAGAAATAAAAACGGTAGGCGGCAAATGGAGTGATTTTCAGGCCAGGTATTTCAAAACCAATGCACAGCCTCAGTATGTACTGATTAATACAAAAGAACAGCTTCTGAATCAGCCGGTGGATTACAGTTTTTCTGCCGATAAGAATAATTATGCTGCTTTTCTGCAATGCGGGCTTTCCATGCATGATCAGTTAAGGTAGCACCACCCCGAGGGTTAAGGCCTACTCTTTCCTTAAAACTTTATTACCTTTACAATTGTTAAAAGTACGGCAATGAATATTGGTATTGTATGTTATCCCACGTTTGGAGGCAGCGGCGTAGTCGCTACCGAATTAGGCAAAGGCCTGGCCCAGAAGGGACACAACGTGCATTTTATAACGTATAAAGAACCTGCCCGTTTATTGGATGCATTCAATGAAAATATTTTCTTTCACGAAGTACGGCTGAATGATTATCCCCTGTTCGATTATGCACCATATGAAACCGCCCTGGCGAGCAAGCTGGTTGATGTGGCAATAAATGACATGCTGGATGTCTTTCATGTACACTATGCCATTCCGCATGCATCTGCCGCGTATATGGCCAGACAGATATTATTACAAAAAGGTATTGATGTGCCGGTCATCACTACCTTGCATGGTACGGATATAACTCTTGTAGGGAAAGACCCGACGTATGAGCCGGTCGTTACGTATTCCATTAATCAGTCGTGCGGCGTTACGGCGGTTTCCGAAAGTTTAAAGAAAGATACATTCGCTCATTTTGATATCAAAAACGAGATTGATGTAATTCCCAATTTTATTGATTTTTCGAGATTTAAGAAAACCAATAAAGACCACTTTAAGAAAGCGATTGCACCCAATGGGGAAAAAATATTGGTACATACATCTAATTTCAGGAAAGTAAAACGCGTTGAAGACGTCATACACGTCTTTTGTAAAGTGTCATCTCAGATTCCTTCCAAGCTGCTGATGATAGGTGATGGCCCGGAAAGACAGGCTACAGAAATTTTAGCCCGCAGCTTATGCACTTCAATGGATGTACGGTTCCTGGGAAAGCAGGAAGCAGTGGAAGAACTGCTGGCGGTAGCGGATGTATTTTTGATGCCATCTGAGAGTGAAAGTTTCGGGTTGGCAGCTCTGGAAGCGATGGCATGTGAAGTGCCGGTGGTATCTTCTAATGCCGGCGGAATTCCGGAGGTGAATATTGAAGGAGTGACCGGCTTCTTACTGAACGTAGGAGATGTGGAAGGAATGGCGCAAAAGACGATGGAATTGCTGAAGGATGACGCGAAGCTGGCTCAGTTTAAGAAGAATGCCTTTGCACAGGCGCAAAAGTTTGATATAAAAAATATTCTTCCGATATACGAGGCATTTTACGAGAAGATAAAAGAGAAAGGGGACTGTAAGTAATTATAAGGCCGAGATGAACACGTCATTCGATGTTAGGAGAAATCCCGCAAAAGTTACAGCCATTTTAATTCGTATCGAGATTTCTCATTTCGTTCGGAATGACGGTACTCGCTTCACTTCTGTAAAACCAATACAATAAAAATCCGCTCATTCCGGTGAAGATATGCCATAGCGAGTGCCCCTGATAAATGGATGTCGGGTCGCAGGCTATCTTTTGGACATCCACCGAACGCAGAACGGCAGCAGCAACCATTAGTATAAGGCTTAGCACAGCGGGTTGCAAATGGAATTTCTCTTTGTTCCGCAGATAATTCAATGTCGTTGCCGTCACGACACAACTAATCAATACCGGCAGTAATATAGTGCTCGGAATCAGCAGGTGTAATTCCACAAAAGCAATTACCGTCAGCAGTAACCCAAAGAGTATAGTACATTTCATCCCAGACGATATTTCTTTCTGTACAAACAACCGAAGTGAGCTGATAGCAATTAATGTAATACAAAGACTGTAGGTTCCGTTCATATCTATCCGCTGCCCAACCCAGGTGAGCGATGCATGAAAAAAGGAACTCCCGAAACACAAGTACATCAGGCAGCAGCCAAAGAAAAAGGATAATGATGGAAAAAGCTGCAAACTGTTTTTTTCTAACTTATCAGATTTCCTCCTGTCAAAGATAGAAATAAGCACTACTATGCTTCCGAGGAAAAAATACAGGAGATTAGAATAGGTATTCATGCGTTGCCGGAAAAAATGAGAAGTATTGTCCTGTTCGCAATATTCTCCGGTCAATGCCGATTTGCTTTGTTGCATGGTCTGCCAGATGCTTCCGTCATAATGATGGTTTAAGAAAATATAAATAGACAACAGGCACAGGGTTGCTGCGAGAGAAATTCCATAAATTCTAAAAGCGATTTGTTTTGACATATACGAATATACGAATATACAAATGGAGCAGATTGTTTATCTGGCTTTAAAAAAAGGCCTCACTTATGTGAGACCTTCTTGAATATTATTATAGAAGTTAAATATTTAATCTACGGTAACAGCCACAGGTATGGTTTCTTCATCAAAAGTACGTTTGCCAATCAGTTCATCCAGATCCGCTTTAAACAGAATTTCTTTCGCCAATAAAGCCTGTGCTATCTTGTTCAGTTGTTCGCGTTTCTCTGTCAACAAGGCAATCGTACGTTGGTAAGCGGCGTCAATTAATTTTCTTACTTCTTCGTCAATCACTTTTGCGGTGTCGTCGGAATAAGGTTTGGTAAACATATTCTCATTCTGCGGGTCATAGAAGGAAACATTTCCTACCTTATCGTTCATGCCATACACCGTCACCATGGCATAGGCCAGTTGTGTGATGCGCTGTAAATCATTTTGGGCGCCTGTAGATATTTTGCCGAACACAATCTCTTCTGCGGCGCGGCCGCCTAAAGTCATGCAGATTTCATCCAGCAACTGCTCTGTTCGGTATAAATATTGCTCTTTCGGTAAATACTGTGCGTACCCTAAGGCTGCAATCCCACGCGGTATGATGGTTACTTTTAATAACGGATGCGCATGTTCCAAATACCACCCGCAGATGGCGTGTCCCGCTTCGTGATAGGCAATAATTTCCTTCTCGTGCGGAGAAATGATTTTATTTTTCTTTTCAAGGCCGCCGATGCTTCTGTCAATCGCTTCATTAAAGTCATCCACTTCTACCTGTGTTTTTTCTTTCCTTGCAGCTACCAATGCCGCCTCATTACATACATTGGCAATCTCAGCGCCTGCAAAACCTGGAGTTAATGAGGCTAATTTTTCAGGAGTAACATCCTGCCCTAATCGGGTCAGTTTTTTCAAATGTACTTTGAATATTTGCTCCCTTCCTTTTTGATCGGGCTTATCAATAGAAATTTGCCTGTCAAATCGTCCGGGACGCAGTAAAGCGGAGTCTAATACATCCGGACGGTTAGTCGCTGCCAGCATTATGATGCCTTTATCGCCGCTGAAACCGTCCATCTCGACCAGCAACTGGTTCAATGTACTTTCCCGTTCGTCGTTGCTTTGCATCATATTCTTGCCGCGCGCCCGTCCTACCGCGTCAATTTCGTCGATAAAAATGATACAAGGCGCCTTTTCCCGGGCTTGTTTAAATAAATCTCTCACACGCGATGCACCGACACCTACAAACATTTCTACGAAATCAGAACCTGAAATAGAGAAAAAAGGCACCTGTGCTTCGCCTGCCATCGCTTTTGCCAGCAAGGTCTTACCGGTTCCCGGAGGGCCGACCAATAAAACCCCTTTAGGAATTTTTGCTCCTAATGCCGTATATTTTTTTGGATTTTTTAAAAAATCCACCACCTCTTTCACCTCTTCTTTTGCTTCATCCAGACCCGCCACATCATCAAACGTGATATTGACCTTCATGTCCTTATCGTAAAGGTTTGCTTTTGATTTTCCGATATTAAAGATTTGGCCGCCGGCACCACCCATACCGCCTGTAGCTCTGCGCATCAGGAACATCCAGACGGCAATCAACAAAATGATTGGCAATAGCCAGCCGATGATATCAAATATCCCTTTTCGATATTCTGTAGTATAGGGTACAACCAAATTATCGGGAAGACCTTTTTGGTAGTCATCCAGACGTTGTTTGAAAACTTCTACCGAAACAATTTCGAAAGAATAGTGAGGCCCCTTGTTTGGTGTGCCTATTTTCGTTTGCCGTAGTGATGCATATTGTTTCTTGGCCTTGAGGGAATCTTCCTTGATGAACACTTCCACCTGTTCTTTATTTACGATGGTAATCTTAGCGACATCGCCGGAAGGTATCATCTTTCTAAAGAAGTCATCTTCCGTGGTTTGTTTAATCTGAAAGTTTAAAGACAGAAACTGTGTGGCCAATAAACCAATGATTAATATGGCAAACAGCCAATAGCTGTTGAATCCTCCTTTTTTCTTCTTCGGCTCCTCGTTTTCGGGTAAAAAATCCATGTATTTGTGTTAATTGATAAGTAATAAGTTGTATAAAATGCGATATGCTTTTTCTAATCGTTATAATGTTCTATGACCGCATCACTCCACAAGTCTTCCAGTTGATAGAACTCCCGTTTCTCGCGCTGAAAGATATGTACCACTACATCTCCGAAATCTAATAAGCACCATTCGCCGTTAGAACGTCCTTCGATGTGAAAAGGTTTGATATTGGCTTGTTTGCGAACCTCTTCTTCGAGATGGTCAGTAATTGCGCGTGTTTGTGTAGTCGATTCGCCATGACAAATTACAAAATAATCTGCAATTGCTTCGGGAATTTTTCTTAAATCCAAACTGACAATATCCTTACCTTTTTTGTCCTGAATGAGCGATACAATCAGTTCATTCAGGTTCACCTCGGATGCGTTTTTTGTTCTTTTCTTTACTTTACTTTTTTCCAAATGCTTTATTATTTATAATTTCACTCAAATCTACTAAATTTTGGAAATTAAAGTAAATAACACTTTTTTCACCGGAAAGTTCCTTGTACACCTTCCTTCAATAGATTCTACGAACAATTACGCTAAGGAGTACATAGCAAAAAGCAGTCCAATTGACGGAACTGTCATTTTAGCAGATGAACAGTATGCAGGCAGAGGGCAAGCCGGTAATCAGTGGCTGTCAGAACCTAACAAAAACTTAACGTTTAGCATCATTTATAATACTTCTTTCCTGCTGGCGACAGAGCAGTTTTATCTGAATATGGCCGTTTCGCTGGGAATATGGTCCGTGGTCCGTGGTCCATGGTCCATGGAAGGAAGTCAGAGACTCACGACTCACGAGTCACCACAGACAACTAAGATTAAATGGCCAAATGACATTCTGCTCAACGATAAAAAGATTGCCGGCATCCTGATTGAAAATACTATTTCCGGGATGCACCTCAAGTATTCCGTAATTGGGATTGGAATAAATGTAAATCAGGACAATTTTCCTGCGGAACTGCATGCCATCAGCCTGAAACGTTTATCAGATAAAGAAGAGGATATACAACAGCTGCTGAGTAACCTTCTGGCATCGGTAGAGAAATATTACATGTTGTTGAGGGAGCGGAAATTTGACAGGCTGAAAAACGAATATGTCGAAAACCTGTACCGGTATCGGGTTACTTCAACCTTTGAGGAAGGGGATACGGTTTTTGAAGGGAAAATTATAGGAATAGAGGAAACCGGAGGGTTGCTTGTAGAAACAGATTCGGGAATCCGGAAATTCGGATTCAGGGAAATACGATTTGTGAAATGAGGGGTTACAGTAACAAATAAAAGGAAATAAAAAAACCGCAGCAAGAGCGGTTTCTTTATTGAAAGGTTGTTGCTTCCGGTTTATTCAACGATATTGATTTGTCCTTCTGTGATTTTTACAGAATCCGTTTGCGTAGAATTATAAATTACCCCTGAAAAAGTACCCTCTACATATCTTTTATAATCTGATGTGCTGCCGGCAATTTGGGATATATTAAATGTAAAATGTGATTTGGAAGTTCCGAGTGAACTGAATAATTCACTGCCGTCTTCCCACTGTACAAAATTAAGTGCATTGCCTGCCCCATTCATGTTGTAAGTACCAGTGGACGGAACAGTCTGATTGTTTATAGAAAAGTCCTTTGTGCTGGTGGTGGCATCCAGCTGAAATTTGGTACCGCCAAGTGTATGAGCATCGGATTGAGTAACGCCGGCATCACCGGTAGTAACAGAAAATAATACGCCATCGGCTTTCAGGCTGATTTGCTGAATTACAGTAGCGGAGGTGGTTGTTTTCTTACATGCTGCGGAAAGCAGGATGAGAGTCAGGACAGATAAAATAGTTATAGTTTTCATACGGATGTTGTTTTTATTTAGGATTTGCAGTGAGTTAATTGATGGTTACAAAGGAGCTCCGGTAAGGGCGCAAATTTCTTCATAAGATTTGGATTTGTAATAATCTCGGATAGAAAGTCCATTGCCGAGCCTTAAATTCTGTGTGCCTCTTATCAGGAAATAGCGAACCTGAAGTATGTTTGTTGTTATAAGTGTGGTAAATTCTGATTGTAAATTGCCACCATCCTGTCTGCCAGCTGACAAACGAAGTTCACCGATATCTGAAAATGAGATTCCTACAGCTTCCATTTCTACAATTGGAGATGAAGATGAATTAAAGCGTTTTGAAAAGGGTAATTGAAGGTGAACATTATTCTGCCATCTTACAAATGCTAAATAGAAACCTCCTGAATCTACAAAATTATCAGTGTATTGAGGAACTACTATCCGCATAGTTTTAACAGTGGCAATATCGGTGAAATTAGCGGCATAAGTAATCCAATCAGAATACATTACATTGGCGTTTCCGTCTTTTCCGGCTGGTCCTTGAGCACCTTCTTTGGTGCAGGCCAACATGCTTAATAGGACGGATAAGGCAATGAGAGATTTTAAGAATAGATTTTTCATAATAGTGTTTTTAGTTGTTAATAAAATGATTTATAGTTACTATAATTTTATAAATTCCACACGTCTGTTATTGGCCTTTCCTTCTGCAGACGTATTGGGTTCAGCTGGCTGTGTTTCCCCTTTTCCTTCAGTTTCCATTCGGTTGTTATCAATGCCGAACTCTTTGTTTAATGTCGCTTTTACAGCGTCCGCACGTTTTTTGGAAAGTGTCATATTGCTGGCATCATCGCCATCGCTGTCGGTATGGCCAACTATCTTTACTTTTACTTCCGGATTTTCCTGTAATACCATTGCAAAATCCTTCAGCGTGCCATAGGATTCGCCTTTTATCTTGTCGCTGTTCACATCAAACTTGATGCCTGTGGTGGAATATTTCCCTAATTCGAGGAATTTATGACGGGTGTCAGGCGCACCAACGGCAACTCTTAAATTGCTGAGGAAGTAGGCATTGTCTTGTTCATGATATCCATCTACTCTAAAACCCAGAAAATTATATTTTGAGGTAGCGCTAAATGCTTTAGGAATGTCCCAGATTTTTGTTTCGTTTACATACACACGCAATCTTTGTTTTTGTCGCCAAACAGAAATTTTTACTATGTTTCTGTTTACATAGTTAAACTCCGGGAAGTCTGTTTGATTGCGTATAATTTCGTTTCCGCTTTCATCGAATGTGGTAATGCCTTTTTGGCCTTGTGCTCCACCTCCTGCTGCATCCGGATGCAGCCATACAATGACGCCGTTGTCTTTTTTTCCTCCATAATTTTTCCAGTTTACATAGTTTTTAGCCGGATTTGATAATGGGGCGAAAAAGAAATTGAAAAAAGAAGAGTAATAACTGAACGGTTGTGTGCAGGCTAACATAAATTCTACGGTGAAATTTTCGGGCAGATTGGTCACAAACTCCGGATAAAGGATACTTTCCGGGCCGAATTTTAACCATTTGCCCTGTTGCCCGCCTATAGTTACTAATTCGCCTGTACCGTTGGTATTCCATCTTGCAGGAAAATCTCCGATGGCATCTTGTGTAAAGTCTTCCACCGCGATAACTTTCTCGCCGGGTACAAAATCAAACTTGCCGTAAGCTTTTAAACTGCCATTGCCGGAAGAACTGCCGGAAGAAGAACTTCCGCTGTTGCCGGATGTCGAACCATTCCCGTCGTTACCGCTATTGTCATCTGAATTGTTCTTGTTTTTTGATTTGGAAGAAGAGTTCTTTACGTCATTCTTCACTCCTTCTTTGGTTTTGTTGTATGCTTTTTCGGCGGCATTGTCTACTTCCTGTTGTATCTTTTGCTGTGCCTTGTTGCTTAGTCCGTCAGCAATCCTGTCACCGAGGTTGCCCCATTGAGCGAGCACATTGTAGCCGTTAAACATTAAAATGGTAAATACTGTTGCTAATACAATCTTTCTCATAGTTATTCTTTATTGTTACCTAAAATTAGGAAAAACATACATGCCAGTCAAGGAAAATTAGTATTTGGTCAGTCTTGATGAGAATCCGTAAAAATTGGGAAATGTAGATTTGCTTTTTTAATTTCGTTCAAATTATAAATTCAATATGGCAGTATTTTCAATAGGAACCAGAATCGAGCATCCTAAATTCGGAAACGGCGTAATCATCGACGATAGTGATGAATATTCCTACAATATCTATTTTCCCGGAGAAGGGGAAAGAGAAATTTCTAAAAATTTTGACGGAATGGTTGTCGTAAAACTGGTGGAGAAAGATAAAGATGCGGTATCACTGGAGCAGATAACCTCTGCTTTAGAAAAAATAATACAACCCCTGACAGAACCGATTGAAGATTGTAAAATTGCGGAAAAATGGGAAGGCGGAAATCTGGTAATGCAACCCAAAGACAGGACTTTACAGTCAAAAGAAATACCCGTTGAAGCATTTTTTCACAAAATTGTCATGACGCGTGACCGGTTGAGGGTGATGGAGCAGAAAATTAATGCATCCAGGTTAACGGATTCAGAAAAGGTTGAATTACAGCAATATGTAACCAGAATTTACGGTAGCCTCACTACTTTCAATGTGCTTTTCCGCTTCAAAGAAGATTATTTTAAAGGCACAGGCGGCGACTAAAATCGCCGGCTAATAAATATCATATAAAAATTTGTTGCCATATAAAATATTATCGTTTAACTTTCGTTTACTCATAAATACTTTATATGCAACAACTATTTACACCCGAACTTTTAATCCGACATCTTTACCACGAAACTAACGCTTCTGAAGCAAGAACAATTGATCTGGCTTTGCGAAATAATCCGTCTTTGCGGGAAGAATTCAGGCTTTTGAAAGAGGCTAAATACAAATTAGATGAATCGGAAGAAGATGAACCGGGTAAATCAACGATTCAGCAAATCCTTGCCTATTCCAAACAGTCGGAAATGCAGTCGGTTTAGTTTTTCCTTTTCAATAACGGACAGCTTTATATCTTTGCAAAAAAATCCAGTGACAAAGAAGGGAAAGCTGCAAAAATTCGCTGAATTAGCTGAAAATCCGATTGTATTTGAAAAAAAGCCGGTGCTGAAAGGAAAATGGCGGTCTGAATTTTTTAAGAACTCTCATCCTGTACTTCTAGAATTAGCCTGCGGTAAAGGTGATTATACGCTCGGAATGGCAAGGATATTTCCGGATAAGAATTTTATCGGTATGGATATTAAAGGCAATCGCATTTGGAGTGCTGCCCGGATTGCCGGAATTGAGCAGTTGACTAATGTCGCATTTATCAGAGACCAGATTGACCACCTGTCCGATTATTTTGAAAACGGGGAGGTGGAGGAGATATGGATTACATTCTCAGACCCTTTCCCAAAAGACGGCGATGCCAGGCGGAGGCTTACCGCTAAGAAATTCCTGCAATTGTATAAAAAAGTGCTAAAGCCAGGCGGGCTTATTCATTTGAAAACGGATAGCGATATACTCTACAATTTTACTAAAGAAACCTTGTCTGAATTTCCTTCCGTTATTCTAAAGGATTATCCGGATGTATATGCCATGCACAAGAATGACGAATTGTATGGAATTCAGACTTATTATGAACAGATGCACCTGCGTGATGGTAAAACTATCAAATATTTGTGTTTTCAGGTATCAGGAGAAGCCTAGTTTTTCGAGGATAGCTGCGTATTCATCCACGGCGCTTAATCCCGATTTTTCTTCCGGTTTACAGGAAATCTGAATTCCGTAAGGGTGTAAATCTTGTATAGTCGGAAGGATATCTTCTTTCGTAAAATCAGTTTCAATAAAGACTCTGTTGCTGGCAATAAAGTGTCGTAAAGAAACAATAGAATCATCAGCATTTGTTGTGTTATGCTGAACTTGTTCCAGCAACTTATCTGTTATTTTTATCACAAAAAAATCCGTTGACCTCAGGCCATCTGTTATCGAATTTAAATCAATATTCAGAAATTTGTCAAAATCCAATTCTCTTTTTTCCGGATGTTCAAACGGAATCTGGATGTCACTCATGCTTAATTCTTTGGCGATATATTCAATCTCTTCTTGGGATTGATGCATACCAAATTCTCCTACAATAACCGGTTCGTGCAGCCAGTTTATGATTTCTTTCGCTTTTGGGATAGCGATATTGTTTTCATTTAACACATCCAGGCAAAACCCCAGATAATGTGCACCCATTGCGCTGAAAAAACGTGCATCTGTTAAGTTGGTAATCGACGAAATCTTCAGTTGCATCTTTTTGTCTATTTAGGGGTTGAGCCTGCCCTGTATTTGATAAAATAATGCCCTTCTATGGAAAATATCAACAGCAGGAATGCACCTAACTGATGCAGAACGCCCAGTATAACGGGTACTTTCCCCTGACTGTACAGGAGTGTAAGGATACCCAAAAGTACTTGTATGCAAACCATAATCAGCAAGAACCAGCGAGTGCGGTGAAATTGAAATTGTGCCGCCACATTTTTTGTTTTATAAAACAAAAAGAGCACATAAAAAAAGATCAGGTACGCTGTATTGCGGTGAATAAACTGGAACAGGAGTTTGGTAGAAAACTCATACACATCGCTGTTGGAAAAGTTCATTTCCACCGGGTAATAATGCCCGTTCATCAACGGGAATGTTGTACACACCAGAGCCGCTTTTGAGCCGGCCACCAAAGCACCTAATCCTATCTGAATGAATACGAGTATGATCAGCACAAGAAAGTATTTTCTGTTGACGGTATCGTATTTGGTGTATTGTTTGGGATACAAATATTCCAATGCAGTGCGTAGCACATACCCAACAATAATGGTGGCGACCAGAATGTGTGAGGTCAGATTAACAGGGTTCACCAGAACAGTGTTTTGCTTTAGTCCGCTTTGTACCATAATCCAGCCGACGGTGCCGGCAACGGCGCCTAGTACAATGGCAACAATGATCCTGATAATATCCTGCCGGTTGACGATTTCTTTGTACATGAAAAAGAGCAGTGGAATAACAGCGGCAAATCCCAGTATACGTGCCCACAACCGGTGAAACCATTCCCAGAAATAGATGGATTTGAATTCGGAAAGCGTCATGGTGGTATTAAGGAGTTTGTACTGTCCGAATTGCTGGTATTTCACAAACGCGAGGTTCCAATCCTGTTCATTCATCGGAGGCAGGAATCCTAAAATGGCTTTCCATTCCGTGATGGAAAGCCCGCTGCCGGTGAGGCGGGTGATGCCACCTAATAAAATCTGCCCCAGCAACATGCCAACGCCTAGAATCCACCAGTAAGCGAGTACTTTATTTTTATTTTCTATGGAAAAAAATGTCATACTATATATTTTTAGAACCTGCCTGGGATTTCATGGCCAGAGCAACTTTTTGGATGGTTTGATCTAAGGGAATAAAATTGAAATCCAGTGCTTTTTTAATTTTTTGATTATCATATTCAAATTTTTCCATCGCCACGTTCAGGTTTTCTTTTGTCACTTTTCTTTTTCTGTTAGAAACTTTGGATAAAAACCAGTCCGCTGTTACAAACACTTTTGTCAGCAGAGGGTTTAACGACCTGGCCGGCGGCTGAACTTGCAGGGCACTGGCTGCTTGCTCAAAATAATTTTTAAAGGAAATATTTTCACTGACAGCAATGAACCGTTCTGAATGAATGTTACTGTTCATGAGCTGAATTGCAGCCTTTGCGGTATCTTCCACATCAATAAAACCATTGGTGCCGTTCGTGTAGAACGGTAGTTTACGGGTGGCAATCTGTTTAAACAGCCGTATGGTGGCTTTGTGTTCATCATTTCCGGTTCCTACGATGATGCCGGGATTGATGATAACGGCCTCCTGGCCTTCCTGGATTCCCCGCCAGATTTCGCGTTCCGCCAGCATTTTTGTAATGCCGTAATGCGTGGTCCATTGATTTTTTTCCCATTTGGTTTCTTCCGTAATCAGTTCTTTGGGTTTCCCTCCGATGGCTGCAATCGAACTGACGTGCAGTATTTTTTTAATCCCTTTTCCCAGCGCCACATTCACCACATTCGCAGTACCTTCAATATTCGTTTTATACATTGCGTCATAGTAGGAACTGTCATAACCGATGATAGCTGCCGAATGGTAAATTTTATCTATTCCCTCCAAAGCGGATTCTAAAGATGGAATATCCAATATGTCGCCTTCTGCAATTTCTAGTTTATCAAGAATAGGAGTGAACTGGGTGATAGTGGAGGTTGGCCGAACAAGGATACGTACAGATTCACCTTTTGCTACAAGTTGTTTTACCAACTCGCCGCCCAAAAATCCAGAAGCGCCCGTAACAAGAACCATGATGCAAAGTTATTGGAATAAGTTATAAGTTAAATAGCTTTCTTTGGATCGGCTGTTATCTTATGGTAAATACACTGCTCCGCCGATAACATCTTTGCGCGCTCCCGTAACGGATGACAGGCAGTTTGGGATTTCCAGCACTCTCAGTAAGCCGATAAAAGCCATTGCAAAGGCTTCTTTATAGTCAATGGTTAATTTGTCCGGTATGATGACGGTCAATGCGGTATGTGCCTGTATTCGTTCGACTAAAAAGGTGTTCAATGCACCGCCGCCGGTGATGAGCAATTGAGTTCCAAAAATGTTCGGGATACGAATGGTCGTTTGAGAGGTTATTTCTTTTCCGATTTGTGTAGCTATATGCTCTACTGCAGTGGCCAGTTTGTCTTCTGTCGGATTATCATATTTCCCGAATAGTGTGATCCAATCTGAATAAATATGTTCTGTCCCCAATGATTTTGGGGCCGGTTGTCCGCAAAAAGCGATAGCATTCAATTCATCCAATAAGGGAAGGATAATCGAGCCTTTTCGGGCTAAGATACCATCCTCATCAAACGCCAGGGCATTTTGTTGAGCTAAAAAATTCAGCAGGGTATTGGCGGCACAAACATCATAAGCGATGATACTATCCTCCTGATGAAAAGAAATATTAGCAATACCGCCGATATTTAAAAATATCCTGTAGTCCGGAAACAGGTACCGTTCTGCTATTGGAACCAACGGGGCACCCTGACCACCATAAGCCACATCGGAAGTACGTAAATCACAGACAACTTTGCAGCCGGTCTGTGCGGCTATCTGTGCGCCACAACCAATCTGGGTAGTAAAACCGGCTTTTGGCTGATGAAAAATGGTTTGACCGTGCGAACAGATAAAGTCTACTTCCGTGATATATTTTTTATGGATAAACTCAGCGGTAAGTGTTCCCATATAATTTCCTACTTCCGTATGCAGTTTTGCAAATTCAAAAGCGGGAAGATTGGGGGCTTCTTTTAAGCTATTGCGGAAATCATTCGTGTAGGAGATGTAATCAGCATGTAGTATTTTGTAATGAACAGACAATGGGCGAATGTCAATGTTGTCTGCAATAAACTCAACATAACAAATATCCAGTCCGTCTAATGAACTGCCACTCATCAATCCAATAGCGTGATATATCCGGCGGCTTTCCATTACAGGACAAAACTATCAAAGATTTCGGGGACTTTTAATTTTTTGTAATAAATGTTACAGATAAATCCGACTATATACTGTAGCTTTGAAGACAAATTGTACTTAACGTTAAGTGTGTAAGATGCCATGCAGCAGATAGATAAAGATTTTTGGGATGACCGCTGGAAAAATAGGGAGACTGGCTGGGATATTAAATCCGTTTCTCCCCCGCTAAAACAATATATTGACACCATTGAAGATAAAAATGCTGCCATACTGATTCCCGGCTGCGGGAATGCATATGAAGCGGAATACCTGCTTGAAAGCGGGTTTACCAATGTAACACTTATAGATCTTGCTCCCACGCTGGTTCAGCAGTTGTTGAAAAAATATGAAGCGTATGCCGGACGGCAACTGACAGTCATTTGCGGTGATTTTTTTAAGCATTCCGGAAAATATGATATTATACTGGAGCAGACCTTCTTCTGTGCCTTACTTCCGGTTCAGCGAAAAAGCTACATGGAAAAAATGTATTCGCTATTGACTACCGGAGGAAAACTTGCCGGGTTGTTGTTTGATAAACAGTTTGAAAGCGGCCCTCCGTTCGGTGGCGGAAAAGAAGAATATCTTTTGTTGTTTCAGGATAAATTTGAGGTAATGGAGATGGAGCATTGCACCACATCTATTACACCGAGAATGGGAACGGAGTTGTTTTTTATAGTAAAAAGGAAATAAGTAAGCATGAAAGAATCTGTTAGTGTGTTGAAACCTAAATGGCGGTATGCTCTTACCCTCAAATGCCCGACTTGCGGCAAAGAGAAATTATTTAAATCCAATCCGTATGTGTTAAGCAGGATGCTGGACATGAATGACCGGTGTTCTTCCTGCGGAGAAGATTTTAAGGTGGAGCCCGGCTTTTATTACGGTGCCATGTATATGAGTTATATCATCACCTGTGCTATGTGCCTGGCATTACTGCCCGTATATATGGCCTTAAATTTCAGCCGGGAGAAATTTCTCGATAATGCGGTCTATTATATTGCTTCCTGCGCCTTGTTGCTGGTGCTGGCAGCTCCTTATGTGGCACAGCTTTCAAGAGCCATCTGGCTGACCATTCATATAAAGTATCTGAAAAAACACGACCGCTAATGCCAATCACAGGCATATGAGCACTTGCTGTCTGATATGGGGATTTTGCGGTTCTTCTAAGTACTGAAAAATTACAGCAATGATGCACATACAATTGTGTATTATTTTGTAACTTTTCGCATGCAATTAACCAGACTAAGTCTTCTTCTCCTTGTGTTGATTTCCTGTAATGGGTTTTCACAAACTATTACTCATGGCCCGATGACCGGAGGTGTGACGGAAAATAGCGCACGCATATATATCCGTACTAATCAGGCTACAGATTTTATTTTGGAATACACCACGGATTCTTTATTCAACTCATTCCAGTCCATTAATTCATCCACCGAAGCCGCATCAGACAGCAGCAAGATTGTGAATCTGTCCTCTTTACTTCCATCGACCGATTACTATTTCCGATATCGCATCAACGGAACCGTTCAGCCGGTAAGCGGACATTTTAAAACCTTCCCACCCGTAGGAACGGAGGAACATCTGGTGTTTGTTACAGGTTCTTGTCAGGAGACGGAAAACATGAAAGTATTTGATGTAATGCCCAAACACCATCCGGACTTATTCATTCACACCGGAGATTTTACCTATCCGTCCTATCAGATACCAACTTCTCCGGGATTCGTTTATCCTGAGGACTGGAAAACCATAGAGCTGGCATGGCGGAAGAGAAATGAAGAGCCTGTCTGCAAAGAGATGTTGAAAAGAGTCCCCATTGCCTATATGCCGGATGATGATGATACATGGGGCAATTCAAGGTATTTCAGAGGCGGTGCGGCTAAAGTACGTACAGAGAACGGAAAACTGATTAATTACATTGACCTGATACCACGCACGCCACAAATGCGCGCCAACTGTCTGGAAGGGTATAATAAATTCTTTCCCGGATATCGTGTCCTAAATGATACAGATGGTTATTATCATTCATTCAGGGTGGGCAATTGCGAGTTTTTTATGATTGATGTCCGTAGTTGCAATACCGGAGGCTGGAACAATTTAAAATACAATGCCCAGTTTAATTTATGGACTTATGACGGGTTGAATCCTGCGAATAAATTGCTGAATCAACCGCAATTAAACTGGTTTCTGAATGCGCTTAAAAATTCAACCGCCACCTGGAAGTTTATTATCTCCGGGGTTCCCTTCAATAAAAATATGCAGCAATTAGTGGAATTGCCTTTGTTTTTGCAAGGCATACAGTTCGATATTGCAGGGCAGGCCGGAACAGGATTTCGCTTGTCGTACAGCCTGTCGGATTATTTTGGCGCGTATGCGTATGAACGCAATCAGATATTGAATTTTATCAAAAACAACAATCTCAAAAATATTATAGTTATCAGCGGCGATACGCATGGCTGCGCCATCGATGACGGTACCAACGCCGGCTTGCCGGAAATGAATGCAAGCGGGTTAAGTGTGACATCCACGGAATTGTATTATCAGTTTAACAATATTCTTTCTGTCATCGGATTCGACCTGAATAAGTGGCTATGGAACAAAGGAGGGATGGGTATCGGCAACAGCAATACTAAAAATGCATTTGGCAAGATGGAGGTGTTTGGGAAAGACTCCGTGCAATTATGTATCATTGATGAAGATAATGTAACCATCGCCTGCCATACCGTAAAAAACAACTCGGTAATTTCCGCCGTCAACAATTTTAAACTGGTGCCTGACATCCTGACGATTGCACCTAATCCCGCAACCGACCATTTAACCGTTTCGTTGAATACAAAGTACAGTGCGGAAAAAATACGTCAACTTAGAATTATTGATGTAGCAGGGAAAGAGGTCTTTGTTACGGATAAATTCGGTTCAACACTTGATATTCCACTTCAGCTGTTCTCAGCCGGAACCTATTTCATCAGCGCAGAGACAGATGTATCATTCGGCGTACAGAAATTTATCAAACAATAAAATGTGACAAGTCAGGCGTAAGCCTTGTCTTTGAAAAACTGCTCAATCAGATACCGGTCATCAATATTATCCGGATGAAAATCGCTTTTAAAATATTCCAGTAAATGTCTCGATAGATTTTTGCCAATCTCTCCGAATACCACGGTCTTTAACAGCAGATAGGTTTCGAAGGGCATTTTAACAATGCTTTTATCTTTATCCTGCGAGATGAAATAAATTTGTCCGATGCCGAGATATCCCCACAACAATACCGTGGCCAGGCCCATGCCCGATACGCGTAACAGATAACTGTCATCCACCTCTTTCAGTACGTCAAAACAAACCGCTTTGTGTTCGATTTCTTCGGAAGCGTGCCAGTGCAGCAGTTCCAGCATCTGCGGCGCGATATTGTCATTGGTCGCAATCGGTTCATGAAATAAGGCGTTCGCCATGATGGCGGTGTAATGCTCCAGTGCGGTTGTCACCGATAATGCAAACTTATCGCCCAGTCTGGGCTGGATGCGGTTGAGTACATTTCTGCTCAAATTTTCATAGCTGTATCTTCCGCTGAATGCCGTAGTTTTCAAAAAATTGGCAAACCACATCGGTTTCAGATTTTGTTCTTCCATTACTTCCCAAAACCGCTGATGCTCGCGTGCATGTACTCCTTCCTGGCCGCAGAAACTATTGATTTCTTTTTTGAGCTGTTCATCTTTGATGTCTTTGGAAAAACGGCGGACACTCCGAACGAAAAATTTCTCGCCTTCCGGGAAAACGACGTGCATGCTGTTTACAAAATGCGTGGCGATGGAACTCCCTAATATCCAGTGTTTGGTTACCTAATCGAAGTTGAAATGTACATTGCGAACTTTTAATGCCGGTGCCGGTGCTGTCATATACAGTTTTTTGATTACTTAAAAGTAACCGCAAATCAGCAAACTTGACTTAGCATAAGATAAGAACAATATGGTGTAGAAACTTCCAGATATCTTACAAAACCACCCAATGGGTCATGAAAAACCACCCAATGGGTCATGACCCATTGGGTGATAAATGACGCATTGGATGGTAATGATTCTATGAAGGCTATGTTTTATGAAAATAAGGAGATTGGGGCGTTTGTATTTACAATCTTTAACGAGGAGCACCGGTTAGGCACTCCTCGCGGTATAGTTTATATTTATGCGTCATGATTGGGGTAATCTGTATAACCAACTTCATCAGCGGTGTACAATGTATTGAAATCAACAGGCGCCAATGGATAATTGTGTGTAAATCGTTCTACTAAATCAGGATTGGAGATGAAGGGCTTGCCGAATGCAATCAAGTCAGCCTTTCCGCTATCCAGGTCTGCATCTGCCTTTTCTTTATCGTATCCGCCGCTCAGGATCAGAATATGCCGGAATTTTTCTCTGGCAGTTGCCTTAATGGAAAAAGGTACTTCGGGCGCACCGCCGCTGCTGTGGTCTACCAGGTGGATGTATAAAATCCCGATTTCATTTAATCCTTCAAATATGCTCTCATACAGACTGTCCAAGGAGGCATCGTAAGGCATATCGTTGAATACGCCGTATGGCGACAGGCGGATGCCTACCTTTTCTTTACCTATGGCAGTTGCCACGGCGGCAGTCGCTTCGAGTACGAATTTTGCAGGATCGCCATATTCGTCCGTCCGCTGGTTGCTGGAAGGACGGATGAATTGTTCAATCAGGTATCCATTGGCTCCGTGCAATTCCACTCCGTCAAATCCTGCTTCTATGGCATTTTTCGCAGCTGCTACAAACTCCCCGATGGTGGCTTTCACTTCCTCTGTTGTCAGAGCGGAAGGGACAGGATGTTCCTGCATGCCTTGCGTGTCCGTCCACATTTGTCCTGCGGCAGCAATGGCAGAAGGGGCTACCATTTTGGCACCTTCCGGCAAATTAGCCGGATGTCCTATCCTACCGGTGTGCATCAGCTGTATAAAAATCTTTGCTCCTCTGGAATGTGCGGCGGCAGTCACCTTTTTCCATGCTTCTGTTTGTGCTGTATTGTAGATACCGGGAATACGAGCATACCCGACGCCGTTCGGAGAAGGTGAAACCCCTTCGGTGATAATCAGTCCCGCACCGGCTCTTTGCCGGTAATAGGTTGCCATCAGGTAATTAGGAACATTGCCAATCGCTCTGGATCGCGTCATAGGCGCCATCACCATCTTGTTCTGGAGGTGCAGGCCGTGTTTGTTGAAGGGTTGTAATAGATTTGACATAATAGTTGTTTAGACATTAATTGTATGTACAAGTATTTACAAAATACAGGCCATTTTGTTCAGCAAGCCACTTTGTCAGGCTGGGGGTGGATAATGCCCTGTATTCTGTATTTCTTTTGATAACGGGATTTCTCTAAAAACCACTTCTGTTTCTACTGCCATGGCTTTATTCTTTTAGAAAAAAATCTTTTATCAGTTTTGTTCGGTATTGGATGGCAGAAAGATAGTAGGCCGTCCATTCTTTTATCACCTCCCTTCTTTCCATATAGGCAACAATATCTTTTAAATCATCCTGTGTAATGATATAGGCGGCATCCATTCCTTTAGGAATATGGTCGTGTTTTTTCAGCAGTTTTGCCAACACGCGGTCTTCTTCGGTTTGTTCTTCAATTTCGGGATACGGGATGATAAATTTAGCATGCATCTTTTTAATGGCTTCCATCATCTCACAAACAAAATCAAATGGCCATTTGCCGCAGGCTTCGGGACGTTCAATAAACTTCACCATATCTTTTGCGCCAACGCCAAAAAAAATCAGTACGCCATTTTGATGCTCATACCTGCGGAGTTCTGATTTTACAAATTCCAGCACTTGCTTGTCCTTTTCTGAGATTTCAGCAGTCATCATTTTTTCTTTTTATGCCTGAACGTCTATAAAGAACAATTCATATTGCTTATCGGCAACAAAATCCCTTATTACCTGTTTTATCTCCTCTACGGTTTTGGTGTCACTGTAAACGCTGCCTTCAATTTTTGTTGGGTGCATTCCGCCGCCAAACAACACACCCTCCTTTTCTATGTACGCTAAGAAGGCATCCTGTAAGGCTACAGATGTACCTTCATCCATTTCCGCTGAAAATGTAATCCGTATGCCTGTTTCCTGCTGGGTCGCTGATTGTTTTGCCATATTGTTTTTTCTATCGTAATCAAAAAGTTGAAATTTTGCTTCGCTACAAGGTAGGTACGTTATTGTACACTGTTAAATTGTGAGAACCGGAGTTAAGGTTTTTGCATGCCTTCTTTAATATTTTTCCATATACGGGCACATTGTTCCATGAAGCTTCCAATATACAGTACAAGGAAAGTGATTGCAGTAAGCACATAAAGAGCTAAAAAAAGAAATCCAAAGATATAGACCAGAATATCCTGCATAGTACAAAAATATACTAAAGTCTTTAATTTATCAAATGCAGCTCGGTGTAATTCAGGTTATATCCTCAAATTTGATGGAGGCTTGTTGCTTGAAAGCAGCAAAGACAAAGGAGCGGTTATTTTTTTATCTCGATATTCTGTGAATTCAAATAATCAAGGCCTTCCTGTGAACTAAAGTGCGCGTATGAATCAATGTAATCAATATGTTTTTTAAGGAACGCCAGAATTTTCGGGTTATATACTTTTTGCACACGAAAATTCTTTACATATACCGTTCTGATTACTATTTCTATCATGCGGCGTGATTTCCGTGGCAAGCCAAATACAACAATATTTTCATGACCCATGCCGCCGTAAATAAAGACACAATAAACCTTTGCACCTGCTCTGAAATTTTTGATGCCATTCCTGATTTCCTTACTTTCGCCATAGTAATGGTCGCCAATGATATTGCCCACTACACATTCTATATATTCCTTACCTTGTTTATCTATCATTTTTTCAGCAATTCAGATAGTATTTTTTCAGCTCTGTTTTGTCTTCCTGGGTTTCTTCTCCTTCGTAAACAAATCCGCTGTATATTTTCCATAGAGTTCAAATAGGAACTCCATGCGTTTAGCTTCGGAGGTGAAATAAGATCTATCGTGGACCCATAAAACGATCACCATTAAAGTGTATCATGTGTTCTGGAAAGTCAACGACCCAAACTTCTGTTTCCCATGCAATATTTGTCGAATGTTTTTTGAACTCTGCAAAGTCTGGAAATGCTGAAACATAAACCTTTCCTGCTTTACAGTCCTTCAGGAGTTCTTCTAATTCAATAATTCGTTTTGGTGAAACCGGACCATGTGATGTAACGGCTTCAATCAAAAATAACCAACCTCTCTTTTTGTCAAAAAGAACAACGTCTGGCAGCTTGCTGTGTTGTGTTATAGGAATGCCAATCTCTTTTAATACTTTCTTATCAACGTAAAGATCTTTGTTTGCAGTATCGCCTAAATACAATATCTCACTTTCATTAGCAAAACGTGCTGCAAAATCTTGTATAATCGCAGCTTGAACAACATTGTGTTTGCCTGCTGAAAGTTTAAGTGTTTTGCCATTGCTCAATTTTACAGGAATTAGATTTTGTTTTCTTTCTTTCAGGTAGCGTTTTGAAAGTTCACCAACTTCTGACTTAAATCTTTTAGTCGCATCTTTCCATGTTTTTGTACCATAAGTTTTAATTGCTTCAAGGGCTTCGGCTGTCAATGCGTAATGTGCATTTGGACTATTAACGGGAAGTGATGGGTTGTCTGGATTGTAATCAGCTATTCGCGCTTGAACAAATTGATGAAGTACTTGACGGCGAAAGGTTTCACGAGTGTTTGGGGCATATTCTTTTTTGTAAATATCTTTACAAAAAGCCATAATGCCCTTTGAAACTTTTTGACTTTCCCTCGTAGCATTACTCCATTTGCTATTTGGTTTAATTCCACAAAGCGCCAATAAAGTATAAGCAGATATTTCATTCTGCTGTGCTGTTGGCAAACCTAATTCTTTAAGGATTTCTTTAGCATTTTCAATTTTGTTCATAAGCGAAAATATGTTCTAAGTCAAAATATTGATTTATAATATCATCGACCTGAGTTTGTGAATAATCATTCAATAATATTATTCGATTGCCTATTTCTTTTATGACTTCAATTGGCGGCAATGGCATTTCTCTTAATTCTGTTGCACTTACATTTATGTTTCCATTAAACGTTCTAAAATATGTATCAAATAAACTGCTATTGAATAAGGCTGAAAGGCCTAAAATTTCATTTCTTTCAAGATGCCCTCTTCGTCTATAAATGTAATTCAAATGGTTTTCTACTCCAATAAATTCTGTTTTAGAAATATCTGCAAAATAAGGACAGGCAACTAACCTGCTTTTATCGTCTTTCGCACTAAAGCGACGGAGGAAAATATAATTTTTATTTGGAAGTAAAAGTGATCTAGTTGCTTCACAATTTTGGATGTATTGAGGCTTATTTCTTTTGGCAACAGGCCAATCAAAACTCATTTTAGATGTATTAATGAGTTGATATAACGGAACTAAGAAAATAGTTCCATTTTGGTATTGCTCAAATAAGTATTCAGTAGCCCTAAAAGAAACGACTGGTCCTGTTGAAATATGTATATCGTATTGTTGCATATTTCCAGTCCATGATTTAAATAGTTTTATTACGTTATCATCTGTTTCATTGGTTGGCAAATGAATTATTTTTTCTTTTGAGTTGAAATCTATCAGTTCATCCGTTTTGTAAAGCTTTTGGGTATAATGTGCAATATCTTTAATTCCGTTGGAATGAGTGACTAGAATAGAAGGAGAATGCCCATTCTTATTTTGCTTTTTCCCTTTTAATATCAATGTTTCTTGCAATACATTATCACGGTCGAAAGTATCTGTTCTTGAACCAAATAAATGTATTTGTTGGATTTCAATTTCCCGAAAAAAGACTTCTCTAAATGCTCTAAAATAATTTCCTGAAGCAAAACTTCTTGGGGTAATAAAAATAAGTTCGCCCCCTTTATTTAAAAGTTTTGTTGCAACCATCATAAAGATTGAATAAATATTGGTCTGTCCCCAAACTATAGACTTCGCAACAACAGCCCTTTTATCTTCTTTCGATATTTTGAAATAAGGTGGATTTGATATTACAATATCAAATTTAGCATTTTGAGGTTCTGGAAATAGTGTTGGATTTTCCTCGAAACAATCTTTATTTTCAAGTACAAAATCATTGGTATCAAGTGTTGGTATAAACTTGACATTGAATTGTTTTAACCATTTATCCAAATAATCAAGTGTAGCCTGTGTATATGGTAGAATATTCTGGTCAGTTTCATAAACAAGCAATTCAATTTCGTTTATGTTGGCATTCTGTTTTACAAGTGTTTCAATAAGCGAAATTGAAAGAATCGCTGTGCCGCAACCCGGGTCAAGTATTTTAAGGCTTGTTTTTGTTTGCTTTGCAAGTCCTGCCATGAAATGTGCAATTTCTGTGGGGGTAAAAAATTGCCCATTGTCTTTCTTGTGTTGATTTGTAACAGTTCTAGCATAAACCTGTCCAACTCTATCCGCAAAGTGGCTTGGTAACTCATTATTGAATGGTTTTATGTCCTTAATAGCTGTCATGTCAACAAATTTAATAAAACTCTGTTGGTTCCATCATAGTTTGTAAATTTTGTTGCCAATTCGTTTTAGCTCTGATGTTATTGTTTGCCTTTGTTGATATTCTTCCCCCAAAACCACCCCTGTCCTCGCCTTTGTCGGTGTTACTCACCGACAAACCACTATCCGAACTATATTGCGCTGTATATTATTATTGTTGTTGGTACCTTTTGCTCCGCCTGGACTTCGCAAACTAAACACCAACAACGGCAAGGGGAAAGTAATAAGTTATAAGGATTTTTGTTTATCTTTGTACCAGGAGCGAGCGCTGTCAGCAATGATATGCACAATCCCAAAGTGCGAGGGTTTTACCCTTTGCGAAGTATCAGCACAGTATTTTACTTCATAGCGAAACTTTTAGTTTCGCTTTTTTATTTTCGGAATTATGTATCTTTGTATCGAGAGTTTGGGGGGCATGTTCCCTCCACGAGAAGGAATATCACGGTATCCTACTACTCTCTTTGTTTCCTCCGCTCGTTTGAATAGCGAGTGGGAATGAGAGCAAACCGGGTTGAACCTCTTTTTGTACAAACAAGGGATACGTTCAGCCTTTTTTATTGCACCTTTCTTGGTTTGTCTGTCTGACCCACCCCTTTGTCCCCTCCGAGGAGGGGAAGGCGGAAAGTGCTTATCTGGCAGGGATTACCTTTTTATAAAAAAGTCCGTAACGAAATGAATTGCACTTGCGGTCTCCCTCCTTGAGGAGGGATTGAGGGAGGTGTATCGCTTCTTGAGAGAGGGGACTGAGGGGGGGTGTCACAAAAATTTAAGAACCCAACCCTTAATTTACCCACCCCTTTGTCCCCTCCGAGGAGGGGAAATGCGGACAATGCTAATCCGACAAGAATTACCATTTTATGAAAAGACCAAAACGAAATGAATTGCACTTGCGGTCTCCCTCTTTATGGAGGGATTAAGGAAGGTGTCTCCCCTCTTGAGAGAGGATGGAGGAGTGTGCTACTTCAACTCTTCTTTCAGAAATTGCCCGGTAATGCTTTTTTTGTTTTTGGCTACTTCTTCAGGAGTTCCTGTGGCTATGATTTCACCGCCGCCGCGTCCGCCTTCAGGGCCTAAGTCGACGATATGGTCAGCTACTTTAATGACATCTAAATTGTGTTCAATCACGACGACAGTATTGCCTTTGTCCACCAGTTTTTGCAGCACATCCAGCAATACTCGGATGTCTTCGAAATGCAATCCCGTAGTGGGTTCATCCAGTATGTAAATTGTTTTTCCGGTATCGCGTTTACTCAGCTCTTCCGAGAGTTTGACACGTTGCGCTTCGCCGCCGCTCAGAGTGGTGGCGGCCTGTCCCAGGCGTACATAGCCGAGGCCCACTTCATTCAGCGTCCTTATTTTATTGTAGATGGACGGGATGTGTTCAAAGAATTGCACAGCGTGCTCTATCGGCATTTCCAGTACATCGTAAATGCTTTTGCCTTTGTATTTTATCTCGAGCGTCTCACGGTTATAGCGCCTGCCCAGACATTTCGGGCATTCAACATACAGGTCGGGCAGGAAATTCATCTCTATCAGCTTCATGCCGCCGCCCTGACATTCTTCGCACCGCCCGCCAATGACATTAAAGGAAAATCGTCCGTTTTTATAGCCTCTGATTTTTGATTCAGGAATATTAGCATACAGCTCCCTGATTTTATCAAACATACCGATATAAGTGGCCGGATTGCTGCGCGGGGTACGTCCTATCGGCGCCTGGTCTATTTCAATGACTTTGTCGAGGTTTTCCAATCCCTGAATGCTTTTGTAGGGCATTGGGTTGTGCGGTGAGCGGTAAATGTGCTGGTTTAAAATCGGATATAATGTTTCATTGATTAGGGTAGATTTCCCCGAACCGGAAACACCCGTGATGCAGGTAAATGTGCCTAACGGAATTTCGAGCGTTACATTTTTCAGGTTGTGGCCGGTAGCTCCTTTTAAAATCAAATTTTTACCATTCCCTTTACGCCGTTTTTTTGGAATCTCTATTGAAATTTTATGAGCTAAATAACTGGAAGTGGTGGTGTTTTGTTTGAGGAAATCCTCTGGCGCACCCTGAGCCACTACTTTGCCGCCATGTTCGCCGGCTTTGGGCCCCAGATCCAGAATATAATCCGATGCAAGCATAATATCTTTGTCGTGTTCCACCACAATGACGGTATTACCGATATCCGTAAGGTTGCGCAAAGCCTTTATCAGTCGCTGATTGTCGCGCTGGTGCAGTCCAATGCTCGGTTCGTCGAGGATGTATGTAATGCCTTGCAGTTGCGAACCGATTTGTGTAGCCAGCCGGATGCGCTGGGATTCACCGCCCGATAAGGTGCCCGTCGGACGGTCAAGCGATAAATAATTCAATCCGACATTCAGCAAAAATCCGATTCTGTCGTCCAGCTCTTTAATGATATCTTTGGCGATGATGTTCTGGTTTTTGCTTAATTTTTTATCCAGTTGATGTACCCAGGCTTGCAATTCACTTAAATCCTTTTTGGCAATCTCACTGATATTTTTATTGTCTACTTTAAACCACAAGGATTCTCTCTTAAGCCGTGTGCCGTTGCACTCGCTGCAGTCTACTTCACTGACGTAATTTTCCGCCCAGTTGCGCAAGGCATCGCTGGAAGTTTCCGTGAAGGACTTGTTGATCTGGTTGATGACACCATCAAAAGAAAGGCTCCAATGGGTGTTGGTAGATTTACGTTCTTTGTTTTCTTTGGCTTCTACTCTTATTTTTTCTTCACTGCCATACAATAAAATATCCAGACAATCCTTCGGAAGCTTGCTAATGGGTGTCTTGAGCGTGGCTTTAAAAGAGGTTAGTATTTGCGTGACAATTTTATAGGTGTAGGTATCGCGGTATTCGCCAAACGGAGCAATTCCCTGCTCTAAAACAGACTTACTGTCATCCGGAATCACTTTGTTCATATCCGCTTCTTTAATGACGCCCATTCCTTTGCAGTGCGGACAGGCGCCATACGGCGAGTTGAATGAAAAAGTGTTCGGGGAAGGTTCTTCGTACGAAATACCGGTGGTCGGGCACATCAAGGTTTTGGAATAGGTCGCGATTTTTCCATTTTCCAGATTTTCAATAAAGAGTAACCCTTTTCCTTCTTTCAGCGCTTTGCTGATGGATTCCCGTAAACGCTGCACTTCTTTTTTGTCCACCCTTATCCGGTCTATTACCACTTCAATGTCGTGGATTTTATAGCGGTCCACCTGCATCTTAGGTTGGATTTCCTGTGTTTCACCGTCCACCCTTACCCGCAGATAGCCTTGTTTGCGGATGTCCTCAAACAGCTCGCGGTAATGTCCTTTGCGGCCGCGCACAAGCGGAGCCAGGATGGCGATTTTCTTATCCTGAAATTTATGCAGAATATCGTCAATGATTTGTTCCTCGGAGAAGCGCACCATCTTTTCACCTGTATTGAAGGAATAGGCTTCGCCGATGCGTGCATATAACAAACGCAAAAAGTCATAAATTTCTGTAGTGGTTCCGACCGTGGAGCGCGGGTTGCGGTTGGTGGTTTTTTGTTCGATGGAGATGACTGGCGACAGACCGGATATTTTTTCTACATCCGGACGCTCCATACTTCCCAGAAACTGCCGCGCATAAGAACCAAAGCTCTCCATATACCGCCGCTGCCCCTCTGCATAGATGGTATCAAAGGCAAGGGATGATTTGCCGCTGCCGCTCAGTCCGGTGATGACCACAAACTGGTTGCGCGGAATATGTACATCGATATTTTTCAGATTATGCTCTTTTGCACCATACACGTTGATATGCGTAATTTCTTCTTGTGAGATGGACGGGAGTGGTTTGGTTGACATAAAATAAGCAGCGTAAACTTAGGAAATATCTGTGAAAAACCTGTCAGCAGGAGAATTTGTTCAGCTTTATCTGATCTTTATTGCGCGAAATTATTGCCGCCGAAAAATAAACAGGACGAAAATGGGAAATAAATGGGACTAATCCGGAATATTTTTCAACCCTGATGCAACAATCTTTCCCCACAGCCAATAGCCATAGGCGGTCAGGTGAAAATCCAGACGATGGTAATATTTATCGACATCATTGGAGCGGTTGATTTCATCCGTCAGGATTTGTTGTGTGTTGATATAGTTTACCGGGGAATCCAATTCCTTTATGGTGGTTTCCAGGTTGAAGGCATTGGCGAAATGATAGGTATTATAGAGTTCATTCGGCCCGGGGGTAATGATTAAGACAAAAATTGCCTTGTTCTTGCTGCAGTATTCATTAAAATCAACCACTTTCTGCTTTATCACCTCCAGCGCGAAATTAAAGTCATCTTTAGTGGTGGCATCGGGGTTCAGGTGCAGTATCCTGTTAGAGATAATTCTGTAAATACAGGAAAAGGAATAGATGTACTCCCACCAGAATGCCTTGCGTGCCCCGTTTGTAAATCGTTCATCCCCGCCTTTGAACATAATATCATCGATGTCGGAATAATGAAGGTTGTATAATACAATCTTGGGCTGTGTTTGTTTAAACAGTGTGTCCAGTAATCCATAAGCGTAGACGATATCACTACCGCTGACGCCGGCATTGATGACTGCGTAGTTTTTTCCCATTTCTTTCAGGTGGAATTCCAGGGCCTTCGGCCCGGAAGAGTCAGCCGGAGCGCCTACACCCTCCGTGTAAGAATCACCCAGCAGGAGAATGTTCTTTTTGTTCCTGTAAAATGATAAAACGGTATCCCGAAGTCCCATCTCATTGTATCGATGGGTATATTGAAATTCAACTTTCTTTTCTGTCCTTTCCGAATTGGGCCGGTTTATATAGAGACCGTTTATCAAGCGGCCGGATGCACCGAAAGACCTTGACTGATACATACAAAAGAGGGAAGTGGAATTGTTTTCGATGTAATTGGGGAATCCTTTTTTGGATATTCGCAAATACACTTCAGAAACCATCAGCAATGACAAAATAAGAATAAGATTTATCCTGATAACATTGTTTTTTATGGTTGCCGCAAGTATATAGAACAGGGTCAAATAGACAAGAACCGTTACATGGAATCCTGATATCCCATACCGAAAGAAGAGAAACGCAAAAGATATATTAATGACAACCAATAATAATATCCATATCCGTACCTTTTTTCCCATTTTCATATCACTAAATAGCCCATTAAAGATACTGGAAGAAACTATAAAATGTTATCCTGTTTTCTCTTTAATTTTAGAATGTCCGTTCAACTGTCAGTAGATTTTTATATTTTACATACCTAATGGAGTCAAAAGATATAAATATGGATAAAATCGCTAAAATATTTGAAAACAATAAGGAATGGGTGGCCAATAAGCTGGCTCTGGATCCGGATTATTTTAGTAATTTATCCAAAGGACAGAATCCGGAGTTTTTGTACATCGGTTGTTCTGACAGCAGGGTGACAGCAGAGGATCTGATGGGCGTGAAACCGGGCGAAGTGTTTATCCACCGGAATATTGCCAATATGGTTATCAGTATCGATTTAAATGTGATGTCGGTACTGAATTATGCAGTGCGATATTTGAAGGTGAAACACATTGTAGTATGTGGCCATTATGGTTGCGGCGGCGTGAAGGCCGCTATGCAGTCGGAAGATATGGGAATACTGAATCCATGGCTGAGGAATATACGGGATGTATACCGGTTGCATAAAGAAGAACTCAACGCGATAAAAGAGGAAAGTGCACGATACAACCGCCTGATAGAACTGAATGTGCAGGAACAGTGTGTCAACTTAATCAAAACAGCCGCCGTGCAGGAGGCTTATAAAGAAAGGGGACTGACGGTACATGGATGGATATTTGATATACATACCGGTAAGCTGGTTGATTTGAAAATTGACTTTCCGAAAATACTCGGCGAGATTATGGAGATTTATAAATTGATTTAACATTTAGAGTCCACCTGTTGAAAGGGTAACAACTTGTTTTTAATGTTTCAGGATAATATTTGCCCAAAGCCGGGCGTGCTTAAATAAGCCTTCTTCATTAAAGTGACAGCCGTCATAGCGATAATCATCGCCTAATGCGTCTGTGTCCGGGCCTGAGAAAATACCAAGACTGTCCGAAGCCAGCCCGAACTGTGCCTGTTGCAGCAAGGTATCGGCGGATTGTCTGCACTGGGTGGCGATAGCCGGAAATACCGGAGCATTTACGCCCATGGAACGGAATTGTGCGACGAGTTCCTTAAAGTCAATCTGGTATTGTTGCGCATTTTGCAGCGCCAGTGCATAGGAAAGTAAACCGGCATTGTTTGCTTCTCCCTGATGCCAGAGTATATGTGTAATCGTTAATCCCTTTGCCTGAATGTGTTGAATGGTTTCTGTAATATAGTGATTGTTGATGCCGCCCGGTTTCCACTGCTGAAGTGTAGTGCCACCAATCGCACAGGGTGCGATGATAACCACCTGTGCAAATCCACTGTCTATGAGCATGTCGCCCAGCCTTCCCCAAACGCTGCCTTTGGTGCCTGTAGCTCCTTTCAGAGGGTCTGAACAAGGGTACAAGTCTCCGGCATAGAAATTCAGGACATTTTCACACATGGTGTTATAGGTAGTCAATCCGAAGTTGGCTGCATTTGATTGTCCGAGCACTAACAGTACTGCAGTATCTGTTTTAGTAAGGGACGGATAGCAGTTTATGGTATGAGAAGCCGGACTTTTAGTACAGGACATAATATATACAGCCAGGCAAAATAGTGCATAGTGAACCCTTATGTTATATTTCGTATATATTGGCTTCACGATATTCAGATGTATTTTAACACTTCATCTGCGTTTCTGAAACCACTCTCTATGGCGCCATCCATATAGCCGTTCCATTTCATTGCGGTTTCTGTGCCGCCAAAATGCAGATGCATAAACGGTTCTCTCAGTGTTTTTCCAAATTGTGTCAATACGCCGGTCGGCATATTACCGGCATAGCATCCCCGGCTGTATTCCTCTTCTGTCCAGCATTTATCTTCATATTCCAAGGTGTTTTTCGCTTCTTCACCAAAGAAGGTGACCAGCCTGTCCAATACCAGTTTCTTTCGTTCTTCTTTTGGCAATTCAATAAAATCCCGTGCGTTATGCCCTTCTACAAAAACTAACAACACACCAAGGTCGTCGTCATTGTTAGTGCAGTCAAACGTTACTTTCACCGGAGATGTATCACTTACAATTTGTCCGGAAAATCCTTGCCTGCGCCAAAACGGAGTCTGGTAAATGCAAAAACATTTCATGGCGGCACCCATCGGCACCCGTTGCAACAACTGTGCTTTGCGTTGGGGAAGAACGGGGCTGAACCGGATAGAATTTAATAATGCCGGCGGCAAGGTGGAGATACATTTTTTCGCTTTGATTTTCAGTGTGTCTGTAAGTATGATGATGCCGTCATTATCCTGTGTTATTTTTATTACCGGCTGATTCAGTAAAATCTTATCCTGAAACGGCTGTGCAATTTTTTGTAACAATGTTTGTGTGCCGCCTTTTAAAAGGGTTTGTTGCGCTCCGTTGGCGATAGAAATCAATGCTTCCATATTATCGCCACTATGGCAGTAAAACAAGGCGTGCAGAAAAGAAATTTCGTGGGCTTCAGCTGCAAAAACGGTCTCCACGCCTATATTGAACAGATGTTTTGCTTTTTGAGTGTACATGTTTTTTTGCATCCAGGTATGCAGGGTCATGGAATCATACTCCAACGCTTTCGGATGTGTCCAAGGAGCCTCTATCGGAATCTGTTTGCAAAGTTTGTTGATTCTTTCCAGTGCGATTCCAAGATCAATTAATGAAACGGGGTCTATCTTTGGAATGGTGCCTTTGTAAGTCGAGATGTTATTTTTATACGAAAGGATATTTTTTCCGGTATCATACGTGTCATAAGTTTCGGTATTGGTTTCCTTCACCCATTTCCAGATATGATGTTGTGTTGGGCCAATCCATTGAGCTCCCAAATCTACAGTGGCGCCGCAGGCTAATTGTTGTGTATGCGTTCTGCCGCCAATCCTGTCTCTGGCTTCCACTACCACAAAATTTTTGTTGGCTTCGTGTAATCGTCTGGCGGCGGCAATTCCCGCATATCCTGCACCAATGATGACGATGTCTGTCTGAATAGTTTCCATCTGTTATCTTTTAATTGATTCCTTCATCTATTAAGTTCTGCTTGAATTGCAATCCAACCGTAGAACCTTGTTTGTAAAACACTGCAGCTCTATCGGATAATCCTGTAATGGTAAATCTTTGTCCTGTGCTGTTTATTAGTTGGTTTGTCCATATATTGACCCAATTCCCATTCGGTAAATAAACACTAACAGTTGTTTTGTTCTGATCAAGTATAGGTGCCACGAGTATTTCACTTCCAACCATATATTGATTCGATAAATTGTACGTGCTACTGTCACCGGGATATTCCAAAAATACCGGACGACAAATCGGATACCCTTTTTCAGCGGCTTCCTGCATCAGTTGTTTTCTGTAAAAATACCACGCCCTGTAAATTTTTGCGTTACGAGCAAAATGTTTAGCAGTCTCTTCATCCTGATAGACTTGATAATTTTTGTCGGGACCAAGACCTTCATGTGTTCTGTAAACGGGTGTAAATGCTGCCATCTCCATCCACCTTCTCAGTAACTCTTTGCTTCTTCCTAATACAGGAATGTTCAGTATAGGGATAGTTACGGATGTGTAACCGCCTATGTCGCTGTGATTAAGCGTAAACCCAGACAACCCACCGCTAAGCAAGCCGGTAACTGCTGATTTCAGTCCGTCATTTTTTCCCCAGCTGACCAGTTGATCTCCTTGCCAGAACAGGGTTGCATACTTAGGGCTTTGAGTGTATGCTGATCGCGAGAAAAACACCACAGTGTCTTTCAGTGAAACTTCCTGTACGGCTTCTTTGTTGATACGCTCCCAGACTTCAGGATATTTGTTGTGAAATGTTGCTGTGCTTTCGCCGCTATGCAATTCAACATCAAACGGAAGTGCTTCTCCAAAATCAGCCATCCATCCCTTTAGCCCTCGTGCCAGCATTTCATCTTTAATAATATCTTTTATCCAGGCAATGCAATTGTTATCGCTTATATCCAATATACCTGAGGTGAATGATGTATTTTGTACCTGATATGGCCGACCTCTATTATTTAATACCAGATAATTATTGTCTGCTGCTTCTTTATACTGATCTCGTCTGTAGTTCGGTTTTTCGCGAGTTACATCCACCAAAAATGGATTGATATATCCCATCAGTCCAATATTTTGATGATTAAGTGTATCGTACAGTTTATTCCACGCTGGATATCTGTCATTGTCAAGTTCCCAGTTCCACCACAATTGTTTTCCCACCAGTGTGGTGCGTTGACCTATCCAGTCCTGCACCCAGAATGCAGCAATAGGTGTTTCCACATTTCTCAATGTATTCCATACATCATACAACTTTGTCGTACCACCTTGCATGCCTATAACAGCACCGCTGCTGATCCATGCCGGGAGTGGATGCATTCGTCCGCAATAGCTTGTATATTCTTCCATTGCTTGGTAGGGGTTTTCAGCGTAAATGATATTCGCTACCATGCTGCCTGAATATAATTCTATTTGTACTTGATTGTTTTGGGTAAAATCGAATTCACTGTATTCATAATTTTCCAGATATAGTGCGTTGGATAAAGATGAAATATATTGCGGCACAACTTTATAGGATGTATATTCATCACCTGCAGAAACTCCGAGCGGTAAATTGACAATGAAGTTTACGATTGGATTATCGGAAATATTATCCCCCCTTCCGATACCTTGCTCCTGAACTAGTATCGGTACGCGTTTGCCTTTGTGGTTAAAGTTGGATGGTTGTTCACCAAAGCCAAAGAACTGTTCACGAGTCTCAGATGTGTATGTAAGGTATGTTCTGTTGAATGAAACATCATCCGTGAGCAACTGAATATGTAGTTGTTTGTCAGATTTTTCTGATAGTAACATCCTGTATCCGGTGTTAATACCCGATTGCAGCATTCCTTTAATTTCAACAATGCTGTTTTGGAGAGAAATGGACGATATAGTTTGTGTCTGGGTAATGTTAGTTTTAGTGTCGCGAATCGTGAATGAGCCTGCTTTCTCTTCGATTATTGCATTCCCCTGAGCAGCTCCGCAAAACCCTTTGCCTGCTATATTCTGCCAAAGTATTTTCGATGGATTATTCTTATGTATTATGGATAAATTACCAGTATTGTTGTTCCAATGAATTATAAAGTTTTCCAATTCATAATTTGCCGAAGGCAACAGAGTTACATTGTACTGTAGATTGAAAGAGTACAATGAGCCAACGGCTTTTGCAGGGCTGCTGTCATGCAAAAAGAGAATAATAAACAATAATATCAGTGATCTAAATTTCATTGTATAATGATGTTTTTTGATAAGATATCAGAAGATGTCTGAAAGAGGATGGTGTAAATTCCTTTACTTAATTCAGACTTATCCATCTGAATTAGAGATTGTTTGACAATAGGAGCTGCTTGTTGAAAGATAACAGACCCCTTGGAGTCCATAATCTGAATTATTCCATTTTTTAGTGTTGGATTATTCAATTTAATCTGAAAAATTCCATTATTCGGATTTGGATATATAGAAAAGCTGATTTCGCTAATGTTTTGCTTTACATAAGTTGTTATGTCTGTTTCCAATACTACATTGTCTAAATTAAAATATTGTGAAGGGAAAATTCCTCCTGAGTAATATTTCCAACGCAGTTTAATATTTTCGCTACTGTTCTGTAGTTTTACAGAATCTGTTTGCCATGTTCTGTTGTTTCCGTTATATATCGTATATATCGTTTGCCAACTGATACCATTGTTTTCAGAAGCTTCTACCTGAACAGAATCTTGATTGGAGTTTCCGGATTTATTCCAGTTAAATAGAAGTGCATAATTTCCGGCAGGTAAACTGATTAATGGCGTTTCAATGTACTGTTGCTGATATCTCGGATGGAAACGGATATAACCGCTATTGTTTTTTCCTAATGCTACCGTCTTTTCTACTTTGGACGAAATAGTCCAGTTAACGGGAAAATATGCAGAGTTAAAATTTTCCTGAAAGAATGTTTGTGCACACATCACACTAAATAAAAAACAACTTGCAGTACTTAGTATGGTTTTTAATATTTTCATTGTTTCATAAAATTACAATTTGATTTTAGTTTATACCAATATCTGTGAACAGGATATTACACTAAAATCTATATTATTATTCCAGCCTGCTTGTTAAGTCTATTCCAGAATCTGTTATACAAAACTTTTGATGTTGTTGTGGAGGTTTTAGTGGAACCGGACAGCATCTTGTTCCGGAACTCCATACTATCTTTTAATGCTTTTAGTGAAACATGCCGGGCATTAATTAAATTCCAGTTTTCTTCAGTCAGTATCTTATCTTGTCTTATCCAGGTGTCTTCAAGTTCCTGTTGCTTAAATTTTATGAATTCAATGTAAGCAGGATAATTTTTTAAAACGGAGCGATGCAATTGCTCCCATTGCCACCAATACGAATTATCATAGGCAGAGCCGGGAGCAATAAAATTTGTTATATTCAACGTATCAGTTCCAACATAAAAGGGTTTAAAGAAACTCAAACAGGGTGCTGATGTCCCTGTAAGCCATATCGTTGCCGGGCCCTCTTGCCGCAATTCTACCACCATAGAGCCTACGCTTTGATGCGGACAAAGCAAGCCGTTGGCGTGCATACATATTGATTTAGTGCTGCCATTATTCGGGTTAAACGGATGGGTATGATGGCTTCTCAGGATCTCAAAAGCATACTGTACGGAAAATGCTGTCAAACGGTTTCCCTGCTGTTGGCTGTTATTTCTCCGGTATTCACAGGCTGCCAGCTTTGGCATCAGCCATTGGCTATAGGCTTTCTTAAAGTTGAAAGCCTCCTTTTTGTTTGCCCATCCTTTTTTTAGAGCAAAGGCAATCGCCTCTTTGCTGATGTCATCGTATTTTTCTTCAATACTTAACCCGTTGGAAATGGCGCGATAACCATTTATTTTTTCATACACCCAATGTTTGCCAGCCGTTTCCAGCACATAACCCTCCCGTTTGTCGGCAATGATAAAACTATTGTGGTAATAGAAATTTTTATCGGTATATCCGCCACAGGCATCTTGTCCGTATTGCTCCAGATACTGGATAATAACATCCAGCGCTTCTTTTGCAGTTCTGGATATTTCCAGGCTCAGCCGCAGTAAATCCATACCGGTTAATCCGGCTCTTTTCTTATTAAACGGAATTTTGGTGAACACTGCCTCGTTTCCGATAACGACGCCAAATTCATTCAACCCCATTTCCGCTCCCCACATCTGAAAAGGTTTACATAAGATTACCTCATACGATTCGACGGGGAATTCTACTTCTATGAATGTGGTTTTCAACGTGGGCTTTTCGCGGTATGTTCTTGGATATCGTACAATCTGTTGTGCTTCATTGGGTTCCCTGTCGCTGTTTTTTCCAAAAATGACAGAGCCTGACTTTTGGAATGGTATATGAACAAAGGTATCGCACATTACTATAAAGTTAAAACTCTGAAATTAAAAGTCAAAAAATTATTGTCAATAGGTGTAATATTAGCAAAAGCGTTTATAATCACGTACCTTTGCACCCAATTTAGAAATAAGTTATTGGTTGTTAGATAAAAAGTAAATTCAACAATTCTCCTGATAACCAATAACGAATAACAATAACCACCATGCAGAAAATCAGAAATATTGCCATTATTGCGCACGTTGACCACGGTAAAACCACGCTGGTAGATAAGATCCTGTGGGAATGCAAAACATTCTCCGAACATGAGAACACGGGCGTTTTAATTATGGATAATAATGAATTGGAACGAGAGCGTGGCATTACCATTACCGCCAAAAACGCCGCTGTAAAATATAAAGATTATAAGATTAATATTATAGATACTCCGGGACACGCAGATTTCGGCGGAGAGGTAGAACGTGTATTAAAGATGTCGGATGGTGTTCTGTTGCTGGTGGATGCTTTTGAAGGGCCGATGCCGCAAACCCGTTTCGTATTACAAAAAGCGTTACAGTTGGGACTGAAACCAATTGTTGTAATCAATAAGGTGGATAAAGAAAACTGTACACCGGATGAAGTGCATGAAAAGGTGTTTGATTTGATGTTTCAGCTGGACGCAACAGAAGAACAATTGGATTTTCCTACCATTTACGGTTCTGCCAAAAACGGATGGATGAGTACAGACTATAAACAGCCAAAAACAAATGTGGTCGATTTGCTGGACTGTATCATTGAACATATACCGGCTCCAAAAATTGCGGAAGGTACTGCACAAATGCAAATCACCTCGTTGGACTATTCTTCCTTTGTGGGACGTATTGCCGTTGGCCGCGTATTTCGTGGTACACTGAAAACAAATATGCCTGTTGCTTTGATAAAGAGAGATGGATCTATCACCAAATCACGTATCAAAGACCTGATGTTGTTTGAAGGTATGGCAAAAATAAAGGTAGATGAAGTACCTGCCGGCGAAATCTGTGCGATAGTAGGTATTGATGGATTTGAAATCGGCGATACAGTATCAGATGCGGAAAATCCGGAGGCTATGACAGCTATCTCTATTGACGAGCCAACTATGAGCATGTTGTTTACCATTAATGATTCACCGTTTTTCGGAAAGGAAGGAAAGTTCGTAACATCACGACATATTAAAGACCGGTTGAACAAAGAGTTAGAAAAAAATCTGGCGCTTCGTGTCCAACAGGGTGAAACAGCCGATTCATTTTTGGTATTTGGCCGTGGAGTATTACACTTGTCTGTTCTGATAGAAACAATGCGTCGTGAAGGGTATGAGCTACAGGTTGGCCAGCCACAGGTTATTTTCAAAGAAATAGACGGACACAAATGTGAACCCATTGAAGAATTAACCATCGACTTACCGGAAGAAAAGGCAGGAACTGCCATTGAGATGATTACCAAACGTAAGGGGGATATGAAAAACATGATTCTGAAGGGCAACCGCTCCATCATGGAGTTTGAGATTCCTTCCCGTGGATTAATTGGTTTGAGAACGGAGATGATTACTGCTACTTCCGGACAGGCGGTTATGGCGCATCGTTTTATAAAATATGACAGACATAAAGGAGAAATACAGGGACGTATCAACGGCTCTATGATTTCGAAAGAGACCGGTGAAGCCATTGCCTACTCCTTAGATAAATTGCAGGACAGAGGCAGATTCTTTGTAGAATCAGGAGATGAAATTTATACCGGTATGGTGATTGGCGAAAACTCCCGTCAGGATGATTTGGTGGTGAATGTTACTATTAAAAAACAGCTGACGAATGTACGGGCATCCGGAACTGATGACAAAGCCAGGTTAATTCCTGTTACTAAATTCTCCTTAGAGGAAGCCTTAGAATATATTCAGGGTGATGAATACGTGGAAGTGACACCGAAATCTATTCGTCTGCGGAAGATTTACTTAGATGAAAACGAACGTAAGCGCAAAGGAAAATAATGCTGGAAATATAAATCACTGAAGCCGCCATCGCATTTGCGATGGCGGCTTTTTTTGATTACACCAGGCCGACAATTTCCCCATCCACCACATCAATATTCAGGGCATTCGGTTCTTCGGGAAGACCCGGCATACGCATCATCTCTCCGCATACGGCAACAATAAAACCGGCTCCGGCATTCACTATCAGTTCGTCTACCGTAATATCGAAATTGCCATAAGCGTTGTTGTTCTCAGCATCATCTGAGAAAGAATATTGTGTTTTGGCAATGCAGACCGGTAACTGGTCAAACCCGAGTCGCTGAATTCGTTTTAACTGGCTTTTTGCCTTCTTCTCAAAATGAACGGCATTTCCGTTGTAAATCCTGCGGACTATCTTATTGATTTTTTCTTCGGTAGTGTCTTCTAAATTATAGGTGAAAGCAATCGTACTCACCGGAGTACCGGTTAATTCGACAATTCTCTCCGCTGCCTCCACCGCGCCTGCTCCGCCTTCCTGATAAGCATTGTTCACCGCAAATTCTACATGCCTTTCTTTACAGGTATTTCTGATCAGTTCAATTTCTTCAGCCGTGTCAAAATTAAATTGGTTAAGGACTACCAATACCTTTTGTCCGAATGACTGTAAAATCTGAATATGGCGTTCTGCATTTCGCATTCCTTTCAGAAGGCCTTCGGCATCTGGTTCTTTTATTTTGCCATAGGGTACTTCTCCATGTAATTTCAGCGACTGTGTGGTGACGACCAGTACACTCAACGCCGGGACAATTCCTGCCTTTCTGCATTTGATATTGAAAAATTTTTCAGCACCCAGGTCGCTGCCGAATCCGGCTTCCGTCAATACAAAGTCACCATAGTGCATCGCTGTTTTCGTCGCTATAATGGAATTACATCCGTGTGCAATGTTAGCAAACGGGCCGCCATGAATGATGGCGGGATTTCCTTCCAGCGTTTGCACTAAGTTAGGGGCTATGGCATCTTTCAGCAACGCGGTGATGGCACCGCCGAAATTTAAATCTTTTACATGAAGAGGTACATTGTCAGCCGTGTAACCAACCAAAATAGAGTCTATTTTTTGTCGGAGTTCTGCAAGGTTTTCAGAAAGGCAGAGCGCCGCCATCAGCTCGGATGCAGGGGTGATATCAAATCCCGTTTCGGCCGGGAGCCCGTTCTTTCCACCATGAAGCCCTGTTATGATATAGCGGAGAGAACGGTCGTTTACATCCATCGCTCTCTTCCAGTATAACTCTTTCAGCTCGTGCGGTGTTCCCTGCACTTTGAAATTATAGTTATCAATTAACGCGGCAAGCATATTGTTAGCAATACTCAATGCGTGAAAATCACCGGTGAAATGAAGGTTGATATTGTTTGACGGCAGCACCTGTGATTTCCCCGCTCCGGTGGCGCCGCCTTTCATGCCGAAGCATGGCCCTAAAGAAGGTTCGCGTAAGGCGAGTATCGCTTTTTTACCGATGCGGTTTAATCCGTCTGCTAATCCGATAGAGGTGGTCGTTTTTCCATTTCCTGCTTTCGTCGGTGTAATAGAAGTAACCAGTATAAGCCTGGAGGTTTTTAGTTTTTCATTGTTGAACCCGTCCAGCGCTATCTTGGCCATGTAATTTCCATAAGGAACAAGTTGTGCGGGATGTATTTCTGTCTTTTTAGCAATAGATGATATAGGCTGCATAGGTGTCGGATAATATGAATATCAAAAATGGCGGTTTTCTTCTTTAAAAACTAAAATTAAACTAATTTTAGTGTATGTCCAAGAAAGTACTTATTACCGGCGCTACCGGGTTTGTCGGAACGCATCTTGTAAACGCCAATCTGGATGCCGGAAATGTGGTTCGTGCACTGGTATTGCCGAATGACCCCGCATTAACGCAGCTGGAAAATAAAAAAGTGGAAGTGGTCTTTGGGGATATCCGTAATTATGAGGACATTCGAAGGGCCATTACGGATGAGATAGATGTGGTATTTCACTGCGCGGCATTTGTGTCAGATTGGGGTAAGCGGGAAATATTTGAACAGGTGATGATTGCCGGAACAGATAACGTTTGCAAAGCCAGTGTGGAAGCCAAAGTTTCCCGTCTGGTAAAAATAAGCACCAACGATGTATTCGGACTGGATGAATCCGAAGTGATGGATGAAACATTTCCTTTAACACCCTGGAATGAACCTTATCCAGATACCAAACTTGCAGCTGAGGAAGTTGCCTGGAAATATTATAAGGAAAAAGGTTTGCCGGTCACGATGGTATATCCCTGCTGGATATTCGGTCCGGGAGATAAGACGTTTGTTCCGCATCTGGCGGATGCCATCCTGAAGAAAGAAATGGTGTTCATGCGCAAGAATGCAATCGTGTGGCCGACCTATGTGGAGAACCTCGTGGATTTGCTGATGCTGATATCGGAAGATGAACGTGCGATTGGTAACGGATATCTGGTTCACGACGGGGAAAGCACTACACTGGAAGAATTTACCAATAGTATCGCCAGAGAGATTGGAGGGAAAGAGGTGACAATGCATATTCCTTACGGACTCGCTTATTTTGTGGCCATCCTGATGGAATTCTTTGGCAAATTATTCAATAAAAAAGACAGGCCATTACTGACCACCTATACCGTAAAAAACTTAGGATCGAGATTGAAATTTTCCATTGCCAAGGCGGAAAAGGAATTAGGCTGGGAGCCTAAAATATCCTACCGGGAGGGTTTCAGAAGAACTATGGTATGGCTGAAACAGCAGAACTTCGCTGCACTAAAACAGAAATAAATAAAACATGGGATTCTATCAGGATAAAACGGCATTTGTCACCGGCGGGTCAACCGGTATCGGACTGGCAATCGCAAAAGCATTCGCCAAAGAAGGGAGCCATGTCGTTGTCTTTGCTAGAACGGTTTCTAAATTAGAACCTGCCATTAATGAAATAAAAAAAGAAGCAGTAAGCCCTGCGCAGTCAATTTGTTTTTATTCCGTGGATATGTCAAATCCTGAGGATACTAAGGCTGTTTTTGAAAAAGCCATCCGGGAAAACAGAGTGCCGGATATTTTAGTGAATTGTGTCGGCATTGCCCAACCGGATTATTTTGAAAATATCACATTTGATATTTTTGACAAAACCATCAAAACAAATTTATACTCTACCTGGAATTCCGTGTACACGATGGTTCCGTATATGAAGGAAAGGGGTGGACAAATCGTCAATACTTCTTCTATAGCCGGATTTTTAGGAGTATTTGGTTATGCGGACTATTGCATGACGAAATTTGGAATCATCGGTTTTTCCGAGGCATTGCGCAGCGAACTGAAACGGTACAATATTAAGGTACAGGTTCTTTGTCCGCCGGACACTGATACGCCGGGCTTTGAGGCAGAGAATAAAAACAAACCGGAAGAAACAAAAGCTATCGGCGGTAAAGCGACCTTGCTGAAACCGGAGTTTGTTGCGACAACCGTTCTTAAAGAGATGCAGAAAAAATCATTCCTGATTATTCCCGGATTTGACGGCAAGATGACCCGTATCATCAAACGTTTTTTCCCGTGGCTGATTGACTGGATTATGAGCAACAGCATTCAAAAAGTACAGCAAAGATCTTAACGCACCTGGTTTCTTTGTGATAAATATGAAACATACAATAACATACACATTGCAACTGCTCACGGCTATCGGTTTAATTGCCTTCTGGACGGCTTTTTTTACGATTGGTTTTGAGAATCCGGACTATCCTGTTTATTATTCAAAGTTTGAGCATAGTTTTCCGTTACCGGATTCATTTTTATGTATTGTCTTAGTGTTGGCCTATTTTAACAGAAAAAATAACAGCTGGAAAAACTATACGCTTATTGCCGCCGGGGCGATGATTTTTCTGGGCTTGTGCGATTTTAGTTTCAATATCATGAACGGCATGTACAGCGTTGGTGTTGCCGATGGCATCATGAATGCGTTTATCAATATCTGGTGCGTGGGCTTCGGCGCATGGCAGATGAAAATTGTAAAATAATAATCTATTCTAAATTCAATAAGATCCACCACGCTTCCTTAATCTTATTTTCGCTCAACAAACGTTTTATTTCATAAATGCTCTGATCTTTGTAATCAGAAATTAAATGTACTAATTCAGAATCTTGTTGAATGTCTTCTTTGTTGGGAATCTCTGCAATGCTGGCAAGTTTGCCCAGTTCATTGCCATCTAAAACCCGCTCGTCTTTTATCCATTGTGGAATGGCATCTACGCCTGCGCCATAAGCTTTCAGCGGTTTGGGAGTTTCAAAAATATCTTCTTTAGTAAAGCGCACATAATTGTTGTAGCCCAGACGTGCAATAGGGTCTAATTTTTCCGCAATCACATTTCCTTTTTCATCCAGTAAATCATCATCCACATGTATCGCCTCAATTTCACAAATCACCAGATTCCCGGAGCCACCTTTATCACCCAGCGTAATTATCTGATTCACGCGGCATTCAAAGGCAATCGGTGCTTCTTTGATGCGTGGTGGTTTTACCAGCAAGGATTTTTCTTCCGTAAAACCGCCCTTTATGAATTCATTTACGCCTTGTGGGTAAGCACCGCTCGTGACGGAAAGCTGTTCCACCATAGCATAATTGGCAATGTGAATGACGCATTCCGGCACGGCCTTCACATTGTAATAGGTATCCTTCTGTTTGCCGGTCAGGGCGCTCTTTGCCGGCGAGAATACAAGAATCGGAGGATCCGAGCTGAATACATTGAAGAAAGAGAAAGGGCTTAAATTCGGTACGCCGTTTTCATTAATAGTGCTCACAAATGCTATTGGCCTGGGTATGATAGCAGAAGTGAAGAAGTTGGATATTTCTTTTAATCCTGTTTCTTTGGGTATGATTGTTTTCATTAAATAGTATTGAGTAGTCAGTAGTTATAAATTTTAATCAGTCAAGATTATTCTTAAACGGCATTGATTTTTATTTTGCACTTTCTTTTTATCCGGTATGGTTTTGGTAGCAAACCTTCCGTCAAAGAATCCGTCTTTAATTTGTTTCTTGCGTATGCTGGACTTTATAAGTTTGAGTGTTTGTTTTTTCATGTCATTTATAACGAAGTGAGAAATCTTATTCTATTCACAGAATCAGGTCCAAAGGTGTTGCATAAATATCTTTTTCATGTGGGATTGTTTGTACTGCATATTCCAGTAATCTGTCGATTTCAGGAATGGCGTCAAACAGTTCTTTATAAGAGTTGATGACATAGTACCGATCCTGGAAATGGTCTTTGTAATAATGTTTTTCCATCATCTCTTTTACCTGAAACGGCTTGCGGTTGGCCTTATCACCGAGGCAAAATATACTTTCACCGCTCGAAGACAAAATCCCGGCCCCGTATATGCGCATGCCTTCAGTTTCTTTTATCAATCCGAATTCTACCGTAAACCAGTAAATGCGGCCAATCAGTTCAATTGCCAGCGCATCGTCCATATAGCGCAGTGCAATCTTAGATAGCGCCTGTAAATAGTCAACAAAAAACTGTTCGGTGAGCAAGGGCATGTGTGCGAAGCAATCATGAAACATATCCGGTTCTTCCAGGTAGTCGAGGTTTTCCAGTTTACGCAGCCATGTAGAAGATGGAAATCTTTTACTGGCCAATAGTTCGAAAAAATCTTTGTCGGGAATTAATCCCGGGACTACCTCGATTTTCCAGCCTGTCGTTTTTGCCAGTACATCATTGACGTGATTAAAGTCCGGGATTTTATCATCATTGAAATGCATCAACTCCATTCCACGAATGAATTCTTTGGAAGCCATATTTTGCAGCAACACCCGTTGGCGCTGATACAACAACTTCCACACAAGAAAATCTTCCCCGGTGTATTTTTCGTACTCTTGTTTTAGATGGTACATAGATTTATTTTTTTTCGTACTGTCATTTCTCAAACTGTTCAAAATGATTTAAGATATTATTTTATTCCTTAGCTCACCAAAACCAATCTGTTTATCTCCTTTCTTACAAACTGCACTCAATTTGGTGGTGTCGCCGTCTTGCAGAAAGGTACGTTCTTCATCACCAATTTTCAGTTTTTCCTTACCATTCCAGGTTAATTCCAATAAACTGCCAAAACTGTTTTTTTCTGTTCCGGAAATGGTTCCGGTGCCTAACAGGTCACCAACGCGCAGATTGCAGCCGTTCACTGTATGATGCGCTATTTGTTGTTCGGCAGTCCAGTATAAATATTTCGAATTGGTCACGGCGACCATAGCCTTATTCGTTTCTGTTTCTATATCAAATTGAATTTCTATATCGAAATTTTTCCGCGTGTTTTGCTGCAGGTAAGGCAATACAGAGGGTTTCTGCTCCGGTGCATCTGTCATGAATTCTTTTAATGCTTCATAAGGAACAATCCATGGAGAAATAGAGGTAGCAAAATTTTTACCGAGGAAAGGGCCGAGCGGCTGGTATTCCCAGCGCTGAATGTCCCGTGCTGAAAAATCATTGAGCAATACTGCTCCAAAAATATAGTCATCCGCTTCATTAATATTTACAGGTATTCCGAGCGGGTTCTCTTTGCCGATAATAAAACCCAGTTCTATCTCAATGTCGAGGGTTTGAGATGCACTGTAGATAACATCCTCCCCTCTTAGGATTTGTCCGTAAGGCCTTTTAACAGGCGTATTGGTTGTGATAATAGAAGAACTTCTACCGTGATAGGCAATCGGCATATGTTTCCAGTTGGGAAGGAGCGGATCCATAGTTGGCCGGAACATCTTACCCACATTAGACGCGTGTTCTTCCGACGAATAGAAGTCCGTGTAATCACCTACTTTTACAGGAACATACATAACAGCCTCGCTTTGTGGGACAAGAAATTTATCGTGATTGTTTTTAAAAAAAGCTGAGTCTTCTGATAGTAACGAATGAATCTTATTTCGGACAAACCGCCAACTGTCTTTACCCAGAGCAATAAAGGCATTTAAATATTCATGATCAAAAATATTAGCATGAATTTTATCTTCAAAAAAGCCAAGTTCAAATAATACTGCTAAATCTATTATTTGATTACCAATGGCTATTCCTGCTCGTTTATGTTTTGCAGATGTTGAGAAGATACCATACGGTAAGTTATGTATAGTGAAATGCCGGTTGTTTTTTGTAAGTTCCTGTAACGTCATTTTTATATATTTTTATAAGTACAAAGGCACTAAGTTTCAGGATAAATTTTCCTGTATTTTCTTAGCGATACGTTCGATATGTGCGATGTCTTTTTCTGTTAAACTATCCCAGCCTTTTTTTCTGAATTCGATAATTAGGGGTAATATTTTCTGTACCAGCGCTTTTCCTTTTTTGCTGAGAGAAATATTAAATTTTCTTCTGTCTTCTGTGCAGTTTTCCCGCATCACCAGGTCTTTCTTTACCAGTAATTCAATAATGCGTGTAATCGTAGGCGCGTCTTTACAGCACAGGTCACACAAGGTTACCTGATTTTGTGTTCCATGTTTATGCAGTTCTAACAAGACCACCCATTGATCTACGGTAATATCTACCCCCTGTTCGTTGAACTTACGTTGCAATGACAGTTTAATTTTTTTTGCTGTTGATTCAAGTATAAATCCGTAATTAAATTCCATATTGAATAGTTGTTGGTCGATTGTCAATAGTCAATAGATTTTTGATTGCAAATAATACCATTGACTATTGACCATTGTCTTTTATAGCGTTCCGCGTTTCTCCTGTTCTCTTTCAATCGATTCAAACAATGCTTTGAAATTTCCGGCGCCAAAACCTTTAGCACCCATTCGCTGAATAATTTCAAAGAATAAGGTCGGCCGGTCTTCCACCGGTTTGGTAAATATCTGCAACAGATAACCTTCCTCATCGGCGTCTATTAAAATTGCCAATTGTTCCAGTACCTTGATGTCTTCTTTCATGATGGAAGCATGTACGCCTAAACGGGCAGGTACTTCTTCATAATAAGTATGCGGTGGGGCGCTCAGGAATTCCACACCGCGTTCGCGCAATTGGGTGACCGTCGAAATGATATCATCCGTAGCTACTGCGATATGCTGTACACCGGGGCCCTCGTAAAAATCCAAATACTCTTCAATCTGTGATTTCTTTTTTCCTTCAGCTGGTTCATTTATAGGGAATTTGATGCGACCGTTTCCATTGCTCATCACTTTACTCATCAGCGCGGAATATTCTGTATGGATCTGCTTGTCATCGAACGACAGGAAATTTACGAATCCCATCACGTCTTCGTACCACTTCACCCACTGGTTCATTTCCCCCCAGCCCACATTGCCGACCATGTGGTCGATGAATTTTAAACCTACGGAAGGTGGATTGTAATCCGATTTCCAGGGCTGATAGCCCGGTAAAAAAATGCCGTTGTAGTTTTTGCGTTCCACGAAAAGATGTACCGTCTCACCATAGGTATAAATACCTGAACGAACGACTTCGCCGTGTTCGTCTTTTTCTATAGTTGGCTGCATGAACGGTTTGGCGCCACGCTTTGTCGTTTCTTCAAATGCCTGAGTTGCATCTTCCACCCAGAGTGCGATTACTTTTACGCCGTCGCCGTGCTTGGCTAAATGTATGTTGATGGGAGAGTCCGATGTTAAAGGTGTCGTGAGCACCAGACGTATTTTGTCCTGTTTCAATACATAAGATGCTTTGTCGCGCACACCCGTTTCCAGCCCGGCATACGCCAGTGACTGAAATCCGAAAGCGGTCTTATAGTAATGAGCAGCCTGTTTGGCATTGCCTACATAAAACTCTACGTAATCCGTTCCCAGCAATGGCAAGAAATCCTGCGCACCTTCGAAGATTTTTTCCAGCCCGTATTCTACGTTTTTAATTTCTGTTGACATTGTATTTTGTATTTATTTTTTGAGATTTCTCGCTTCGCTCGAAATGACAGAGTGGAGTTATTCCACCCAGCTTTTATAGTATTTACCATCGTCTATTTTCATGGCTTCTTCCGTTACCATTAACGGCCTGAAGGTATCAATCATCACGGCTAATTCCTGCGTTTCTTTTTGTCCAATGCTGCGTTCCATCGCGCCGGGTGCAGGGCCGTGCGGGATGCCTTTCGGATGCAGTGTAATATGGCCCTGCTTGATATTGTTTCTGCTCATGAAGTCTCCATCCACGTAATACAACACTTCATCGCTGTCAATATTGCTGTGATTATACGGTGCTGGAATCGCCTGCGGATGGTAGTCGTACAAACGCGGCACAAAGGAACAAACCACCAATGCACTCGTCTCAAAGGTTTGATGCACCGGAGGCGGCTGATGAACACGGCCCGTTATCGGCTCGAAATTGTGAATGCTGAATCCATAGGGGAAATTATAACCATCCCAGCCCACCACATCAAACGGATGTGTGGCATACACGAACTCGTGCAACATGTTTTCTTTTTTTATTTTAACAGTAAAATCACCTTTGGCATCGTACGTTTCCAGGTTTTGCGGTAATTTAAAGTCACGCTCACAGAACGGGGAATGTTCCAGTAATTGTCCTGAAGAACTCTTGTATCGTCTTGGTGTATGAATCGGCGCATAGGATTCCAACAACAAAAGCCGGTTATCTTCCGTATCAAATGTTATCTGATAAATTATGCCGCGCGGAATAAGGAGGTAATCACCATATTCAAACGGAATATTTCCCATGAGGGTGCGCAATGTTCCACTGCCTTTGTGTATAAAGATCAGTTCATCCGCGTCGGCATTTTTATAATAATAGGTGGTGAGAGATTTTCTTGGAGCCGCCAATCCAATGATACAATCTTTATTAATCAATAAGGCTTTTCGGCTGTCTAAGAAGTCATCTTCAGGGGCGACCTTAAATCCTTCCAACAGCAATGATTTGATATTCTTACTGATGGCAATTTTAGGCGTTACATCTATGGTACGCAGTATTTCTTTTACCTGTGTCGGTCGATGTACATGGTACAACAATGACGAGTGTGAGTGGAAACCTTCTGTTCCGAAAAGCTGCTCGTAGTAATGCTGTCCATTGGCCGATTTAAAAACGGTATGCCTTTTGGGTGGTATGTTTCCGAGTTGGTGATAGATGGGCATAATTGTAATTTACTAATTCTACAATCAGCTAATTAGCTAATTAAGACATTGGCTAATCAACTTAATTCTTCTATTGCAATTTGCAACGCATTTCTGGTAATGTAAACAGCCTGATGGTCTTTCTGATGTACTTTCTCCAATGCCTTATAAATTACTTTTGATACGTCCTGAAAAATTGCTTCGTCGGATATTTTACTGTTTTTCCCCATCAGATAGGCGAATACCCTTGCCATGCCGCAATTGGCAATGAAGTCGGGAATTACGGCTAAGGTTTCATCCGCCTTGTTTAGAATCTTCCCGTAAAAGATTTCCGGGTCGTTGAATGGAACATTTGCCCCTGAAGCGATAACCTCTATACCCGCCTTTATCATTTCATTTAGTTCATGAGTGCCGATTAAGCGTGAGCCGGCAGCCGGAATGAAAATATCGGATTTTATCTTCCAGAAATCTTTTTGTGCGTGCTCAAAAGGAATCAGGTCTTCATGAAACAGCTTTCGGTTTTTTCTATGTAGAAACAATGTCCTGATGTCCTCAAAAGAGAAACCGTCTTCGTTAATAAATGCACCCGTTGTATCAATAATACCGACCACTTTGGCGCCTTGCTGTGCCAGAAAATAAGCGGCAGCCGCGCCCACATTACCAAATCCCTGAATTGTAACCTTTTTGTCTTGAGTTGTTGATTTTTTCCAAATGGTATAAAAATGTCTGACGGATTCAGCTACGCCATAACCGGTAATCATGTCGGCCACAACAAACCCTTCTTTTTTTGAAGGTGTGTAATCTTCATCCTCGAGGACTTTTGACACACCGACGCGCAGTTGCCCTATCTTATTAATCTTATCTTTTTCTTTAGGATGATAATGCCCGTTTACAATGCCTTCCTGCGGATGCCAGATGCCATACTCTTCCGTAATCGGAATAACCTCATCAATTTCGTCAATATTCATGTCACCCCCGGTGCCGTAGTAATTTTTTAGCAGAGGGGCGACAGCCTTAAACCAACGCTCCAGCACTTCTTTTTTGCGAGGGTCATTCGGGTCGAAGTTGATGCCCGATTTCGCACCGCCGATATCCGGTCCTGAAACGGAAAATTTTATTTCCATAGTTTTGGCCAACGAGACCACTTCATGCCTGGTCAGCCCTTTGCGCATCCGGGTGCCGCCTCCGGCGGCTCCGCCTCGCAGCGAGTTGATGACCAGCCAGCCCTGAGCATCCGATTTGGAGTCATTCCATTCAAATACGATTTCCGGGGATTTTTCTTCAAATGGTTTTATAAAATCAGCCATATAGTTTTTTATGAAATAGTTGTTATAGCAACTAATTTAAAGATACAGAAATAAAAACCTATTTTCCAAGTTTCCACTCCGGATTTTAAGATTTCAAGTGTTAAATTTTATATTCCGAAAAAAATGAAGGATATTTGTATGTAAACCTGTAAAATGATACGTTGGATATTCAGATTGATTTTTAAATTACTGGGCTGGAAATTAAAGACTGAAGCAATAGTTGGAATAAAACAGTCCATAACTATAGCTGCTCCGCATACCGCCAATATGGATTTACCGATAGCTAAGGCAGCATTTGACCTGATGGGACTGCCATTGCGCTTTACCGTAAAGAAAGAATGGGTGCGATTTCCGTTTAAGCGCATTATGTTAAATCTGGGCGCTATAGCAATAGACAGGACCCCTAAGAAACCAGGGGATCCAAGACCCAGCATGGTAGAGGCGATGGCTAATTTGTTTAAAGAAAATCCGGAATTGCATGTGATGGTTACGCCGGAAGGCACCCGAAGTAAACGTACGGAGTGGAAAACAGGATTCTGGTATACGGCAAAGGCTGCTAATGTGCCTATTTTACTGGGATATCTGGATTATAAAAACAAGATTGCAGGTATTGGAAAAATTATTTATCCAACCGATTTGGAAACGGATATGCGCACTATGATGGAGTTTTACAAAGATATCACACCTTGCCATCCCGAAAAATTCAGTCTGGACCAGCGTTACATCTAATGAGATACAGGTAGTATTGTCCGGTGAGTATGTACAGGATAGAATCATCTATCTTCGCAGCGGTTATAAATAAAGATTATAGTATGCTGAAAATCATTTCAAGAATCATTTTAATTGGCTTAGGCTGGAGCTATCAGGTTGACCCGCTAAAAAAACTGGATAAATGCGTACTGATAGTGGCGCCGCATACATCCGCCTGGGATATGGTTATCGGAAAGGCAGTCTTTGTTATTGCAAAGATTCCTGCAAAGATTGCCGTTAAGAAAGAAGCTTTTTTCTGGCCTTTAAACTGGTTGCTGCGTTATCTGGGAGCTATACCGATTGACAGAACACCGAAAGATGGAAATACCAAACGTAAAATCAGTCTGGTAGATGCGATGGCGAACTCCATTAAAAAAGAAAAAAAAATCTGTATGGTGGTTACGCCGGAAGGGTCCAGAGGCAAACGCAAGCAATGGAAAACTGGATTTTATTATATAGCCGTAAAGGCCGAAGTACCTATTGCATTAGGCTATTTAGATTTTGATGTGAAAGAAGCCATAGTCGACAAGATTATCTATCCAACCGGTAATATCAATCATGATATGCGGGAAATTATGGATTACTATAAAGACAAAACACATTTAGGGAAATATCCGAACCGTTGTGTGACGGATGAACGATGGAGTTAACTCAGAACAATTCTAATGATTCCGCTTTCAGCAACTGAAACGTTTGCCGGTGATACGGGCAGCTTCCGTACTTCGCCACAGCTTCCCGATGTTCGATGGTTGGATAGCCTTTATTCTTTTTCCACAGATACATTGGGAATTCTAGATGTAACTGCTCCATAATGACATCTCTGTAAGTTTTCGCTAAGACAGAAGCTGCTGCGATTTCCATATATTTTCCATCACCCTTTATAATGGTTTGATGAGTAATACCCGGATAAGGTTTAAAACGATTACCATCGATGATTAGCAATTCAGTCAGAGAGGCCAGTTGTCCGACGGCAGCATGCATGGCACGGTAGGTAGCCTGCAGGATATTGATATCGTCAATGATATTATTGTCGATAATGCCTACTCCAAATGCAACTGCATTTGCTTCAATAACGGTCCGCAACTCATTACGTTGCCTTACATTTAATTGCTTGGAATCATTTAAGAATGGATGCCTGAAATCCTTTGGCAATATGACGGCAGCGGCTACTACCGGACCGGCAATGCATCCTCTGCCGGCTTCATCGACACCACAAATTGTTTTTGCTGAATCAAAATGCTGTAACACGAAATAAAGATAATCGCTGCCCGGCAATAATTTAGTGGTAAATACAATTAAATTTGTGCTCCTGAATGCTTATGAAAGACAAACACTGGATATCCCGCACGACTTTGCTGATAGGTGAGGAGCAATTGGATAAACTTAGCAGAAGCCATGTGCTGGTGGTAGGACTGGGCGGCGTGGGTTCATATGCCGCAGAGTTCATTGCCCGGGCGGGTGTCGGGAAGATGACGATAGTAGACGGAGATGTTGTTGACCCGACAAACAGAAACCGCCAGTTGCCGGCACTGAGTTCTACGCATGGACAGTCGAAAGCGGATCTGATGGCGGAACGAATCAAGGATATCAATCCGGAAATTGAGGTGGAAATAATAAAGGAATTCTTATCTCCGGAAAAGGCGTATGAAATCATTCAGGCATCCAATTATGATTATATTGTTGATGCAATAGACAGCATCACCCCCAAGCTCAATTTATTGATAGCTGCTTATCGTTTAGAGAAAAAAATCATCTCCAGCGGAGGGGCCGGAGGCAAAACCGATCCTACCAGAATAGAGATAGCGGATGTATCCAAAACACACGATTGTTTTTTTGTAAGAATGGTTCGCAAGCGGCTGAAGAGGGAAAAGATTTACACCGGGATCGAAGTAGTATTTTCACCGGAGTTGCAGCCAAAGTCCGCCTTGATTATGACGGATGGTGCGAACTATAAACGTTCCGCCTACGGAACAATTTCATATATGCCCGCCGCCTTCGGCGGCGTGTGCGCCAGTGTGGTGATCAGAGAGTTGATTAAGGCTTAAAGATCAATAAACTTCCTTAGTTTTTATCAATGGCTTCTGCTTGTACACATTATCGGCTTGATTAAAGATCTCTTTATTATATATTGCATAGCAATCTTTCCATGATAATATAAAATCTGATTCAAATTCAAATGGTAGTATTAAGCTCTTGTATTTTTTTATTATATTAGAATAGTATTTTGAAGATGCTAATGCACAGATTTTTATTTCAACATCTTTCTTAAAATATTTAGAGATTAACGCGTTTAATTTTTCTTTGTCTTTCTTAAATTCCTTTGATTGAGTTGAATCAAAACCTTGGTGTGCTTTAGCCTCTATAATAACTATTGTTTTTTCACTAAACAAACATAGGTCAAAAGTCCTTTTTGTTTTCATTCCAAACAGGTCACGATATATATTTACTTCAAAACCAATTTCCCAAGAACTACTAGTATCTAATTTCTTTAAAGTATTTTCATTTTTATTAATCAAATTAATAAAAGCATCTGTATTATCACTTATATGGTGATATAAGTATGAACAGAATAACCTTTCATCTCTGGTTACTTTTTTCCATGTACTATCTTTAAGATATTCTAATGCCACTGTTTATATTTTAAAATCTTTCGTTTTCTCTATCACCTCCTGTTCCAGCCTCTTCTTGTAGTCAATCACTTTTCGCTGTAGTGCCTTGTCATGTGTGGCGATAATCTGTGCTGCCAAGATTCCGGCATTTTTCGCCCCATTGATAGCCACCGTGGCCACGGGCACTCCGCCGGGCATTTGCACAATGGATAATAATGAATCCAGTCCGCTCAAACTTTTACTTTGCACGGGTACGCCGATAACAGGCAATGGAGAGATGGCTGCCACCATTCCGGGAAGATGTGCGGCGCCTCCGGCGCCGGCTATAATCACCTCAAATCCCTGCTCATGAGCGGTTCTCGCAAACTCATACATGCGCTCCGGTGTCCTGTGTGCGGATATGATGGTATATTCAAATGCTACACCGAATTCGGTCAGTACTTTTGCGGCTTCCTGCATGACCGGCGAGTCACTGTCGGAACCCATGATGATGGCTACTTTTTTCATACCATTAACTTTTTAAACACATAGAAACATAGATTTTTTTAAGTGCTTGAGTTTGTAGTTTATATTCGTAAGTTTTAGTGTATCATAGATATTCATCGAAGATGGATCCTATATTTTTCTATCAACTCCTTCTATTAAACTCAAAACTATGTGTCTATGTTGTTTAATTATAAAATTTCTATCTCTGTTAAAGTTCGGATTTTTTGCGTGATTTCCAACACTTTTTCCCGCGATGGCTGCACGATGGTAATATGCCCGAGTTTCCGGTTCGGTTTACTTTTCTGCTTTCCATACAAATGTACATATACGCCGGACAATGAGTTCAGTTCGTTGAAGTATTTCAGGCGGTATTTTCCGCTGCCTGTTTCAGGCCCGACAATGTTAATCATCGCGCAAGGCATTTTCAGATGTGTGCTGCCCAAAGGCATATCCAACAGGACGCGCAACAGTTGTTCGTATTGCGAAGTATAGAATCCTTCAATGGTATGATGTGCGGAATTGTGCGGACGTGGTGCAATTTCGTTCACGAGCAAGTCTCCGGCTTCTGACAAAAATAATTCCACTGCAAATAAGCCCGCGCTGCCAAATGCTTCCGCGCACTGTAAGGCAATTTGTTCGGCACGCTGTTCCAGATGTAATGGAATATCAGCCGGCGAAATCAGGAAAGAAACCAGATTGCTTTGCGAATCAAACTCCATTTCTATCGCCGGATATACGGCTAGTTCTCCTTTGCGGTTGCGTGCTACCAACACGGCAATTTCCGTTTTGCAGGGGATAAATTCTTCTATCATCAATTCGCTGTCGAATGGGATGATATCCGGATTGTCCAGAATAGCGGCTCTATCGGAGATAAAGACACCCTTGCCGTCATAGCCGCCGGTACAGGTTTTGACCGCCACCTTCTGAAATGTGGTCTGCGCCAGTTTCTCTTTTGCTTCCTGTTTGTTCCGGGCAATAAAGAAAGGTGCAGTAGGTATGTTATTACTTTGGTAAAATAATTTTTGTTTGCCTTTATCCTGGATAATCTTCAAAATTTCAGGATTTGGGATAATCGTTTTTCCTTGCTGCTGCAGTTCAATGAGTTTGTCTACGTCGATGTGTTCAATTTCCCACGTAAGCACATCGGAAATGTCGGATAATTGCTGAATTGCAGCGCCATCTGTAATGCTGCCGACAAGGTGGCGGTTGGCAAATACGCTCGCCGGGCAAGTCTCATCTCTGTCAAGGATGTTTATCGGTACCGACCATTGAGAGGATTTCTGGATGAACATTTTGCCTAACTGTCCGCCTCCGATAATGCCGATTGTAGGAAATGATTGTTTGGAAGATTCCATCTTGCACAAAGATACGAGTCATTCATCAAAAAGTAAGCGAAAAAAATGACTAGGCTGCTTTCGGTGTTTTTGCCTTTCGTACTTCTTTTTTTGCCGGTTTATTGAATGCCAGTCCGTTTACCTCATCCCAGTGCGTGGTGGTAAAACCAAACCCTTTATCGGAATCCAGGTAGTGGTGTTTGAGGTGATGCTTCTTTATTTTTTCAAAAAACGGATGTTTGATGTCATATAAATGTGTGGAGATATGGGTAAATTCATAAAATAAATAATACAGAATCATCAATCCAAACAGAGTTTCGCCTTTTTCTTTGCCTAATGCTGTCCGACAAACGCTGTAAAATACGATACCGCTTGGAATGCTCGCCCACAATGGAACGACAAAGCGATACGGATCGTTAGGGAAGTTGTGGTGGATGTCGTGAAATTCACGGATAGTGCCTGCATCAATTTTCATTTCCTCATTTTCATGCAATACATTCTGATGCAAGAAATATTCCAGATACCCCCAGAATTTGGAAATTAGCGGCAACATCCAAATCAGGTGAAATACAGATACCCGTTTTACGACGAAAGACTTGAAGAGCAGGAAAGCAGCCACCGGCAGATAAAATGCAAAAGGAACCAGGTAATGTTGTTTTACGAAGAATTCTTTCCAACTCTTGTCATACACCTGATGATAAGAGGCCGCATTGTCTTTAATTTCTTTCATCTATTAAAGTTAAGAAATACATTCTTAAATAGTGCAATCATAAAGAAGTTGCCGCATTTCTTTTCATTCGTTTATTTTTTGTAATTTAGGAATATGAAGAAAGTTGTTTGTTTGCTTTTTGTGTTGATGGGGATATTATCCTGTCAGAAAACGAGCACGATAACGGAAGATGCTACTGTCCTTATCCGGGGGAAAGAGTATGTTCTGGACTGGTCTGATGAATTTGAATACAGCGGGTTGCCAGATTCCTCGAAATGGGGCTATGAAATGGGGTTTGTGCGGAATAATGAGACACAATATTATACCGATGCCAGAATAGAGAATTGCCGGGTATATGCCGGAAAACTATATATTACTGCCCGCAACGATACCTTTGACGGGCATCCGGTTTCATCGGCAAGTATAGAAACGTTTGGCAAGAAAAGTTTTTTGTATGGATTGATGGAAGTACGGGCAAGAATGCCGCATTTGGGAGCAGGCACCTGGCCGGCAATATGGATGATGGGTATTAACCGGCCGGATGTAGGCTGGCCGAGATGCGGGGAGATAGATATCATGGAGTGGGTGGGGAAAGCGCCTATAGGCGTGTTGGGGAGTTTGTATGTACAGGGAAGTGGCAGCACAAAATATGCTGAACGTCATTGGGGATATCTTTCGTTAGATACGAAAGTCTTTACCGACGAATTTCATAATTATTCCGTTGAATGGGATAGTACACAGATCAGGTATTTTTTTGATGATGTGAATTACATCACTTTTACCAAAGCAGATCTGGGTGCCGACTGGGAGCCATTGCTGAAAGAGCAGTATCTAAAATTAAATTTGGCGATGGGCGGGTTTATTCCACCTTTCGGTGGTGGAGGGGATATTGACTACTCCAAATTTCCCTATACCTTTGAGGTAGAATATGTGCGGTATTATAAGCAAAGATAAGAAACCTGTGGCGCGAGAATTTTGGAGGGTCTCTTGTGCCTACTGATAGAGGCGGTCTACTATTGCGGATTACGATATTGTCAGAACATGTATTTGCAGCCAGAGACCGCCAGATTTTATAGGCGCAGGTCGTCCAAAGGTCGACCTGCGGTCAAACCTTATTCTTAAGATATTAGCAATTCCATCTGTATAGCAGCAAAATGATAAGAAATGGATGGCTGTATTTACACCATCATCCCCGCAGCAATGGTTTCGTTTGTGGCTTCATCTACCAGAATGATGCTGCCTGTATTTCTATTTTTTCTATAAGAATCAAAAAATAAAGGAACCGTCGTGCGGATGGTAACCCTGCCGATATCATTCAGGCCGATTTCCACTTCCTCTTCCACGCGTTGCAGGGTATTGATGTTCAGTTTGTACTTCACTTCTTTAACGATGCACTTGCATTCTTTGGTCGTATGGCGTAAAATGTATTTGCCGCGCGGCACCATCTTTTTCTCATTCATCCAGCAGAGCATTACATCAAATTCCTGTTCTATCTGCGGCACATTGTTTTCACGTACAAGCATGTCGCCGCGCGAGATATCGATTTCATCGTCCAGTGTAATGGTCACGCTTTGCGGCGCAAACGCCTCCTGCAAATCACCGTCCATCGTTATGATAGATTTTATTCTGGAAGAAAATCCGCTCGGTAACGCCTTTACCTTATCGCCGACACGGAATACGCCGCCTGCAATTCTTCCCGCATAGCCGCGGAAATCGTGGTAGTCGTTTTTCATCGGACGAATGACATACTGTACCGGAAAACGCGCATCGATATGATTCAGGTCTGATCCGATGTGGATGGTTTCGAGTAAGTACATCAGCGTCGGACCCTGATACCAAGGCATATTTTGAGAACGGTTCACCACATTGTCACCGGCCAATGCGGAGATGGGTAGGAAGTGTACGTCTTTTATGTCTAATTTGGATGCAAATGCTTTGTAGTCGGTTACGATTTTGTGGAATGTCTTTTCATCCCAATTCACTAAATCCATCTTATTGATACAAACTACAATATGTGGTATCTGCAACAGGGATGCGATATAAGAATGGCGGTAAGTCTGTTCAATAATGCCTTTGCGTGCATCCACCAGTATGATAGCGAGATTGGCTGTAGATGCACCTGTTACCATGTTTCGGGTATACTGGATATGTCCCGGCGTATCCGCGATGATGAACTTCCGTTTAGGAGTAGAAAAATAACGGTACGCCACATCAATGGTGATGCCCTGCTCGCGTTCGGCACGGAGACCATCGGTTAATAAAGCAAGGTTCACATAATCTTCGCCGCGTTTTTGCGAAGCGGATTCGATGGCTTCCATCTGATCTTCAAAGATGGATTTGCTGTCGTACAGCAATCTGCCGATGAGCGTGGATTTTCCATCATCTACACTGCCTGCGGTGCTGAGACGGAGCAGTTCCATGTCTAAATAGGCTCTGGAGTCAAAGTTATCTGTTGCTGCTGTTTGTGTCATTATATTAATTTACAAATTAGGCAATTAGCTAATTAATGAATTATTACATTAAAAATATCCTGCTTTCTTCCTGTCTTCCATCGCGGCTTCGCTGCGCTTGTCATCGGCACGTGTACCGCGTTCTGTTGTCCTGGATGCTGCCACTTCCTGTATGATATCTTCCAGCGTTGCCGCTTCGGAAAATACGGCACCGGTGCAGGTAATGTCACCTACCGTTCTGAAACGTACTACCCGTTCTTCAGGAATTTCATGATCTTTCTTCATCATATAATCACTATCAGCGTACCATACGCCGTCGCGTTGGAATACTTTTCTTTTATGTGAAAAATATAAACTCGGCATTTCAATTTTTTCCTGATAAATATATTGCCATACATCCATTTCTGTCCAGTTGGAAATAGGAAATACGCGGAAGTGTTCGCCCATGTGTTTACGGCCATTGAACAGATTCCATAATTCCGGCCGTTGATTTTTCGGATCCCATTGTCCGAACTCATCCCGATGGGAAAAGAAGCGTTCTTTAGCACGTGCTTTTTCTTCATCACGTCGTGCCCCGCCGATGGCGCAGTCAAATTTATTTTTTTCTATAGCCTCTAAGAGCGGAACTGTTTGTAAAGCATTTCTGCTTGCCGTGTACCCTTTTTCTTCGCGTACCAGACCTTTGTCTATGGCTTCCTGCACAGAAGCCACGAGCAGGCGTAAACCGTATTTCTTTACCAAGTTATCCCTGTAGTCCAGAGCCTCCTGAAAATTATGTCCGGTATCCACATGTAATAACGTAAACGGAACACTGGACGGATAAAACGCCTTCAATGCCAGATGGGTTACTACGATAGAATCTTTTCCTCCGGAAAAAAGAACGCAGGGGTTTTCAAACTGCGCAGCTACTTCGCGCAACACAAAGATGGATTCCGATTCGAGTTCTCTGAGATGATTTAAGTGATAGTCGGTCATGAATAATAGTAAGTAGTGAATAATGAGACTTCTTCTCTATTTTGTTTTCTTTATTTTTTGGATGAAATGATGATAAATTAATTCAATGCTTTCTTCAACTGATTGTTCCGCCGTTTTTATTTCCAATGCGGGATGTTCCGGAGCCTCAAAGGGTGCGTCTAATCCGGTGAAATTTTTGATCTCTCCTTTCAGCGCTTTTTCATACAAACCTTTTACATCGCGCTTTGCACATTCATCAAAAGTGGCATTGACATACACTTCAAAAAAATCCGCCTCTCCGATGATTTTTTTCGCGGCATCACGTATATCTTTGGTAGGACTGACGAAGCAGTTAATCGTTACCACGCCGCAGGATAAAAATAATTTGGTGACTTCTGCAATCCGCCGAATATTTTCCTCGCGGTCTTCAACAGAGAATCCAAGATTCCGGTTAATGCCGCTGCGCACATTGTCGCCGTCCAGTACCATGGACAAAATACCGCTTTGATGCAGTTTCTCCTCCAGCCCTCTTGCGATAGTGGTTTTTCCAGAACCGGACAATCCGGTCATCCAAATGCAGAGTGCCTTTTGCTGCAATAAATATTCCTTATCGCTGCGTTGCAGCAATTGATGGAAAACAGGGTGAATATTGGATGCATTTTCAGACATGGACTACGAATATAAGAGTTTTTCTATAAATTCTTATAGTATATCGGCTATATAGAGTATTAAAAATCGTTAATCAGAGGTGGAATGGGCAAAATGAATACTCCAAATAAGTGGTATATCCGGAAAAGGGATAATTACAGGGTAATTTCTACCTGAGTTGCCAGTAAATCCTCTAGGTTTTCTCTTCGACGGATAAGCTTGGCTTCTCCGTTGATGATGAATACTTCCGCCGGACGGTATCGCGAGTTATAGTTAGACGACATCGAATATCCGTAAGCACCTGCATTATGCAGCACCAGGATATCGCCTTCGCGTACTTCGTTCAGTTTTCTGTCCCAGCCAAATGTGTCTGTTTCACAGATATAGCCGACCACCGTATAGATACGTTGTATGCCGTTTGGGTTGGATACATTCGTAATGTGGTGATAAGCATCGTACATCATCGGGCGAATCAGGTGGTTTTGACCGGAATCCACACCTGCAAAAACCGTGGAAGTGGTTTGTTTGATGACATTAGTCCGGACGAATAAAAAGCCGCTTTCACTCACCAGGTATTTGCCCGGCTCGAACATGATGGTCAGGTCTCTGCCGTATTCTTGGCAGAATTCATTAAAGCGGTTGCCTAATTTTTCTCCGAGTTCCTCTATGTCGGTAGTATTATCATCAGAATGGTATTTTACTTTGAACCCGGAGCCAAAGTCGAGGAATTCGAGTTCTTTGAAACTTCTAGCTGCTTCAAACAGGATTTCTGCACCACGCAGAAAAACATCCACGTCCAGAATGTCAGAACCGGTGTGCATGTGCAGGCCGTTTACTTTAATATTGTTGGTGGCAATCACGCGTTCCAGGTGACGCAGCTGATAAATGGAAATGCCAAATTTGGAATCGATATGCCCTGTGGAGATTTTTTTGTTGCCACCCGCCATGATATGCGGATTGATGCGTACACAGACCGGATAAGTATCGCTGTATAAATGACCGAATTGCTCCAGGATGGAAATGTTATCAATATTGATTTGAACACCAAAACCCACGGCTTTATTGATTTCGTCAATATTGACACAGTTTGGGGTGTACATGATATCCTTCGGCTCAAAACCGGCTTTCAGGCCCAACTGTACTTCCTGAATGGAAACTGTATCCAGCTTAGCGCCCAGATTTTTGATGAATTTCAGAATGCTGATATTGGTCAGCGCCTTGCAGGCGTAGCTGATTTTCATGTTTTTGTTAGGAAAGGCGTTCATAAGCTTGTTGTACTGTCTTTCAATGACAGCCGCGTCATACACGTACAATGGCGTTCCGTATTCTTTGCAAAGCCCTAAAACATCTACACCATTAATCTCATATTTTCCATTCACTAATTCCATGAAACTGATTTTGAAGGGCAAAGATAAACATTACTGCTAAGTAGTACGAAGCAACACATAAGATTTTAGATTAAAAGGAGATTAAATTAATCCCAGGGAATGGACAGCAGATAATTGCCCGCATCGTCGGTTCCGGTTACTTCACCCAATAATTTATGCGATTCAAAGAATCTATACATGGGTAAAAGTGATTTCCAGAAAGACACATAGCCGGGATAATCCTGTTTCCATTTTTCCATGTTTCCGGAATCCATACGGTACGGAAAAATATGAACAGGAATGACAGGGTTATTCGCAAATGAAGAGGCACACAGCCAATATAATTCCTGAATGGCATCATCGCCCAGCGGAATACATCCAATGGTTTGAGCGCCTCCGTGAATGTAAATATCGCCACCCTGATTTTGCCGGTTTTTGTTTCGGATATTATCCGCATGATTGGGGTAGTTTATTTTAAAAGAAAGCAAAAACTTACTTAACGGATTGAAAGCGGAAACCTGATAAAAACCCTCCGGAATCTGTAAATCGCCTTCTTGGCGCTTAGGGCCCGGTTTTCCGGATGTTGCCGTAAAAGGATATGTTTTGATGAGCCGGTAGGTTGAGTAGTCAGCGGCGAAAACCTCCAGCACCTGTTCCTGTTTGAATGCCCTCAGGTAAATATGCTGAGGTGGAAAAGGAATGTCCTTATCACGAAACAACTGGTTCAGGGAAGGGCCAACCCTTTCAGCTGCCGCTTGCACTCGTGGAAAGGTAAGTTGATGTTGCAGGAAAGGAGATTGGGACATAAGTAAAAATGGGACACCAGCAAAAATCAGCAGTGATACGGCTTTCATTCCCTCGTAATCATAGTAGGTTCTTCCATTTTGGATTCCCCTCTTTCAATTTGTCTTCTGGACAGATAATTATAGTTATCACTGCTGTTGCCCTGCAATTGTGAATTATCACTGGTAATTACCTCCCTGCCGTCGCCACTCTCCACCGTAGAATAGTTGTTTGTATTTATCTTATTTCTGGTATATGGGTCTTCTTTCTCACTAATCAGTGCATTGGAGTTTTCCATATGATTGGCGGGACCGCTGTTTTCCTGATTACCCGATTCTTCCACCAATGTACCATTCTGAAGGGCTATTTCCCTGTCTCTAGCATCAGCCTGAGCGCCCCAGTCTCTACCCAGAGTATCGTTTCCCACCATGACCACTTGTGTAGGGTCAGACGGATCCTTAAAGGATTCCATGATGAAATATCCAAAGATTAAAACAATCCCAATAATGGTAAAAAACTTTCCTCTCATGTCTTTAGATAACGAAAAAATCCAATTTTTAGTTCAATTCAACAGGTTATTTTACATCGTGTGACCAGCGTTTCAGGATAGGTACCAATATCAATATAATCAATCCGCCGGCTACGGATATATAAAATATCTTCATAAATACGCCACTGTAAATTCCAAGGGACTCCATAGCGGAAACGGTGGTTGCACCACCTTCCGACGGAATCGCCATCAGGGTGCCAATCCAGCCAGCCAGATGCTGCCCAAGCGCGGATGCCAGAAACCAGAATCCCATCATCATACCTGTGTATTTGGTCGGGGATAGTTTGGTAATCATCGACAATCCTATCGGGGAGATACATAATTCTCCGGTCGTCAGCAGCAGGTAACCCAAGGCATACCAGAAAAATCCAACTTGTCCGTTTAAAGCCAGTTTCGCGCCGACTACGAACAGAAAAAATCCGAGCCCTAACTGAAAGAACGACAGCGAAAATTTCATAGGCGTAGATGGTTCTTTGTCTCTTTTGGATAATGCCAGCCACATCCACGCAAATGGGAAACTCAGCAGTATGATGTAGAATGGATTGATAAAATTATTGATGGCTGCCGCCGGCATGCCAAAGGTGTTGACGTTGCGTTCTGTATACAGGTTTAACGAACCGCCGCCCTGCTCATAAAATGCCCAGAACAATACGGAAAACGCCACCAATACGATAGCGGTTAGCATTTTATCACGAGCCTCCTTTTCCTGTTGAAATGCGATGAATACCATACCCACAGTTGCTGTAATACAAACCGGGAACATAATCTTGCTCATCACGGTGTAGTTGTTAAACAATAAAATGAAGACCGGTATGATTGCCAGTGAAGCACCTAGTACCATCAACTGTTTTGTCATGTCTACATCTTTCCCCGTTTCTTCTTTAGGAGTAAGCCCGATTTCACCTAAAGATTTTTTGCCAACCATAAATGTTATTAAGCCAATTATCATAAAAATACCGGCTAACCCGAAGCCATAATGCCAGTTGATACTTTGACCAACATAGCCGCAAATTAAACCGCCAATAGCGGCTCCCAGATTGACACCCATGTAAAAGATGGAAAATGCCCCGTCTCTTCGGCCATCACCCGGACGGTACAACCTGCCTACCATTGTGGAAATATTCGGTTTAAAAAAACCATTGCCAGAAATCAAAAAGGCCATACCGGCGAAAAAAGACCATTCGGAAGGAATGGCCAGGATGAGGTGGCCTGCAGCCATTAAGGCACCGCCTAAAACGATGGCTTTACGGTAGCCGATAAATTTGTCCGCAGCAATGCCTCCGAACAAAGGCATCAGATAGACTAAAGCGGTGTAAGTTCCGTATATCAGATTGGCTTTCGCATCCTCGTAGTGCAGTTGATGTACCATGAATAATACCAGCAAGGCACGCATACCGTAAAAGGAAAAACGCTCCCACATTTCTGTAAAAAATAGAAGGGCTAATTGTTTTGGATGGCCTTCAACGCTATCGGCAATATATGTTTCAGAAGATAGTGCTTTGTTGGACAAATCATCGTCGAGTAAGGTAGCTGTATTTGACATTATGTTGATTTACAGTCGAAAGATACAAAAGTTTGCATTATTCCTCGTTAAAAAACTTGAAACGCAAGGCAGAAACTCCACCTACTATGGCCGGGATAATCAGGTTGATAAACCACAGGGTGACGGTGGTCGCGATAATGGCAATGGGGTTGTCTGTAAATCCTGACAGGAAATAAGCCGCCACATTGCCTCTGAATCCGAAGTCTATCAACGCGATATTGACCGGATTGATGGTCTGCACAAAAAAGATGGCTGCAACCAGCACCATGGCTGTACCCACCGGAATCCGGAACCCGAAGAATTTCAGCAGTAATACAAACTGGAGACAATAAATTCCATATCGGATGAGGGATAATACTTCCAGTCTGAGGAAATCTTTGTTGCTGTACAAATCAATAATGTGGATGTATTTATAGGCTTTTTTTAAAAACGGGAAATTGGAAAATTTGTTGCTGACTACATCCACATTGTAAAAGCAGAAGTGTACTGCCGCCGCCATCAGTAAGTAGATAAAAACAAATGCGAAAAGCAGATATGAGTCGATGTTTTCAAAGAAAACGGCATATAACAGCAATCCTAAAGCGCCTATGGAAAGATTGACCACTATCTGTGCCAAACTGCCCAAAATGGTGGAAACTATAGCTTCTTTGCGTTCCGTATTCAGCGCAAATACCCTGCCGCCGAATTCTCCGATACGGCTCGGTGTGAACAGGGAAAAGGTGACGCCGAATAAGATTCCTTCCGCCGCATCCATCCATGAAATGGGGTGCAGTTTGTCTATCAGTAATTTCCATTTAATACTTTCAATACCCCAGTTGGCCATCATCAACAGTATTACACATAATAGCACCAGGTAATTCCCGTGAAAATTGATCAGGAAGTGTTCGTAAGCGATATCAATCTTTTCGTTACCGAATAATTGTTTGTATAAAACGAGCATTAATCCTCCGAATATCAATATCCGGATAAAGGTGTTCAGCAGTTTATTTTGAAAAAGGCTTTTCATTTGCAGGTCGTCAAATATAATCGCTTTTTTGCACATTAATTCATAACTCGATGCGGATTACTATCGGCGAACTGCTATTTTTACAGCGTGCCGAATGCAAAAAAAAACATCATTTTAGGAGTTGACCCAGGGACTATGGTAACCGGATATGGAATTGTTCTGTCCGACGGGAATACGATGGAACTGCTGGCAATCGGCAGCATCCATACCGAGAAATTTGACGACCATTACGACCGGCTGCAATGTATTTACGACCGCTTGCTGGAAATCATACTGGCCTACAAACCCAACATACTGGCCATTGAAGCGCCTTTCTTTGGAAAAAACGTACAGTCGATGCTGAAGCTCGGGCGCGCGCAGGGCATGGCCATTGCGGCTGCGCTTTCCCAGAAAATTCCCGTGCAGGAGTATTCGCCAAAGAAGGTGAAGCAGAGTATTACCGGCAACGGGAATGCCGCCAAGGAGCAGGTGGCCGCCATGCTGGGACATATCCTGAAGACCGATGTGTTGCCTAAACAGCTCGATGCCACCGATGGACTGGCCGTGGCAGTGTGCCATCATTTCTCGATGCGTGGTGTACCAGCAGGCGGCAAAAAATATTCAGGCTGGGAAGCCTTTGCGAAAGACAATCCGAAACGAGTGAAATAGAACACGGATTTAGATGATTATCTGAACCAGGTGTCTCCTTGTGAAGAGGATGATGAAAGGAGGTAATGCGTATATAAAAAATCTCACTACTCACTACTCACTACTCACTACTAATTTCTACCTTTGCGCTATGTCTGATTTAACCATTTACAACACCCTTTCCCGACAGAAAGAGAAATTCGAGCCGATTAATCCGCCTTATGTAGGATTGTATTGTTGCGGCCCTACCGTTTACTCGGATGTACATTTGGGCAATACACGAACATTTATTTCGTTTGATTTGGTCTATCGCTACCTGAAATTTTTGGGTTATAAAGTGCGTTATGTACGCAATATCACGGATGCCGGGCATTTAACGAATGAAGCGGGTGAAGGCAAAAATCGAATGGAAGACCAGGCAAAACTCGAGAAGCTGGAGCCGATGGAAATCGTGCAGAAATATACCGTTGGTTTTCACGAAGTATGCCGATTGTTTAATATTTTACCTCCCACCATAGAACCCACTGCCACCGGTCATATTGTGGAGCAGATAGAAATGGCGCAGCAGTTGATTAACAACGGCGTGGCCTACGAATCCAATGGCAGCGTGTACTTTGACGTGAACTCCTACAATGCAAAAGGCAATAACTACGGAAAGTTGTCCGGCAGGAATATCGATGAACTGGTGGCAGGCTACCGCGACCTGGACGGGCAGGATGAGAAGCGTAACCCGATAGATTTCGCGTTGTGGAAGAAAGCTTCGCCGGAACACATCATGCAGTGGAGTTCCCCCTGGGGCAGCGGTTTTCCGGGCTGGCATCTGGAATGTTCCGTGATGAGTACCAAATATCTCGGCAAACAATTTGATATACACGCCGGCGGGATGGATTTAAAATTTCCGCACCACGAATGCGAGATAGCACAGAACGTAGGCGCCTGCGGCAACGAACCGGTACGCTATTGGATGCATACCAATATGCTCAACTTTAACGGACAAAAGATGAGCAAATCTTTAGGAAATTCTATACTTCCTATGCAATTCATCACCGGCGACCATCCTTTGCTGGATAAGCCGTACTCTGCGATGACGGTGCGGTTCCTTTTTATGCAGTCGCATTACTCTTCCGAACTGGATATTACGATAAAAGGATTACAAGATGCGGAAAAAGGATTGCGCAAATTGCTGAATGCTGCAAAATATTTGAAGGAATTAAAGCAGGAGAATATCAATATAGATACCGATATAGATTCGTCTGTTAAGAAGCAATGTGAACTTTGTAAGGATTGCATGGATGATGACTTTAATTCTGCAAAACTAATTTCCGTATTGTATGAATTAGCATCCCATATTAATGTTTTCTATAATGACGGCAAAAATGCACACATGATTTCTGAGGAAACGTATCACTTATTGCAATCGGCCTATAACGCTTACCTGTTCGATGTGCTGGGTTTGCAGGATGATACCGCGGCCGGTAATCGTAATAATGATGCGCTTGACAAAGTCATGCAGTTGGTGATAGACATCCGCAAACAATCCCGTGACAACAAAGACTGGCCTACTTCTGACAAAATCCGGGATGCGCTGAAAGAAGCAGGAATTGTTATCAAAGACAGCAAGGAGGGGACTACTTATGAAGTCAATTAGTCCGCAGTTCATAATTCGTGGTTTGCTGTTCCCGAAATCAGAACGAACAACAATATCGGAGTTCCGAAAACGAGTTGCATTTGCTGTTTCCCCTCCCCGGAGGGGATTAAGCCTGCCTGTCGGCAGACAGGGGTGTGGGTTAATATTCGCACTGATAATCAGCTTTTCTGCTTGCAAGCATAATCAGGAGAATAGTCAAGCCACAGAGAACACAGAAGAAAACAAGATAATCAAACCTGCATTTTCTTCTGACTCAGCCTACCACTTTATTCAGCAGCAGGTTGATTTCGGCCCCCGTGTTCCGGGTACATCAGCGCAACAAAAATGCGCGTCTTATTTCGAGCAAAAATTAAATGCTTATGGTGCAGCTGTTATTGTACAAAAAACCAAAGTAGTAGTATATAATGGCAAATCCGTACCGTGCATCAATGTTATCGCTTCCTATAATCCGGAGGTGAAGAGACGATTGCTGATTTGCACACATTGGGATGCACGTCCTTTTGCCGACCAAGACGACAGCGCCGTGGGAAAGCCGATATTGGCGGCGGATGACGGCGCCAGCGGTTCTGCTGTTTTGCTGGAGATTGCCCGTCAGCTGCACCAAAAAAATCCGGAAATCGGAGTGGACCTGGTGTACCTGGATGTGGAGGATTATGGCCAGCCGGAATATGATTTTGACCAAAAACAAGGCGACTTTTATTGCCTCGGAACACAATATTGGTGTAAAAATCCGCATGTGCCGAATTACAGGGCGGAGAACGGTATTTTGTTGGATATGGTCGGTGCCAGAGGGGCCACTTTTACCTACGAAGGTGTGTCGATGCAATATGCGCCGGCATTTATGAAACAGGTATGGAAGAACGCAGGGTCCTTAGGTTACGGCAGCTTTTTTGTAAAAGAAATGACTGACCAGATTATTGACGATCATTTCTACATCAACCAGCTCATGAATATTCCGACGATTGATATCATCAACAGAACCTACCAAACGCGCAGCGGATTTCCCAAACACTGGCATACGCATGATGACAACATGAACATTATTGATAAAAACACCTTGCAGGCGGTGGGAGAGACCGTGCTGGCGACGATATACGATTTTTAGAAAATTGGCGGCAGGTTTTTAAAATTCCAACTAATAATGTACATTTGCACTCCAAATTTATGAATCATTGATTCATCGGTCTTGTAGCTCAGCTGGTTAGAGCACCTGACTCATAATCAGGGGGTCCATGGTTCGAGCCCATGCGGGACCACAAATTACTGCCTCAAAGCCCTTGTCCGTCAAGGGCTTTGTTATTTTTGGATAATCCTTTCGTAGAAAATTCGTAGAAGAAATATTTTCTGAACCATCTTGACAACTTCTTAAATACATGCTAACAACCCTTTAACAAAAAATCGCAAAGGGCGTGCCGGATGATTCATGTATCTTACAACGTTATAAATTTGTCATTTCTATTTTGTTTCTCTAAATTTGACATGAAGTAATGTATTATAATTAAGGATATTAAATCCAAACATTGCTAGAATCCAATAAACTTTTCAGTTAATGAAATTAGAGACAAGAATAAAGAAAAAGATTAAGTCTATTAGTTCAGATATACTGAATGGAGAAAACTATTCTAGGAATGACTTCGCCAGAAGCATATTGAATTATCCAGCTATGATGGTTCCTTCTGTTCAAGAACCAATTATTAAAAGTGTTTCTGAAGCAATATCTGGTGAGATTTCATTATTAGATCCGTTTATGGGGGCATCCAATACCCTTGTAACAGGAATGAAATTTGGTATGAATGTTTTTGGGCAGGATATTAATCCATTATCCTTGTTATTAAGTCAAGTTAAGACAACATATTACAACGAGGCAGAATTGCTTGATGCAATGGCAAGAATAAGTAATTCTATTGAAAAAGATAAGAGTAACCAAATCCCAATTGTTTTTGATAAAATAGATAAATGGTTTCTTCCAGAAGTGCAGGTTGGTTTAGGTAAAATATACAGAGGCATTTGTAGAGAAACTAATCTAAATATTAGAAAGTTTTTTTGGGTTGTTATGGCTGAAGTAATTAGGTTAACTAGCAATGATAGAACTTCTACATTTAAGCTCCACGCTCGACCAATTGAAGAAATTCAAGGCAGGAAAACATCAGTATTAAACTGTTTCAAGAATGTTGGTAAGAAGAATATTAAAGACATTATCGATTATTTATTTGTCTTAACAGAGAAAGAGTTAATAAAAAATGGTAAGTACATAAAGAATGCTGATGTAAAATGGGCGGATACGAGCATTAAAATAAACACTAAAAAGAAATTCAATCTGCTTGTGACATCACCGCCATATGGTGACAACCATACAACGGTTACCTATGGACAGTTTTCATTTTTACTATTACAATGGATTCCAGTCTCTGATATTAGTCCTGATATATCGATGGACTATTTAAAATCAACACAAGAAATAGATTCGCAAAGTTTAGGTGGTTTAAAGACAACAGGCATCGAGGATATTGAAAATAAAATTTTTAAAAAATCACGTACTTTAAAGAAGTTCATTAATCAATTTAATAATGAAGACAGGTTAAAAGCAGAAAAGGTTACAACATTTGTTCATGACTTGGACAAAAGCATAGACAATATGCTTATCAAAATGAAGGAGGATTCTTATTTAGTTTGGACAGTTGGAAATAGGAATGTAAATAAAAAAGTGGTTCAAAACGATCTAATCCTAACCGAATTAATGAGATCGAAAGGAGTAAATTTAATTACTGATTTAGACAGAGATATATTAAGCAAAAGAATGCCTGGAAGAAATAATTTTTCAGATACAATGAGCAAAGAGAGAATTTTAATCTACAAGAAATAAGATGCCAAATAAAGTCCCGCACTTTGATATTACGCCTCACATCGTTAAGCAACTTGGCGAGCAGTTAGTTTCCGATGAAATAACGGCTCTGTTAGAGTTAATAAAAAATTCGTACGATGCAGATGCTTCTTATGTATCAATAGAAATAAATGCTACAGGAAAATACCAAAAAGAAAAGCTTTTTTACCCTAACCATAAAGGTTATATAGTTGTAGAAGACGATGGGTTTGGGATGAGTGAGAAAACTATAATGAAATCTTGGTTAATTATTTCTTATTCACAAAAACGAGAATTTAAAGAAACAGGCAAAAAAACTAAAAAAGACAGGACGCCACTTGGGGATAAAGGACTTGGAAGATTAAGTACACAACGCTTGGCTGATATTTGCGAGATATTCACAAATGAAAATGGAAAAGAAGGGACTCATATTGGATTTAATTGGAAAGATTTTGAAAAAGAAATAGCATTAAGTGAAGTAAAAGTTGACATGGAAACATTCCAGTCTAAAAAGAAAAAAGGTACTACATTGGTGCTTGCTAATCTGAATAATTCCGAAATTTGGGAAGGCAATAATCTTGAAAAGTTTAAAGGGCAGGTTTCACAAATAATATCTCCTTACAAAGAGAATAGACCTTTTGAAGTTTATCTGAAAATAAATGGAATAACTGTTGATTTGGACAAAACCAACGAACAATTAAGAGACCTTGCTATTTCGCATTTTAATTTTGAGTTTGATGGCAAGAAAATTACAATCGAGGGAAAGACAAAACTTTCAAAATTTGTTGGAAATAAGAGAGATGAATATAAAGCGTTTCTTGAATCAGATAACGGTAAGAAGTTTTTTGACTTCTTAAAAAAGAAACAACCAGATATAAAGAACGCTACAGGAAATTTTTACATCCAGTTCAAAAAACAATTTGACTTTCATAAAGACATAGGCGGAGTTGAAGTTTATAATGGAGAAAGAGCAAATCCAGGAGCATTCAATGGTGTGATAGAGGAATACAGCTATGATAACTGGCTATCAAGCAATGAAAATATCAAGGAAGTATTTGGAAAACTTTCTAATTACCGTGAGTTTGCACAAAGTCAGGCGGGAATAAAGCTTTTTAGAAACGGATTTGCCGTAAAACCCTTTGGTATTGATGGAGACGATTGGTTAAAACTCAGAGATTCGCAAACTTCGGGTGATTCCTATTACCCTTTACGTCCAGCAAATGTAATAGGCTACTTTGCTATTGATGAGGGAATAAATGGTAAACTTAAAGATAAAACAGATCGAGAAGGACTTATATCAAACCCTTATTCAAGGAATTTCTTTATTATAGCCTATTTTATCCGTGATGAAATTAATCGTTACCAAGATAGTATAAGAAGAGCCTATAATGATTTCCTTAAAGTTTATAAAACCGAAAATAATGGCATAAAAACTGTATCCCAAGCATTCAACCAACTTAAGGAAACAAAAGCTAGAACAGAAGAAGTTAAAAATGAATTTAATGAATCAACAACTGTTGTCAAAAATGCCATAAGTGAAACCACCAAAATTGTAAAATCAGTTAAAGGAAATCCAATGTTTTCGACTGATTTAGAAAAGCAGACTGCTAAAAACGTAGAAGCACTTTTGGAAGAGTTGCGGAGAATACAGAGTGTTTTAGATAAACTAAAAAAGGTGATTGATAAAACAGAAAAGCTGAATGAAGTAATTGACGTATTAGAACCTAAAATACAAGTTTTGGAAGAACAGTTAGCTAACTTTTCCGAGTTGGCAAGTCTGGGTTTAACAGCAGAGGCAGTAAGTCACGAATTCTCATCAATCGCAGATAGGTTAGCAGAAAGATCAAATTTTTATTCTGATAAGTTAAAAGCTAAAAAATTGACAGAATCGGATAGTTATGTTTTGATTGAATACATCAATTCAACAGTCAATGGTTTAAAGATTCAATTAAAACATCTTGACCCGGCTTTAAAATATAACAAAGAAAAAAAATCTACATTCAAACTTTCTTCCCTCTTTAAAGAAGAAAAAGAATATTATGGTAGTCGTTTTGAAAAACAAGACATAGACTTCCATGTAGCCATTGAAGAGGACTTTTCAATATCAGTTAATAAAGGAAAACTCATTCAAATAATTGACAATCTTGTAAATAATTCAGAGTATTGGTTAAACAAGAGAAAACAAGAAGAAACAAAATTTCGTCCTCGTATCGATATAAAGATTGAATCTCCATGGTTATATGTTTCTGATAATGGTTTTGGTATAGCCCCCGCAATAGAAAATCAACTATTTGAACCATTTATTACTACGAAACCCAAAGGCGAAGGCAGAGGATTAGGACTATTTATTATTCAGCAATTGCTAGATTCATTAGGATGTACTATTAGCCTTGATGCTTCCCGGAATCAACTCAAAAGAAAGTATATCTTCTGTATAAACTTGTCAAATATAATTAAGTAAAAAAAATGGGAAAAAACTCGAAATCTGAACAGCCAGCAACCGAGAAGAATGATTTTCAAAAAAAGGAACAGCAGGCAAAGACAGCCATATTAGATTTTTTAAAAGAATTATCTATAACTAAGATAGTATATGTAGATGACAGATGTTCTATTAATGAACTTAAGCTGTCTTTCATAGGTAAAATAAAAGCACATTATGAAAGTAAGCCAGAACAACTCGATTTTATTGATTGGACGTTGCCAGGAGCTGTTTTTGAAAAAAGCATTAATGACGTATGGGATGGGAATAATGAAGATGAAAGACGTGAATTATTTCTCAAGTTACTTAAATATGAAAATAATCAAGATGAATTAGAAAATTCGACCGCTCCTTTAAAACTTAAAAGCATATTAGCAGACAAAATAGAATTATATTCTCCTAATGAATGGGTTCAAAAGAAACAAGCAATAATACAGTCTTTAAATGAAGGTGCAAAAGTTCTATTTTTATTTGATATCGACTTTGTTCATGCACCATTAGAAGATGGGCGTGATGGGCGTGATTTAGCGATGGAACTACTCCAAGATGGAACCATTAATGGATTTCTATATTGTGGTATATTTTCGCACCTTTTTGCTATTAACGAAGAAGAAATTAAGAGAAATGAGTATTGTAAAACTCATAAACTCCAAAAAGAAAAGTTCTATACAATTTCGAAGAAAAGGTTTAACAATGATTCATATTTACCCGGTTTAGCAGAAGGTATAAGAAATACGCTTCTTATTAATGAAGTTGAGTTTTTGAAAAAGGAAACGATAAAAGCATTAAAAACCTCTTTCTCCAAGACTATAAAGGAAATTTCAGGATTAACTCCCGAATCATTTAATCATATTATTCAAAGAAGCTCTAAAGAGGAAGGAATTTGGGAAATCTCAACTTTGATTAGGCTCTCTAATCTAATTTTTTCTAATAAAGCACTTAAACTCTTTATCCCTAGTAATAAAAGACAAAAAATCAACCAAAGTCTTGAAAAGATTCGAAAAGTTGAAACTATAAAAACTGGCGGCGATACTCCTATTGATAAGGAACAAATAAAACATTTAAGGACAAAAGAAATATACATTGAGGAAGAGATACTTAATATATTACACTATCCATTGTCTAATGGAGATATCTTTTGCATTGATGGAAGAAATTATATGTTATTAGTTCAGCCATGTAATGTTGCCTTGAGAAGCAATGGCAAAAGAAATAGAGACTACGACATAGGGTTTTTACTACAAATTGAAGAAATAACAACTGAAGCATTTAACCAGTTTTCAAAGGAACAACATTTGGCTCAAGAAATAATTGAAGATGCTCTTCTAGATGAAAATAAAGTTAAAACAATTAAATTCCCAGGATTTAAACCAGTAAGCCTATTTCCCTTAGATTTAGTGGTATTTGATAAAAGTGGTATTGCAACATTGAATCTTGTAGAAAAAGAAAATAAATCCAATATTATACAGGAATCATGGAAAAAAAGATACAAGGAACTCCATAAAAAATTTTTAAAATATGCAGATTCAATAAAGACATTCAGGAAGTTGAAAACCAGAAATAAGAATCTTTTGAAGAATTCAATTTACATTGGAAATCTTTTTAACGGATTTACAATCAACAATGATAATTGTTTGTCAAAAAATGGAAAATTACTGACTTTCGATATAAAACGAGTAGCCCATTATCGTTCTCCATATTCAGATTTTATTTTGCAAAAATTCATGCAATATTTATCACGAAATGCTTTTGAACATGATTTTTCTAATTAATAATATTTAGCTTTAAAAAAGCTTTTTCAGGAAAATTATTACGCAGAGAATAATGATCCACAATATGACCTGTAAATCCAATATAAGTTAAAATCAACCGTTGTATCAGGGTTATTTGTTTTTGCATATCATTAACCATTTTTTGCCCTTCTAAATCTTTGATATCTCCATGTAAATAAAGATTTCTGTCTTTGATAAGTTGTTCATCGTCATTCGTTATATCTATCATACACTTAAATAGTGTGATATATTTATCTGTGTTTCCTTTTGAAGTGTATGATTTTGGAATCCTGTCTATGTAGATAGAATAATAAAATTTCCTTAGCACTTCAAGTACAACATAAAAACAATTATTTTTCACAAGTAATGAAAATTGATTACTATTTGCTTCATTAAATAAAACGAGTGCATATTGTATCTGATTATTATTGTGAATTAGCATTACAAAATCCGATAAGACTTTTGAGTCAATTCTTTTTAAGATATTATTCTTATATAGTTTTTCTGCTATCTCTTTTCCAATAAAATTCTCATAGGAATAGGAGTTACTTGTTATTGCTTGATAAATAGACGAACAACTATTTCGTAATTTTCTATAACAAAAGTCACTTCTTGAATCACCTTTTAATTCAAAGGTAAACACTTCGTCTTGTATAAATTTTCCAGAAATAAAACCTATTGCTATCAATATATTATAACTAATTTCTGAAAATTCATCATAGCTCATTATTTCTCGACTTTCGATAATTATATGTTGGTTATGTATGTAAGTAGATAACTGACAATTATTTATGTTAAGATTTAAAAAACCTCTATGTCTATGTGTTTCTGTTTGATATGTATATTCTTCAAAACAATCATAAAAGAAATTTGAACTTTCAATCTCATAATAAGATCTATATAAAGATTTCTCCTTGAAATTAAATCCTTTGCTATTAATCTGATAAATTTTTCCTTCTGAATGTTGCCGCATCCATTTCTCAGCGACATTAATACTATTTTTCCGAGAATTAATTGAAGCTTCTATTTCCAGTTCCCAATTAAATTGTTTAGTTGTGAATGTGAAGTTATGAATGTCATAGGCAAGGTCAATAATTGAGTTGATTTTAATTTTATATACACTATCTTTTATTACTAGTGCCTCAATTAAATTATTATTTAAGCTAATACATCCTTCAATCCTTTCAGAAAAGCTATTTATAGTATGAATGTCTGATTCAATATTCAGTATAGTATTTTCATCCATATATCTTCATTTAAAAAACCGTAGATGATGCTAATATATGGGTTATGGGTTAATTTTGGTAACTACCACTTTTGCATGTATAACTTCTCTTGCATATTGCCGACTGTTCTACCAATCCATAAATCCTGTGTATTAGAAGATATAATATCATATCGTCTGGCTGTAGCCTCATCATAGAAATAAACGGTGATATAAGTTCCGAAATTTCCAAAAAATCCTTCTCTTTCATAGACACCATCATTGTTTGCATCAACGAATACACGATAAGCAGTAAATTTCCATTTTTCGTTTTTGGATTCCGTGTCCCATGATCCACCATTAATGGAAGATTCATAATTGAAATACCGCCATTCTCCGGTAGTAGTATAGGTTGGTTCATTACTTACGATAATAGTATCATGAACATAAACAATTTGTCCATTGATAATTGTGTCGTGAACTGTAACAATTTTCTCTACAGTTTTTGTTTCTTGTTTGCCACATGACGTTAAGGCAAAAATTAAAAGTGTAATAGGAATAATAAGTGTTTTCATAATTAATATTTATTTATAATAAAATTTCACAAACAACGTGCCGTGCTCTTTGGATAATAGTATACTAGTAGTATAGTATACTGGGATATATATACCACCAGGAATTATACATTTGCTTTTGCATTGAATGTTTGGGGTAAAATGATGCAACCATTTTCTTTGCTTCCAACTAACTTAATGCTGAAATTATTTAGATTAATTTTGTTAACCCACAAATAACCCATTAGCCATGCTGCGTATGCATCTAGTTCATCATCATTTTGTGGAGTAGTCATAACAATTTTCTCATTAGATTCTTTTGGTAAGATTGCCATTAAAGTAGCGTTGAAATCAGCACTAAAACTATTTAATTCAATAACATTCATATCCTTATAAATCCAATTATATTCCTCGGCAACTGTATCTTTCATTAGTAACCAAATTGATAATGCCGGATGGACTTCTGCAATGTATTTTTTACCATTTTCTATTTGTGTTTCCTCATTGGTAACTAAAGTGAATGGTAAGTTTTCTTTCAAACAGTAGTCTCCAATTATCGGATATCCTGTTAAGAATTTTGTAATTGTCCAATGTGGACAAGAAGCATAACCCATAACAGAAATACCTTTGGGAACATTAAAATATTCCTTCTCTATGATTCTTTTTGTGAAATCTCCTGACCGAAAGATATAATTGTTCCTAGTGGTTGTTTGAGGACCAGTTAGTGGCGCATCCCAACATAAAAGAACTGTTTTGTATTTGTCATTTTGGAGACTGATAAGATAATTATTTAATTCATCCGCAGACATATACAGATAGCAATTACCATCATAGATAGTAGATTTTTTGCTTGGTGCTATATCAACCCCGATTATCTGTATATCATTCACAATAACAAATATCGTAAAATAATTAACATACACCATATATGGGGCATTATATTTTTTTCAGTTATCTCATTTTTATCAAGTGATTAATGTTAAAAATAAAGATTACTTGGAAGCTCTGGGGAAGCATATCAGGCAAATAAGATTAGATTTAAATTTGTCCCAAGCAGAAGTCTCCGCTTTTTCTGATGTAGGATTTAATCAAGTTGGCAGGATTGAGAGAGGAGAAGTAAATGTTACTGCAAGCACATTACTTGCATTGGGAAATGCGTTAGAAAAACACCCTTCTGAATTGTTAGACTTTGACTACAAAGACGACTACCGGAATAAGCCAAAGGATACTTATAAAAGACCAAATAAGCCCAAAGGCACTCGCAAATTAAGGTAAATATCAAAAGATAGTTAATCAGTATGGCTAACAGCGTTGCAACGCTCTTTGTAAGTGTGTAGTATGTGTCATCCATCTGTAAAAATAAAAAGACCGTTACAACGCTGTTTGGATTACGGTCGGATTTTCTCATTTGTGTGCATGTTGTGCATATTTATATAATAATAAAAACCGAGTAAAATAATAAGAGAAAAGAAGAAGGGAATAACAAAAAGTTACTCCCTTAATCTGCACACATGCACAATCTGCACAACAAAGATTATACATCATTGATATCAATGAATATCTTTGATTCATCTGCTAATGAAACTGGTGGACATACACCTAATGAATCATCAGAATAAGATACATCTCTGGGGTTCTGTACTACAAAATAGACTGTTTGTGGTTGCGATGTTTTTGTGGTATCTGTAAGTGGTAGCCTTATGCGTTGTGAAACAAATCCAAGCTCTCGTAATGCTTTGCCAATGGAAACAATAGGAACCTTAATCTTATATTCTTCCAGTAAAACATTGGATATCTCTGTGCAAGTAAGTTTTTTGACATTGTAATCAAGATTAGATTCCGGTACACTGTAGAGTGCATTTAACGCTTCTTTTTCCGGCTTGGTGATTTCGTATGAAACATTGCTAGCATCAAACAATTCCATATCCTTTTTGCTGATATACCAGTCAAATTTATTCAGGTACAGATAATACGCTTCTGCCAACAACTTGTCTTTATTTACATCGTTGTATACGGCAAAATCAATTTCTTCCACCTCAATTACTGCTGTCCGCCTGTTATTATATGGGTCATCAATGATGCCAAAATCATTAGTTGTTGCACAAAGTGAAGCAATGCGAACATGATCAGAAGTATATCTGTCATACGGAACTCGTTGTGAAATAATTTTTGTGGTTATCAATGCACGTATGGCTTTTTGGTCTTTTCTGTTCATGTTAGGCAATTCATCGATTAATAATATAAGCTTCTGTGCCATTAATAATTCAGAATCCTTGCCTTGGTCAAAATTGGTTTCCGCCATGTATTTTCGTAGTGGTTCTGGTAATAACCTTCTGAAAAATTCAGTCTTCCCAGTGTTCTTCTTACCACATAATATCAGGAAAATAGAATTTGTTTCTTTTGGAGAAAAGCAGTTTGCAATTAAACCTACCAACCATTTCATAACAATCATAATCTTGTAATCCAATGTTTGTCTTTCCGATGTTTTGATTGCAGAAATGAGTTTTCTTATTTCCGGGGTATCAGAAGAAATCAAACAATTCTCATGACTATTCTCGATATGTTGTTTTATTGGATTATAAGGTGGAATCTGATTACTATTAAGTAGAGAATGAAAAAGGCTTTTATTTATAACACCATAATCACGACAAATCTCCCAATAGATAGTTTCAGTCTCAATTATCGTGAGTTCCTCTCCATTTTCTTTCTCCAGTCTATTGCTGATTATGTTTCGCTTAAAATCATACTTCGATAGTACATGTTGTTCGATTTCCAGTAATAGATTGCGATCCTTTTTCTTAGATTGTTTTGGTGGATAAGCTTTTTCAATACCTAGCTCAACACTTGAAATACAGTCTTTCAAAATCTTATGAATTTTGTCGGGTGGCAATTTTAGGTTGTCTCTGATAGCTTTGTTTAGCATCTCTAAAGCACTATCATGCTCAATTTCTTTTTGTGCGATACACACACCAATCTTAAAACATGCCTGGTTTAAGAGTTTGAAATCATTCGAGGGCGAATGATAATTGTTGACGAAATTCAATTCGTCTTTAAAATTTAATGACATAAAAATAAAGTTTAAAAATTAATAAAAATATTCTTATCTGAACACAAGAAACAAGCTCTGCTGACGTCCACACAGCTTGTATCTAAAAGTTCAGTTGAATTCAATGTTGTATCAAGCAAGAATCGTCCTACTTCATTATAGAGTTGTTCATGATATCGAAGACCAAAAGGATTTTTAATTACGACTTTCAGTCCATAATTACTTGGTGATACGAATGCCATAACTACAATTTTGCTAAGAATAGGATTTTGTGCTATTTGTTCTTTCATGCACTCCGCACCACCTAATTTGTCTATATCAAGAACAATCAAATTAGAGGGTCTTATCAATGCGTCATTTTGTCTTTTTGTAAAGATTCCCTGAAAAAGAACATAAGGAAATTTATATTTCTTGAATCTATCTTTTTTCTCATCCGGCAAATCCCTATAAATCTGTGTAGCTTTCTTTAGGTAAGGTTCTTCTATAATGAACTTTGCGGTTTCTTGTAAACTCACAACCTGATACGGAGTGGTATTCATGATTGGCGGTAAGAAAGAAGAGATGTTTCTTTCCAATGGATTGATAATTTGTTTCTCCGCTGCTTCCAGATATGGAATTCCTCCACAATTGATTAATTCAAGTGTTTGCATATAATTGTATTAAAAGTTGATTAAGTCGGATTTTTTGAAAAATATAGATCGTCCAATACGTACAGGTTTATCAAATGGTCGAACTTCATTTTTGATATAAGTATAAATGGTCTGCCTACTCTTTCGTTTGAGTTTGCATACGGTCTTTATATCCAGTAACTCGTCGTCATTTTCCTTTTGCAGTTTGAGGAATAATGGTTCAAGCATTTTTGTAACACTTTCTGAAATCCTATGCAAATCTTGTTCTGATAATTTGATTTCTATTTGTACGCTGTTTGTTGGCATTTTTGAGATATTAGTGAAAACAAAGATTCAACAATGTTATTTAGTCGGAGGAGACAAGACACACTAAAACGAAAACTATTTTGTCGGGAAACACAACAAATTATTTATAAAGAAATTAGCCTTATAAGATATTGTATAATCTTATAAGGCTAACATTGTTTTTACTACAAATTCTAAAGACTAGTCATCATCTTTCCTGTTCTTTTGAACAGAATCATAATATCTTTCTTTTACAATCTTATAACCAAGATAATCACGAAGGTCACTTGAAATAGTTTTCTCTATTTGTTCATATTCTTCTTCTGTTATTCCCCAACCTAGTTCTGCATATATATCATTATACTTTTCTATTTTAGAATTATTTTGAGGTTTAAAATAATTATCAAACACTTCTGCTATTTGTTTCTTCCTTTTGTTTCTTCGCTTATTCATATACTCAAAATTTTGTTTTTCATTTTGCATATAAGATAATAAATCAGAATCCATAGGTTGTTTTTCATCATTATTTGTCATTTTGCCATAAAAAAAATGTAGAAGATTATAATATAAATCTAAAATGTCTTTTAGAAAGAAACGGGCATCAAGGGAAATCTTCAAATCAGAATTTGTGTTTTTAGGGATTGTTTTAACATTTGCTCTAATTTCTTTTATTTTTTTTCTAATTTCTATAGTTACATTACTTATATCGTTGTCATCTACCATTTTTTTAAACATATAGAATGTTTCTATTTCTTTAGTCATTCTGTCGTTGTCTTCTTTATTCTTAGCTGTTGGTATAAGATAACATAACTTCTCTTTTTCAAATCTTATTTTGGGCTTAAATAAATCATATTTAGGGTTGTTGCCAAAGTAGTACTTAACAAACTCTCTCTGTATTTCTAAACTCTGCATTTCTTTACCATACTTTGGTAGTTTACGAAACACGAATTCTTTGAAATACGGCTCATTTTGACGGAAGAAATCTATTGCAGATATTCCTAAGAAGTCAATTAGTTTGGAAAAAAAATTCTCCACTAATGGATTTAAAAATTCGTTTTGAAATTGCGATTTTGTCATGATTGTTTGTTTTAAAGATTTACCAAAATTTATTAAATTCATTTATTACTGATTGTTTGTTTAAGTCGGCATATATAAGCATAGTCCTATAGTCACTGTGATTTGTAATGCGCCTGATAATATCGCTTTGCATTCCTCTTAATAAGCTTAATGTTACAAACGTTTTTCTGCCAGTATGCATCGTTATGAAATCGTATTTTGGTTTCATGATATCAATCCTCCGTTTGCCAGAATACCTATTCTTTTTAATTATGCTGTTTATTCCTGCCTTTTTACATACTTCTTTTATATAAGCATTCATTTTTTGATTTGAATAGATAGGTAATAGGTAGGATTCAATTGGTAAATTTTTATCCAAATATTTCTGAACAATTTGTTGAGCCTGTTTTGAAATTGGAATTGTTACCTTATCAGTCTTATTTGATTTAATCTGATATAAGCTCCATATAGTATTATTACCATCATATTGAATATCGCCAATACGAAGATTTTGTAAATCGGAATACCTAGCTCCGGTATAACAACTGAACAAAAATATATCACGTACTTTATCAAGTTTTTTATTACAACTTAAATCAACTTCTTCTAAGGATTTTAATTCTGTTTCTGTTAATGCTAAAACATCTGTTTTATCCCAACTGTGCTTAAAAAGTTCAAATTTGGTATTTTGATGATATTCTCTAATCATAGACCACTTCATAAAAGCTTTTAATGAAGCATATAACTTGGTTACAGAGTTATTTAATAGTCCTAAGTCATTTGTTAAATAGTAATAGAAATCAACATCAAATGATAAATCTATTTTGCTGAATGATATTATATGCTGCTTTTTCTCAAAGGCTTTTAAATGCCTTTCAAAGGTTTGCATCTTTTTTATGGTACTACCTTTCAAGATTTTTGCTTGTTCTTCTTTGTAAATTGCCCATACTTCCCAAAAGTCCTTGACTACTTTTGAGTTAGTTCCATTTATAATCTTAAAGATGATTTCTTTTACTTCTGTTACGGAATATTCTGGATCTTTCATAGATAGAAGCAAAAGTTCTTTTTCTATGGTCGCCTCTAGTTGAGTTAACCGCATGTTTATTTCAAGAGATAGTGGATGCTGTCTTTTCACCCTTTGTACTTTCCCTGCATCCCATAGCTTTGGAATGACTTTGACATTAGTTCTGATTTTGATGTATTTACCACGAACGGTTAGACCCACATATATGGATGTCTCATTTTCGTTATAATACTTATCAATATTCTTACCTTCTTTTATTAATTTGGAAATTAATGTAAAATCAACACCGTTAATGTAAGTTTTGTCACGAAAAAAGCTAATTTTGAACATAAATCTGTTTTTAATTTAAATTGAGTAAACCCTATGGTACTATATCCCCAAATGGGGTAGTCGGTTCCCACCATGTATGGTATATTCAGAGGAAAAAATGTTAAAAAATGGGTTTCGTAGGTTTTTCGTAGAAAAATGTTGGATAGAATTTAACAGGTAGGAATAAAATCTGTCAAAAAATAACAATCTGAAAGATTTGCTATTAGAATTTTTATTACCAATTATATTTGGCTTAGGAGTTTTTGTAAAATATAGTCCGCTCCATGCGGGACCACAAATTATTTTATAATAGCGGTGAAAATCAATGATTTAAGCCGCTATTTTCATTTTGGGGTAAACATAGGGTAAACATTTCAAAAATTGTGCAAAACAGAGTAAAGTCCTTGCTTTTGGTGCATTGCAGTAAAGTTTAATTTCTGATAAGTTTCTAATTTGCTGCAATAGTATTTTGTATATGGTTTTGCATAACCATCAAGTATCAACTTCTCATTAATACAGATTCCTTCATTATTTATTAGATATGCAAGCGTTCTCCCAATTGGATCTATCTCATTATCTATTTCAGTGATGAAAGTAATATCAGCATCTTTGGGTAATAAATTATGTAAATAGTTTTTAGACATATGGCCTAACTCGATTAACAAATGACCTGGTATATGAAGCTCTCTTTCATCTTGTCTAAGTTTTTTGCAGTCTTTTATTTCCGGTGCATCAATACCCAATAACCGGATTTCAGTTTCTCTTTTATTGAAAATATTATACACGATAACACCGTCACCATCCACAACAAATTTGATTTTATGGTGTGTATATATCCTAATTGGTTTCTTTGCCTCAAAATACATCTCTTTGCTTTTTTAATTATTTGCTAATCAATTAATTAGATAATATTTTTACAATGATATTAAATATTTTTAAAAAGTAAAAATTAATTCTCATGGCAAAACAAAAAGGCCCGTTAAAATATGTCGGAACTATCGGCGACATAAGACATTTTAAAATCAAAGGGCAACAGGGATATTTCGCCGGCATGGTTGGCGGTCCTACCGATACACAGGTTAAAACAGCACCTGAATTTGAACGAACTCGCGAAAACATGAATGAGTTTGGCGGATGTGCTAAAGCAGGTAAATCTTTAAGGGTGGCATTGTCAGAGGTGCTAAAAGGTATGACAGACCCACAATGTACCGGTCGGTTGACTTCTATAATGAAGAAAATCAACCTGGAAGATGGGACAGAAGCAAGAGGTGTCCGTAAGGTGGAAATCAGCACACAACGCACCTATCTGTATGGATTTGGATTTGATAAAAATGTGTCTTTCCCAAGTGTGGTGTATGTGCCTTATTCATTAACAAGTTCTGTTGACCGGCTAACAAGTACATTAACTACTTTGGCAGTCAACCCAACGAACTCAATTAATGCTCCTGCAGGTGCAACGCACTTTCGCTTTATCAATGCGATTGGTGTTGTATCGGATTTTGCTTTCAATGATGCGACAGGCACGTATGAGGCAATGAATCCAGATTTGAATGAATTGAGTTCTTCTGCTTTTGGAGCCTATACACCATTGAATGCTGCTTATGCTGGTGAAACAATTGAGGCATCCTTGCCAGTAGGTACAGTGATGACATCGGATATTTCCGTTGTAAATTGTATTGGTATTGAGTTTTTTCAGGAAGTGAACGGAAATTACTACAAGTTCTCGTCTGGTAACTGTTTGGTAATTGATAATGTCTACTAAGATGATAAAGTCAACTGCAATTTTTAGAAGAGCCAAACGGGATGGACGGAATCCATCCACCGGCGCAAGGTCAATAAGTTTTGAAGAGCGTAGAAAACTAGCTGATGAAAAACGGAAGAAATTGAAGGATGCGCAAATGGGTGATTAAAGTTAGTTGCCAGAGACGTGCTAAACGTCAAGGTCGGAATCCCTCTACGGGTTCATAGTTAGTTTAGTGAAATACGGTTTTAAATCCTGCATGAAAGTGCAGGATTTTTTATTTCCTTGCTGTTTTATATAATGTGTCGAAATAGGGTGCAAATATGTATGACTTATGTATGGCTTATGTATGCTTTACCTGCCTCTTATAAAAAGGAGCGTTTGTAAAAAATGGCTCTCCTGGCTTGTCTGATAAGATGCAGGTTCTTTTCATAGAGGGCTTCCAATTCCTCAAATTTCTTTGCCTGTTGGATGGCAGCTTGAAAATCGGTTTTGTTTTGATTGGATTTAAACAGGGATTTTGATAGGCACTCTCTTATATCATCTATTGTAATAAATTGGATTACAGAGCCTTTCAGATAATAATGGAATGCTTTAGAATACCAGAGGGCAAAACAAAGCCAGTAAAGCTGCTCTTTCTCTTCTTCGCTTCCGGCAATACATACGAAACAATTCGGGCAGGCGGTTTTCATGGGTTTTCCGCTGTTCATTCCTTTATTCAGGATGAAGAAAAAATGACCTTCGTAATTGAAGTTTTTGTTAAATGTTTTCAGTTGAATGGTACGCATGGTTTGAGCATTAATTTTTATGCTCGCTGTGCTTCGCACACCCATCACTCCAAAAGAAAACAAGAAAAAAAACAGCAAAAAAAAGAAAAAAGAAAGCCACTACTTTAAGTGGCAAAAGCCTTGGGATGTCAAGGTTTTTGGAAAAAATACTACCTATCAGATGATATTGAATCTATAGCAGCAGGGTTATATAGGTGGAGATTTTTTTCAAAATACATTTTAACCTTGCAGCCCAATGGCGAGCCACTTACCTTTGCTTTCTTTTTTATTTTTTGGAAATTTAGGGTAATAAAAAAAATAATATGGAAAATCCTTTTGAACTAATTGACCAAAGATTGGAAAAGATTGAACAATTATTAATTGATATAAAATCAAATCAAGAAAGTGGAAAGTACAATTTAAAAATGTTTCCTGAAATAATGAATACTAAACAGCTGACAGAATATCTATCAGTATCTAAAAGCACAATATACAAGTTTACTAACAGCAGAGCTTTTCCATATTATAAGAATGGCAAGGTTGTTTATTTTAAAAAGCAAGATGTAGATGAATGGATAACTAAAGGGAGAGTCAAAACAAAAGATGAGCTTATACAAGAAGCAGATTCTATTCTGGAATTATTGAAAAAAAAGAGGAAATAATTTTTAGTAGTAAGATTGATGAATACGAACCGAGCAAGGGTGTGGGGAATGGAATTTGGGGATGGTGAATATTTGATAAAGGTTATATGGAATGAGCCACACGCTTGCTTTGCATGCTGAGGTGGCTGATGGAATGAAGATGCAAATGGAGTGGAAGGATCGTGAGGAACGAACGCCTGAAACGGAATGCATCGGAATGGAAGAAGCGACCGCAAGCATATATGGTTGCCTTTTCCTGAATGATGAGGTGATGCAGAAAGAGACAAGGGTATGACTGAATGGAATGAACAAAATTGACCATGGTGCTTGTAGTGGATTGAGCAGATGCATTGAAGGGATGGCTATTTTAGATCCTTCACTTCGTTCAGGATGACGATATTGTGAGCGTAGGTATGCATCTGCCAATACACGAAAAGCAATAGCCTGGCTTTGTGAAATGGAATGAGGGAATACGCTTGTTTCAGGTGCTGAGGTGGCTGATGGAATGGAGCTTTAGCGGAATGGAAGAAGCGACCGCAAGCACGCCAAATGCAGGCTCTCAGCATATCATTAAAAAACACCTATAAAAAACTTCATCAATTTTTTTATGAATGCTGACTGTGGTGGCGGCTACTTAACATAGTGTGCTTATGTGACAGCCATTATCGAGCATGTAAATGAGCGTGGCATGGTTGTGCGAAGCGAACACATAAGAGCACATTATGTTTAAGTATGCTTCAGACCATTTTTATTGGCGTGATTTTTTGTTTGTGGCGCGGCATGGCGCTTTGCTTTGTTCAATTAATTAGACATGTTGCTAAATGCAGTAAAGTTCATCGCTCCGCTCAGAATGACAAATGGGGAGCAATGTGCCATATAGCGCAGGTACAAAAAGCATGACAAAAAAAATGGGCTGCGACACCACAGATGCAGTATAGGGTTGGCTTTGGTTTGGCATACTGCATCTGCCTGCATTTAGTTTGCGGTTTTTGTGTATTTATTCTACTTTAGGATACTTCTTATATTCCCTTACGAAGGATTCATAATTTTTAACGTCTTTCATCGCTTTTTTGAATTCTGAATTAGTATACCCCTCTTCAATAGAACAAGATGTATTGCCGCAATACTCTTTAAAGACATTTACAAAGTATCCTTTGTGGAAAGATTCATAGTCTTGTGTGGTTTTAGAAATACACACCCAGCTTTCAGGTTCATCTTTTGATTCTCTAAATTTGAACACGCTTATTAAAGAATCTCTACCTCCTAAAGTAAAAGAAGACTTAACATACCTCGAAGGAGCTTCTCTCCATTCTTCTATTAAAAAATTACATAAGATTTTACTTCCATCAGGATCAAAATAATTAGAAAAGTAAACATACGCACCGGACATACCATACTTGTAGAGTTTGTCAATTTTATAGCATTTGCCATTCATATCTTCAAAGTTGGTTATTTGTACAATATCCTTGTCATTTAAAGTTCCCATTTTTTTGCCAATAATATAAACATATTCATCTAAATTGTCTGAAGCCATATCAGTATCATAATCAACTGGTGAACTTGAGTTGGCTTTTGAGATATCATTTTTACAAGAAAAAAAGATAAAGCAAAGAATAAATAGCTTCATAAAGAGTAAATTTTTCATAACGATAGATTTGAGTGATTGGATTTGAGTTAATTTTTTACTTAATGTTGGATAGGTTCAATTTCATTTGTTCATTTCATTATAAATTAATGCTGCCAAAACTCCTGCACTTTTACCACCCGAATTAAAGGGAATAGCTTTAACCCCGAGTGATAAATGATTATTAGCGACCACGCCAAAAGAAACATACGTAACAATTAATGTTGTTCCATCAAACAATACTGTGTACCCGTGCCTGCATTTATCTGTAGTGCCGGTTTTACAATAAATTGTTCGGTTTTGAGGAAGTATATTCATTAAATGGCTACCGGTGCCATACTCTGTAGTATGCGACAATGCTGAAATTACTGTTTGACAGTTTTCTTCTGTATATATTCTTCCTTCTTTTTGTGTGTATCTTATTATTGAGTTTTTTACAGGATTATATGCTGAATCAATAACCGTTAATTGTTTATAATACCCATTATTAAAGAGTGTTTGATAAACCTGCGCAATATTGTATATGGTCATGCTTCTACTTCCCAGCGGATAATTTATTTCATTTTCCTGATTTCTTTCAGGGTTGTCTAAGTATGAATACTTCGGTATATCCATACGAGCAAAACGATCTTCTACTCTCTTATATAGTGCTATTGCATTTGTTACTTCACGGATGTTAACCATTGGTACATTCAATGATTTAGATAAAATAGTATCAATTCCGACATACTTATCTGAACATTTACCATCATAATTATCTGGTGTAGTTTTACCATCAATTTTACCATCAAAAAGTCTAATATCCTCAGCTTTATAACCAATTTCTAACAATTCTAACAAAATAGGCGGCTTTATGGTGCTACCCATTTGATTACCACCGGCAAGCTGTGTTAAATCTGATATTCCACTCCCACCATAGTGACCAATTATCTTTCCAGATTCAACATTTACTGCTAATGCTGCAGAATAAAGAATAGTATCATCATTTCTTTTATATTCTTGGAATTTTATATCAAATGACTGAACGGCATTTAATATGCATTGTTGATTGTTTGATGTAATACTTGAGAAGTAAGTAGCGACATCCGTATTTATTTTTTTGATTTGATTCTTTAGAAATTCATTGGTAGAAGTTGCGGATATTGTTCGGTAATTTTTATTTGTAAATCTCAGTTCCTGATTCTCCAACATATTCAATTCTTTCTTAGAAATAAGGTTTTTACTATACCATGATCTTGCCTGATCTAATAAAACAGCTTTAATATCATTTGGATAATCAATAGCATCTTTGTAATTTATGTACCCCCTATTTGTTTTGAATTTTGTACCACATTTTACTGTCGCTGCTAAATACATCATCTGCAAATGGTTTATTTTATTAACCGGCAGACCAAAAGCAGATAAACATGCCATCATAATACCACTGTGGCCATTTGCGCCGTTAAAACCTATCACATTACAGTACATTGTAATTAAGTCGTTTGTAGTGTATTGAACTGACAATTGATATGCTGATAGTGATTCGGTTAATTTCCGCTGAACATCCGACACCCTGTTACTTTTAAAAAGAATATTCTTAATAAGCTGCTGGACTAAATTTGAACCACCGCCGCCAAAAAAAATACGATAGAATGATGCGAAAGAGAATCCATGCCAATTTGACATCTGTGGCAGTAAATTATTCTGCTTTAAAAAGCTCCTGTCTTCCTGATTGTATAAGCATTTGAGGAAAAAAGCAGGCAGTTGATTGTATGTAACCGGAATACATCTATTGGTACTGTCATATTCTATATAAATAGGATTGCTCTCCACATCTATAACTGAATTTACACAGTTATCATTTTTGTATTTTAATTTCTTTGGAAAACTACCTAAAAGTATCAGTACAAGGAGTATAAATATACCCATAGCGGAACCAGACTTTATTAATTCTTTAAATGAGTTCCAGATATAGCTTAATATAGAAGATGGGCAAATTTCCGGCATTCGGATTCTGCCAAGCAACACCGGCGCCAAAGATGTGCATAAAGCAATCAGAAATGTAAATATGAACATTAAAAACAGTATAATACTTCCCATACTTACGATAAAAGCTAACATAAATGCCAACTTAAATTTGAATACCAGGAAGACAATACCTACCAGATACAGGATAAATATTATTCTCGTTTTTATGTTATGCTCTACCAAATATTCATTTGACGCTAAATCTTCTGTACTCTCTGCAAACATTATTACTGCCATATAATTAAACCCTTTTGATAGGAATAAACGGAACGTAACTAAAAATAAACCAACACAGAAAAATAAAATAATAATAAGCAGCAACCTGTTAGTAGTAAATTGCATGCCTGAAAAAAATGGCAGATATAAAATAATACCTATAAAATAGGTCAGGAACATAGTTTTAAACGGCGAATAAATAATAGTAGCTTCGCGTTTTCCCAACTCAACGTAATTTCTTATAATGGACTTGTAGTTATCGTTTTTTAGTAATTGTACGTGTGCTATTGCCAGAAAATAACACACAAATGATAACTTTGATATTATCAGATATATTAAATGTGTAACACCATTTACATTTGGTAAATACTGACTGTAAAAGAAAATTTCCAATGCTGCGAAAAATATAGATGCGGCAAGTCCAAAATACAGTATATCACTTTCGTCAAAAATATCACCGTAATACCGATTCATTGAAAACATATAAGCACGGATGCCTCTATAAATAAAATAAGAAGTTAAAAATTGAAGTGCCGGTGTTAGAAGTAATCCCACCAGTAAATGGATTACTGTAAATGGATGTTGTAAATCATTGTTAACGGAATAAACGCCGCGCGTATTTATGTAAAATGATACAAGATCACCGGAGAATATATAAGCGAAGAATGCTATGGCAAACTTATAGAATATAAATCCTAAAAACGTGATTGTAGCTACTGAGAAAACAGTAATTGCGTATTCACTAAAATTAATATAGGTTTTCGGCAGGCTTATATTTGTTGCCCGTTTGTATACATATTGAGACAAATCTTTTAATGAAAGGATTAAACCAGCCATTAAGAATATAAATCCAACAATTGATATTAAGATAATCATATATCTATTTGGTTTGAAAGGTTATCAATGAATTCAACATTGAGTTTTAATGTTTTGAAGACCTGCGTCCAGAATATTTTTATATTCCGTTGATTGGTTCTTCCGGCCGGTTCTGGTTTTAGTACCACTACCACTTTGATTGGTATGCCTTCTTGTTGAAGCTGTTTGAATTTCTCCATCACGGATGGCTCTATTAATTTATCGATTACCTGCGGTATCTCATTTTTGTCAGGAATCTTTTTATATAGATTTAACTGAGTGTTATTTTCTGCCATATCTGAGAAAAGAAGAATTGTGTTTTCCGCATCCTGGTTTGATTGATTAATAGCTTTTAACAGCACGTTTACGATGTTACTGCCGGTTGTCATTGCCGGTTGTTTTGAAAGCAGCCGGTAATCATCCATCTTCTGCATTAACAACTGCATTAACGGTGCCGGGTTTGCTTCTTTGTTTTCTTCTTTTACAGATTGCCTTTTCCTTGTAATCTTTATATTTTGTGATGATATTTCTAAAGCATCGCGGCTACTAAGATGTGCAAATGATAGCGTAAAGGATTGGCACGGCGATATATTTCCTAATTTTGTTTTTGACATAAAAACAGGAAAATTTGTTTTTATGTCCTTTTCAATGCCGTTAAAGAGCGCGGAGTCGGAAACATCCATTAACATTGTAAGCTGGCGTTGACTGATGCTTTCACATTCTATTAATGAAGAACATGAACAGGATGATAATAATGTAACTGTAATTGCCATTATTAGAGCTGAAATAATTTTTTGTAGTTTCATTTTATTTGATTTTAAAAAAGTTAAGAATATCCTGACGGTTGCTCCACTCAGGTGTAACAAAAGAGGCTTTTACAACATCGTTCCTTAAAATATCTTCAAAGTCAATTTTATACTGATCTAGTTCTTTTTCAATCAGGACTAATTGTATTTCTATGTTTGTATTCAACGCGGTAATTTGTTTGTCAATTTCAGTAACTCTTTTTTCACTTTCCTCCAGTTTTTTCAGGATGTTGTTTAATTCAATAGTATTTTTCAATATTTCTTCTTTCTTCTTCAGTTTCAATTCTTCTTCTATTTTCATACTATTATTTCTGTGCGTAATTAGCTGATTTCTTTGCCTGTTTGTTTCAGCTTCTTCCGCGTTTACACCTTTTTGATTTTCTACACTTTTATCTTCCTCCTTATTTATAGAAGTAAATGCCATTATAGCCAGGAAAAACACCAGGCATAAAATTGCCGGCACTGTTATTTCGTTGCCACGATAAATTTCTACCCAAGTTGGAGCTTGGCTAATGTTCGTTGTAATATTAGTAGCTGGAGCATCTGAAAAAGACCATTGTGTTGAATTAACTGGCGAATTATTTTCCGGATAGATTTTGTTAATAACCATTGGTGCAAACAACATGGAAAGCAGCATCAATAGGCTGAATGAGATATAGATGATGTAAATAGGTTTTTTCCGGCGTTTATTCAGATGTCCGGCAACATGTATCAAAAGAATGACCATACCGAGTGCCATACTGCGTATCACTATGCTTTCGATATTGTTATCGTTCCGTAAGGTTTGCCATGACACGGCAGTCATGAAGATTTCGCCAACCAGCCAACTTATTAAAAAGATTAGAACGCTTTTTATTTTTTTACCGGTACTGGCTGTAAAGATGTTTTTTAAGAAACCGATCTCTTCTTTATTTTCCCCCGGTTTTGCATTTAACATAATACCGCGGTTATGCATTCCCTCTTCGAACTGTTTTAAATCATTGTTTAATGTTCCAGTTATAGAAGCTCTTTCTTCTATTTGTTCATCATGTCTGGCTGCTGTATTATCTATTTCTGCTTTTATTTCTTCAGACACTGATTGATATACCAGCATCTCTTTTAAGATAGCAGCTTCTTGCTCTTGCAGATACAGGAGGCTGTTCCGGTCTAAACGAATCTTACTGTGTTCCGTATTACATAATATTGAAGATTGCCCCTGACTCCACATATATCTACCATCCGGCAGGCGGGATGGGATGTTGTTTAACCGCACATCTTTATGTGCAGCGTTAAAAGATTGTTGTGTCTTTTCCATGTGATTAATTTTTTAGTTATGAAATGATTTTTTTTCTAATCTATTATACGCCTCTTTAATTTTGTGCTGAATTTTAGCATGAATGGCTTTTGCACTTTCAGTAGGTCCATCTGCATTTTTTACAGGTTTTTCTTTCTGTTTAGCAGATTTGTAGGTGCCGCCGGTTTCAACTGTTTTTTTGAATGTTTCCGTTGTTTTCATTTTGTTTTATTTATGGTGTTGAAATTTTGATTCGTTAATTTTTTGTATAAATTCTTGTACTGCTGAACATTGGCATCAATTTTGAACATTAATGATTCTGGTGCGACTATACGGTATTGGTTAAGTTTTCCCAGGAGATGATACAGCTGCTCTGCTGGGAATAAATTTTCAGAAGAAGCGTGGCCGTACTCTATTATTAAACAGGTATAGAATGCTAGATTATTTTCTGCTTCTTCCAGTGGTGTTATGCCGGTGCTGTTATAGTAAATTTGAGGTACCATGATTTAAGTCTGCCGTGAATTTCGCTCATTTCCTATCGAACGGCAATTCAAACAATCAGTTTGTTAACACCTGAATTTTGTGCCCTTATTTTACAACGAAAATGCAAATCTTCTTTTTGTCAGTTAAAAACAGTCCTGAATTTTAGGACTGTTTTTTTTTATTGAGTTATTTGTACAATCGTGTTAATCGACACAAATTTGAACTCGGAATAAATATGTTTAAAAAATAAAAAATTAGCAAAATGAACACTCAAATTGAAACACAGCAAACAAGAATGGTATCACTATCCTTTATTCCTTTGGCGATTGCTCTAAATATTGGAATTGGTGCTATAGTGAAGGCACTTAACCTGCCGCTGTATTTAGACTCCGTCGGCACGATCATAGCAACTATCTTGCTCGGTTGGAAAAGAGGCGCAATTGTAGGCGTTGTTGGATTTATCCTGACTTCTATATTTTTTAATCCTTTTGCTGCTTACTTTATCGGAACACAAATAGTTATTGCCTTATATATTGATTTCGTTGGAAAACGCGGTTGGTTTAGCAATATATTTAAAACTATTTTATCCGGCATAGGGTTAGGTATTGTTGCCGCTATAGTAAGCGCCCCTGTAATTATATGGGTGTTTGGTGGAGCAACCGGTAATGGTTCTGCTTTAGTAACTTCTTTTTTTATAAAAATGGGAAAACAGATTGCTGAATCTGTTGTATTAAGTGGAGTATCTATCGAGCCAATAGATAAAGGGTTACAATGTATTTTAGCATTTCTTGTATTAAAAAGTGTGCCTAAAAACTTATTAGAAAAATTTACAGGTGGTAGTTTATTACAGAACAAATTTATTTAATAATGAATAAAAATGATTTCTTACCACATCCTTATATTAGATTGTTTTTTTTACTACTGTCCATCGGCGGGACATTCATTGCAGTTCAAATTTCGCAGGTAGTAATTTATTATTTGTTAGTTCTTATTCCTTTGATAACTTTATCAAAACAGACTAAAGCACATTTCCGCTTTATGTTGATTGGTATTTTACCAATATTTCTATCGCTTATCTTAATTAATATCTTAATCTTAGATGGCAAGAATGGAGGTTGGAGTTTTATCTTATTAAAAACCTCCAAACTAATTATTTACGCTTCTGTTTTCCAATTTGTATTTTTTATACCTACTATTGACTTATTAAATACACTTAAAAAATGGAATCTAAAAGGTGAAACTCTAATTACTATTATTAGTTCATTTACAGTTTGGAATGAAATTATAAATAATGCAAATAAAATTGTTACAGCAAGATTAGCGAGAGGATACATTGGAAAAAGGAACATACCGAATCTTGCGAAACAATTACCATACGTGTTAAACCCATTAGTGATTGGTGTAATGAGGACATCAATAGAGAGGGCCGAGAGTTGGGATAAAAAACAGATAATATTTTTAGTACAAAAAATGGAAAGCGATAAGACCTCATACTCTTTCATTTATAATCTACTCATGATTACACTTGCATTTGTATATTTCATATTTGGTATTTATACAAAATTTTATTTGAAATAATGGAAATAAACAGCACAAAAAATATTCTAAATTTTATTACCGGCAATAATTTTAGCGGCAGAACTGAATGTCTTAAAAATATAATCAATCAGTCTGCAAATAATGTAATTTTAAAAACAAATAATTTATACATCGGGGAACAGCCGACAAATTATATTTCTGCTATTTTACCTACTGTAAAAGATGAAATACAATTACACAGAACTGGTGAAAACTTAATATTGGAAGATGAGATTATAAATTTATTTTATAAGTTAGGATTTGAGAAACATTTTAATAAAAACCCGTTTAGCTTGTCGGGCGGAGAGCAAACTATTTTAGTGATACTCTGCAACCTCTTGTTAAATCCTGAAAATCTATGTATCGATTCTACGATTGAACAACTCAATGAGAAATGGTACATGCAATTATTTGATTTTTTTATTCAGTCAAATACAATTCAGTCAAACTTATATATTAGTGATAATCGAGTTGAAGAATATAAACTAACTGCATCTCATCTTATCGAAAGCCAACCAAATCAAATTTCTTATAAGTATAAGTTTCACAAACCCAGAATTATTAAAGATGAGTCAATCAGAATAGAATCACAATCTATTACAATTAAAAATTTAACTTTCGCATATGATAATAACAATCCTGTTTTTGAGAATTTAAATTACCATTTTGAAAAAGGAAATATTTACCATTTAAAAGGTGAAAACGGAGCAGGAAAATCAACCTTGGCTAAGATATTAATCGGAGTTTTGAAACTGAAACAAGGCATTCTCCTGGTAAATAATGAACCATATAATAGTTATAAAACACCTGGAGCATTATGTGGATATTCTTTTCAAAATGTTGATGAACAACTTTTCTCTAACACCATAGAGAAGGAAATACTGCCATATTTAAAGAATGAATCAAAAGAATATAGCTCCAGAAGAGAACTTTATATTAATATGTTTGGACTGCAAGATATCAGAAAGTATCATCCTGCTGAGATGCCATTTGTTATTAGAAAAAGAATTGCAATTGCTTCTACTTTAGCTATGAATAAACCCTGGTATATATTAGACGAACCAACCTTGGGGCAGGACAACGAATTTGTTGAATTTCTAATACAATTATTAAATCATTTAAAAGAACAGGGAAAAGGTATAATACTTATAAGTCATTCTAAAACTTTTATAGAAAATTTAAATACTAAAATGTTAGATTTGTCTTTATAGTTTATCTTAAATTACCTGATATATGCAAGACAAATCAATTAATGTCCAGAAAAAAGAATGGGGAGTCGTATATAATACATTTGACCAGAAATTTAAAGATAATACCATTATTTCACTACTTGATAAGATTGCATCCTCTTTAAAAAGAGAAAAAAAAGACTATATATACATTGCTTCTATTCCGATTGGCACTAAAATAATTAACAATGGAAAAATAACACTAAGTGATTTTAATATTAATTCTAATGAATTATCTATTTCAAAAAATACGATGTATCATGATCTTTCTTATACCGGCGACCCTTTTGGTTTTGTGTACAAAGGACAGATTGAAATAGTAACATCAAATACTTTAATTCAAAAAAATTCAGAAAAAGAATACTATACTTTTCTCAACAGGATTGAGAAAAATGACTTCTTTGGTCTTTTTGGCACTTTAGATATTTTAGATGATGGTGAGCCAGATAATACAGATAGTAAATGGATAGCAATTGCTGGTGAAAATACTTTTGAAGTATGTTATCCTTGGGAAAATGACAATGGATCATTATTTAATAATTTAAACAATATTTTTCATTTCAAAACCTACAATAAGGATAAAAAGCATGAATTTTTTCATAAACTAAACAATAAAAATGAAAATGTAGAAGTTATATATCTACCAAAACATTTTTTGTTTAATATTAATAACAATATAAAAAGCAATCTTATTAGTGAATTATATAAAATAGGTTGGAAGCAAGCATCATATCTTAGAGATCTGCAATTAGAATTAAAATATATCAATGATATTATACATAAAATATCACATAAAACGCATGATTTAAAATGTTACTTTCTTATTTCCCAATATAACTTTAAAGGTTTTATGCATAAACCTGATCTCTTAGCAAATTTAGTCCATTATATAATTAATGTAATCAAAGGAAAAGCCAAAGCATTAGTATTAGATAATGACATAAGTTATATAGAGTTTCTAAAAGAACAAAATAAACCTTATTTTAAAAACGGTACACATTTTATTCCATTGTTATTTAGATATGAAATAATTAAAGAAAACCAGTGGGGGTGTTTGTTAATCAACAGACTACCTATTTTGTTAAATTATGAGATTAAGAATTATATAAAGTTATGTGAAGAGATTAATCTTATTTTACAAGAAATTCAATTAGAATTAAAATATAAAATTACTGGTTTTGGCCATAAAAATACATCCATGTCTTCGGTATTTAAAAAACAAAATGAATTTAAGCTAGAGTATTTAGTGCCGGCTACTTCTATTGATTCAAAAAATATAAGTGTAACCTCAGAACCATTTGCAAACATTATTGTAATAGAACGATTAGACCAAACCAATGACATTTCCTAAATATTCAGTTATAAATAGATTAATTGAAAAACATAAAAATCTAAGGAGTTTAAATGATTTTTATATAATTTCTGTACAACATTTACTTCAATCAACAGGCACAATGTTTGAAGGATTGATTCAATATGGGTTTACGCCAGATCAAATTTATCTCACAGGTAAGATCTATTCAACGCATGCTGATACACAAGAAAAAATAAAAGAACTTGGTATTAATGTTATAGATTCTTCATTAAATAATGAATTGGGTTATTATGTTCAATCTTTAGAAAATGATGTAAGAAGAATGTGGCAATCCCTTGAGGATAGCATAAGGCCAAATAGTAAAATTATTATCCTTGATGATGGTGGATATACTTTAAAAAATGTACCGAAACATTTAACTGAAAGTCACAAGATTTATGGTATTGAACAGACAACCAGTGGCATAAAAATGCAAAGTATTTTTGGTAGATTTCCAGTGATTCATTTAGCATCATCTGCCAATAAAGTAATCATAGAACCCAAAATAGTAAGTGAGGCTGTACAAATTCAATTAGGGAAAATAATTGAAGAATTACAACCTGAAAAAATTGGAATTGTAGGATATGGGAATATAGGAAAAGCTGTAGTTAAAGAATTTAAGAGACAATATAAAATTCTTGTTTACGACATTAAAAATGAAATGAATAAAGAGATATTTAGTGATGTTGAATATTGTAATAATATGCATGAAATTTTGAATAAGGTTGATATTCTAATAGGCGCTACAGGTCAGGATATTTCAAACCCTGAGTGGGTTAACACTATTAATAAAGATATTACTTTGATTAGCGTTTCATCCGGCGATATAGAATTTAACTCGATACTAAAGATATGTAAGCCATTATTGAGAGAGCCAATAAGTAATTCTCTAGATATATTGAATATTAAAACTATTAGCAATAGCACTATCAAAATATTAAGGGGCGGAATGGTAGCAAATTTTACCGGATTACCGGATTCGAGTCCTGGTAAAATAATACAAGTGACAAGAGGTTTACTTATTTCAGCCATCGTTCAGATAATTGAAAATCAAGATTTATTTGAAAACCAAAATGGTGCAATTATGCTTTCACCTAACTTACAAAAAGAAGTAACTAAATACTGGTTTGAAGACCAACCTCAACGCATGCAAGATTATAGTTCTAAGGTAATAGAAGGATTTAAGAACATAAAATGGATTAAAGAAAAATCTGCTGGTAAATATTTATGCTAATAATTTAATAGTAATATTTCATCATTAATAAGAAGATTTTCTTTTTATGGTAAGCGTTTCTTTATCAGCACCTTTTAACAATTCATCCTTCGCTTCAATAAATGGGTCGTACCAGTCTGCTTTTTTACGTGCCCAGGTGTAAGTGTAAGCCACCCTGTCTATAGTGCCACTCAATATTAGACAATTTTCATTTTATTTTCAAGTTTTCCGTATTGTATCACATATAAATCAGTGGTCAGATTATTCAGGGACTCATGCGGTCTGTAACTGTTATATTCACTCATCTATGCTGGTGTAATCTTTCTTATTTCAGATAACGTATAAAATACATAGGCATCCAATATTTCTTTTCTGTAACTGCCGTTAAAACGTTCAATAAGACTGTTCTGTAGGGTTTACCGGGCTGTATAAACTGATGTTGTATACGTCTTCGGTGACACCAGTCTAAAAAGATATGTCCTATAAATTCAGCGCCGTTATCTGTTCTAATTATCATCGGCTTGCCATGTTTTTCAATCAGATCCTTGAGTGCAAAGTTTTCCAGATTCAAATCTGCTACTATACGTTTCAGCTTGGAATTCTCAGACTCCAGGTCGCACAGACGTTTGAGCTCCTGCAGCTGCATGTCTGTGTATTTGTTTTTCCAATTGTTCAGCGTAGCGTCACTAATGCCATGTGTGCGGCAGATATCCTGCACTTTCTTACCTGACTCATGTTCCTTCAGAATAGTCAGGATTTTTTCTTCCGTAAATCGTTGCTTTTTCATACCAGTTAAATTTAAGTAGTTTTCAATTTATTACCGGCACTATTTTTTGGGGTGGGGACATTATGAATTAAATGAAAAATCTATAAAAGAAAAATCAAGATTCGTAATAAATATTACTGAACCACTACTAAGAAGATTTAATGATTTTAAATCTTATTCTTTGATGAAAAATGAAACAACAGAGGAAAAGAAAGATGTGCGTTTAAATATTGAAGATGGAAGGATTAGATATCAAATAAAATCAGAAATATGGGAGAATTCTACCGCTTTAAATTTTGAAGACTTTATCAACTGGTTGAAAAGAAAAAAATATGATAAAGAATAAGTTTTCAAAAATAACTATATAAATACTAATCCAACGTATAAAAAATAAAACCCGTGTAATCCTCTGATTTACACGGGTTTGGGTTTGGCACCTGTGATCCCGCTGGGATTCGAACCCAGGACCCATACATTAAAAGTGTATTGCTCTACCAACTGAGCTACGGAATCCTGCTTTTTTACAAAAGCGAGTGCAAAGATAGCTTTTTTTCAGGAATTGCCAAGAAACAGAACTAAAAATAACGAGGTTAACGGTTATTTAAACCTCATCCCCCTGACAGAGATGCTGTATGGTTCTTCATCGGCTTTGGCAGAAGCGTTTTTTGCCGCGTCGGCCAACACTATGACCGTCTTGCCCGGACTGTTGGTCGGCACTCTGAATGCTTTGTCCTTAATGTCCAGTAAAATCTCCGTACCGCCGGCATCCTCTATGGTAAACCAGCAACCTTCGCTCATACAACTTTTGGCTACTTTGCCTTCAATCTGGATGCCTGTAACAGACGGGATACTGTCCAGTTGCTTAATCAGTGCGTCAATAGTCACCGGCGTTTTCACGTCAAACTGCTCTCCCATATTCTTAGTGGTACTTTGGCAGGCGAACAGCAAGCATGCTGTTAAAATATAAATAATTTTCTGCATACAATTTAATTTATTGCTTCTTTACTGATTTGTCTTCCTTTGTCATAAGTTAATACTTTTTCTAAGGTACCCAGAGAATCATACACCTTTACCTTTCCGTCATAAACGTCTACTCCGTCCCCGATTTCAATTTTGTTGCCTTCGGCAATGAGTTTTCCATTCGGACTATATTCTTTTGCCGGCCCGTTTACGATATTGTCCTTAAAGGTAACTTCCTGACGGATGGCATTCTGGGGCGTTTCATAATATACTTTCCATACCCCATCTCTGGCATTGTCTTTAAATTGGCCCTCGGATTCAAGACCCCCGCTTTCATAAAAAGATTTGTACCCGCCTTCATAATTTCCGTTCTTGTAATTTTCTACCACCATGATTTTCCCGCTCTCAAAATACAGCGTTCGTTTCCCTTCCGGTTTTCCGGCGGTATAGTTGCTTAGTTCTTTTATCTTTCCGCTTTCGTAATAGGAAGTGTAGATGCCGGTTTTCTGATTCGGTTGGTCTTTCAGGGTATAATATTCCTCCAAAACCCTGCCTGCATTATCTTTGATGACGACCTTCTTCTTATTACTGCAGGCGGCAAAAGTTATTAACACCCCTAAAAGTAAAAACCATTTTGTGCTTACATTTAATTTATCTTTAACCTCGTTCATCTCTTTTAATATTTATTTTTGACGACTCAAATTTCGTAATAAAATGACAGCTATACAACAAATCATTGAAAAAGCCTGGGATGACAGAACTCTATTGCAGGAACCCGCGACCTTAGATGCTATCAATGAAGTGATAACGCTGCTGGATGCCGGAAAATTGCGCGTGGCGGAGCCAACAGCTGACAACTGGAAGGTGAATGACTGGGTAAAAAAGGCGGTGATATTATATTTTCCTACTCAGAAAATGGAAACGATAGAAGTAGGCCCGTTTGAGTTTTATGATAAGATTCCGTTGAAACGGAATTATGCGGAACTGGGTGTCCGGGTGGTGCCGCATGCTATTGCCCGTCGCGGTGCTTTTATTGAAAGAGGAGTAGTGCTGATGCCATCTTATGTGAATATCGGCGCGTATGTAGACAGTGGCACGATGGTGGATACCTGGGCAACAGTAGGCAGCTGCGCGCAGATCGGGAAGAATGTCCATCTGAGCGGCGGTGTTGGAATTGGCGGCGTATTGGAGCCTGTGCAGGCTGCACCGGTTATCATTGAGGATAATTGTTTTATCGGTTCACGCTGTATCGTAGTGGAAGGGGTTCGTGTGGAGGCTGAAGCCGTGTTAGGCGCCAATGTTGTGTTGACGATGTCCACTAAAATCATTGATGTTTCAGGGGATGAGCCTAAAGAATACAGAGGGGTAGTGCCGGCACGTAGTGTAGTGATTCCGGGAACGATTCCAAAAGAATTTCCTGCCGGAACGTATCATGTACCCTGTGCCCTGATTATCGGCAAACGTAAGGCCAGCACGGATACAAAAACTTCTTTAAATGATGCACTACGTGACTTTAATGTGGCAGTTTAGGAACAAGTAATAAGGGATAAGTTGTAAGTAGTTAAGATATATGGGAATACAGCGTTTTGAAGATATTATTGCCTGGCAAAAAGCACAGGATTATGGAATAGTTGTATACAGATTATTTCAGCATATAGATTAAGTTACATTACAGCGGATGATTTAAGTGCAAATATTAAATTCGGAGATGAAATTTCAAAAATAATCAGGGGCTAGATAAAATCAATTAAATAACATACTACTTATAACTTACACCTTACTACTATTATGACAATCGGTTTTGACGGAAAAAGATTATACGACAATAAAACAGGGTTAGGAAATTATAGCCGCACCTTGCTGCACAGGCTGCTGAATTTTTATCCTGACGAACAATACAAAATCTTTGTACATCAGAAATACTTTGAGGATAGCCCGTATAAATATGAATACTTTGTTGACCGTACCGTCATCTCCGATGCGTTCAGTGCGGATTTGTGGCGGTTCAAGGGTGTGGAGAATGATATCCTGCAACAAGGCATCAATGTCTATCACGGACTGAGTAATGAAGTGCCTGAACTTCCTTCCTCCATTAAAAAGGTTGTGACGATTCACGATGTTATTTTTCATAAACTGCCCAAAACGTACCCTTTCATTGACCGTCAGATGTATGCTTACAAGACAAAGAAAGCCTGCCATATCGCGGATGTCGTAGTCGCGGTAAGTGAACAAACAAAATCGGATTTGATAGAATCTCTGAAAATACCGGAAGAAAAAATTCAGGTGGTGTATCCTACGTGGAACAGAGAGTATGAGCATGAATGTAATTACGTTTTGAAGGATGAATATTTCGCACGGTACGGCCTTCCAAGAGATTTTGTATTGTATGTTGGGGCTATCAGTAAGCGTAAGAATTTTCTCCGTTTACTGGAAGCGATGACGTTGCCGGAAAATCAGGATAAGAACCTGGTAGCGGTTTCCAATGGAGGGGATGAATATGGCGCAGCGGAAAATTTTATTTATGAAAATGACCTGGAGGGAAGGGTATTCTTTCTGAAAGACTTGCCGTGGTACGAATTGCCAATTATTTACCACATGTCGCAAGGTTTGGTGTATCCAAGTTTGTATGAAGGTTTTGGATTGCCGATTCTGGAAGCGCTCCGCTGCGGCAAACCCGTTATCACCAGCAATCTGTCTTCCATGCCTGAAGTAGGCGGCGATGCCTGTATTTTTATTGACCCTACGAATGTCGAGGAAATCTCTGCTGCTATCAATTTCATTTACTATAATCTGGATTTGGCAGCGGAGATAAAAATAAAATCACAGGAGCAAATCCGGAAATTCAGTCCGGAACAAATGACGGAAAAGATGATGAACATTTATAAAAGCCTTTATCCCCTTTAAATCAACCGGTGAAAAATATTGTAAAAGATAGTGATGAGGCAGCAGCCGTCTTACGGAACGGACAGATTATCTTGTACCCGACCGATACTATTTGGGGAATCGGATGTGATGCGACGAATGAGGCTGCGGTAGATAGAATCTTCTCCGTCAAACACCGCCCAAAGGAAAAGAGCCTCATTGTACTGGTGGATTCACTGGAAATGCTGAAACAATATGTAACTGTTGATGAAGCTGCCACATCACTTTTGTCATCTATGGAACTGCCTACTACCGTCATTTATTCCCATCCCAGACAAATTGCAGCTAATGCCGTGAATGCGGATGACACGATTGCCATAAGGATTGTCCGGCATCCGTTTTGTGAGGCCATGATTAAAGCATTCGGCAAACCCATTATCAGTACTTCGGCGAATATATCCGGAGATCCACCACCGGCAGCTCTGGAATCCGTATCGAATGAAATAAAAAAAGCGGTTGATTTTGTGGTGCATAAGCAATACGATACGTCCGTATATAAACATCCTTCCAAATTGATACGTATAAAGGATGACAACACTGTTGAGTACCTAAGATAACTTTTCTTTTTACTTATTACTTATCTTATCTTTACCATCATGCAATTACAGTTTTCAGATAGGGAAGGGGAATTACTGCAAATCATCGCCAAAAGTGCAGCTGCGCTGAATATAGAAGCTTTTGCCGTTGGTGGTTTTGTGCGCGACAAACTGCTTGGAAGAGATTGCAAGGATATAGATATCGTATGTGTTGGAAGCGGTATCGAGCTGGCTATGAAAGTGGCCGAAAATATGTTTCCGAAACCGCATGTATCCTATTTCAGGAATTTTGGAACGGCACAAATCCGCTTAGAGGATACAGAACTGGAATTTGTGGGCGCACGTAAAGAATCCTATCACCGGGATTCCCGCAAACCTGTAGTGGAAGACGGAACACTGGAAGATGATCAGAATCGCAGGGATTTTACTATCAACTCCTTGGCTGTTTATTTGTCGGGAACACATTTTGGAAAAGTCATAGACCCGTTTAACGGGCTGGAGGATTTAAAAAATGGCATTATACGGACACCACTGGACCCGACTATCACATTTGATGATGATCCGCTTCGCATGATGCGGGCAGTACGTTTTGCCAGCCAGCTGAATTTCAGGATAGAGGAAAAAACCTATCAGCGTATAGCTCCGCTGGCGAACCGGTTAAATATTATTTCACAGGAAAGGATTACAGATGAGCTGAACAAGATTATCTTGTCCAAACAACCATCTGTCGGGTTTAAACTGTTGTTCAATACCAGATTATTACACCAGTTTTTTCCGGAAATGGTGAAGTTGCAGGGGGTTTCGGTGCAGGACAATTACGGACACAAAGACAATTTCTATCATACACTGAAGGTACTGGATAATTTATCGGAAAACTCTAATGATTTATGGCTGCGATGGGCTGCCATCTTACACGATATTGCCAAACCGGCTACCCAGCGTTTTGAAGACGGTCATGGCTGGACGTTTCACGGCCACGAGGTAGTGGGTGCCAGATGGACGCCGAAAATATTCGCACGGCTGAAACTGCCGTTAGACGAAAAGATGAAGTTCGTGCAGAAGATGGTACTGCTGCACTTGCGTCCGATTTCATTAACCAAAGAGAATATTACCGATTCCGCGATACGCAGGATTCTCTTTGATGCCGGAGATGATCTGGAAAGCCTTTTGTTGTTATGCGATGCTGATATTACCTCCAAGAATGAAGAAAAAGTAAAACGGTATAAAGAAAACCTGAAGTTGGTGCTTCAGAAAATTAAAGAAGTGGAAGAGCGCGACCATATCCGCAACTGGCAGCCACCGATAGACGGCGAACTGATTATGAAAACATTTCAATTAAAACCATCCAGGGAAGTCGGCATCATCAAAGAATATATCAAAGACGCCATACTGGACGGTATCATCGCTAATGATTATGATGCGGCCTGTAATCTGATGCTGGAAAAAGGAAAGGAGATGGGGTTAAAACACCAAAATGTTTAAACACATAGAGATATAGAATGACTACATCACTACTGACACAAAAATACCTGGATGATTTAACTTATGAGGTTGTTGGTGCTGCTATTGAGGTGCACAAGACTATTGGAAGAGGGTTGTTGGAAAGTGTATACCATAAATGTTTGGAAGAGTTAAGACATAGAAAAATTAATTTTCAAACAGAGTTAAAAGTACCATTAATATATAAAAAGAAGGAGTTGAATGTAGATTTTAGATGTGATTTATATGTGGAGGATTGTATTGTTGTTGAGCTAAAGGCTATTGCTGATTTAAATCCGATATATGAAGCGCAGCTTCTAACCTATATGAATCTATTGCATGCCCCAAAAGGAATTCTGATAAACTTTAATTGCTACAATATCTTTAAAGAAGGCCAAAAAACTTTTGTAAATGAATATTTCAGTAGGCTTCCAAAGATTTAGTTTCTATGTTTCTATGTGTTTAAAAAAAATGGAATGTGTTAAGTTTTAACAAGAAATACCTAATAGTAATCGCGGGGCCTACTGCCGTTGGTAAGACTGCCGTTGCCATACAATTGGCGAAGTATTTTGATACGCAGATTATTTCCGCTGATTCCCGACAGTTATTCAAAGAGTTGAATATAGGAGTGGCACGCCCGAGTGAGGAAGAGCTATCAGAAGTGAAACATCATTTTATAGCGAACAAATCAATAACTGAAAATGTATCTGCCGGTGAATATGAAAGAGAAGTGCTTGCTCTGCTGGAGCAGCTATACCAAGAAAAAGATGTAGTGGTATTGTGCGGCGGAACCGGGTTTTACATCAATGCCGTGTTATACGGGTTTGACGATATTCCACCTGTCGACCCTGCTGTGAGAGTATTGCTGAATCAGCGGTATAAAGAAAATGGCATTGAACCGTTGCAGCAACAATTAAGTGAATTAGATATGGAAACGTTCCGTTCCATGGATATTCAAAATCCGCAGCGGGTAATCCGTGCGTTGGAAGTGTGTATCGGAACCGGAAAAAAATTCTCTGCTTTTAAAAACAAAAATGGCATACTGCGAACCTTTAACCCTGTAAAGATTGGGTTAATGGTATCTAAAGAACAATTGCATCACAACATCAACATCCGTGTGGATGAAATGATGTGTCAGGGATTATTGGAAGAGGCAAAATCCGTTTACCGGTATAAAAATCACAATGCTCTGCAAACGGTGGGTTACAAAGAACTGTTTGATTTTATTGATGGGAAAACAACACAGGATGAAGCGGTTGAATTAATCAAACTGCATACCCGTCAGTATGCCAAGCGTCAGCTTACCTTCTTCAATAAGCATAAAGACTACACCTGGTTTGAACCCGCTCAGTTTCGTCAGATGATAGATTTTATTGATAGAGTGATAAAGTAATTTCATTCCTTTTTTACCGACAGATAGTTACTTTTAGAGTAGTTATTATGATTGCAAATGCCGCACGATATTATTTGAGAGCCTATCAGGGACTTTCCCGGGAAGTATGGCTACTGGCACTGGTGAATTTAATCAACCGCTGCGGCACGATGGTTATTCCGTTTTTGATGTTGTACCTGACCTCTCAGTTGGGTTGTTCTATCAGCAAAGCCGGTATTGTGATGAGCTTATGGGGGGTCGGAGCTTTTATAGGCAGCTATTTCGGCGGCAGGCTGACAGACAGTATCGGTTTTTACAAGATACAGTTGCTCAGCCTTTTTTTGGGTGGCGCCGGATTTATTGTGCTGGGCCAGCTTGGAAATTATTATATCATCTGCGTATTCACTTTTCTGCTGGCTGTCGTTAATGAGGCATTCCGGCCGGCAAATACCGCCGCCATGGGGCGCTTCAGTACAGAAGAAAACCGCATGCGTTCGTTCACGCTGATGCGGCTTTCCTTCAATTTAGGCTGGGCTGTCGGCGCAGGGTTGGGTGGCTTTGTGGCGCATCAGTCGTATCAATTATTATTTTGGATAGATGGTATCACCAATATTCTTGCAGCAATATTGTTATGGATGTTGTTGCCGGATAAATACAGCCGGGAAATCACCGGAAAAGTTAAAGACAGCACACAAAGAATTTCTGTGTTTGCAGATAAAGTGTTTGTGCAGTTTATTCTGGTTTCTGTTATTTACCTGAGTTGCTTTGTTCAGTTGTTTACCAATCTGCCCGTATTTTTTAAGAAAGAACTGCATCTCGAAGAAAACCTTATCGGCTATCTGGCATCCTGGAACGGCATCCTCATTGTACTCATAGAAATGACACTGATTTATTGGGTGGAACGAAACTGGTCAAAACGCAAAGCCATTGTTTTGGGTGTCTCCTTCCATGTTGTCGCTTATCTACTTGCATCCATAGTACAGCTGCCTCTCTTGGGTGCGTTCATTATGATGACTATGATTACTCTGAGCGAGATGTTTGCCTTCTCCGTGCTGGTCAATTTCTGGATGAGCCGTACCGATAATACAAATCGTGGTCAATACGCTGCCATCTGGACTATGGTTTGGGCCTTTTCACAAACCGTAGGCCCTTTTCTGGGGTCATTGACTGCCGAACATGCCGGTTTCAGAGTGCTGTGGTTCTGCATCGCGCTGCTGAGTGGTATCGCCACGTTCTTTTATGCAAAAATTATAACCAACTAAATGACACGCATCGGCATATTATCAGACACACATGGCTTTCTGGATGAACAGATCTTGGAGTATTTTAAAAACGTGGATATGATCTGGCATGCCGGTGATATCGGTTCGCAGGAAGTAACGGATAAGCTTAAAGCCTTAAAGCCGCTATATGCTGTCTATGGAAATATAGACGGACATGAGCTGCGTGCCGAATTCCCGGAAACCCAACGGATAAAAGTGGAAGGCTGTAAAGTTATGATTACTCATATTGCGGGAGCGGTCGGAAAATACAATACATATGTCAATGGACTTCTAAGCAGCGAAAAACCGGACATCTTAGTCTGCGGCCATTCACATATAGTGAAGGTGATGAGAGACCCCAAACACGGTTTTTTATATGTCAATCCCGGTGCAGCCGGTATACACGGGTTTCATAAAACCAAAACCATTATCCGGTTTGAAATCGATAAGGGTAAACCACAGAAAATGGAGCTGATAGAATTAGGATTAAGAGGGAAATTGTAAATGTTTCTCCCTAACTTTATTCTAAATCTGATGCTATGACACGTACCGTTTTCCTGCTCATTGTTTTGGACATCTTTTTGTCATTGCAGGCAAAGCCCGACTTTCGTAAAGAACCCTTTGCACATACCTTTTCCATCGTTGCTCGTGATGAAAAAACCGGGGAGATGGCTGTCGGTGTGCAATCACATTGGTTCAATGTTGGTACGGTGGTATCATGGGCGGAAGCCGGTGTGGGTGCCGTAGCGACACAGTCCTTTGTCAATGTATCTTTTGGTATGCGGGGCCTGGATTTACTGAAACAAGGCAAATCACCGCAGGAAACGATGGACAGTTTATTGTCAGACGACCCAGGCCGGGAAGTCCGTCAGGTTGCCATCATAGACACTTTTGGAAGAGTGGCCACGCATACAGGTAAGAATTGCATACAGTTTGCTGACCATAAGAACGGACAGAATTTTTCCGTGCAGGCCAATATGATGCTGACAAATAAGGTAGTACCGGCTATGGAAAAAGCGTGGCTGGCGGCAACAGGAAAGCCATTGGCAGAAAGAATCATAGATGTTATGAAAGCGGCACAACTGGCAGGAGGTGATATCCGCGGTAAACAATCGGCGGCTTTGCTGGTGGTGAAGCCGCGCTCTTCGGGAAGGCCGTGGGAAGACAGATTGATCGATTTGCGGGTGGATGACCATAAAGAACCGATACAGGAGTTGAATCGTTTGTTGAAAGTCTTTCGCGCATATGAACACATGAACAATGGCGACCTGCTCACTGAAAAAAATGACATGAAAGGCGCTATGGAGGAATACAGCGCTGCGATGAAGATGCTGCCTTCCAATCTGGAGATGCAATATTGGACAGCCATCACACTTGCTAACAATAAAAAAATTAAAGAAGCGGCGGCGATGCTGCAAAAAATTTATACAAAAGACGCTAACTGGCGGGAACTCACGAAACGTTTAGTGCCTTGCGGATTGCTTATTGTTAAAGATAAAGAATTACCACTATTGATAAAATAAACGACACTATGAAAACACCTAAAAACTGGCATGAAGTTCATGTAAGTACGTCTACGTTCGGGCAAAAACTGGCAGACAGTGTAGCGAGCGGAATGGGCTCCTGGAGCTTCATTATTATCCAGACTGTTTTTGTAGCGGTTTGGATGGGATTAAATATTCTGGGCTTTGTCCGTCACTGGGATCCGTATCCCTTTATCCTGCTGAATTTATTATTCTCCACACAGGCGGCCTATGCCGCACCCATTATCATGATGGCGCAAAACAGGCAGTCAGACAGAGACAGGGCACAGGCGTATGATGATTATCAGACTAATCTGGAGGCGAAACTCGAAATTGAATTGCTGCAAAAGCAACTCAACAAGTTGGAGGTCGAAAAACTGGATAAGATTATTGCCATGCTGGAGGAGATGAAGGCACGAAAATAAACAGATAGAATAAAAAAAATCCGAACCACATGGATTCGGATTTCAGATGCTGTGAAGGTAGGACTCGAACCTACACAAGGCGATTAGGAACAGGACAAAAAGTTGGTGGTCAACCCCTGCACATTAAAGTGCTCTACCCAGTCTTTATTTCGAACTCCCCACCCCCGAGACAAGAGGGCATGGCTGCCAAATTTCATCACCTCACAATTTTAAGTATCGTTTGTTTAAAGAACTTTCGATTGCAAATTTAATAAAATATTCAATTTTGTGCAAATAATACAATAAATTAAACTAAAAAATGAATTATCGTTAATTTATATACCATTTTATTAATAAAACAGAAATTATTATACCGTAAAGCACTCGTTTTTTAAAAGATTTACAGTGGGTTTGGTGCTAAAAAAGCGGAAAATTAGGTTTTATCTGCTCCCATTCGTGCTTCAGAATTGAAAAATAGACCGTATTTCTCCGGAAATCATCACTCATCACGGTGTGGCTGCGTAGTGTACCTTCTTTGGTCGCACCCAATCGGAGTACCGCCGTTTGAGAAACCACATTGCGTTCGTCTATTTTAAATTCCACCCGTTCAAATTGCAAGGTTTCAAACGCATAATTCAGCAACAGCCATTTGCAATGGCGGTTTAGTCCGGTTCGTTGAAATTTTTTGCCATACCAGGTATAGCCAATTTCCAGCCTTTTGTCAAAATTGGAAACAGCGCAGATACTTGTAGAACCGGCATACTCCTGTGTTTCCTTATCAAAAATAATCAGGGGATATCGTACCTCGGCGGCTCTTCCCTGCAAGGCATCCTGAAGATACTGTTGAAGTAATTCAGGCGTATTGATTTGTCTGGGTGAAAACCGGATGATGTCTTTGTCCGTTAAGGCTATCGGGCTCAGATGGACATAATCCTCTGCGGCTAACGGGCGCAGCAATACACGTTCATCTTCCAGCAGCAGTTGTTGATGGAAGTCGAAATCAGGCATCTTCAAAATCTGTTTCTGCCAGTGCCAGCATACCGCCTTTCATATTGTATAACTGCTCAAAACCCTGTGTGGCCATATAACGGCAGGCTTGCCCGCTTCGGTTTCCGCTTCGGCAATAAATAAAATAAGCTTTGTCCTTGGGAAGTTCCGCTACTTTCTCTGTGAATCCGGGGCGTTGAATGTCAATAGCAATATGCCCGTCAATGCTGCCATCCGCAATTTCTGCTGCGGTACGCACATCTATCAGTATTGCATTGTCGCTGCTGTTATACGCGGCTAAAAATTCTTTAGGTCCTAAATCCTGATATGCCATTTTTTGATTGATTTTAAATTTTAGAATTACGATTTCAAATTTATACGAATTGCAATATTAAATCATTTTTCTTTATAAATAACAGACTTAATGTGGCAGTTGCTCTTTTACAACACCATAGATGAATGTTCCGAGTAATGCACCTGCCAATACAACGATAAACACCCAGAATCCAGCTCCAATCAGAATATAAATAGGACCCGGGCAGGCGCCTGCCAATGCCCATCCCAACCCGAACAGGATACCGCCAAAGATACTGGCTTTATACGTTTTAGGTTTAGGCTCAATCGTGATAGGGATGCCATCGACCGATTTCAAATGGCTGCGTTTGATATACTGAACAATTAGGGCGCCTAAGATGACGGCACTGCCGATGATGCCGTACATGTGAAACGATTCGAAACGAAACATTTCATAAATACGAAACCAGGAAATAACCTGGGCCTTGGCCAATACAATACCAAAAAAAATGCCCAGCATAAAAAATTTTAAATTGCGCATGTTAGTTGAAAATTAAAGGAATGAATAAATGAGTCATGATGAGGCCGCCGATAAAGAAACCGATAACTGCCACTAAGGATGGAAGCTGAAAATCGCTCAGTCCTGAAATGGCGTGGCCGGAGGTGCAGCCGTTAGCCCATCGTGTGCCAAATCCGATAAGTATGCCGCTGCCTAAAAGTATGGCCCATCCTTTGAATGTTAATAATTGCTGAACCGAGAAGATTTCTGCGGGTTCAAAGGAGTGATTGGCTTCTATATGCAGTGCCTGTAATGCTGCAGCTGTTTTTTCGGATACTGCTACAGGTGCACCGGCATTCATGAATTCCACGGCAATCAATCCGCCGATGATACTTCCGCCGATATACATCAGCAGCCAGGCTTCATTTTTCCAGTCATAATTAAAGAACGGAACTTTTTTACCGGCACCTAAGGCGGCACAAGTGGTTTTCATGGCGGTGGACACTCCGAACCGTTGCCCGAAATATAAAAGCAGGAACAGGTTGACGGCGATAAGCGGACCGGCAATATACCAGCTAAAAGGTTGTTGTAAAAAATCCATACTCTACCATTTTTGTAGAGTAAATATACTAAAAGTTTTGTTGTACGGAAATAAAAAATCCCGAATGCAGGCATCCGGGACATTTTGAGTTAGTAAGGGGAATTTCTAGCTCCCGCACATTTCGCATTCTCCGGGATTCTCTAATGAACAAACTTTTTGGGCTTGTACAAATTCTTCCACGGTCATACCAAATTCAGCGGCTCTTTCTTCCATAGATTTTTCTATTGCAACCGGTTCCGCCACGGTAGTAAACATTTCCTGCTGGGCATTGGCTACACTTTCATAAATAGGCGCAACATCGCTGGCACTTACTTTTTCGGAGCGATGATAATGTCCGTCTTTAGCGATAATTTCTGTTGCCTTTTTTGCTTTCTCCATATCCACGGTAAACTGAACCGGATCCATCGCAGGGCGTGAACGCAGGTAGTACATACCTGTTTTCAGGCCTTTCTCCCATGCATAAAAATGCGCGGAAGTCAACGTCTTGTAGTTAGGGCTTTCCATGAACAGGTTCAAACTCTGGCTTTGGTCAATGAAAGCGCCGCGGTCTGCAGCCATGTCAATAATGACACGTTGTTTGATTTCCCAGGCGGTTTTGTATAAATCTTTTATTTCCTGCGGAATACCGTTAATTGCCTGAATGGAACCTTTGTTGGCTACAATGGCATTTTTCATTTCGTCGCTCCACAAACCTATTTCAATCAGGTCTTTCAACAGGTGCTTGTTGACCACCATAAATTCACCGCTCAATACGCGTCTGGTATACAGGTTAGAGGTATAAGGTTCAAAACATTCATTGTTGCCTAAAATCTGAGAAGTGGAGGCAGTTGGCATCGGCGCTACCAGCAAGCTGTTGCGTACGCCATGCTGCAGGATTTCCTGACGTAATCCATCCCAGTCCCAGCGGTCGGTCGGGCTTACCTTCCACATATCAAACTGGAAGATGCCCTGAGAAATAGGAGAGCCTTTAAAGCTTTGGTATGCACCTTCTTTTTTTGCTAAATCTTTGGATGCACAGAGCGCGGCGTAATAGATGGTCTCAAAAATATTCCTGTTCAGGATGGCGGCTTCTTCGCTGTCAAACGGATGACGCAGCAGCATAAAAGCATCTGCAAGTCCCTGTACACCCAATCCGATCGGGCGGTGGCGGAGGTTGCTGTTCCTTGCTTCTTCTACCGGATAAAAATTGATATCGATTACTTTATTCAGATTTTTCGTAACGATATAAGTGATTTCATATAATCGCTGGAAGTCAAACGTCAGTTTTTCGCTGTCAACAAAACGCGTCAGATTGATGGAAGCGAGATTACATACCGCAATCTCATCGGCGGAGGTGTACTCCATAATTTCCGTACACAAATTACTGGAGCGGATAACGCCCAGATTCTTTTGGTTGGATTTGCGGTTGACATGGTCTTTGTACAGCATGTATGGTGTGCCTGTTTCCGTCTGGCTGTCCAGGATATGGAACCACAGTTCCTGCGCCTTGATGGTTTTGCGTGCTTTGCCTTCCGCTTCGTATTTGGTATACAGCACTTCGAATTCATCTCCGTAGGTATCGCACAATCCCGGGCACTCATACGGGCACATCAGCGACCAGTCTGCATTTTCTTTTACGCGTTTCATGAATAAATCCGGAATCCACAGTGCATAGAATAAATCCCGTGCGCGCATTTCTTCTTTCCCGTGGTTCTTTTTCAGTTCCAGAAAATCAAATACATCGGCATGCCACGGTTCGAGGTAGATGGCAAAAGCACCTTTTCGTTTTCCGCCGCCCTGATCCACATAGCGTGCCGTCGAGTTAAATACCTGCAGCATCGGAATCAGGCCGTTGCTTTCTCCTCCGGTGCCTCTGATGTAGCTGCCTTTGGCTCGGATATTATGGATGCTCAGCCCTATACCGCCTGCAGATTGGGATATTTCGGCGGTATTTTTCAGCGTGTCGTAAATGCCTTTGATGCTGTCGTCTTTCATGGTCAGCAGGAAGCAGGAAGACAACTGCGGTTTCGGTGTGCCTGCATTGTATAAAGTAGGAGTGGCATGTGTAAACCATTTTTCCGACATCAGGTCGTAGGTTTCGATGGCCGCGTCGATATCATCGCGGTGTATGCCTACGGAAACACGCATCAGCATGTGCTGCGGGCGTTCCACCACTTTGCCGTGCATCTTTAATAAATAGGATTTTTCGAGTGTTTTGAATCCGAAATAATCATAATTATAATCGCGGTGGTGTACGATGGCAGCATCCAGGCGGTCTTTGTTTGCCATGATGATTTCAAATACATCATCGGCAATCAGTGGCGCCTGTTTGTTGGTTTTCGGGTCAATATAATTGTATAGTTCCTCCACAATACGGGAAAAATTCTTTTTGGTGTTTTTGTGCAGGTTGGATACCGCGATGCGTGCTGCCAGTACAGCATAATCCGGATGTATGACTGTCATGCTGGCGCTGGTGCGTGCTGCCAATTCATCCAGTTCGGTGGTGGTTACGCCGTCATACAGGCCCTGAATCACATTCTGCGCCACACGGTGTGGTACTACAAAGGTAGAGTTGAGTCCGAAGGAAAGTTTGTTGATGCGTGCGGTGATTTTGTCAAAGTGAACAGGTTCTTTTCTGCCATCGCGCTTAATTACGAACATAGTTTTATCTTTTTATTTATGGTAATAGAATGGAATGATTAACTACTTAAAAAATCTTTTCTTTTCCGGAAATTACAGTACAGCTTAAAAATCAGTGGTAAAGCCAAATTGTTGTTCTTCTTTCTTGATGCCCACTCCTGCTTTTTTATATTCGGATACTCTGCGTTCAAAGAAGTTGGTTTTTCCTTCCATGGAAATGGACTCCATGAATGGGAATGGATTGGTGGCATTGTATACTTTAGGATAACCTAAGGATTGTATCCAGCGGTCAGCAACAAATTCGATATACTGACACATTAAATCAGCGTTCATGCCGATTAACGCTACCGGAATGGAATCCCTTACGAAGTCTTTTTCACATTCTACAGCATCACAGATGATGGCGTAAATATCTTCCTGGCTGAGTTTATTTTCGAGCATGGAGTATAATAAGCAGGCGAACTGGCAATGCAGGCCTTCGTCACGGCTGATCAGTTCATTGGAATGTCCGAGACCCGGCATCAGTCCTCTTTCTTTCAGCCAGAAGATAGAACAGAAACTGCCGCTGAAGAAAATTCCTTCTACTGCACAGAAGGCTACAAGGCGGTGTGCGAATGAAGGGGCGCTTTCAATCCATTTCAAAGCCCAGTTGGCTTTTTTCTTTACACAGTCCAGGGTTTCGATGGCATTGAAGAGTTTTGTTTTCTCCGCATCGTTTTTAATATACGTATCTATTAAAAGAGAGTATGTTTCAGAATGAATGTTTTCCATGGCAATCTGAAATCCGTAGAAACAGCGTGCTTCCGGAATGGTGACATCCTGCATGAAATTCACCACCAGGTTCTCATTTACTATACCGTCACTGGCTGCAAAAAATGCCAATACATGTTTGATGAAATGTCTTTCATCATCGTTTAATTTTTCCCAGTGCACCAGATCCTGGCTTAAATCTATCTCCTCCGCTACCCAAAAAGCCTGTACGTGTTGTTTGTACATATCCCAGATAGCTTTGTGTTTGATCGGGAAAAGCACAAACCGATTGTCGCTTTCTTGCAGGATTCTCTCAGTAGCCAATACGGTATTCATTTTAATGTTAAAATTTAAACGTTTTTAAAAAATAAAACTTGAAAAGTAGGATTTTTGTGTTTCTTCGCTTCCGACATCTTAAAGCTACTTCAATGATTTAAAAATTCTGTTTTAACTTTTCCACAAGTTGTTTATTTGAAATGTGAATAATAGGTTATGCATTGATTTTTAATTGATTAACATCAATACCAACACCATCACAAAGTTTCAACAAGCATGTGTACAGAACGTGAAAAAAAAATGAAAAAAGGGGTTGTCTGAATGAAAAAAATAACAATTCGGCTATTCAGGATTTTTACTGTCGATGAGGATGGTGACGGGCCCGTCGTTGAGTAATTCTACCTTCATGTCTGCGCCAAAAACACCCTTCTTTACGTGCTTGCCCAGCTTCTGTTCTGTAACCGAAATAAAGTGTTCGTAAAGCGGAATCGCGATGACGGGTTTGGCAGAACGGGTAAATCCGGGACGGTTGCCTTTCTTCGTGGAGGCAAATAACGTAAACTGGGAGATGATTAAAAGGTCGCCGTTGATATCCTTTACGGATAGATTCATCTTACCATCTGCGTCCGAAAAGATGCGCAGCTGAATAATCTTGCTGCTCAGCCATTCGATGTCCTGTTCAGTATCACTGTCTTCCACGCCCAGCAAAACCAACAGCCCGTGTTGGATGCTTGCGCTTACAGTTCCGTCTATCGTGACGGAGGCGTGGGTGACTCGTTGGATGACGGCGCGCATGGTGTAAAAGTAGTGAGTATTGAGTAATTAGTATTGAGAATTTTAGATAAATTATGCAGTTGCATTTGTCACCGCATGAGATATTGTTTGATGTCACAATTTGTGACTTCAAACGATTTGAACTCACCACATTTTATGATGAGTTCTGATTTTTATCTGGAAATTTTATGGAAAATGACAATAATTGGTATCTCAATGGTAAAACAAATTATGCAATTACATCAGATACAAAATAAGATTTACGAAGTCAGGGGTGTGAAAGTGATGCTTGATTTTGATTTAGCGGAACTTTATGAGGTGGAAACCAGAGTGTTAAATCAATCGGTAAAACGAAATATTAAGAGATTTCCAGAAGACTTTATGTTTCAGCTCACTCAAAAAGAACTAGAATCTTTGATATCACAATTTGTGATGTCAAACGATGTAAACTCATCACAGTTTGCGATAAGTTCTAAAAAACGTGGAGGCAACCGGAAACTGCCCTACGCTTTTACCGAACAAGGCTTGGCTATGCTGAGCGGCATCTTAAATTCTGAAAAAGCGATAAATGTAAATATTGCTATCATGCGGGCGTTTGTCTATTTGAAACAGTTTGCATCGACCAATAAAGAATTGACGGAAAAGCTAAAAAAGCTGGAAAGAAAAACTAATAAACAGTTTAAGGATGTGTATGAAGCACTCGATTACTTGCTCCAAAAAGACAAAATAGAGACGGAGCAAAGAAAAAGGATAAGGATTGGATTTAAACGCAAGGAAGAGAATTAATCTCATATACGACATAAAATGACACACTAAACGCGTTACCTTTAAAACAAAAAATGTCTCTTACCGGAAAACTGAAGCGTTTTGATTTGATTATTTCCAAATTGGAACGCACCAAATATCCATCCTTGAATACACTACTAAAGTATTTAAACGGATATGGTTACAATATTGTATCGCGTACCCTGCAGCGCGATTTTGAAGAATTGCGTACCGAGTTTAAGATTTTTGTTGAGTATGACAGTTTTCATCGCGGTTATTTTATAGAGAAAGATACGATAACGGACAGCGTTATTCAGTTTATCAAGAATATGTCGCTGCAGGCAAACTTGCTGGATTTTGCAAAAGCCAGCCAAAAGTCGGATGCAGTTATCCTGAAAGAAAAGCACGACCTAAAAGGTGTAGAGTTTATTCCTCAGATATTATCTGCCATTCAGCATCAGCTACAGGTTGAATTTTCGTATCATGCTTTTGACAGCGAACAACCGAAAAATTATACTGTACAGCCTTACGCTTTAAAAGAATTTTTAGGACGCTGGTATATGGTGGCGTTGATTCCCGGAAAAATAGCGATTATAAAATTCGGTATCGACCGGATTACGGCGCTTCATGTCACGGAGACCAAATTTAAACTGAATAAAAAGATAGACCTGGCTGCTTATTTTTCCAGAATGATTGGAATTATTGACAATGGTGCCGAAAGGGAAACGGTAGTACTCAGTTTTACGCCCTTCCAGGCAAAGTACATCAGAACCTTACCCTTGCATTGGACACAGAAAGAAATACTGACAACGGAGCAGGAGGTGCGGTTTGAGTATTTCTTGCTGACGAATTATGAGTTACTGCAAAAGATATTAAGTTATGGTGCTGACGTGAAAGTGATACAACCTGTTACTTTAAAGAAAGAACATATAGAAGCGTTGAAAGGTGCGTTGGCGAGGTATGGGAGGAGATAATTAAGACTCTGCTAAGAAATTAAGCAATTGTTTTCTAAATATTTTATTTCTTCAAGTATATTTTCTTTTAGAAATAAATTCCATTTTGGTGGTGAAAAATATCTGCTTGGATGTTTAACAAATATCATTTTTTTCTTGTGGTTCTTATTGTTATCTATTTCTATAATTCGCGGATAATTTTTTCCTACTTTGCTTAATTTCTTAAAGCTGCTTTTATTCCATCTTTTCGAAGCATCGTCTTGAAAATGAATAACTGCATTCAGACTAAACAACAATATAATTTTAGGTTCTAAGATTTCAATTACTCTGTAAAATGTATTCCAGCCCTTTTGATAGTCTTCAAATTTTGGTTGTTCTCTATTGTTATCAATGTAATTCATCGGTCTTTGAACTAAATTATAAAATGATACATTGTTCCAGAAAGAATCTTTACTAAAACTATTATTACCCAAAAGTGCTTTAAACATATTGTTGTAATATTTAGTATCATTATCTTCTGCAATTATTTCTCGTGTGTAATTTTTGTTTCTCAGGTGTTCATTAATTTGATTCTCCGTTGAGCCATAACTGCTTTCAGCTACTATTAAGATTTTATTATTAGAATTCAAAAATTCTTTCCCAACCCAAGGGAAACAGTTAAGATTTTCTATTGTTGCAAATTTTTCATCTAAGTCTATATTAAGAAACTTAGTTAAGTATTGTGTTGTACTGTTTTCCATAAAATATTTCTATCTATTCATATTCCTTTATTTGCACATATTTGATTTATTTTCTTTTAACAATAAGCACTGCACATGCTAAGTACGATTTTGTAAGCGGCGGCTTCAAAATCGATGACGGTGAAGGTCATTGATTATTTATAATTTCATTTATTTCTTTAATTTTTGTAATTATTTCTGAGTTACACATAAAATATTTGAATATTTGTATAACTTTTTCTGAAAACGACTCAATTTCCTTACTATTCTTCTGAGCAAACCACGCAATAATATCAACATTATTATATTCATTTATATTAATAATATCTGATTTTGTTACTAAATATGGACCATATTTAATAACCTCTGCATTGTCAAAGAAAGAATTAAAAAGAATTGTTTCGCTTAATTTGTCTCTTCTGTCATTTAATTTATAATGAAGATCTGAATACAAACTAAAACTATTTCGTTCATAAAGTAGAATTAAAGAACCTTGTCCATAAGATTTTATATAATATCCAAAACATTTAGGATGCCAATATTTTTCAGACCAAAAGTTATTTATATTAATTTCATTTTTAATTCTTTCTCTAATGATCTTGTTTAAATTATCATACCAAGAGTTGATGATTTGTTCTTTACAGCCATTTAATTCAAGGAAGGCAACCCACTTTTCATGTGTGTCAAAAATTTGTGTAATTTTTTCTAAATATTTATTATTATCCATAAAGTATATTTTCTTAAGTCCATAATTCTATATATTGTTCAATGTATTGTCTTAGTCTATGATTTTCTGCTTTTAAATTTTGCACACACTCCTTTAGCCATTTACAAATAAATTTATCAAAAGTGATTAACTCATAGTTAAGAGGAATTTTATTTGGTAATATATTATCAGTTAAATAATCAGGCTTTGTTAATGATAATTCATTGGGCTCTTTTGAATCGTCTGGTGGAAGGTATAGAATTTTATATCTACTTTTAATATCGTTAATATCATATGTTTCTTTTTTTGCAAACATAGCGTCATTTTTTTTAAGATAAATCTCTTGATACCAATACCGATATAACTGATGATCTTGATCAATTGCATTGTTTGATTTATTTTCAATAATTATAACAGAATGAGGATTTTCTCTTTTTAATAAAATGTCAATTCTACCTTTTTCGGCTGTTATAATCCATGAGCCTGTTTCTGGTTCAAAGATGTTAAGTTTCCTTAGAAATGAATTTAAAAATAATTTTTCTTGTCCATGGTCTGAATTTGGATTCAATAAATCTGCGAGCATGTAACTATGTAATGTTTCATTAATGCTAAAGTATTTTAGTAATGGATTAAATAGAAAACTAGTGTTTTTATTAACTTCTTTGATATTATTGTATACTTCCAAGAAATTATCAATAATAATTTTACTTGGATTAATCAAAGAAGACAAATAGTTTTCTCTTATTTTTATAAAATCATTTATGAGCGTATCTGAAATATCTACAAAATTTTCCATCACTCTAATATATTAAAATATCTTTAATTCTCGCCGCTCGCAAATCCAATGCTTGCGCGTTTATTCGTGTTATACGTAAATTCATTTTGTTCCGTATTATAAATATCAGCTAAGGTCATCGGTTGTTTTATTTCGGTATTTATATCACCGTTTTCTGTCAATAAGATTTTTGATTTTTCAATGCTCAACGGTTTAAATTCATACAAGCCAATCAATCTTCCTTTGCGTAGTAATGCTTTGTCAATATTATTGATGTGCGTATTGAAGGTGGCGATAATCTGGATGCCCAAACATTCGCCCAACAATCCATCTGTAAGATTGAGCAGCATCGAAATACTGGAGTTCTTAAACTGATCTCTGGAAACCAGTAAGTCTTCCGCGTCTTCAATAATAAATACCGTATTGGCGTTTTCAATCAGCAACCGTGTTACTTCCGGTGCTTCCAGGCTCCTCGCAAAATTAGGCGGCATGAAAATCACTTTCTTTTTCAATTGGTGAATCAGGTAACGTATATAGGTAGATTTTCCGGTGCCGGGCACACCATGCAATAAGATCAGTCCGCTTTTATTCTGCTGCCGGAGAGATTTAAGCGCGGCGCTATGCATGCTTTCTATATCATCGTTGTAATGTTTCTGTAAATCCAGTTTGGGTTTCTTCAGGTCTATCTCGTACGTATGCAACCCATGAGGAGTGGATGAAATCAGGCAGAACTCATGCTTCGTCTTTTGACGTCTTATAATCTTTTTAAGCTGATGAATGATTTGCAGGGCTGATTCTTCCTGCTCTTCCGGATGCGCTACCACCACATATCCATCTTCCATATCAATCATTAGTTCATTAGTTAAAAAATAGATGGTATTTACAGCGCGCATTCCTTTTTTCCTGACACTGTATGCTTGGGAGGAATGTGTCTTTAAGATTTTACTTCCGTAATGGGTGTCGAGCCATTTATAAAACAGCGTTTCATTGATATTTTTTATGACTTTTATGTTCGGTATTTTTTTGTAATAAGAAAAATAAATTCTTTTACAATTGATGTAAGAACCTCCGCCTTCGAATAAATTCATTTCATGATGTTGTAATTCAAGATTGTTCATTTCGCAATTTTTGTTTTAGCAAAGATGAAATGAGAGTACGACAAAAGATGTCGTAGTTGATTTTGTAGTATAAATTTCAGGCAATCTTTCAGTGCTACCGGCGAATTAAAATGGAAACCAAAGTATTAAATCAATCAGTAAAGCAAAACATTAATAGATTTCCACCAGATTTTATGTTTCAGTTGTTTCCAAGAGAGTAGAAATATCAAACGAATAGAAAGTGAAGACTTTTATGAAGCCTTGAATTACTTATTGTAAAAAAAGACAATAGAAGACCATCAAAAAAAGCAGAAGAAGAATCGGTTCTAAGCAGGAAGAGTAATTATTAGGTTAGTATGACATAAATTGCTCACTTGATGGGGGATTTTGTAAATAATGCAGATACAACAACGCACAGGCCCGCGCATCCGACAGTGCTTCGTGGTGTTGCAGCGGAATATTCAAGCGTGCGCAGCAATCGCTGAGTTTGTTATGCCGATAGCCGAGGCTTCGGTATAGTTTTACGGTGCATTGCCATTGCTTGTGCAGCGACAATCCTTTTGATGACAATCCGTAATGCCTGATACAGCCTTTCAGTACACTGCGGTCGAAACTTTCATTGTGTGCGACCACACTTTTATGCAGCAGCCTTTTGTAGATTTCCGGATACAGTTCTTCAAAGGTTGGCGTGTGCAGGGTATGTTTTGAGGTAATGCCGTGCACTCGAATATTGTGGTACGAATAGAAGTTATCCGGTGGACGGATGAAGGTGTGATACTCATCCGTGATGATGCCCTGCTCCACCGTTACAATGCCCACTGCACAGGCAGAGTGCGGCTTATACGTAGCAGTTTCAAAGTCGATGGCGGTGAAAGTCATATTTTATTTACTTCCTTTCCCAATAATTAATATCCTGCAGGTCTTGAAGGATATTCAGATAATTCTCATAACGCGTGGGGGCAATCTTTGCCTCTTCGACCGCCTCTTTTACCGCGCAGTTGGGTTCGTTCTGATGCAGGCAGTTGTTGAACTGGCAGCCTTCCGCGTATTTTTTGATATCAATGAAGTAACCGGAGACCTCTTCCGGTTCTACCTGCAGCATCATAAATTCCTTGATGCCGGGTGTGTCGATGATAAACGAGTTTTCCATGATTTTATACATGGTGGCGAAAGTGGTGGTATGCATTCCTTTGCCCCATTTTTCGGATATCTTTCCGGTCTTTAAATTCAGGTCGGCGTTGATGGCATTGAGCAGGGTAGACTTCCCGACACCGGAGTGTCCGGCCACCAGCGTGGTCTTGTTTTGAAGGCAATACCTGACTTTATCGATGCCTTCTTTTGTTTCAGATGAAGTTTCCAGCACCTCATAACCCAGGTGATTGTAAACGATGCGGAGATATTCCTGTTGCTCCGTTTCTTTCTCTTTTTTCAGTAAATCGGTTTTGTTCAGCACAATCTTTACCGGGATATGAAACGATTCGGCTGCGGCAATGAAACGGTCGATGAATCCCAGTGAAGTGCGGGGATGGGCAATCGTGACCACCAGCATCGCCTGATCGATATTTGCAGCGATGATGTGCCGCTGATGTTTGTTGCGCGGTGACTGACGAATGATATAATTGGTTCGCGGATGAATTTCGCCGATAATAAATTCATGGCGTTCCGTTTCTTCAAAAGTTACTTCATCACCTACCGCAATAGGATTGGTGGTATCCAATTCATCGAGCTTGAACTTTCCTTTCAGGCGCGCGGTGATGATTTTATCGTCGGATAAAACCTGGTACCAGGAGCCGGTGGTTTGTATTATTCTGCCTTTCAAGATAGTGTTTGATAAACGGTCAATAGTCAATAGTCAATAGTGCTATTGTTTGTTAATATACTTAAGTTCGTTTAAAAAGGCAACATCGTCTTCAATGGCTGTTCCTATTACTACGATATCCGCTCCGGCGCTGAAAGCCTGTTCTGCCTGTGCAGCGCTTCTGATGCCGCCTCCTACGATCAACGGAATCTTTATCATCTTCCGGACCGCTTTTATCATTTCTTTGGAAACCGGGTTTTGCGCACCGCTGCCTGCCTCCAGATAAATGGTTTTCAGTCCGAGCTGTTCGCCTGCCAGTGCCGTACAGGCAACAATTTCGGGCTTATCGGCAGGTATGGGTGTTGTGTTGGATATATAGGAAACGGTAGTGGGCCTGCCGCTTTCGATCAGCATATATCCGGTTGGGATGATGTTCAATCTGCTTTGTTTTAGCAAAGGTGCAGCCTGCACATGTGCGCCTATCAGCAACTCGGCGTTCCTACCTGATATTAAACTCAACAACAAGATTCCATCTGCTTTAGGGGTGATTTGCATTGGATTGCCGGGAAAAAGATATACTTTCTTTTTTGAGTATTTCTTGATGGAGGCTATCGTTTCTTCCAGGTTGTTTTTCAGTAATAAACTGCCGCCTACCAGAAAAAAATCGACAGATGCTTTTTCTGCTGCAAGAACAAGCCGCTGTATTTTCCCTGTGTCGGTCTTGTCAGGGTCTATCAGTACGGCGATTTGTTTTTTGGATTGGTCTAACTTCATTCCTGTAAAAGTAATAAGTTATCGGCTATATTTTATCAAAAAGCAATAAGTTATCTGCCATCTATCTGCCTTCACAACTGATAACATTTAACTAATAACGATACCGTCGCAGATTGTGTATTTTTGTACCAAACAGTACGGGTGAAGAATAAATTAGCATTGGAAATAGTATATGAGTTGGGTTGGTTCGCATTTGCTGCCGCCGCCGCTTATTTATTGGTGTTGCCGGTTATTCCTAAAATCAGCCAGGCATTATACGGGTATATGTACGGCACTTTATTTTTAATTGTTACGTATTTCCGTTTTACCGCTTTTATGGCACGTTCCATTTTGCTGGAAAATGTGTTTGTGAAAATTATATTGTTTATCCTGAATGTTCCGCTGTTCTTTTATCTGTTGAACGAATATTATACGTACGGACGGGTCTTTGACAACTACGATTATACCTTAGCATCCAATGTGTTTCAGCACATAAAATCCGGAACAGAACTGGATGATTTGACATACATTAAAAAACTGGTTACCTTTTGCGGAATTGCATCCCTGATGCTGGTAGTATTGCTGCAAGTACGGCTTGTGTACGCGATATTCAAATTACGTCAACTGGATAAATACCTAATACGCAATTAACTCCACATGCTTGGAGTATTTCCGGATATAATTCTGTATGATTTTCTTGTTTTCCGTTATTTCCAGGCTGGTGCGGATAGTACTCTTCAGTTCTTCAGGGTGTTGTATAAAGGAGGGTTCAAAAAAGCCATACCCTTTAAATTCTCCGTTCTCAATCTGTACGGCGGAGCGTTCAGTACCGCCTCTTCCGGCATCAATGATAAAGAAGTTGTCATGCGGATAGACGAATTTAGAAAGTATTTCCTGCAGACGCTGATTGTAGTGCCAGGCAGCATCTATCTTTTTGAAGGTAGGCTCCAGACGGAAACTGGTCAGAATGGAATGCATCATCTTTTCCGCCTTGAACTTGGATGAGAATTTCAATAAAGGATGTTCTTCTTCATTCAGCATTTTTACCAACAGTTTCTGAAATCCATGGGCATCCGTTTCGGTAAACAAGCCGTATTTATAAAAACTGCCCGATACAGGGCGGTTATATTTCGGAGCCAGTTTTTTTATTTCCGCAGTTTCCAGCAAAGAGGCGATGAGTTCATTGCCGGTCAGTTCAAAACTGATGTCGTGTGTTTCCTGATGGAGTTGTTGTTTATGTTTCTCCGTTGGTTTTTTGGAAAAGAACGTAAAAATATGTTCCCGGATATTTTTTGTTTTATCCAGATACAATACGTTCCCGTGTTCGTCGTGCAGGTAAAATAATCCTACCTCTTCCGGCAGCGATTCAATGACTCTCGGGTGTAAATTTTTGGGAAGATGGATCTTATGGATGTCGTCTGCCAGATATTCCTGTATAAACTGCCGGGTATCATTCTCGATGAGTTTTTCCAGCAAGTGTGCGGTAGCCGCGGCATCTCCAAATGCACGGTGCCGGTTGTCAACGACAATACCCAGGTCTCTGCAGATATTGCCCAGGCTGTGCGATTTGAATTCCGGAAATATCTTCCGGCTGAGTTGTACGGTACAGATATTTTTCTTGGTAAACGAAATATTTAATCTCCTGAATTCACTTTTGATAAAATTGTAATCAAAACGTGCATTGTGCGCCACAATGACTTTGCCTTCCAGCAACTCCAGAATGGTATCTGCCACTTCAGCGAATTTGGGTGCATTTTTCACCATCGAATTGGTGATGCCGGTAAAGGTGGAGATGAAGCCGCTGATTTCTTTTTCCGGATTAATCAGGGTAGTGTATTCCCCGATTTTATGCTTGCCGTCGTGCAATACGATACCTATCTCGATGATACGTTCCGAGTTGGGATTGCCTCCCGTAGTTTCTAAATCAATTACTGCGAACATTATCTTAAATCCAGTTCCGTGTTATCACCTATATTCAGGCTCTGACTGCTGCCCCAAATGACAGAGTCACTTCCTATCAGTGAATTAAATAAAACAACATCATTCAGTTTGGTATAGTTCCCGATAATGGAGTCCCTGATAATAGAATCGTAAATTGACGCATTATCACCGATGGTAACGTTGGGGCCGATAATGGAATTTTTGATTACCGTATTTTTACCAATATGGATAGGTTCTATAACAATGCAATTATGCAAATTTTTCTTGAAAGTCGCCGCTTTTTTTCGCTTGTTTAACAATAAGGCATTCGTTTTTAATAAAATCTCTTTCTGCCCGCAGTCATACCAATTGTCGACTTTAAAGCCCTGAAACTGCACCCCCCGCTGTATCATTTCCTGCAACCCGTCAGTCAGGTAAAATTCATTATTGCTCCGTATATTGTTTTTAATATTATGGTCTAAGGATTTAATCAGGATGTCAAATTCCTTAATTTTATACAACCCCACCAGTGCCATGTTGGATTTGGGAATGGCAGGTTTTTCTATCACATGAACGATATTTCCGTCCGCATCAAATTGGGCGACTCCGAATTTACGGGGATCTGTTACTTTCTTTACTCCCAGCGCAGATGTTTTCAGTGCCATGAATTTTTTCCAGTCCACATCAATAATCGTATCGCCCAGCACAATCATCACTTCACTCTTCTTCGGAATAACATCTTTCGTAAGCCAGATGGCATGTCCGAGACCATCCCTGTTTTCCTGTACAACGTATTTTTTTCGGATAGACGGGTAATCACGTTCCACATATTCTTTAATTTTTTCACCCAGATAACCAATCACAAAAATAAACTCCTTGATTCCGTTTTCCAGCAATTGGTCAATAATAAATCCTAAAATGGGCTTGCCCGCAACGGGAATCAGCGATTTGGGTTGTGTGTACGTGTGCGGGCGGAGTTTTGTTCCTACCCCTGCTACCGGAATGATGGCTATCATTGTTTAAAGTTAAAAGTTATTAGCTAATAGTCATAAGATTGTAAATATTATCTTTTTAAAAAATCTTATGACTTATGACTTGTGACTTATGACTTATGACTAAATTCACGGCATGGAACGCGATAAAAAAATATTCTCCCTCATTAATGATGAATTAAACCGGCAAACAGTTGGTATAGAACTGATTGCTTCAGAAAACTTCACCAGCAAACAGGTCATGGAAGCCATGGGCACCTGCCTGACTAATAAATATGCAGAAGGCTACCCCGGCAAACGTTATTACGGCGGCTGTGAATTTGTGGACCAGATTGAACAGTTGGCCATCGACAGATTATGCGAGTTGTTTGGGGCGGAATATGCCAACGTGCAGCCACATTCGGGTGCACAGGCCAATGCTGCGGTGTTCCTTTCCGTTTTGAAACCGGGCGATACTGTTTTAGGTTTTAACCTCTCTCACGGGGGACATCTTTCACACGGCTCTCCGGTGAATTTTTCCGGTAAACATTTTCGTCCTGTTTTTTATGGTGTGGAACAGGAAACCGGCCTCATAGATATGGATAAAGTGGAGGCGCTGGCTCAGCAGGAAAAACCTAAATTGATTATTTGCGGTGCATCTGCTTATGCCCGTGACTGGGACTATGAACGATTCAGAGCAATAGCAGATAGTGTCGGCGCTTTATTATTGGCGGATATAGCACATCCGGCCGGCCTGATAGCTAAGAAAAAGCTGAATGATCCGATGCCCCATTGCCATATCGTGACTTCTACTACTCATAAGACTTTACGAGGGCCGCGTGGGGGTATTATCATGATGGGAAAAGATTTTGAAAACCCTTTTGGTGAGAAAACGCTGAAGGGAGAATTGAAAATGATGTCTACTATCCTTAATTCGGGGGTATTTCCGGGAATGCAGGGTGGCCCGCTGGAACATGTGATTGCCGCTAAAGCCATCGCCTTTGGAGAGGCGCTGACGGATGATTTTGGGGTGTATGCCGACCAGGTGATGCTGAATGCCCGGGTTATGGCACATGAGTTTACGAAACGAGGATATAATCTGGTTTCCGGAGGTACCGATAATCACCTGATGCTGGTAGACCTGAGAAATAAGAATATATCTGGCAGAGATGCCGAAAAAGCACTGGGATTAGCGGATATTACCGTCAATAAGAATATGGTGCCTTATGATGACAAGTCCCCGTTGGTGACATCGGGTATTCGTGTAGGGACACCTGCCGTAACAACGCGTGGATTAAAAGAACAGGATTGTATTCAAGTGGTGGAATGGATGGATGCTATTATTAAGGAGCCTACCAATACCGTATTACTGGACGATATAAAAAAGGATGTAAATACCTTTATGAGTCAGTTTCCACTGTATTAATGCAAGTATTTATCTTACAGAAGATTATAAATTAACAAATTTTTACTGCCAGATTCTATTGTTACGCCAATGTTAACTAATCATGTATTTTTGATAAAAATCAATTTTTTTTTGCACGAATGTTGATTATTCGCAATTTTTGATTAAATTTGTCACGTTGAATCTAGAAAGTTGTGGATATTTATAAGAAAGATTAACATTCTCTTCTTAGTGCAACAACTGGTTTAACCTACTACATTGCTCAAGGTAGCTCTGCCTGAAGCTAGAAAAATACGAACCCTACCTATAAAGTTTCGATACATTCAAAACCCTATTGAATTATTGTAAAATGTTTTCGCACGATTAATCTGTGCTATTCATTTTTACAAATTGGAAACTTAAAATAAGAATTAAAAGACACTCCCCCAACTGGTCTTGATTCGTTACTGAATCCTTAAACTGATTTTTAAGGTCTATAGGCATCGTATTTTGTTTATCGACCGTTTGGAAGCTTAAGTTGACTAAATGAAAAGAATATTGTTGGATACAAAATGTGCATTGATACCGAATATCACGGTAGGAAGTAACCGACATATTAAAACAAATACTAATCAAAAAAATAAAAGTTCCTTATTTATAAATAATACAAATTTTAAAATAGGGAACACATATCAATTATGTTGGGAATCATTAAAAAAATGAACTATGACCAGATTTACAATGGCGAATCTTTTACTGCCTGTTAGAAAAAACATCTTACCTTTTATGTTGGTATGCATGGGACTGATGGCACATTTCTCCGCAAACGGGCAGACGGACATTCAGCTTACCAAAACAGTAAGTGATGCAACAGCCAATGAGGGGCAATCTATTGTGTATACAATAAATGTCAAAAATGTAGGCGTGAATGCTACAGGGATAGTCGTTAAAGATTTATTGCCGTCGGCGGTGAATTATATCTCTCATGTCGCCGCAGTAGGTTCTTATGACCCTATTACCGGAATATGGAATGTGGGCTCCTTAAATGCCGGACAAAACAAGAATCTGACCATTACGGTAACTCCAAAAGCCGGAACAAGCGGTACAGATATCACGAATACCGTTGTATATCAGTCTTCATCACCGGCGGATAACAATGCAGCCAATAATTCTGCTTCTGTCGAAATTACGGTTAATCCGGCATCACTTTCTGTGGTTAAGACGGTTAATGATGCTTCTCCGAATGTAGGACAGACTTTAACCTATTCTGTTAAGCTGACCAATGCAGGCCCTTCCCCTGCAACTAATATAGTTATTAAAGATACTATACCTCAGGGGTTGACATTTGTAAACGTAACTACTTTACCGGTTGGTTCATGGGCATATGATGCAGGTACCAGAGTGTTAAGCTGGACAGTACCAACATTTGCCGTTACTAATAAAACATTGGTGTATACTACAACAGTAAATGCCGGTACAGAAGCCTGGAAAATATACAACACTGCATACATCAGTGATTTTGACCAGGTGGATGTCAGTTTCACCGATAATACCTCAACGGTACTTGCTACTGTAAATGGTGCAGATGTACAACTGACTAAAACCGTGAACAAGGCAGCAGCCAGCATAGGTGATACGCTGACATATACGGTTGTTGTCAAAAACAACGGACCATTGGCGGCATTGAATGTAAATATTACAGATATTCTGCCATCCGGAGTAACATACATTTCTGCATCTGCTACTGAAGGTAACTATGCTCCGGGTACAGGTATTTGGGGAACTGCCAACAATTTAGATTTAAATAACGGTGAGTCACAGACATTAACCTTAAAAGCAAAAGTAAATGCTGGTACCAATGGTACCTTAATTACCAATACCGCAAATGTGACGGCAGCTTCCCAGCCGGATGGTATTACTGCAAATAATACGGCAACGGCATATACAGCAATTGGAAGTGCAGACCTTGCTTTGACTAAGGCCGTTAGCAGCCCGGTCTTGAATGTGGGTGATGCAGTATCATACATCTTAACGTTAACGAATAATGGCCCCTATCAGGCGGCAGGTTTTTCTGTTAAAGATATTTTGCCTCCAACAGGATTCACTTATACTTCTGCAACCACTTCTTTGGGAAGCTTTGACGCTGCTACCGGAATTTGGAGTTTTGGAGCATCTACCCTTGCCGTAAACGGATCGATAACATTAACTATTAACGGAACTGTTGCGGCAGGAACTGCAGGTAAAACTATCACAAATACAGCAGTAGTAAGTTCCGTGCAAACCGGCAACCTTACTTCTAACGATACGGCTCGTGCCTCCTTTCAGGTACATGGTGCGGATTTAGCAGTTACCAAAACAGTGAGTTCCACATTTCCGACTGAAGGCGATACCGTTACTTTCACCGTTACATTAAAAAATAATGGCCCTGATGCCGCTAATAATATTCAGGTCAGAGATTATGTTCCATTAGGTCTCCAATATGTATCTGCAACTCCGACTCAAGGCGTTTATGTTACCGCTGTTGGACTATGGGACAGTATTAATTTAGCACCGGGAGCTACAGCGGTTTTAGTCGTTAAGACGATATTGCGTGAAGCGGGTGAGCTGGAAAATACCGCTACTGTCATTGCTTCCAGTCAACCGGATGGAACACCGGAAAATAATTCATCAACTGTAATTATCAACGGATTCAAAATATTTAACGCGGGTGCCTGTATCATCGATATGGGAAAATTACCACAAACCTACAACAACGGCTTACGTCCTTATGGGTTAATCTATGATTTGGTTATCAATCAGCAGGTTCCGGTATATTGGGTGATTAATCCTAACAAGTCTTTTGTAAACCCAACGGCTAAACAGGATCAGACGGATTTCACTGTTGCAGGAAAACAGTATAAGTCAGGAGCGTTTGTTATTCCGGCAGAATTTGTGCCGTATGTGCAAACGGTTATAAACTCCTGGGTGACTGCATATCCCGGCTTGACCGTTGATTGCAGCAGACCTGCTTTCACCGCACCTGTCCATGCATTGATTACCAGTTTCCCTAAAGCGGTACTGGATGCACAAAACGGAGATAAGATTTTCAATGCATTTTATGTACATTCAGGATTACCGGCATCTTCCTATCGTGCAGATGGAACTCCAAGCAACCTGAATGCGTGCGATGATATTTATGCCATGCCGCACGCCGATCCTCAGGATTGGGTCAAAATGGAAAAAGACACACTCTTTAAATTTGTGAATACCGGTGGCTGGATGTGGGCTGCCTGTCACTCAGGAAGTGCCATTGAGTCATTAGTGGATGTCGATGGAGACGGAATCGGCGATATGAACTACCTGAGTAATGCCGGATTAGTTCCTTGGTATGATCATGCCGGTGGAACTCCTCCATACAATTATAATGTAGGACCTGGCCTTGAAGCATTGGATATCGCTTCAGATCCATATATGCAATTTATGGGCACGTTTGACGGTGCACTTCAAAATGGTTCAGAACAGATTTACATTCCGTATGCTGCCGGTTGGAGAAGCACCACTACACTTGCCATAACAGACCCGGATCAGCCGCAGGTAATCAGCGGTCAGTTTCTTCCCGGACCTGCAGCTGCATTGGTTTATGGCCGTGCTTATGGTGATCCGACCAAAGGTATGATCATGTATCAGGTATCCCATACGATTGCCGGTGGTACAGAAGCACAGAATGTAAGTTCTGCCCGTGTGTATGGCAACTTCTTATTGGAAGCAGGGGTAGAATTCAAACCTAGAATTTCTCCGTTAAATTTACCGGTTGCACTTTATTCCGGCAGAGCTTCATTGTTCTCCGTAACGGTGAAAGCAAGATCCTTGCCGGTAACCTATTTATGGACTTCTTCTTGTGGAGGAACATTCACAACGCCAAATGAGGCATCTACCTATTTCACGCCTCCGGGAGTGACAGTTCCTACCTCATGTATCATTCGTCTGACAGTAACAGATGCTTGTGGCAGAAAGAACTTTATTGCACATTTCATAACTATATATCCCCGTACAGATTTATCTATTGTCAAAACGGCACCTGCTTCTGTAAATGGTGGCAGTACCATTCAATATACATTAACAGCTAAGAATAATGGTCCAAGCGCTACTCTGGATGCGTATGTAAGGGATACACTGCCTGCAGGTCTTTCCAATGCCACTTATAAATTAAATAACGGACCATCGTTGCCTTATCCTGCTTCTGATTCCATCTACATTGGTGCAATGGCCGCGTTGGATTCTGCAAAAATTGTGGTGACGGCAACTGTAGGAGTGAATGTATGTGCTCCTATCACCAACAAAGCTTATATAGCCAGTTCAAATGAGGATACTCTTCTAACAAACAATTCATCAACCGTAACTACAACTATCATTGACGTGACTCCACCGGTCATCAGTTGTCCGGTGATTAATGGTACTTTCTGTGATATCAGTCAGGTAGCTAAATACACAACTATTTATTCTTTCTTAAATGCAGGTGGCAGCACCAGCGATAATTGTGCATTGGATTCCACATCATTCACTTGGGTAAGTGATGTGCAAAACGGTAACGTGGTAACAAGAACGTATTCTATTAAAGATATTTCCGGCAACATAAACAGTTGTTCACAAGGTATCAATTTATATGCTCCTATCGTGCCAACATTAACCGGCGGACCAACATGTGCTACTAATCAATTATCTTATTCCATAACACTTTCTGTTACAGGTGGTACCGCACCGTACAGCGCATTGGCTACTTTCGGAAGTGTAAGTGTGGCGGGTAACACTATTACCATTTCCGGTATACCATCGGGTTCCGGTACATTTGTTACCATTACAGATGTCAACAATTGTCAGGGAACATATACCAAAACACCATACACATGTGGTGAGTGCCCGGTAACGGCGGCGATAGTGTCCAGCGATCCTGATAATACCATCTGTCAGGGTGAATCGGTACAGATTTCTGCATCCGTGAGTGGCGGTATCTTACCTTATGTATATTCATGGTCACCGGCCATTGGGTCTGGAGCAGGTCCTTTTACGCTGTTCCCAACTGTAACTACTAAGTATACATTAATCGTTACCGATGATAACGGTAATGGTTGTTCAGATACAACGGAGTTAACAATCAATGTCAATAACAAACCGGAAATAAATGTGAATGGCCCTGCTGCTACCATCTGTTTAGGTGAAACAAAAACCTTGAGTTTTGCGCCAGCGGCAGGATTAACTGCAGTTGGCTGGTTTGCAAATTGTCAGGCAACCGGAGCCAGTTTAGGAAGTAACCTGACTTTAGATGTAACTCCATTGGCAACCACTTCATACAGTGTTGTGGCTCAAACGGCACAAGGCTGCAGAGATACCGCTTGTTTTACGGTGTCTGTAAATACAAATAAACCAGTGTTGGTTACACCAGCTCAAGATAAAACTGTAGACTGCGATGGTGCCGGAAATCTGACAGAATTGGCAGCATGGTTGGCTAATCATGGAGGTGCAGTAGCAACTGTTGCTTCAGGAGGATTAACTTGGACTTCAGATTTCACAGGATTGAGTGATGGTTGTGCTAAAACAGGTTCTGCTACAGTAACATTTACAGCAACAGATACTTGTAGCAATAGTGTAAGTACAGCTGCAACTTTCAGAATTATTGATACAACTGCACCTGTTATTAATACAATTGCAAGAGACACTATTGTTGAATGTGACGGTTCAGGCAATGCAGGAGCATTAGCGGCATGGTTGGCAAACAACGGTGGCGCAAGAGCAAGTGATATCTGCAGTGGCGGTGTAATCTGGTCAAACAACTTTGGCGGCCTGAGTGATGGCTGTGGTGCGACAGGAAGCGCAATAGTAACATTTAAAGCAACAGACTCTTGCGGTAACTTCAGCACAACAACAGCAACCTTTACCATCAGAGACACAACAGCACCTGAAATCACAACAGCAGCGAGAGATTCCATCGTGGAATGTGACGGTGCAGGCAATGCAGCAGCATTGGCAGCATGGTTGGCAAACAACGGAGGCGCAAGAGCAAGTGATATCTGCAGCGGAGGCGTAATCTGGTCAAACAACTTTGGCGGACTGAGCGATGGTTGCGGCAAAACGGGCTCAGCACGAGTGACGTTCAAAGCAACAGACTCATGCGGTAACTTCAGCACAACAACAGCAACATTTACCATCAGAGATACAACAGCACCTGAAATCACAACGGCAGCGAGAGATTCAATAGTTGAGTGTGATGGTTCAGGCAATGCTGCTGCATTGGCAGCATGGTTGGCGAACAACGGAGGTGCAAGCGCAAGCGATATCTGCAGCGGAGGCGTAATCTGGTCAAACAACTTTGGCGGCCTGAGCGATGGTTGCGGCAAAACGGGCTCAGCACGAGTGACGTTCAAAGCAACAGACTCATGCGGTAACTTCAGCACAACAACAGCAACATTTACCATCAGAGATACAACAGCACCTGAAATCACAACGGCAGCAAGAGATTCTATAGTTGAGTGTGATGGTTCAGGCAATGCAGGGGCACTGGCAGCATGGTTGGCGAACAACGGAGGCGCAAGAGCAAGCGATATCTGCAGCGGAGGCGTAATCTGGTCAAACAACTTTGGTGGCCTGAGCGATGGTTGCGGCAAAACGGGCTCAGCACGAGTGACGTTCAAAGCAACAGACTCATGCGGTAACTTCAGCACAACAACAGCAACATTTACCATCAGAGATACAACAGCACCTGAAATCACAACGGCAGCGAGAGATTCTATAGTTGAGTGTGATGGCGCCGGCAATGCAGGGGCGCTGGCAGCATGGTTGGCGAACAACGGAGGTGCAAGAGCAAGCGATATCTGCAGCGGAGGCGTAATCTGGTCAAACAACTTTGGCGGACTGAGCGATGGTTGCGGCGCAACAGGAAGTGCAACGGTAATATTTAAAGCAACTGATTCATGCGGTAATTTTAAAACAACAACAGCAACATTTACCATCAGAGATACAACTCCTCCGACATTTAATGAAATCCTGCCGGTAGACAAAACTGTCTGCGGTACGGTTTCAGTTCCGGAAGTTTTAACAGCTTCTGATAATTGCGGAACTGCTACAGTTACCTTTACAGAAACAATTGATTCAGTTTCTGTAGCGAATACAAAAATATATACCAGAAAATGGACAGCTAAAGACGAGTGTCTGAATGCTACTGTTTATCAGCAAACTATTATAGTTAATAAAGTATTTATTACCACAATTGATTCTACCATTTGCGAAGGTAATACGGTCAGAGTAGGCAATAATGCATACGGTCTGACCGGAACCTATCAGGTGGTATTACAATCAGCTAAAGGTTGCGATAGTATTGTAAACTTAAACCTGACAGTAAATCCGATTAAGCGAACAAATGTGGATGCCATCATTTGCCAGGGTGAGCAAATCACAGCAGGCGGACAGGTATTCACTACAAGTGTAGCGGATTCAATAATCATACAGCCTACCTCCAAAGGTTGCGATAGTATAATAACAATAAACATTACAGTATTAGGCTTGGATACTATCGTTACCACCAGAACAATTTGTGAAGGTGAGTCCGCGAATGTAGGTGGCCAGTTGTTTACACAGGCAGGAACGTACTATGTGCCATTCCAGAATAACCAATGTATTGGTACTGTAAAATTGATTTTAACGGTAAATCCAAAAACAAGAGCAACGCTTGACAGAGAGATTTGTGATGGGGAAATTCTGGTCTTAGCGGGTCAGGTATTTGCAGCACCGGGTACTTATACCATTACCATACAAAACTCTAAAGGTTGTGATAGTATCATTACACTGAACCTTGCTGTAAATCCTAAGAAATTTACACAAGTGGATTCCGCTATCTGTAGAGGTGATAGTGTGATAATTGGTACAAGTGTGTTTAATGCATCAGGTACTTATCAGGTTCATCTGGCTACATCAAAAGGCTGTGATAGCGTTGTTACACTCAATCTGATAGTATTGAGCAATGGAGATACAACTTTTATAACACAAACAATCTGTGAAGGACAGTCAGCAACGGTAGGAGGCCAAACGTTTACGCAGGCAGGTACCTATTATATCTTATCGGCAAACGGCAGATGTACCAACATCATCGCATTAACCTTAAATGTAAAACCAATTTCAAAAACCACCATAAACAGAGCTATCTGTCAGGGTGAATCGATAGTAGTAGGCGGACAAACATTTAATTCAACAGGTACTTATACAGTTACCTTACAGAATTCAGTGGGTTGTGATAGCATTATTACATTGATATTAGATGTTTCTCAAGGAGGCCTGAAAACGCAGGTGGATACTGCTATATGCGAAGGCAGCAGTGTAACATACTTCGGCCAGACATTGAGCACAACCGGAACATACCAGATTATTTATCCATCCGGTGTATGTAGAGATACGTTGTTACTGAAGTTAACGGTACATCCAATCTATACAAACATTGTGGTAGACAGCACGATTTGCGAAGGCAGTACGGTAACGATAGGCAATAACTCCTTCGGACTGACCGGCACCTACAGGGTGGTGTTGCAGACAGCGTATGGCTGTGACAGCATCGTGACACTGAACCTGACGGTGAATCCGGTGAAACGTACAAACATCGACGCGGTGTTGTGCTACGGCGAGCAGGTGGTAGTGGGTACACAGGTGTTCAATACAAGTGTAACGAATCAGATAATTACGCTGAGCACCTCCAAAGGTTGTGACAGTATTATCACACTAAATTTAACGATCTTAAAACAAGATACGATATACAGAAACGACACGATATGTGCCGGAGGGTCAGTGAACATAGGCGGTACGCTGTTTACACAGACAGGTACGTACTATGTACCATTCCAGAACAATCAGTGTTTGGGCATAGTGGAATTACACTTAGTGGTGAACCAGCCGACCAGTTCCGTGCTAACCCGCTCTATCTGTGAAGGCGATGTGACGACGGTAGGCGGCCAGGCCTACAATGCAACGGGCAGCTATCAGATAACGGTATCGAACTCGAAAGGCTGTGACAGTGTGATTACATTGAATCTGACGGTGAATCCGAAAGTGAGCACAACGGTAGACAGTGTGATTTGTAGAGGCGAGAGCGTAACGGTAGGCCCGCGCATCTTCAGTACAACAGGAACATACCATGTAACGCTGAGCAGCTCAACAGGCTGTGACAGTACGGTCACATTAAACCTGGTGGTATTGAGCAACGGCGATACGACAAGAACAACACAAACGATTTGTGAAGGACAGTCAGCAACGGTAGGCGGCCAAACGTTTACGCAGGCAGGTACCTATTACATACCATCACCAAACGGCAGATGTACGAACATCATCGAGCTGACGTTGAATGTGAAACCGGTTTCCAGAACAACGATAGAGAGAGTTATCTGTGTAGGACAAGCGGTAACAGTAGGCAACCAGACATTCAATGCAACGGGTACATATACAGTTACGTTACAGAACTCAGTGGGTTGCGACAGTATCGTAACATTGAACCTGAATGTACAACAGGGAGGTTCTAAGGTACAGGTGGACAGTGCGATATGCGAAGGAGGCAGCGTAACGTTTGCCGGTCAGACATTCAGCACAACCGGAACATACCAGATTATTTATCCGAATGGAGTATGTAGAGACACGTTGTTACTGAACTTAACGGTACATCCAATCTATACAAACATTGTGGTAGACAGCACGATCTGCGAAGGCAGTACGGTAACGATAGGCAACAACTCCTTCGGCCTGACAGGAACCTACCGAGTGGTGTTGCAGACAGTGTATGGCTGTGACAGCATCGTGACATTGAACCTGACGGTAAATCCGGTGAAACGAACAAACATCGACGCGGTGTTGTGCTACGGCGAGCAGGTAGTAGTGGGCACACAGGTGTTCAATACAAGTGTAACGAATCAGATAATCACGCTGAGCACGTCGAAAGGCTGCGACAGTATCATTACGCTGAACTTAACGATCTTAAAACAAGATACGATTTACAGAAACGACACGATATGTGCGGGAGGTTCAGTGAATATAGGGGGTACGCTGTTTACACAGGCAGGAACGTACTATGTTCCATTCCAGAACAATCAGTGTTTAGGCATAGTGGAATTACACTTGATTGTTAACCAACCGACGAGCTCTACGATAACCCGCTCTATCTGTGAAGGCGATGTGACAACCGTAGGCGGCCAGGCCTACAATGCAACGGGCAGCTATCAGATAACGGTATCGAACT
>CAZBED010000003.1:0-2154 GCA_964490845.1 uncultured Chitinophagales bacterium | reverse complement strand
TTTATCCGAATGGAGTATGTAGAGACACGTTGTTACTGAACTTAACGGTACATCCGGTTTATCTGGACATCGTGGTTGATACTACAATATGTCAGGGAAGCACTGTTACCATTGGTGATAACAGTTATGGCTTAACAGGTACTTATGTTGTAAGATTACAGACAGCACATGGCTGTGACAGTATCATAACATTGAACCTCACCGTGAATCCAATTAAGAGAACTCAGGTAGATGCGGTGATATGTTACGGAGAGCAGATTACAGTGGGCGGTCAGGTGTTTACAACAAGTGTTACAGATTCTATCATTGTATTGTCTTCTTCTAAAGGCTGCGATAGTATCTTAACTGTAAATATATCTGTATTGAGACAAGATACAGTGGTTACTGACAGAACAATCTGTAACGGTGAGTTCGTAAATATAGGCGGAACATTATTCGGAACTGCAGGAACCTATTATGTTCCGTTCCAGAATCAACAGTGTACCGGTATTATCAAACTGAACCTGACAGTGAATTATCCGAGCGAGGCTAATATATCCCGTTCAATATGCGAAGGAGATATCATTACTGTAGCCGGACAAATATTCAATACCACCGGAACGTATCAGGTCAGAACTACAAACTCATTGGGTTGTGATAGTGTAATCTTGTTGAATCTGACGGTGAATCCGAAAATGAGAACAACAGTGGATACTGCTATCTGTAAAGGAGAGAGCGTAACGATTGGTCAAAGCGTATTTACAACAACAGGTACTTATCAGGTAACACTGACCAGTGCCGCCGGTTGTGACAGTACGGTGACGTTGAACTTGATTACCTTAAATAATGGGGATACTTCATTTGTCAGACAGACAATCTGTGAAGGAGAAACAGCTACGGTAGGCGGACAAACATTTACAGATGCAGGTACATACTATATTCCATCACCAAATGGCAGATGTATGAATATCATTGCACTGACATTGACTGTGAAACCGGCATCCAGAACTACTATTGACAGAGAGATATGCAGAGGAGATGCAGTAGTGGTAGGTAATCAGACATTCAATGCTTCTGGAACGTATATTGTAACTTTGCAAAATTCCGTTGGTTGCGACAGTATCGTAACGTTGAATTTAGATGTGTCACAAGGTGGTATCAAATCTCAGTTGGATACAACTATTTGCGCAGGATACAGTGTAACCTATGCAGGCCAGACATTCAACAGCACCGGTACGTACCAGATTATCTATCCGTCAGGTGTTTGTAGAGATACATTGTTGTTGAATCTGACCGTCAGCAACTGCCTGGTTCATGATACTATCAGAGATACCAATCAGATTACAACAATCACCGATGTATGTATCCCTGTTGATCCTATTATGACTGCGCATACAGTATCTATACTCTCTAACTGCGGATCTGTGAAGAGTCTGAACAGCTATAGCATTGTTTCAGGAACAACTTGTATTAAAGTACAAAGAGATTCTACGGTTGGATATAATCTGGATGAATTATGTGTCGTAACATGTGATACAGTAAGAAAAATATGTGATACTTCAACTGTGATTATCAGTAATACTCCTAAGATAGATACGATTATTACTACAATCTGTACTACTTGTGATACGGATACTATATGTACTAAATCACCGATCGGCATGACAATTACAAATGTGACTATCAACAGATGTAAACAGGATACTTCAGTGTTTATTAATGTAACCAGTATACCGGGTACTACTTGTGTATCTATAATCAGAGATCAGACAATCCGTACGGAACTCGTTATAGATACCGTATGTGTCACCAAGTGTGATAACGTCTCCGGCCTGTGCGATACCACGGTACTCATCATTAATATTCCGCCAAGGGTATTTGATACACCGCGTGTAATAATTGATACGTTACGTGATACTACTCCAATTAAGACCACTATTACCATCTGTAACTTCCAGACAGGAAATGATACAGTCACTTTATGTGATGGCGGTACAGCCGGTAGCGGTATTTTTGGCACTTGGTCGATTGATTCAGCAGGATGTCTGGTATACATAGCAGGGCCGTTGAAAGGTAATGATACGTTATGTGTACGCTCATGCAATAATCAGACAGATGAGTGTACAGAGACGACGGTAATAATTACGGTAGTAGGATTACCGCCTGTAGCGGTAA